>NZ_JANIOC010000002.1:0-62970 GCF_024733565.1 Rossellomorea sp. SC111 | reverse complement strand
TTAAAGGACCCCAAGTGACACAAAGGCCCGGGCAAAAATGCATTTTTGCCCGGGCCTTTGTGTCACTTGGGGAAATGAGCCAAAAATCACTTGGTAATAAATAATATACTATGTTGCCTTTTATTCTTCTTCAAATCCTATCTTCACTTATGTAAATACCCCGTAAATTTATCATTGTTCCTCTTAACACTCTATCTTTTTAGCATACTTGCGTGTTATAATCTTTTAGATTGAGTATTAGGAGGTTTTTCACATATGATTCAGGTATCAGATGTAAGCTTACGTTTCGGAGATAGAAAGTTATTCGAAGACGTGAATATAAAGTTTAATCCAGGGAATTGCTACGGACTTATCGGAGCAAACGGTGCTGGTAAATCAACATTTTTAAAGATTCTTTCAGGAGAAATCGAAGCGCAGACCGGCCACGTATCCATGGGGTCGGGAGAACGACTTGCTGTCTTAAAGCAGGATCACTTCGAATATGAAGAATATGAAGTACTGAAAGTTGTCATAATGGGGCATACCCGTTTATATGAAGTCATGCAGGAAAAAGATGCCATCTACATGAAAGAAGATTTCTCTGATGAAGACGGCATGAGAGCGGCAGAATTAGAGGGTGAATTCGCAGAGCTTAACGGTTGGGAAGCTGAATCGGAAGCCGCCATCCTACTAAAAGGCTTAGGAATCAACGAAGACCTTCACACGAAACAAATGTCCGAACTGACAGGTGGAGAAAAAGTTAAAGTACTATTGGCACAAGCACTATTCGGCAAGCCGGATGTACTTTTACTCGATGAGCCTACCAACCACTTGGACATCCAAGCGATTCAGTGGTTAGAAGACTTCTTGATCAATTTCGAGAACACAGTCATCGTTGTATCACATGACCGTCACTTCTTAAACAAAGTATGTACACATATTGCCGACCTTGACTTTGGAAAAATCCAAGTGTATGTCGGGAACTATGATTTCTGGTATGAGTCCAGTCAATTAGCACTGAAAATGGCTCAGGATCAGAATAAGAAGAAGGAAGAAAAGATCAAAGAGCTTCAGGCATTCGTTGCCCGGTTCAGTGCAAATGCATCTAAATCGAAACAAGCCACTTCCCGTAAAAAATCGTTGGAGAAAATTTCATTGGATGACATCAAGCCAAGCTCACGTCGGTATCCATACGTACAATTCAAGCCCGAGCGTGAAATCGGAAACGATGTCCTGCGTGTTGAAGGTCTTACAAAAACGGTTGATGGAGTAAAGGTCTTAAACAATGTTTCATTTATCCTGAATAAAGAAGACAAGATCGCACTTGTCGGAGCAAACGAAATTGCCAAGACCACTCTTTTCAAAATCCTTGCAGGAGAAATGGAACCTGATAGCGGCACATTTAAATGGGGCGTTACGACATCCCAGGCTTACTTCCCAAATGAAAACTCAAAGTACTTTGAAGGAAATGAACCTTCCCTGGTGGACTGGTTACGCCAATACTCACCGGAAGATGAGAGTGAAACATTCCTTCGCGGATTCTTGGGTCGCATGCTTTTCTCAGGGGAAGAAGTATTGAAGAAACCGAGTGTCCTTTCCGGAGGGGAGAAAGTTCGCTGTATGTTATCCAAGATGATGCTTAGTGGGTCCAACGTTCTTCTACTTGATGAACCTACCAACCACTTGGACTTGGAATCCATCACGGCATTAAATAATGGATTGATCAACTTCAAAGGGGCGATGATTTTCGCATCCCATGACCATCAGTTCATTCACACGATCGCAAACCGCATTATCGAAATCACCGAAGATGGTGTCATCGATAAAGAAACAACCTACGATGAATTCCTGGAAATGAAGGCTGCCATGAAGGCGTAAAGAGATATAAATTAAAAAAGCAGATGCCGAGAAATCGGCTTCTGCTTTTTTGTTATGTGTAACAAGAGCTATGAACTATGTCCACTCTTCACTAAATACCCTTTGATTTGAAAGTAGCTGATCTCTTTCGGCAGCTCTTCTTTTATTGGTTTCAACAGATCTGTCCCTGCCTTTGAAACGGCATCTCCGATCAGGCTTTCCTCTTCTTCTGTAAATAGGATGCTCCAATCATCGAGTATACCTTCCTGATAGGTACGGATGATATGATTTTCAATCGTAGCGGTACTCATCCCCCGCTCTTTCGCAATCTCTTTAATTCCCTTGTGATCCTTAAATAAGGCATAACTGATCAAATAGGATGCTGTATCAGATTTATTTGTCTTATTGACGGGTGCCGGCTTGACTATCTCCACTTGATGTGTTGGATTTTCTTCTAAAAACGATGAAATTTCCCCAATGAACATTTCTCCATAGCGATCTTTCTTACTTTCCCCTACTCCGCTCACCTGAAGAAATTCTTCGGAGGTTCTCGGCATTTTCACACACATATCCTGTAAAGCCTTATCTGAGAAAATAACAAAGGGCGGGACCCCTTCTGAGTCTGCAATTGATTTCCGGAGTGCTCTAAGGGTCTGGAATAAACCATCTTCCTTAGGGATAATAGCAGAAACCGTAGGCTGTACCTTTCTAGATACGGTTCTTTCTCCCATTAATACCTCTTTCCCCTTGGATGACACTTTCAAAACGGGAAAGCTGCCGCCTTCAACCTGGATGACCCCTTCAGAAATCAAATAATCGATGAACAGTCCGACTTCTTTCTGTGATTGATCCTTCATTAACCCATAGGTGGAAAGCCGGTCAAATCCCCATTCTAGGATTTTCTTATTCTTTGATCCCGTCAGCACGCCACTGATCAAGGACGTTCCAAACCTCTCATTCATTCTCATCATGCAGGATAAGACCATTTGTGCTTCCTTTGTAACATCCTCGGATTCTCTCTCATCCAGACAATTGCTGCAATGGCCGCACGCTTCCTCTACACGTTCCCCGAAATAGGTCAGAATGTAGTTCTGTAAACATGATTCTGTATGGACAAAATCAACCATGTCACGTAATTTCAACATCTCATTCTGGTGCAATTCCGGATTTACGATATTTTGATCAATGATGTACCGCTGCGTCTGTATATCCTGAGGGGAAAACAATAAGACACATTCGCTGTCCACTCCATCACGACCTGCCCTGCCAGCCTCCTGATAGTATCCCTCCATATTCTTCGGGATTTGATAATGAATCACGAAGCGTACATTCGACTTGTTAATTCCCATTCCAAACGCATTGGTCGCTATCATGATCGTAATTGAGTCATTCAGGAAAGCCTCCTGCTGGTCCTGCCTTAATGTATCAGAAAGCCCTCCATGATATTTCCCGACGGATACTCCTTTTTTTTCAAAAAACATATAGAGGTTTTCAACTTCTTTGCGTGTCGCACAATAGATAATGCCTGAATGCTGCTGATTCTTTTTTACATACCTTTCTACCCAACGCTTTCGATCTTCTCCTTTTACCACCTGGAAAAATAAATTCGTCCTCTGAAATCCAGTTAATACTTTGTATTTTTCCGGAATGTGCAAGTGATGAAGGATATCGGATTGCACTTGGGGAGTGGCAGTCGCTGTAAGAGCAAGTATCGCAGGGTTCGAACGGAGTTGGTTCACTGCCCTGTAGATCCCTAAATAGCTTGGTCTGAAATCATGGCCCCACTGGGATAAACAATGGGCTTCATCAACAGCTACAAGGGGAATGGGCAATGTATTGAGGAAATGAATGAATCCATAAGATTCCAATCGCTCGGGAGCAATATAAACAAGCTTGTATTCCCCTGATGAAATCTCTTCCATTCTATTTTCCACTTCACTGTTTGAGAGAGTACTATTAATAAAGGTAGCGGGAATTCCTTGATGGATCAATGAATCCACCTGGTCTTTCATCAGGGAGATAAGGGGTGAGATCACCAGGGTCACGCCATCCTTCATAAGAGCTGGGATCTGGTAACAAAGTGATTTCCCCCCCCCTGTAGGCATAATGCCCACGGTGTTTTTTCCATCTAATATGTATTGAATGATAGTTGCTTGTCCATCCCTGAATTCATCATAACCAAAGTATTGCTTTAATACTTTTTTTGCTTCTGTGATCACAATCTTCCCTCCAAATGATATTCTTGTCCCTATATTGTATTAAAGAAAAGCGGAGGTGCCAATAGGAAGTCCAAAGTTCCGACAAAAAAGCCCCCTCTTTCTCTCCGTTTTGAGGGGGCCATATTTTTATAACGAATGGACTTTCTCGCCATTATGCCATGTTTCCACAACCCTGATGTTGTTTAATTCATCGTTTGAGACCTCTGCGGGATGTCGATCCAGCAGTATGAAATCAGCACGTTCCCCTTCGGAGAGGGTTCCTGAATTATGTGGTTCATTTAATTCAATGATGGTGGGCATAGTCGTATATCCTCTATAAGCTTCATTCACTGTCAGCTTTTCCTGCGGCTGCCAACCACCTGATGGGTTTCCAGAAAGGTCGGTCCTGTTCACTGCTGCAAACATCCCTTCGAAAGGATCCAGCGAACCTATGGGCAAGTCGGAGCTTAATGTATAAGGGATACCCCGGTTTACAATACTTTTAAATGCATCGCAATATGGAGCCAGATCTTCTCCCACCCACTTTGCTTTCTGGTCCCATTCCCCCATCAAGAAAGAAGGCTGAGTTTCAATCGTGGGTTTGATTTTCTCCAACCGATACAATAAGTCCTCCCCCAGGGTTTGAGCATGGATGATTCTGTGATGTAACGTATCGGTTCGTGCTTCTTTCTGTTCGAGTGCGGTGATCGCCTGTTCAACCGCTTGATCGCCGATGGCATGCATGGCTACCTGCATTCGATTTTCACCTGCGAGCTTTACCAGTTCATTAAGCTCCTCCTGGGAATAGATCAAGATACCGTTTGTATCAGGCTTGTCCTTATATGGAATCCTCATGGCAGAAGTATGAAGACGTTGAGTACCATCAAGGAAGATCTTCACAGCGCCCACCTTTACATGCTCTGTGCCTTCACCTGTCCGTTCTGTATTGCGCTCGAGAAAATCTTTCAGATGTTCTTTTTTAAAAATGTAATGATGTAAATATACTCTAATTGGTAATTCCCCTTCTTCTTCCAACTCGGTATAAGCCGTCCACAATCGATCGTAAGATCCAATGAAATTCAGGTCGTCCGTGTGAATGGTCGTAATCCCATGTTTGAGCATATGAGGGATTCCATGTTTGATTGCATCCTTGGCATCCTCACTGCTTCTGCTCCGGAAATGATGTTTGATGAAATGGACGGCACTATCCTTGAAACGACCTGTCCACTCCCCACTGTCATCTCTTTCTTTAAAAGCATCTGGGATTTCATTAAATTCCTCTTCATCCTTTAATAATTCCATGACTTTATGATTCACAATGCATTCATGGCCATCCTGATGAAGAAAGAACATATACGTATGTAAATGCAGTTCATCCAGATCCTTACCGGTCAAAAGATCTTTTCGGTCTTTAAATTCACTGTCATCCAGACCTCTTCCTACGATCCAATCCCCATTCTCCATCTCGGGGTAATATTCAAGAACTTCCTTTTTCATCTCTTCCCAACTTGTCACATGTCTAAGGTCCAGTTCCCTCTTCATTAATCCATAACGCAAAAAGTGCATATGTGAATCATGAAATGCCGGGGACAGCACCCTTTCCATTCCATCGATTACTTCCTTCGTTTCGCTTTGACTTTCCCCTTCTGTGATCTCCCTTATTCTCCCCTCCTCGATCGTTACACTATATTTCTTAGCGGGGTTTGTATATTCATGGCCGTCATATAATCGAACATTCGAAATCTTCATTAGACATATCCTCCTAAAGGGTTGGTATATTCTTGTTTATACCTCAACCCGATTTAATTAAACGTAAAAAAAGCTGTACATGCATATTCGCATGTACAGCTCCTTCAATGAATCAGAACCACCTAAATGTTTTTTCTTCTTTATTTTCCTCAACTGGTTTGGTCAGCTTCCAAAAACCGTCCCACACAGTTTCTTTACTTTCATTTTCAACGGAAGTACTTTTCACTTCTTTCTCTTTCTTGGACATGGTGCTCCCTCCTTTAATACATAAATACATTACATACTATTCAAATGTAAAAAAAGAGTTTAATCATTTTTTCGCGATTCAAGAAACAGTTATTATCGTGATTAGAAAAAGAACCAATCAGGGGATTGGTTCTTTACGTTCAATCATGATGATTTCATTGTTGGATGGGGATTATCCACCACTTGCAGTACTTTGGTGGAAGTCACCATATCTTCTTTACAAAGCGGACACTTAGGTGTATCTTCACTTTTGAAATTGTCTCTCATCCAGCCCTTACAATCTTCAGCGGAACAAGCCCAAATCTTTGTTTCCTCTGTTTTTATTTCTTCCTCAACTTGATTTCTACGACCAAAAGCCATTGAACGTCCTCCTTTAAGGTAAGTAGGATTTCCTTGCTATGCTTTCTAACAGGAAAATATTGATTGTGGTAATTTATGCTGCAGATAGTATGTGGTCAGTAATAGTACGTCAAATAATCGGATAAAATGCCTCGATTATTTCCATTATACCATACTTGACTCCATTTTAATATATCAACAAGAAAGTATGGGCTTTATGTAAACATGCACAGAACGAATCATTTTTTCTTTTTGCTCCTTGAGGAATGCGCCATCACCCCACCTGGGATTTCCTGACTGGTCGTTCCTTGCCCTTCTACTTGAGAAGAACCCAGAGTGGCTTTAGATGCATCTTTTTTCCTGTTGCTCATCGTAATCACCTCCATTTCTACCGTTCCCATTTACATCTTTTATTATGTACATCGCTTTATAAATCCAAATTGGCCCATTCAATGAGTAAGAAACGGTTACATGGGAAATCTAATCATTACATTATGGTTTTAGGGTGTTGAAGTCCGTGTTCAAACGAAAAGAAAGTAAGAAGAGTATAGATCAAGGTTCTCCCCACAGCTTTGATATTGAGGTCTTTCATAAGGAATTGCTTGTTTTGGTGAGTGATAGTGAAGATTTAGTATTCAGGGTCATCACAAAAGGGGATCAAAAAATCGCAGTTGCTTATTTTGACGACCTGATAAACCCAACTTCCATGCAGGATAGCATTATCAGACCCCTTGAAGAATCCAAGGAAGAACTGAACCATCATCTGATCAAAGATACGATTAATATCGCTAAGCTTACAACAACCAACGCCATTACTGATGTAGTCGATAATCTTGTGAACGGGACTGCTTATATCTTTAAAGAGGGTGATACCCACGGGATATTAGCTGATGTGGCGGATAAAGGCACCCGTGCACTTGAAAAGGCGGAAACCGAATCATTAGTGTTCGGTCCGAAAATCTCATTCACTGAATCCATAACGAAGAATCTCAATTTGATTCGCTCAAACATCAACGATCCAAAGTTATGCGTTGAGACTTTTATGTTGGGGTCAAGAACGAAGAAAAAAGTTCAAATGGTTTATATTAGTGATATTGCGGAGGAAGAAAACGTCAATACGTTCAGACAGCGAATCACAGAAATTGAAATAGACAGCATTGTGGATTCAACTGTACTTGCTCAATTGATTGAGGATAATTCATTCACTTTTTTCCCTCAATTCATTACGACAGAGCTGCCCGACCGGTGCACCATCTCCCTTCTTCACGGTAAGATCGCATTACTTGTGGATCGAAGCCCAACGGCGATCATCGGACCATCCACATTCATGAATTTCTTTGAATCTACCGAAGATATTTATATGAGATGGAATATGGGTACTTTTCTGCGGATGATCCGCTTTGTAGCGATCTTTTTTTCTATTCTTTTAACTCCGGCATATGTAGCTGTTCTAACATATCATTATGAAGTGATTCCTTCTGCTCTCTTAGTATCATTGGGACAGTCACGATCAAATGTGCCCTTCCCTCCGGTTTTCGAAGCACTTTTATTGGAATTTATCATTGAATTATTAAGGGAGGCTGGTGCCAGATTACCAACCAAGGTAGGACAGACGATGGGGATCGTGGGTGGTATTGTCATCGGGCAGGCATCAGTCCAAGCAGGATTCACCAGTAATATCCTGATCATCATCATTGCGATTTCCGCTCTTGGTTCCTTTACTGCTCCCAGCTATGCCATCGGGACTGCAGTTCGGATCATACGATTCCCAATCATCGTCATGGCAGGATTATTTGGCGGTGTCGGAATCATGTTTTGCTTTTGCTTCATACTGATTCATTTACTTAAGATCACAACGTTGGGAAGACCTTATTTGTCTCCCATCTATCCTTTCAGATTTTCTGATTTGAAATACAGTATATTTCGCATGCCATATCAGTATTTAGTCAATCGTCCCGTCTCTAATCATCCCATTGACAAGGGACGTATCCCGATCAAAAAAGCGAAGATGAAAAAAGACGTCGATGAGTAAAGGATGAAGTGTATGGAGATCAATGTGAATCCTAAAGAACAGCTGATGTTTAATGCATTTTTGCTTATGTTTATTTTACATACAGCCCAAACCGGGGTAGGGATTGCCGGATTACCAAGGATCATCTATATGGAGGCGAATAGGGATGCTTGGATCTCGGTGATTATTGCCGGAATCCTTGTTTCCTTTGTGTTATTCCTCATGGTCAAAACACTTGAAACCTATGATAGTGCGGATTTATATGGGATCCATATGGACGTATACGGAAAATGGATCAGTAAAGGAATGAATGTACTTTATATCCTTTTTTACCTGAGCGTGACGTATGTCATCCTGATGAATTACATCGAAATGGTGCAAGCGTGGATCTTCCCGAGGATGCCGACTTGGCTTTTAATGGGATTACTTATTTTTTTACTGGTATACGGTGTTCTGGGAGGTATCAGAGTGGTAGTCGGAATTGCTTTCTTAGGGCTTATCCTGGCATTTTGGCTTTTATTCATGATCTATACTCCCGTAAAGTTCATGGACTTCAACCACCTTCAACCTATCATGACTTCCTCTCCCAAGGAAATCATGATGGGTGTATATAAGACGAGCTTTACCATCATTGGCTTTGATTTAGTATTATTTATCTATCCTTATATAAAGGAAAAGAAAAAAGTGTTAAAGTATGCCCTCATCGGCACTGGATATTCAACATTTTTATTCACTTTGGTGACCGTTGTAAGCATTGGTTTTTTCTCAGAGGACGCTCTTTTAAAGACGATCTGGCCGGTTCTATCCATGTTCAAGATCTTGAGGATTCCAAACCTGGAGCGGTTTGAATTCATCGCCGTATCCTTCTGGATGTTAGTCATCCTTCCAAACATATGCATGTACTTTTGGGTAGCGACAAGGGGAATGAAGAGAGTATTTCATTTTTCTCAGAAAAAAGCGATCTATCTCTTCGCAGCCATCCTATGGATTTCATCACTATTCGTTCATGAAAGAGTGACGATGAATACTATTACGGATAAAGTGGGTACAGCAAGTTTTTTTCTCTCTTTCATATATCCCGCTCTCCTGTTTATCCTGGTCAAATTAAAAAATATCGGGAACAAGAAAAAAGGTGTAGAAATATGAATAAAATCTTGTTGCTCTTTTTGATCTGTATACCTTCCGTTTTCTTAAGCAGCTGTGTGGAAACGAAATATTTAGAAAAGCTCGGCCTGATTACCGCCGTCGGGTATGACCAGGCTGAAGATGACAAACTCAAGGGGACGCTCGTCCTCTATCAATTCAACCCTGCCATGGAGGATGTCGAAAAGATCCTCTCCACCACGTCTAAAACCAGTAAAGGTATCAGGTTATCACAGAATCTGGAATCTGATCACAAGCTTGTGTCCGGACAATTGAGGATCGTTGTATACGGTCGGGAGCTTGCAGCCAAAGGGATTTCTCATCTGGTGGATACACTTGAAAGGGATTCCGCCATCGGGAATATGGTGTATTTAACGATAGCCGATACGACAGCTGAAGAAATCTTAAGGTATCAGACGGATGAAAGACCTTCAAATAGAGGGACCTACCTTTACAATTTAGTCAGGCAAAACGTAGAGGCAGAGATGATTGTTTCTCCCACCCTTCAAGAATTCATCACTGATTACGGAAGCGTCGGTAAAGACCCCATCCTTCCCTTATTGACTGCTTCAAATGGGAAGGTGGGCATAGACGGCTTCGCATTATTCACAAGGGATAAGTTCATTAAAGAAATTAAAAAAGACAAGATCTTCTTCATCCGTTCTTTAATGGAAGACTACGACGCAGGAAGTGTAGAGGTTGAATTACCTTTGGATAAGTTCAAGCCTTACATATCCTCCCTCCCTGCAGTTCCACATAACGACAAAGTATATTTTATGATTGACAGCATTAGTTCTTCCTATAAGATTCAGACAGAAAAAAAAGAACGGGCTTCATTCAAGGTTGAATTGAACATTGAATCACGAATACTCGAAATGACTGAAGAATTGAAATTGTCTAAACCAAAAGCCCTCCAATTGGTTCAAGATGAAGTTGAAAAATATATTGAAAAGAACATTAATGATACCCTCATGATGCTGCAGGAAGAAGGAACAGATCCGATTGGGTTTGGAATGGTGTACAGAAGTATCAGGGGGCATGAGGATTTGACGAGAAAAGAGTGGGACAAACTATACAAAGAGGCTACTTTTGATGTGAACGTGAACAACAAAATCATCAGGACGGGTGTTATCGATTAACAAAAAAACAGGTCTATCCGTTATGGGATAGACCTATTGTTCCATTTGATTGGTGATTTTCGTGACGGTCGAGTCATCCTTGATCTCCATCGGCTGATCATTCTCAAAGATGACCAATCCGTAATAGATCTGCAGATCATCATCACATGCTTCGCAAAAATACACCTCACCGGGATCCCAAAATGCTATAGAGTGAAAGTTCTTCGTTTTTGCCTTTGGAAAGCGTTCGCGGAAGCGCTTCATTTCTGTTAGAAATGTCTCCACAGCTTCATCCTTGCTTTCAAATAACCAATCCCTATCAATATCCTTTTCCCAGCCTTCAAAAAACCACCACGGCTCTGCATCACTTTTTGTCGTTATAACTCTCCAAGTAGTATCCAATGCTTCACCCTCCTTGCTACCATGTCCAAATTGTACATAAAAATGGGCCAGAAAGAAAAGTATTTAACTTAACCCCCGTATAAATTATTGACAAGTTCCCTCATGTACAAGCATAAGTTGAATAGAAAAGTACTATGCTGCCTGACGAGGAGGGAAATCATATGAATTTCATTGTATTGAAGAAAGGTTCCATCATTGCCATTCTGGTGACGATCCTGGTGATTACAGTCGGTACGATTTGGTCGTTATCTTCAAAGACTTCCTACCCCACAGTGTCGCTATCGGAGAAAATGGGAGAAAAACAAGTCATTCAGCTTGTAACCGGCGAGTTCAAATCGAAAACTGCCGATGGCAAAGAAATTGAAGCCTATCGGTGGGACCCGGGGACCATTGTAGTAGAAAAAGGCAGAGAGGTCGAACTCCGCATTTATGGAGTAAACGGCATGGAACACCCTTTTTACATTGAGGGAACCGATATTAAAGGGACTGTAAAAAAAGGCAAAGAAACCGTGGTAAATGTAACCTTCTCAAAAGAAGGCACGTACAGGCTTATTTGTGAAATGCATGAAACCATTGAGAAGAATGGTCCGATGATTGCTTATATCGTTGTTGATTAAGGCGCTGAATCTTGAAAATGAAAGGTCTCTAAAGTGGTGTGCCACTTAGAGATCTTTTTAATATGCTAAAATGGTCATTTTTCCTGAAACCATTTGTTCACAAAATCGTATAAAGAATTACCATGGATTCTATCCCCGTTTCGCAGTATACTGTATATGTGATAAAATGATCATTCATCTATTATTGTTGCAACTAGAATAGAAAAAGGAGTCTTCTCCATTGACATTCATTATTGTACAAGACTTATTGGACTTTTACTTAAGTCCTTTGCATGTTAGTATCGTATTTTTATTCATATTGGCATTAATCTGGGATCGGTGTCCATCACCATTCCATCTCTATACACAATATTATGATAAAAAACTTCAAGGAAACAACCTAATTGTCAGGCAGGTTGCAGAAAATGAGGTCATACCTGTCAGGGTCTGGTTTACGACCTGCATGAAGTTTCAATTCTACCATACTGATAATGATGACGAATCCTCTTCTGTATATGTGTAAAAGAAAAGCATATATATAGAGGAGGAAAAACATTGAAAAAAATTTCATTCATTTTCGTTTTACTATTATTCACATTGACTGGATGCCAGTCCGCCACTACTGAAGGGGCATTCTTTCATGATTATCTTGTCAATCCATTCTCATTTCTCATTCATGAAATAGGAACCTTCCTTGGCGGGAACTTTGGAGTGGCCATAATTGTGATCACCCTTCTTATTCGTCTGGTTCTTCTGCCATTTATGCTTAAAACGTATAAGAACCAACAGGATATGAAAGGGAAAATGGCGTTGATCAAGCCCGAGATGTCTGCGATCCAGAAAAAGATCAAAGAAACGAAGGACAAAGAAGAGCAGAAAGAACTTCAGCAGGAATTGATGATGCTCTATCAAAAAAACGGTGTAAATCCTCTCAATATGGGATGTTTGCCTCTATTGATCCAGACTCCCATCCTGATTGGACTCTATTATGCGATCCGTTCATCTTCAGAGATTGCCAGTCACTCTTTCCTATGGTTCAACCTGGGACAGCCGGACCATATCATGGCGATTATTGCCGGAATTGTATACTTGGCCCAATCACGCGTTTCGTTGATGAACATCCCTGCAGAGCAGCAAGCACAGATGAAAATTATGGGGCTTCTGTCCCCTGTCATGATCTTCATCTTTTCACTGAACGCACCTGCTGCACTTCCTTTATATTGGACTGTGGGGGGCGCATTCCTCATCCTTCAGACCCTGATCGGTAAGACCCTTTACCATCAGCAGCCATCATTAGATAATCAGCAAAGTCAATGACAAAAGGGAGCCGACCGGCTCCCTTTTGTTATATATTCTAGAATTATTTATTGAAAGACCCCATCCGTAACACAGACAGCCCTGCAATGAATAGAAGGGTCATGTAAATGATAAATGGATAAAATAAGAGTTGCCCACTCCAATCTTTCCCGAATAACAGCCCCTTATGCTCACTCGAAGCAACCGCTTCTGTGTGGGTCACGGGTTTTCCTTTCACCGGCGTCAAATTGGTTGAGAGCATTTCTTCATGATCCTGGTTATAAAGGATTAACTTTCCACTTGGGGCAAGTTCCTGTGTGATCTTCCCGTTTACAGGCTGGGTAAATGGAATATCCTTTTTCAAATCATAAGAAGTGCCGTCCAATTGAAAGACGGTCTCCTTGGGGATATAATTCCTTTCAAATTGATTCAACCCATAATCAAGCAGTTTCTTCGTATCTGAGTAAATGGCTTTTTTGGACTGTGCCTTCATCGTGACGACCACGATCGAAAGTTTGTCATTTTCTGCTGACGTCACCAGGGTGTGACGGGATTCGTCTATAAACCCATTCTTACCTCCCGTCACTTCAGGATAAGGAATTTCTCCCTTCACCATCTTGTGATGGTTATAAAGAGTGGTGTTCCACCCTTCAGCCTTCCAGTCCAGGGAGTCTATATCAAATAACTCCCTAAATTGTGTATTCTGTAACGCATAGCTTGTGATTTTGGCCATGTCATAGGCGGTAGTATAATGATTTTCCCCATAAAGACCATGGGGATTTTCAAAATGTGTATCCCGGACCCCCACTTCCTCTTTAAGAAAGAGATTCAATTTATCGACAAACTGTTTTACAGAACCCCCCGTATGTTCAGCGATGGCAACGGCAGCATCATTCCCCGAGTTCACCATCAGTCCTTGAAGCAACTGTTCCATAGTCAGGGTTTCACCGGCAGCTAAATAAACAGTGGAACCCTCTGTACGGCTTGCCTTCCCACTGATTTTCACCTTGTCACCGAGATTGCTATGCTGAATCGCATAAATCGCTGTAGCAATTTTTGTAATACTAGCGGGGTTCATTCGTTTAGTACCATTTTTAGAGTACAGGATGCTCCCGGTTTTTGAATCTATTATAATAGCGGAATCACTATAAACATTTCCTGGTTTTTCAACTGCATTTTGTTGAGCTGAAACGCTAGGGGTAATGAAGCAAAATAGAATCAGCACAATAACTTTTTTCATATATCCACACACCTGTCTTGTCATTGGTCTCACTAACCCATTCTACCAAAAATGGATTTCCTATAATCATTCAATTAAAAAATGTTATGAAATTGAAAGAATGATGCTAATTCTTTACATATTTCACCGATTCTTCTTCCATCACTGATTCTTTATTTCCATTTTCCCTTAGTTTCCACTAAAATGAGAGTATGAAGATGAAACTTTTTACACAATGAATCGTAAGTATGATAAGCATCTTTATTAAGGGGTAGATGAAATGAACACATTTCTGCAATTTTTATTAAGGACGGTCATCTCTTTCAGTATGGGGACCAGCAGTTTTATCGCTTACTTACTCCTCTTCGACATGGGATTTCCTCTTACACTCTTATCAGGTGTAGGTACCGGGGTACTCTTTTTCATTATTGTAAAGGCCCTTCAAAAAAAATGGTGGTTGAATAAAAACGGTCTTTCCGGACAGGAATTTCGATATATAAACAGAAATTTAAAGGAAGCCAAAGAAAAAGTAAAACGGCTTCAACGTCAGCAGTTAAGGGTAAGATCTCTTGGTGCCTTTAAGCAGGTCCTTGAGATCAATCGATTAAGCAGAAGAATATATCAACTTGTAAGAAAAGAACCTAAGAGATTTTTTTCAGCTGAGTCCTTCTTCTTCTATCATTTAGACTCTGTGGTGGAAATTACCGAGAAGTATACGTTTCTGGCTTCCCAGCCTGGTAAAAATAAAGAAACCTTCCTGTCTCTCCAGCAAACCCGTACGACACTGGACGATTTAACAGGTTCCTTGGAAAATGATTTACAGAAAGTGTTGGCAGATGACATGGATCACCTGCAATTTGAATTGAATTTTGCCAATCAGCATTTAACGCACAAAAAAGATCTCAAATAAATGTCGGAGGTTTTATGATGGAACAACGAAATGAACAATCAGAACTGGATTTATTGCTTTCAAACCCGTTTGGGGAAGAAATGCCTGCTGTGAACGAACAAACAAAGTCGCCCCTTTTACTTGACCGTTTACCTAAAGAACAGCAGGAAAAAGCAAAACAACTAGCCGCACAAATCGACTACAAAGATTATGAAGCCATTCTGAAATATGGAACAGCGGCCCAGTCCCAACTGTCGACATTCTCTCATTCCATGTTGGATCATGTGCAAAAACGAGACATCGGACCGATCGGTGACGTGTTAGGTGATTTAATGAAAAAGCTTGAGCAAATGAATCCCGATGAGCTTAATACGAAACAAAGAGGCGTATTTAAAAGGCTCTTTCGTAAAGTGTCTTCCTCTTTACAGGAAGTCCTTTCTAAATACCAAAAAATCGGATCTCAGATTGACCGGATTTCAATCAGATTGGAGCATTCAAAGAAGACATTGCTCGATGATAACCGATTATTGGAAACCTTATATGAAAAAAATAAAGATTACTTCCAAGCCCTCAATATGTACATTGCGGCTGCTGAAATCAAACGCGAAGAAATCCAGCACCATCTCCTCCCTTCTTTGCGTAAGAAAGCAGAAGAAACCGATGATGAGCTGATCTACCAGGAAGTCAATGACACCATGCAGTTCCTGGATCGATTGGATAAACGAATCCATGATTTGAAACTAAGCAGGCAAATGACGATTCAGTCCGCCCCTCAAATCCGTTTGATACAAAACACGAACCAGGCATTGGCAGAAAAAATCCAAGCTTCTGTCCTTACAGCGATTCCTCTTTGGAAGAATCAAATCGCCATCGCTCTTACCCTTCTGAATCAACAGAAGGCTGTTGCCGCTCAAAAGCAAGTATCACGCACGACTAACGAGCTGCTATTAAAGAATTCAGAGATGCTCAAAACAAACAGCATCGAGACCGCAAAAGAAAATGAACGGGGAATCATAGACATCGACACCCTGAAGAAAACCCAGGAAAATCTGATATCCACGATTGAAGAAACATTAGCCATCCAGGCAGAAGGCAGACAAAAGCGACAACAGGCAGAACAAGAAATGGTCACAATGGAAAACGATTTAAAACAGAAACTCATTGAAATCAGGAAATAAAAAAGAAAAAGAACCCTAGGTATCGGATAAATGATTCTCTTACCTAGGGTTCTTTTTGATCAAATCTTATTCGGTGTTCTAATACTCCTTTATTTCCTTTCATTATGCACGATGCTGTCCGTAATACTGTCATATTCATTCTCCGCAACGGCACTACTGATGATTTCTTCTTTTTCAAGCTTTGCAACCGCCTCATATTCTGCATACATGGCATGCTTCCTGAGGGTTGAGAGCTGGTTTTCTTTAAGTACAGGGTTCCGGTCAAATAATTCATCCAATTGTGCTTTGAGCATATCGATTCTTTTTTGGTATGTATCAATGAGCTCATTCGAAATTGGGTCAGTGATATAGAGCTTTTGTTTCACACGATGAATCTCTGATATCGCCATTTCATAACGGTGAAGCTGACTAAGTAATTTCTCGAATTCCTCATGACCTTCCTCTTTAGGCTTAATACCCAATACGTTGATTAACGGTTTGATGGTAAGTCCCTGGACAACCAAACTGAATAATACAACACTAAATCCGAGGATCAACACGTCTTCCCTGCCCGGGAAGTCCCGGGGCAGACTCAGTACAAGAGCAATCGAGAGAGAGCCTTTCAAACCTCCCCAATTCAGTATGTGCTTCCACATATGCGGGAAGTTCCCGATAAGGGACAAGCTTGTATAAACGGCTATACTCCTTGCCACTAATACGACAAGTATGGCTGCGAATATGTAGGGCCACTTCTCGAGGAGGTCGATCCTTGTTATTTCAAGCCCGACCATTAGGAAAACCAGAGAATTCGCAAGTAATGCTGCAACATCCCAAAAACTGTTGATATTCAACTTGGTAGTGGGACTCATCCCGATCTTCCCGCCGTAATTTCCGAATATCAGTGCTGCAATGACGACGGCGATGACCCCAGAAGCATGAACACTTTCCGCCAGTAGGAAGGAACCGTAAAATAGGATGACACTAAAAATGATTTCCAGGGGATAATCATCGTAGTACTTCGTTAAAATCGAAAAGGCATACCCCAGGGAACCACCGATGATCACTCCTAATGAGACCACTCTGATGAACTCCCACAACCCGCTTCCAAGACCCGCCCATCCAGCATCGATATATGATACAAGATAAAAGGCGGAAATATTGAATAAAACAACAGCTAAACCATCATTGAATAAGCTTTCACCTTCAATCACAACGGCTAATCTCTTCTTAACACCCACACTCTTGAAAATGCTTAATACACTGACAGGATCTGTGGCACTCATCAGAGCTCCAAACACAAAAGCTGCCTGAATAGAAAAATCAAAGAAATAATACGCTGAAAAACCGATGATTAAAAAAGAAATCAACGTTCCACCGAAAGCCAAAGCGATGATCGGTTCTTTATTCGCCCTTAAATGGGAATAAGGAAGCTTCAATGCCGCTTCTCCCAATAGAGCTGGTAAAAACAGGGTAATGATGACAAAATTAAACACTTCTCCTTCGGTAATGAAGGCTTTAAGCGGCTCCAAAACAGGTATATTGAATAACCCGATCAGCGCTCCAACAATCACGAGGGCAATCGGATAAGGCTGCTTGAATTTCTTGGAAATCGCCGTTATCCCGGCTGCAATCATGACTAACATAAGACCCAGTTCGAAAATATGGTGCATATCCAGCTCATGCATATATGTCCCTTCCTCCCTTGTACACTACTTTGTCTTTCCCTATCATCTTTACTTACTAACCTACCCTTTTGTATAAAAATGACTCATCTTCCCGACATATAATAACAGTTAAACTATTCTCATCTTTCTTTAGTATACAGAAATTTCCTTGGAGATTAAAATCCATTCCATTCATTGAGTCTTTTAAAACGAGAATAAGGGATAATAAGGAAGGGTAAGAAAAATGACGACTACAGAGAAACCTGGTAGTCGTCATTTTAATCATTTATATACTCTTGTACAGGAGCTTTCTGAGTAAAGGGAATAATACTTCCGGTAGTTCTTCCACATCTGAAACAAGGATGCTGTAATTCCCATAAATATTCTGGATGGTTTTTCTTTGGGAGTCATCTATATCACCGTTTGATAAAAAAACGTTGATGACTTCGATTCCCTTTTTCCTTGCATCCAAAACTGCTTCATGAGTATCGACAATTCCATTCTGTTCGTACTCCATGGCTGCAGGCTCACCATCAGAAAAAACAAGAAGGAATTTTTGTTTTTCATTCCGCATCAGAATTCTTTCTGTCATCAGACGAATCGCAAAACCATCCCGATTGTCCTCTTCCGGCTGAAGCTGCATGATTTCAGCACCACTTCCTGGTTTCAGGGAGGTATAGAAATCCAACACAGGGTTTAAGTAATTCGGCTGACTGGTCTTGGTCGCACGGTTCGTATCTTCCCAGAAGCCGACGACTTCATGTGCCACCCTGACTGATTTCAATGACTCATGAAACAACGTGATACCAAGCTTCGTCTGATCCATTTTGTCATACATGGAGCCTGAACAATCGACCAATAAAGAAAACACTGCATCTATCTCTGAGGAAGGGTTCTGCTTTTTATAAAAAAGTCTTGGATTATCATCAGTTATGAAACGCAATAACTTGTTGTTCAATCTTCCGAAATGCAGATCGCTGCGAGGCTGTATACGCTTATGTTCCAGTGTTTTCTCAATCATCTTCTGAAGCTTTTTCTGAAATGGAGCAACCATTCCTTTGTTCTGACTATACTCCAGCTTCTCTTCAGAAGTTGGAACAGATGGAGTAAGAAAGTGAGATACTGCGAAGCGATTGTCTTTTCCATACTCACTTTCTCCCCCTCCGGACTCTTCCCTTTCCCGCTCCTCGGCTTTCACATCATGGTACTGCTCCTGTTCCGTCTCCTGCTTGGAGCCTTGAACCATTGCTAAAGCCTGATCAGCATCATCCCCTTCACGGACACCTTCTCCCATGAGATCGGATTGCGAACCTTGATCCAGATCGAATTGCAGGAAGGATTCCCCTTTGTCACTTGTTTCCCTGTGCCAAGTACGGAATTCTTCATCCAGGATTTCTTCTTCCCCCGTGCTTTCTTCTTCCAGCACATCATGATTCTCCAGAGGGTCTTTCCTTTTTAAATCGTCAAATGTTTCGCCCGATGTTTCTTCCATCCCATAGACGTCCTCAGGCAAATGGAAGTATTCATTCAACATATCTTTTTGGATGATCTCATCCACAACCTCTACAATCTCCAAAGCAACCCTCACGACATCCTTCGTCTGACGGGTCTCATAAAATCGGGTCAACTGGCCATGAATAAACGGCATTGCGAGGTCTATATCCTCATTTATCTTCACCGGTTGTTCCAACGGGGATTGAGCGTGTAGAAGGAGGTAAATCGAATTGAACAGAGCATCTGTAAACACGCTTTTCGTTAAATTCACTTTAAGCTGAGCTTCAAAGTGCTGACGGTACAATGTCCTTCTCGTGTCAAATGATCTCTTGGTACCCGGTCGTTTGGATTTGCAAATTTCCTCCAAACGTATTTCTTCCCCTATGACAAATAATTGCTTTGCGAATCGTGGAATCGAAGTGGTTTTTACTTTTTCAATGTATTTAATTACATCTTCTTTCTCCGTTTGATGAAGATTACCGATGGTCCTCAAGTAAATATCACTTTTCAACCCGTGGACTTCGTCATCTCGTTTTCGATGGTCCCAGAAGTGACTGACATAGACCGTTTCCTCTTTATAGTCCAAATAAGAAAACGGACCATATTTCAAATTCATTTCCCCATTCTTAGACAGAGTCTTGGTAAGATCCGCCATTTCCATCACTAAAAATGAATCAATGTTTTCATCATTAAATTGAATAAATCGGTGCATTACAAATCCCTCATTCAAATAAGGTTTCTGCTATATTCAGAATAGCCGCTTTCTCACGTTCATCTTCAAGTTTATCAACGATTCCTCTCTGTATCGCACGTTTGGCAGGGAGATACAGAGCCAGGTCACAGGCATCAAGTAGAGCTCGTATGGAGGCCGCTTCCTCTGATATTTGTCCATTTTTCACCTGGATCAGTAAATCCGAAGATAAGTCCACAAATCGCCCGATGAGCTTGTCATCCGAAAGCTTACTTTGACTTTCGATGACACTCTTCAGCGTTTCTCCTTCAATATAAGGTACGTCTATGACAACAAAGCGATTTTTCAGTGCCTCATTTAACGGAACCGTACCTACATACCCTTCATTAATAGCAGCTACAACCCCAAATGAGGGAGCAGCTTTCACAACTTCACCTGTAAATGGGTTCGTAATACTTCTTCTATAATCCAACACACCGTTTAAAATCGGCAATGTTTCAGGTTTGGCCATATTAATTTCGTCAATATAGAGCAGATGACCATTTTTCATTGCTTGAATTACAGGCCCTTCTATGAAATCGATGGTATTTTTTCCATCCCTTTCACTGATCGTCTTATATCCTAATAATGCTTCTGCATCGAGATCAACCGAGCAGTTGATACTGTGCATCGGCTGAGAGAATATCGATGATAATGAATCGGAAAGCTTTGTTTTCCCAGACCCAGTAGGTCCTTTAAGAAGAAGGTTTTTCCCAAGGGAAAGAGAGATGATGCTGTCCTCGATGATATAATCTTCACTGGCCGTATATCCCCCTTCCCCGATCAATGAATGGTACTCAGTACTTACGAATGCTTGTTTTCTTTCCATTATTATACGATTGACCGATTCCGGCAGTCGTCTTTCCAAATTCATGCTTTGACATCCTTTCCAATTCACATACTAGTCATTCTACATGTAATAGCGCTTCCACTGCAAAGGGTCTGCACAAATTTATTATTTCGGCAGATCAAGAAAAAAACACCCAATTCCGGGTGTGGTAAGATTTATATATTCAGATCATATCGGGTGAATCCCCTATAGACATACATGCCGGCTTTTTCATAGACAATTGTGGCATCGGTATAGCTGTCGCTGTCTACGGAGAGGGCTGCTGTCTTCATCCGACGTTCTTTCAGCATGCGAAATGCGTAATGAAGTAAATGATGGGCAAGTCCCCTGCGACGCGAGTCTCTCTGAATGCCCAGATGAGTGATTTCCCCCATCCTGGTCTCCTCATTAACAGAACAAAGGATAAATCCTATCAGATTGTCTCCTTCTTTCAACAGATACCAAAGAGTCGGATCGAAAGAAGGGCGATGAAAACGCTTCTTGAATTCTTCCAATTCAGTTGGGTGATAATCGAAATGGTCCGAAAAAACCTCTTCAAACAGTTCATGAAGACACTGTGTTTCAGTATCGGGATTGAAACTTGAAATTTGATAATAAGAAGGAATGGAGGTGATTGTCAAATCTTCAAGATCCTTTTTCATCTGAAACCAGAAACGGGTTGCAGTAAACCCACATTGTTCGAAAGTCCTTTTCTCTACTTCCAGATTTGCAGATAGGATAATGGATTTGTTTCCACTTTTCTTTTTTTTACCGATTCTAGCGGTTGACACTAATTCTTTTACCATTTCCTTTATATAGTGATTCATATGTTCATTTGGGTTAGCAAGAATTAAAGAGGGAAGGCGATGATCTTTTTCAGTCAAAATGGAGATAGCTGCTAAATCCCCATTATGCCAAAGACCTATGCGGTCTGTTTCTGGAATCGATTCCACCATCTCATGTATTTCTTCTTCACTGGTTTGCCTTTCTCCGAATGCCTTTCGTTCATAGTTCATAAATAGTTCTTTCAGTGATGACATGTCCTGTAAAGTAACCACCCGTTTACTAAATGACTGCTGCATTTATCGTCTCCCCATCCATCCCAATTTTAATCCGTTTGAAAAACGCAATAAAAAAAGCTCTTTTCTCAAAGATTGTTGTTTTCTAACATAGTAATTGCCAGGGCTCTGTCTATGTGTGCGGGATAGATGGTGCGGGGAACGGCTTCGCTTCCGGGGTCTTGGCACGCCCGTTTTTCCGCAGGAGTCTACGCCGTTCCCCGCACCATCAAAAAGAGATATCGTGACAGAGCTTAATAGTGTAAAAAATCGAATAAAATAGTATTTTACTATTCAAGCTAAAATCTACCACTGCCAACGTTGTAAATTGATCTTTTTTAGATGTGTATGGAAGAAGATAAATCAACCACCACTCGCTACCATCAATACCAACAAAGTATATGAAAAGAGTTTAATATATCTTTCGTAAAATTCACATTAAAAAAGCTGATTTCTCCCGTTTAGGAAAAAATCAGCTGAAAGATGGATTAGATCTCTTCAAAGTATTCTTTGTAGAATCCTCCCATTTTGCCACTTTCATCGATGACGAAGTAGTATTCATCTGATTCGTTTTTCACTTCATATTCTTTTCCAACTGTAAGGACATTCGCCACTGTGTATTTCTTCGCGTCCGTATGTACACACTTTATCTTTTTATTCGAATGATTCTCCGTCCAAGTTTTATGGATCAAGTCGATAACCTCCTTTTCAACAGAACTATGGTACTAGTATATTCTTACAGGCGCATTAGTTCAACTACTATCTAAATCCGATTACGGCTGAATCGGTATTTGCTGCTCTTTATATAGTTTTTTGTCGACTTTTTTTTGATTTTGTCACACCAATCAATTGGTATATGGTATATTATAGGAGATAAACCATTGGGAGAGGTGCGATCTTCATGAAAAAAGGATTAACCAGAATAGGGATCGTTTTATCCATCCTTTTGTTTTTTTATATGAGCACCCACCGGCCGAATGAAGAACAGTTTTACTCTTGGCTTTTAAATGAATATGATATCGAATGCCATGCTTCGATTACCTGCACCAAAAAAGTGGAGGGGAATTCCTATACAACCTTAATCGAAACAGGATCAAATATTAAGAATGGCTACTTGCTGTTTAACACGATCGGCAAGATCTATGAGGATGAGAGTGGTTCCAGAACAACCGTTAAAGCGATAGGTGTATTCGGTAAGTATTTCACGATCATTATAGATGAACAAGGCTGATGAACATTCCTTCATCAGTCTTTTCTTATTTTCGATACCTTACTTTTTTCCACTTTGTTTTATTGGTACTTTTTTTCATAGTGAAGAAGATTCCGTAAATAATCAGTGCGATCAATGGGATGACAAAAATAATCCCTGCTTTTACGCTCACGTCCTTTAACAGTGCCTGATAGCTCTTAGGGAAGTAACGTCCAATCTGAAAATAGACAATTCCCCATACGAATGCTGATGGAAGGGCATAAAGAAGATACTTCATGAAGGAGATCCCTCTTATTGAACCTGCAATATATGGCATGACTAACCGGACCCCTGGTATAAAATAGCTGAATGAAATCGCCAATGGACCATATTTATTCAGCCAAACTTCACCATTTTCAATGAGTTTTTTGGATTTGCTCCCAATCCTCACCCTGGATGTCAATTTAGTGCCAAAATACCTTCCATTCATGAAGGCAAAGGTCCCATAGGAGATCAATCCACTATACATAAAGAAAAAAGAGGTGTACGGATTAAAATGTCTCCATTCAGAAAGATATCCGGCTAATGCAGCAGCCAATTCGTTTGGTACCGGTAGACCCACAAACACGACCCAACTAAATAGGAACATGGCTATATAACCAAATTGATCAACTAAATGAAGTAAAAAGTCCATCACACACCTCTTCTCACATAATACAATTTGTATCTCCCCAGTGACCCACCTGATCACTTATTAAATACCCCGACTGATTAAGATGAAATCATTGCTGATTCATGAAGTGTCCGCCCCTTTAACTTGACTTAAGGAGGTTCTCCACTTGATCTTTCGTCATACCTATCTCCATTAACTGTCTTTGTAGTTTTTCATGATAAGACTGACTGACATGCGGACGGCTGCCCCTAAGGATTTCCCTGGCATAATGATCGGGGGGACAAGTTTCAATATATTTCAACTTTACAATAAAGGTCAGTACATCGTTATACGGTTTTCCGTCTATCAGTATGTCAATGAAAGCCGCTCTGTACCAACCCGGTGTGACACCCTCCCTTGTGAACAGATACTCTACAGCCTCTCTGGGGATATCATATACTACCCCTTCCATCCTTCCTCCATCTTCAATGATATCTCCACGACCTCCATCATGTACTTGAAAGAGATACTTCATTGTATATCCTTCCAATACCCCTGCTCCAAGGCATTCCTTGAAATGACGATCAACCTGGGCTTTTTTAAATCGATCATCATCCATACAGGATCCGTATGCAAAGTATAGTGTTCTTTCGGTTCCCTTAAGGAATTGATGGACCTTCCAATCTCCCGAAGGAATTTCTTCTTGAAATAATGCTTTATCTTCGGAATAAAAGACAAATGCTTCCCGGGTTCCGGTGTCTGTTTCAACTTCCTTAATCTTGCGGATAAATAGGTTCTCTTCACGATCTTCCAGGAAATCCTCAAGCTCATCGATCTCCACCAAGATGTCTGAGTCGATCTTATATAATTCTCCATAGACCGTTCCATTGCCTTCTTTCATGGCGGGATAGCCTCTATTCGTTTCATATAGCAGTCCTTCTACCCAGGCTTGTTCCCGGACCAATGAAGCATCTTTTAATAAGGAATGATTACTTTCATGTCTTCTTAACGTACCATAGACAAACACGTACACCACGTTACCCCTCTCTCTTGTTAACATAACTTTATTACAGTTAATCACTCAAACTAGCTTTCTTATATTTTATCAAATGATCTTTGAAATTTCAGTATTCTCTCCTTTCATTATACGAATAATCATAAAAAAAGGACATTCCCAACTTTATGTTAGGGATGTCCTTTTCGGGGAAACGCTTCCATTTTTTAAATTACTTTTTTGGGATGGCAGTTTGCTTCGCCTGCTCTCTTAATCGGAATTTTTGGATTTTACCAGAGGCAGTCATTGGGTAGGAATCAGTAAATTCGATATATCTTGGGATTTTATGACGTGAGATCTTACCAGTGCAATACTCCCTGATCTCTTCAGGGGTAGCAGTTTGTCCTTCCTTCAAAATGATCCAGGCCATGACCTCTTCACCATACACCTCATCTGGAATCCCAATCACCTGTACATCCAATACCTTAGGATGGGAATAAAGGAACTCTTCAATCTCTCTAGGGTAAATATTCTCACCACCTCGAATGATCATATCTTTTAATCTTCCTGTAATCCTGCAATATCCGTGTTCATCCATGACGGCTAAATCACCTGTATGGAGCCAGCCTTCATCGTCAATGGCAAGCCTTGTCGCCTCTTCATTTTTATAGTATCCTTTCATGACGTGATATCCACGGGTACACAATTCTCCTTGGACTCCGTTTGGGATTTCACGATTTGAACCGGGCTCGACAATTTTCACTTCGACATTCGGCAGGGATTTCCCAACGGTCTCGACTTTTAATTCAATCGGATCATGGGTACGTGTCTGGGTGATGACGGGGGATGACTCTGTCTGACCATATGCGATCGTGATTTCATCTGCCCCCATTTTATCCATGACCCCTTTCATCACTTCAATCGGACAATTACTGCCAGCCATGATACCGGTGCGAAGATGGGATAGATCATATTTGTCGAAACCCGGGAGATTTAACTCAGAAATAAACATGGTAGGCACTCCATGAAGACCCGTGCACTTTTCATCCTGGACCGTTTTCAAGACCTGGCGGGGATCGAATTCCTGTAACGGGACCATTGTGGCTCCTACGGAAACACAAGCAAGTACCCCTAGTACGCACCCGAAGCAATGAAAGAATGGAACTGGAATGCATAAACGATCTTCATTGCCAAGCCTCATGCAGCCAGCAATATTATACCCGTTGTTTACGATATTGGAGTGCGTGAGCATGACCCCTTTTGGAAACCCTGTCGTTCCTGACGTATATTGCATATTGATGACATCATGTGGGGAGAGGCTGGAAAGTCTTGAATCAAGGTCTTTATCTTCCACTTCTTTCCCTTTCTCCATGATATCCTGCCAGCTATATGTACCAGGGTAAGAATTCTCCCCTAAAACAATCACATTTTTTAAGAAAGGCAGTTTTGCACTCTTTAACTTCCCCGGCTCGGAAGACTTCAATTCGGGACAGATTTCATAAAGCATGTCTATATATGACGTACCCCTGAATTCTTCCATCAAAATAATCGTCTGACTGTCAGATTGTTTTAGTAAATATTCTAATTCAGCACTTCGATAATTTGTGTTCACTGTGACCAGTACGGCACCCATTTTCCCGGTGGAGAACTGGCTGACTAACCATTCAGGTGTGTTTGATGCCCAAATGGCGATATGATCCCCTTTATTAATGCCAAGATTCATAAAGCCCTTTGCTGCCTGTCTGCATAATTGGTTAAACTCGTGATAGGACCATCTTAACCCCCTGTCAGCATAGACAACCGCTTCACTGTCCGGCTGAATGCGTGCTTTTTCTTCGAGAAGATCCCCTACTGTAGTGTGTAAAATCTCCGTCAAATGATTTTCCCCCTTTAGTATGACCCTGTAAAAATTGGAACCTTCCACAAGTGATTCAAGAGGTGGCATTCCAGTTCCTTATGCGTGTATATTATCACAAAAATTAAAATTTTCAAACTAATCAATATCTACCTATAAAATCAGGTTAAATAGTCCGGTACCATACTACCGACAAAATCCAACAAGTCTTCATATGTAGAACTGGTTAGTGTAGACAAAATATTCATTCATTAAACCAAATTCAACAAAAAAACTAAAAATACAACTTTAGACGGAATTTATGAAAAAACTCTTTTCAAATGAAGGTTTTCTATGTAGAATAAATAGAAAATATAGAAAATTCTATATTTTATACATTTCCTGGGAGGTTGGTCATGAAAATCTTAAGTAATGAACAGTTGGTGGCAGCTTATCGTGATGCTGAGAAACAAGGGAATGATCAAGACTGGATATCGCTTCTTAAGAAAGAAATTCGTAACCGTGGATTGAAACCTTTTAGGAAATCTTGACTCTGTAAATAAACATAAAAATTGAAAATCAACTTATCTCACCCCCTGAGATACCTATTGATGACAGGCTCAAATTCATTTGAGCCTGTCTTTTTTCATGATTTTCAGTCCATGGTATTCCTCGATTTGCTTCATTTGATCATGATCGAGAAGTCCGATTTTATGAAACAGAAAAGAATACTGAACCACTTTTTTTGAGTGATAAGCTTTCATATTTGTTCACCCTTTCCGTTTGCTATTGTCCATAAGTTTCCTTGTGGAAACTTTATTACATTTAACCATATTTTATTCCTATGGTGAAAATACGTGAAAAAAAAGCTGATTCATATACCACCAGGGGTCATATGAATCAGCCTAACATTCATCTTTCATTATTCAATCAGCGTTGTTTACCCTTCAAGAAGTAAATCTTCAGGGTTTTCAAGTAAGTCTTTAACCATTGCCAGGAATCCAACAGCTTCTTTTCCATCAATGATTCTATGATCATATGATAAAGCAATGTACATCATTGGACGATTTTCCATTGTATCTTTATCAATGGCAACAGGTCGAAGTTGGATTTTATGCATTCCGAGAATTCCAACCTGTGGTCCATTTAAGATCGGCGTAGACAGTAATGAACCGAATACCCCACCATTAGTGATGGTAAATGATCCTCCTTGCAGGTCTCCAAGGGATAATTTGTTGTTTCTGGCCTTAGTAGCCAGTTCCATGATTTCCCCTTCAATTTCTGCAAAATTCTTTCGTTCGCAGTCACGTACAACAGGTACAACTAATCCATCATCAGTGGAGACGGCTACGCCGACATCGTAGAATTTCTTAAGGACGATTTCATCCCCATCAATTTCACCGTTTACGTAAGGGTATTTCTTCAGCGCTGCTACCACTGCTTTTGTAAAGAAACTCATGAAACCAAGTCTTACATCATGGTCATCAAAGAATTTGTCCTTCTTACGCTTACGTAACTCCATGACTTTACTCATATCAATTTCGTTGAACGTCGTCAACATGGCAGCCGTCTGCTGAACCTCGACTAATCGTTTTGCAATCGTTTGACGTCGGCGGGACATTTTCTCACGTACCACTGGCTTTCCATCATCTTTCTTTGCTGGAGCCTTTTTCGCCTCTGCAGCAGGTTTAGAAGGTGCTTCTGCCGGTTTATTACTAAAGGCTTCTATGTCCTGTTTACGCACACGTCCAAGTGGATCTGTTGGAACTTCAGAGAGGTCGATGCCTTTCTCGCGAGCTAACTTGCGTGCTGCAGGAGAAGCGATCGGACGATTCTTTTTGTCCTCTTTCACTGGAGCTTCTTCAACTGATGGTTCTTTTGTCTTCTCTTCGTTTTCTTCCTTCTTGGGCGCTTCTTCCTTTGCATCAGGGGTTGCTTTAGCTTCTCCGCCTGCACCTACAATGGCAATCACTTGACCCACTTCTACTGTATCGCCTTCCTCAGCTTTAAGCTCCTGGATTGTACCGGCTTCTTCTGAAATGACTTCCACATTTACTTTATCGGTTTCAAGTTCGACGATATATTCGCCTTTTTCAACATAATCCCCGGGCTGCTTCAGCCATTGTGCAATCGTACCTTCTGTAATTGATTCTGCTAATTCTGGAACTTTAATTTCTGCCACTGTGATGTCCTCCTCTTTCTTATCGGGTTAACGCTTCGTTTATGATCCGGGATTGTTCTTTTTTGTGTACAGTTGGTTCGCCTTCGGATGGACTGGAACGTCTGCGACGACCGATATAATGTACATCGACACCATCAGGTGCAATGTCACGTAGTCGTGATTCCGCAAATGTCCATGCTCCCATATTCTTAGGTTCCTCTTGGATCCAGACCAATTCTTTAAGGTTTGGATACCTTTCTAAGATGGCTGTGATATCCCCTTTAGGGAAAGGATAAATTTCTTCTACCCTTAGAATGTGCAACCAGTCTTTATCATCGATATCCTGAAGCTTCTCTTCTAAATCAATCGCAATCTTACCACTGCATAGCACAACCCTTTCAATCGCATCCGGACTTTCCCCAAGCCCTTTTTGCTCTAGGACGGAATGAAATTCCCCATTGGCCAATTCTTCTGCCGTGACAGCTGCAAACTGATTTCGCAGTAAGCTTTTTGGAGTCATGATGACAAGCGGCCTTACTTCTTCTTTTTGGAGGATGGCGGCTTGACGTCTTAGAATATGAAAATATTGACCCGCTGTTGAACAGTTGGCGACTGTCCAGTTATATTCACCGCCAAGCTGCAGGAAACGTTCCAAACGGGCGCTGGAGTGTTCAGGACCCTGTCCTTCATAACCATGTGGCAGAAGCATGACAAGGCCAGTTTTTTGACCCCATTTCGCGCGACCGGCTGAGATGAACTGATCAAACATCACTTGTGCCATATTAGAGAAATCACCGAATTGAGCTTCCCATAGGACAAGGGTTTCTGGTGCGAACACATTGTATCCATACTCGTAACCAACTACTGCAGTTTCGGTAAGAGGACTGTTATGAACGACAAATGAGGCATGGCTATCCTTCAGATTGTGTAACGGGATATATTCCTCACCTGACTTCTCATCATGGAGTACCAGGTGGCGTTGAGCAAATGTTCCCCTTTCAGAGTCCTGCCCGGTCAGTCGGATTGGCGTGCCATCTTTAAGGATGGAAGCAAAAGCCAGGGTCTCGGCATGCGCCCAATCAATTTTCCCTTTTCCTTCGAAGACCTGGCTGCGTCTCTTCAGGATACGATCTAATTTCTTGAATACATTGAAGCCTTCAGGCCATTGGAGCAGTTCGCTGTTTAACCCTTCCAGCTTATCGAAATCGACGCTTGTATTGATTTCCGGAAGTCCATTCGCTACATACTCAGGAGGAGCAAGGACCGTATCTGGATCATCGTCTTTGGCTGGTACTTTATTATAGGCAGCTTTTAATTCTTCCTCGATTTCAGAATCCATCTTCTCTACATCTGCATCCGTTACGATACCCTCTGAAATGAGTTTATCAGCATACATTTTCTTAACATTTGGATGATTCTGTATGACTGAATACATCAATGGATTTGTTACCATCGGTTCGTCCATCTCATTATGACCAAAACGTCTGTAGCCGATTAAATCAATGACAAAGTCTTTACCGAATGTTTTACGATATTCATAGGCAAGGACTGCTGCAGCTAAACATGCTTCAGGATCATCCGCATTGACATGCACAATTGGCACTTCAAAGCCCTTGGCCGTATCTGATGCATACTTTGTCGAACGTGAATCACGGCTTTCAGTTGTGAAACCTATCATGTTGTTGGCGATAAGGTGAATAGATCCACCTGTATTATATCCGCGCAGTTGACTCATATTTAAGGTTTCAGCAACGACACCTTGACCCGGGAAGGCAGCATCCCCATGTATCATGACGGCATATGAAGCTTCAGGAGATTGCTGTGGGTTGCCTTTATCTTCCCGGACTTCCTGGGCCGCACGTGTGTATCCGGCAACGATCGGACTGACAACTTCCAAGTGACTCGGGTTGTTGGCAAGCGTCACCCGTGCACGGGCGGTCGGTGACTGCTGTGGAGAAATTTCACGGTCTGCACCCAAATGGTACTTAACGTCTCCCGTCCATCCAAAGGTGATGCCGATCGATCCTTCAGAAGGAATTAAGTCCTTACTCGGAGCGTGTTGGAATTCTGCAAAAATCATTTCGTATGGTTTTCCGATGACATGTGCCAAGACATTCAGACGTCCTCGATGAGCCATTCCGATATTGACGGTTTTAGCACCTGATTCAACAGAATAACGAACCATCTCGTCCAGTAATGGAACCATCGTGTCCAATCCTTCAATTGAGAAGCGCTTCTGCCCTACAAAGGTACGATGAACATATTTTTCAAATCCGTCCACTTGGGCAAGGCGTTTTAATAACGCCATTTTCTTCTCTTTAGAAAGTGGAGGGAAATAAGATCCAGACTCTATTTTTTCCCTTAACCAATTTTTCTCTTCGAGCTCATGAACATGTGCATATTCGAATGCCAACTTATTTGTGTAAACCTGTCTTAAGTGCTGAATGGCCTGAAGACCGTCCTTTATATGGGAAGGTGCATTCGGACATAAGAAATCAACAGGTATTTGCTTTAAATCTTCTTCTGTTAGATTAAATTCAGAAAGTTCAATTCTTCTCGTATCCTTATTCCGGTCATTAAGGGGATTAATATCCGCAGCTAAGTGACCATATGTACGAATATTATCTGCTAATTTAACCGCAGCCACCATTTTACTCAAGGCAGTAGGCTGTTCAGGTAGTGTAAACGATGAATCACCGTGCTGGGCGCTCGCGATCACCTTTACATCTTCAACGGTGGGAGGTCCCCATTGTTCGAATAATTCCTTTAGTTCAGGATCCACATCTGATGGATCTTCAAGGAATTGTTCATAAACCTCCATTACATAACCAAGGTTTGGTCCGTAAAACGATTGCCACGGTTCCCCTTTTGCAGATTGCTTTTTCATTGTGAAAAACCTCCAACTATTTTGCCAGTTAGTATAATTTGGGTATCATGTATTCTTACAATTCAATTAACGGTATTCATTATGCAAGAATAGTAATTTTTAATACATAAAAACGCTTACAAGGACATTTTATCACTGTGCAGTAGTAAGATAAAGTCTTTATAACAAATTTCTTAAAATTTTGTTTTCCATACTCCTTATGCGAATATTACTTATATTCCCATAATAAATTACATAAAAACCTTTCTGTATAACGACTATTCTGAAATAATATTTTATTAAGCGCTTTCTCTTTCACCTTCTTGTATCCCTATGTTAGGGTACTTTTTTCATAAACCATCTTACTACTGTTACCTAAAAAAACCAAATATTTTTTGTTATTTTCTACGTTTTTTTGTTTAGTGCTATATTTACAGAGTCATAGGCAAAGATTTTTCAGTCGCAACCTCCCTCATGCATCTAAAGAATTGAACTTATCGCCCATCCAATGCATAGGATAGAATCAGAAGGAAACAAAAGGGTTATTTACTATGTTTAAAGTGAGGTGGTTCACATGTTCCCATGGAGTTTATTCCCTTTCAATAAAAACATGAAAGATCAAATGAATCAAATGAACCCTAAAGAAATGGATAACTATATTCAAGGAATGATGAAGAAGATGTTTCCTGGCGGGTGGGACAGCATGATGAATCCGAATGATATGATGAATGGGGCACAATCCTTTATGAATCCGATGGGCAATCAGGGGCAGCAAACGAAACGCGAGGAAGAAACCAGATCCCCTTCCACCATTCCTACCAATGTGTTCGAAACCTTTGAAGATATCTATATTCGTTTTCACGTACCGAATGAGGAATGGATGAAGCAGCTGAAAATTTTTCACACGTCAAATCAGGCAATCATTGAGAACATACCCGGATGTGAAGAAAGACAAGTGATCACCCTCCCTTGTCTTGTTAAGAAAAAAGGTGCTGTTGCTCAATATAAGGAAGGAATCCTGGAACTGAAAATCCCTAAGAGCATTGACATGCAGTACACAGAAATAGACGTCTCAGAAAAATATTGAGACGTCTGTAAATTTAATGAATTTGTTTAAGGGATAGTCGAATGATGGTCCCATCAGGATGATTTCCAAAGGCGGTGATGTCACCATCATAGTTTTGGACCAATTTCGACGCAATGGCAAGCCCCAGTCCGTATCCACCTTTCTCGCGGCTTCTTGCTTTGTCCACACGATAAAAGCGGTCAAATATCTTCGGAAGATCTTCTTCAGGAATACCAATCCCCTCATCCTTGACTTCTATGATAACGTCTTCCTGAGAGTCCATTAACTTCACTTCAATAGCGGAATGTTCATCAGAATACTTTACGGCATTATCCAACAGGATGATCATGATCTGCTCCAGATGCCTCGGCATAATGGTTACCACCGCTTCGTGGTTTAAATCATCAAAACAAGAAAAAGTGTATTCCTGATGAAGAAACCTAAAGTCCCTCATCACTTTATCCACCACTTTCTGTACGTGTGCCCGGGCGTTTTCCAAATCGAATTTTTCCCTGTCCGCTCTGGAAAGCTCCAACAATTCACCTACGAGCCGCTTTACTCGCTCAAGCTCATCTAAGGATACTTGTAAAGACTCCTCCAGTATGGTTGGATCCTTTTTTCCCCAACGATTCAATAATGCAAGATGCCCTTCAAGTACCTGAATGGGGGTTCTCAATTCGTGCGAAGCATCTTCCACAAATTGCTGCTGCTGTTGAAACGACTTTTCGATCTGACTCATCATTTTATTAAAAATCTGAGATAAGTCACTGATTTCATCATGTGCCTTTACAATCTCTACTCTTTCGTGAAATCCTTTTCTTTCGATGGACCTCATTGTTTCAGAAAGTTTATTCAACGGGCGGACAAAGCTTTTCGCCATAGAATATCCGATGACTGCACTGATCAGCAGAGCCAATATCCCCGTGATGGTCATCATCCAGAAAAGATTTTTCATGATGTTTTCATAACGGTTCAATGGCTGTATGATTTCTACATAGCCGTTAAATCGGGTTGATTTGATGGGTGAACGCCCAATGAGCATTTTCTTTCCTTCAGATTCTATAAGTTCCACGGATTTATTGTTGACAGGTTGAAATGGTACATAGAAGGCTGACTCATTTTCCCCCCTGATTCCCAATACTTGTTCCCCTTGACGATCCAATATCCGTATCGTCTGGTCTTTTTCGGCTATTTGTTTCATTAGGTCCCGGCTATTATAAATATCCTGAAGCTCGATATCGTTCCCTCTCTGTTTAAAGAAGACAGTAATTTCATCCAAGACCCGGCCAAAGTTACTTTCTTCTTCATCAAGCATCCATTTATTGATGGCATGATATTGAAAAAAACTGAATAAAAAAAAGGCGAGGAAAATAGCTGACCCTGCTGCAAAAGCCCACTTCACCTTAAGGGAAGAAGGCTTAAGACGATTGATGAATGGATTCATGTCCTCATCACATAACCGGTCCCACGCACGGTCTGGATATAACTATCTTCGTCTTTAGAATCTATTTTGTTCCTTAAATACCTTACGTAGACATCCACAACATTCGTTTCTACTTCCGTATCGTATCCCCATACTTTATTGAGGAGGACTTCACGGGTCAACACGATATTCTTGTTCTCTAAAAAAGTAAGTAAAAGGTCATACTCCCGTTTGGTGACGTCAATTTCATCTTCTAGCTTAAAAACCTGCCTGGACTCCTTGTATACGATGATATCCCGGTAATGAAACGTGGTCTGTTGTGCAGCTTCCTCTTTTACGGCGCGCCTGAACACAGCCCTTAGCCTTGCTAGCAACTCTTCAATTGCAAACGGTTTGACAATATAATCATCCGCACCGCTGTCAAGCCCCGATACCCGATCCATTACGCTGTCCCTTGCAGTAATCATCAGGATCGGGATGGCCTTTACCTGCCTGACCCTTCTGCACACTTCCAATCCATTTAATCCGGGGAGCATCAGGTCAAGGAGGATGATATCCCATTCTTCGTTAAGGGCCTGATCCAGACCGTCTCTCCCGTCATAGGCAAGGCCGACTTCATATCCTTCGTATTTCAGTTCCAATTCAATGAATCGGGATAGATTTTTTTCATCTTCAATGACTAAGATTCTTTTCACACAATCACCTGCTCTAAATCTTGATACCCTTTATTTTAATTTACTTTTATTGAAAATAAAATCATTTAGGGCATGGAATATTTCAATGCCTTGATATGTCATTAATGTTATCGCTGTAAAGCTGAAAAATAAAATAGGAATAATTCGAATCCACATGGTTCTAACCTCCCTTTTATCAATACCCTTATTTTCCTCCTGCATCATTAAAATAAAATGAGAAAAAGGTGAGTTTTTATTAAGAGATAAACCATTTTACATAATCATATTATAATCATCTTTATGACTCTGTTCGTTATTCCTGATCATGTTTCATTATTCGCATAATGTGGTAGATATATCCATAAACATAGTTGAGAGCAAAAGGGGGAAAATGTATGACTTGGATCGTCGTGATTATTTCTTTCTTTATCCTCATCGTCCTATCGGAAGAACTCGTTTATTACCTTTTACGTACCAGGATTATGGAGAACCAGCCTGAGAGGAAAAAAAATGCAGGAAAAATGAAAGGATGGCTCCATAAAATGAAACTCATCCCCAATAACGGGCAACAAAACCACTGACAGGCGGAGAACATCTTCCCTGTCTATTTTTTATATTTAAAAGAATGACTCTTGTCGTTATTCTAACAAGGACTATCTTTTTTTCTGTCAATCTTTATGTGTTAATAAATTTTCAAAATCAGTTGATTGGAGCGGAAGGTGCTCGACTCCTGCGGGAAAACAGAAAAGCGAAAGGGCTTTGCCCAGGGGCGACAAGCATAAGCCAAGTCTGCCGGAAAGGCGTTTTTGTCCTTTTTGGCGGGCTTGGCTTATGACCTCGAGCCCCTAAGCCCTATAGCTGGACATCTTGAAAGCAGGAGGCTCAACTCACGCCCCGCGGAAAGCGAGCACCTGCAGCGGAAATCAACCACCACTTGCTTCTGCAAAAACAAGATTCTTTGTTAAAAGAGTCTAATGAAATAAAAAAAGAAGACAAAAGCTTCAGCAAGGCTTTTGTCTTCCAAGGAAAGAAATTAGAATGGGTCTTACATAATAAAGATTTAAACAGAATAGAAAGCTACCCCACTTACATTCTGTTTAGGGAGTGATAAATCCTTATTCATAAGCAAGTTTCATTGTAACGCCCAAAAAAGTGAACTCAATTAAAACAAGATTAAAATTTGATGAGAAAATACATGTCTTACTAGCAGTCTATCTACAGAGTAAACAAATGGACGTACTTTTATGATATGATGAAGAAGAATTCAGAATGTTACAATACATTCTCATGCTCGAAAGGATGAAAAAATGAAAATTGACTTAAATTGTGATTTAGGGGAAAGTTTTGGTGCATATACGATAGGAAAAGATGAAGAAATGATGAACTATGTTACATCCGTCAATATCGCTTGCGGTTTTCATGCGGGAGATCCCCTTGTGATGAAAGAGACTGTTTCAAACGCATTGAAAAATCAAGTGAAGATGGGGGCGCATCCCGGGCTGCCGGATATCCAGGGATTTGGAAGAAGAATGATGCAGATCTCCCCTGAAGAGACTTATGCTCTCATTCAATATCAGATAGGGGCATTATATGCTTTTACAAAAGCGCAAGGCGGGAAACTATCACATGTAAAACCACATGGGGCTTTGTACAATATGGCTGCAAAGGATTTCACAATGGCTAAAGCGATAGCTGAAGCCGTTTACGACCTTGACCCCACCCTCACTCTTTTTGGCCTGTCACAAAGTGAACTGACAAGGGCTGGTGAAGAAGTGGGCTTGCATGTAGCACATGAAGTATTCGCCGATCGAGCCTATCAATCCGATGGTTCATTAACTCCACGCTCTCTTCCAAATGCTGTACTTCATGACGGGGACGAAGTGGAAAAACAGGTTCTTAGAATGGTAGAAAAACAAGAAGTGATTTCGATTGATGGGAAGACCGTACCCATCCAGGCAGACACGATTTGTCTTCATGGAGATAATGAAGCTGCGCTATCCCTGGCCAAGCGTCTATTTGAAAAGTTAAGGTAGGGAAGCATTCTTAAGAAGAAAAAAAGTTATGAGGGAGATGGGGCTGAACCGTGAACAAGACATTTCTATTAAAGGGATTAAGGTGGATGTTCATCTTTCTTATAGCTTTTGTCATTGTAGTATATGTATACAAACGGAGCATTTTACACAACAGTATTCAATCCTCCATTCGTACGGTGGCACCGGATTCCAAGGTGGTGGGAATCATTCAGACCCATACTACAAAGAGCAGCGTAAAAATCTATAAGGCTCTCTATAAAACAAAGGAAGGAGAGTGTTTCAGGGCATCATTCGAACGCACATCGTATACACTCATTGAAAATCAGGAATCACCCTGCCAGTAAAGGAGCATCATGATGAAAAGAGCGATCCATATCTTCCCTTCATTTCAATCAATTGAAAACATCCAGGAGATCAGGAATAGGCATGACCCTCTGTCGGATAAAATCCCTCCCCATATTACACTCGTTTTCCCTTTTGAATCTTCTATTCCCCATAATGACATCCTGGACCATATAAAATCGGTAGCGGAGCACATTCCCCCATTCAGCTTGACCTTAAGGGATGTGACAGGTTCTGGCGGTGAATTTTTATTCTTAAATGTTAAAAAAGGCAACGACTACCTTATTCAAATACATGATGATTTGTATAAAGGAATACTGGAGTCTTATCGGAATCCCCACTTTACATACTTACCCCATATCACTCTCGGTCGGCCTGGAAACAGAGAAGAATATATCAATGCGCTTGAAAAGTATAAGAATTGGAGGGAAAGCTATCATACAATTGTAGAGGAAATCACTTTAGAAGAAATAGGGGAGGACAATGTTTCCCACGTCATCGGCCGTGTCCCTCTAAAGAAGAACAGGTTTTAACCTCGACGCTTTGTGGAATGTAAACGAATAGGTCTAATAAGGGAAGGGTTTAATTATGATAAAAACATTAACCATTGATACCAAGAAGCGTGATGAAATGATCGACATCACCCGTTACGTACAAGATATTATTAATCGGTCAGGAATGACAGAAGGTTTTGTGGTGGTACAGTCCTTACACACAACAGCGGGTATCACGGTAAACGAGAATGCCGATCCCGATGTAAAAACCGACTTCATTCGCCGATTAGACGAAATTTACCCATGGCACCACACGTCAGATCTACATGGAGAAGGAAATACGGCTGCTCATTTGAAAACCAGTACCGTCGGCCATTCTCAAACGGTCATCGTATCAGATGGTGAACTATTATTGGGGACATGGCAGGGTATATACCTTTGTGAATTCGATGGACCCCGTTCAGGAAGAAAAGTTTCCGTTAAAACGATTCAAAGTGAGTAAGAACGTATATGTTGATCAGGAAATAGACCCGGGCACTCGTCTGGGGTCTTTTTAAATTGTGTTTTGCTCTTCCACATCACATTTTCCAGTGCCGTTGTGATTATTCTATGAACCGTTCCCGAATCTCCTTTGAAGGAATCATGCATGATTCCTGTTTCCCGAACCACTTGTATCTATTCCTTGCAATAACCCGGTATATGCTGTCTCTTAAAGGCTTCGGGATGACGAGGAAAAGACCGAAAATCTTCCATGGCCACATCAGTTTTGAACATACTTTCAAGGCAGCTGTTGATTCAATGGAAGAGTGGTCCCCATCAACCAATACGAAGCTGTCCGTCGTTTTAGGAATGTTGTGCTTCTCTAATAACGTCTGTCCGATCTCACTTTGTAGCGAGGCAAATCGAAATTCCCCTCTCGCATCACGCTTAATGATAAACCGTACACTACTATTGCAAAAATTGCATATTCCATCGAACAAAATGATCCGCAAGTAAATCACCCCCAGTCATAGTCGGCTTTCCATTCCCCTTTACTATAATACAATCAGATAAAAGGATAAAGAACAAACGTTTCTCCTCACGCCTGAACAGGATATGCCTCCTTAAAGGAAAGTATAATTTTACTAGATTCTATGATATACTGTATTACCATTAATAAAGATTATTTCGTAATGGAATAAATAAACATGCAGTATAAGGAGTTGGCTGAAGAAAATGAGAGACGAATTATTATATTTTGGTAAACAAATTGTTTCCCATAAATCCGAAATCGCTCAAGGTGTCATTCGCTACCAGGAACAGAATTTTTCTGAGCAGCTTACGTTATCGGGACTGAAGATGGAAGAAGTCACCGAATGGCGCATGCAATTAATCGAAATACTCGGACAATCTTTGTACGAAGACAAAGTAGAATCATCCCGAAGAGTAAAGGAATGGACTGATAAAGTTGGGAAAGTGGCTCTTGAATATGAATTGCCTCTCAATGAATCCCTAAAAACCCTATCAGGTTTCCGTACTGCCATTTGGGATATATTCAATGAACAATTGAATGATAATCAAATCTCAGCCTCCCTTATGCTTCAAGTAAATAAAGAAATCAATCCCATTCTAGATGAAATTGCATATCTGTTAAACGAAGTTTTCCGCACTGAACAAAATGACCAGATAGCCCTCATCCACACTGCCATGGATGAACTCTCGGCCCCGGTTGTACCCATTGCGGAGAAGATCGCGATCCTGCCCCTTATCGGGGAAATTGATACCCACAGAGCAAGTGCCATCATGGAAACTGCATTGAAGAAAACCTCTGATCTGCAATTAGACTATCTTTTTATAGATATTTCCGGTGTTGCCATCATGGACACGATGGTATCCCATAATATTTATCAAATCATCAATGCGCTAAAAATGATGGGTGTGCAATCCGTCTTAACCGGTATCCGGCCAGAAGTTGCTCATACACTGGGGAATCTCGGTATTACCTTTGAGGATCTGAAAACAAGCGCAAGCCTGAAAAAAGCTCTGGAAGATATCGGATTCACTCAATACGAAGTGGTTCTCTCCGTCTAAAAAACCGGAAACCCTGCTACAGTGGTTTCCGGTTTTCTATTTGATAGCTATCGGTAGTCTTTTTTTATTTGATGATGCACTAGGAGTTGAATACTTTGAACTGCCATATAGATAGGGATGGACCAATACATCTTATAACCCTTGTCGAAATGGAAGATTCCGATTTTCACTGTAAACCACTCCATTAAAAGGGAAAAGGCGGTCCAAATCAATATGTACGCAAGGTTCATGATCCCGTTTATTCTCAACTTACGATAGATATAAATAAAAAAATAACTATATGGTCCATACATAATATAACTGATAAAATCTATTCCCTGATAGGCAGAACTATCGTTTACGTCATAAAAGTCCCATGGCGGGATACTGATGGTATGATCATAGAACATGCCCACCGATATTCCGTAAATGAAATAACTCGTCCCTTCAAGAAAGGAGAAAATTTTTGGAGTGGCCCATATCAGCAAAAGAAGACCGATCAGACTAATGATGATGAACCATTCATTTGAATCAAAGGATCTCTCATAAATCCTGTCCATACCTTCCTTCCTCCTTCTTCTGGAAATAGTATAGTCCCTTCCCCATCCATATGCAGAATACTAAATACAACCCATTGACGATAACTGTATTGAATAAGCTCCAATCTGGATAGAAAAGAGAATGAAAATACACGTGAAGGACGTCTAATACACTGATAAAAAACAAGAGACTTAGATAACAAAGCATTTTTTCGCTTCTCTTCTGATAATTCATGTACCCATTCACCATGATCACACCCACCAAAGGTAAAATACATTCCCGGTTTATGAGCAGACTGATGAACTGAGTGACGTCCTCGGTAGCCTTCAGCCAATCCAGGTTATTCGTCATGATGGTGATGTAATTCGTGGAAATAATGGATAACACCATAAATTGAATGGAGTTGGCAGTAAATGAAAGTTTTTTCTTCATAAAAAGAGCAATGTATATCAATATGATCAACACGGTAATAAAGAAAGGGAGCGACATAAGAATCTCCTATACTTTTTTCATCATTCTTCCCTTAATCCCTTCATCACATAACACTTAGAAAGCACTAAGATGTTTGAATTACAAGACAAGGGGAAAATAAGGAAGAAGAAGCAAGGAGGTAGATCGATGAGACATGAAACAATTAACCCTAAATATGGGAAAGACGAAATCAAAGAAATTTTCGTAGATGGATTGCAACGAGACTTGTCAACAGAAGAGGAAACCCTCCTATCCGGATGGACCCGCACATTCGATAAGACTGAAAGATCAACCATTATCAATATGATGAAGGAATTACTTAATAAACATAAAAGACACGACTAAACAGCGGGTAAATTCAATTTGAAATATGAAAAAGGCAGACCCTTCTTTAAGGCCTGCCTTCTTCATTATCTCTATATGGAATTCGTCTTATATATCACTTGTTAATTCTAATAGTTTATCGATGTCGACGCGATAGATGGGGCGATTGAGATCTTCTTGTCCAAGTTCTACGGTATCTTCTAGTACTTCGTCTATATTCATACTTATAAATACCTCCCAAAGTTGTTAATATCAGAATGTGCAGAAAGATGATCCATCATCTTCACTATAAACTACGAATCCATCCATTCATTCATGGGGGTACTTTTCAAATATTTCAACCTGTTAATTGTATTCAATAATCAGAAAGTTGAGTCAAATAATATTTTATGTTATCGTTAGAAAACCATGGATTCTACTTAAATAATACAAGATGGGTAGAATGGCTCTCTCCTTAAAGGAGGCATAATGATGAAACGATTTTCCATGCTTCACGTACCTAAGGATTTCAGGCATAGAGGGCGACCAGCTGTTACCGTTCATGTCTTACCTGTTCATAAAGAATACTTTGCAATAGGTAAATCATTAAAGGGAAACGGTAAAGCTGCAAACAACAATGAAAAACTAGCCGCGTATTACGCGTATCTAGATACATTAAAATAAGCGCTTATCTATATAGAAAAACTGATCAGAACCTTTTCTGATCAGCTTTTTTGAGGTAAGGGGATGTTTATAACGGGATGTATTGACACACTTCAAAACCATTTCCATCCAGGTCACGAAATTCAAAATACGTCACATCTTCATCTACTTCAATTTCCCCGACCTCCACATCCTTCTCCAAAAGCTTCAACCTCGTTTCTTCCAGGGCATCGGAAAACAAGATTGGTGTGATCGATGAGGGACGGACCTCTCCTTCTTGAATCGTAAGAGTCGATTCCCCTACCCCTATTTTAAATACGAAATATTTTCCTGAATTAAATATCTGTTCCAACTCCAATACCTCTTCATACCAGTGTTGGGCTTTCTTCAAATCATTCACTTGAATATGTACCGTGTCAATTTTCGAAAACAATGCAAATTCCTCCTTCACTCCATTTAATCTTTTAATAGAGACAAATGACCGACAATTTCCTTACCTTCTTCTTTTTCCATCGGAGGTAGTGCGGTCACAGTCAAAGACCCTTCTTTAATTTCAGTCAACCCACTGTCATGTATGCTGAAATAACCTTTCTTCTCTAACTTCTCCAGTTCTGCCGTTCTCCCCTTTAAAACCACTTTTTTCATGCCCGTCTGCACCCATTCTATAAAATCTGCCTGCCTGCTTTGGAAAGGAGAATCCTTTGACATCATCGACAAAGTACTCAAGGTGGCGGCATGTGCCACTTGTGCAGCGGTCTTCCCTTTGGACATCGATAGATCTTTATTAACGATAAAATATTGAACAAGGTCCTTTTTCGACATATACATGATCATCCCTATCATAAATGTATTCAGTTCTATGGTATTATCCTAACACATTTACTTCCTTCTTAGTTTTACCTCATTATTATCACCCGAGACTATTCTGACCTTCTCCCCGATGTTGTAATCAAGATATTCATCGCAGTCCACTGAAAAGGTAAGACCATTATCAAACTTCATGGCACATGTGGACTCACTTTGAGGGGAATCCAGTTTTTCCCCCGACTGGATTCCTAACGGACCGTGTCCATCCTTTCCTGGAAAATACTTCTCTTCGATTACTACCCAGTCACCCTTCGTACTAACCACTATTTTCAAAATCAATAAACCCACCAGCGTTAAAACCAATAAACCCAGAATGCTTATTTTCAACCATAAGACGTTCATGCAAATCCCCCCTTTCCCCTCATTTAAAATCAACAGAAGATTATATGTATGGGATAGGCTAATCATTCGAGTGTATTCTTTAAGAGTGACCAATTTCGTTTCTTGCATTCTGCTAAAAAGGGTTTTATAATAAAACTAACGACCGTTAGTTAGTTTGAGGGAGTGGGATCATTATGAATGATAATAAGCAGCTGATAAAAAATGCGGCGCTTGATCTATTTGGACAAAAGGGCTATGAAGATACTTCTTTGGCAGAAATCGCTAAGGAGGTCGGAATAAAAAAACCCTCTATTTATAATCATTTCCGCAGTAAAGAGGATCTTTTTACTGAAGTATTAGAGGACTTGATTGTATCAGAAGTGACAGCGTACAGGAAAACGGAGGGCGCCATGAATCATCAAGAACCCCTTAAGAATATCAAGGTGCTTTTCGATTTGTTTTGTCAACGATTAATGACAACCAAAGAAGCTTTACTGTGGAAAAGGGTGACATTTTTCCCCCCTGAACAGTTTAAGGATTTAATACAGGAACAATTTATTTACTTCGAAAAGGTTACCACATCCATCTTATCTTCGGTCTACAAGGAAGGCGTTAACCAAAAAATGTTTCAAGAGGTCACTGAGGATGAATTTGTAGCGTCGTTCTTATGTCTGGTTGATGGTGTCTTTCTGGAGCATCATTATTACACGGAAGAAATATTTCAACAACGAATCGAATCGGCTTGGAAAGTTTATGCACTTGGAATATCAAGCCGCAAAGGAGAGTAGCATCATGGGCTGGCTATATGTGATTATTGGGGGAATCCTTGAAATTGGCTGGGCAACGGGATTATCCCTTTCAGAGGGGTTTTCAAAACCGGTGCCAAGTATCATTACGGCATTCCTCATTTTAGTGAGTTTTTACTTTTTTTCTAAGTCAATGAGACTCCTGCCAATCGGGACAGCATATGCCGTCTTCACGGGTATCGGAGCAGCAGGCACGGCTGTAGTTGGTATGTTGTTCTTGAATGATGGGATAAGCATATTGAAGATTGCATTCATCTCTTTACTCATTTTTGGAGTCATTGGACTTAAGATGAGTGATAAAGAAGAAACAGATACTGGGGGTGGCTACTGATGGCCTGGGTGTTTCTCATCTTTGCAGGGTTCTCAGAAGTGATCATGGTGACGTTCATGAAGCTTTCAGAAGGATATAAAAGATTCGTCCCTTCCTTGATCAGTTTTACAGCGGGAGCCATGAGTTTCTACCTATTGTCTCTATCCCTGCTGGATATTCCCGTAAGCACAGGTTATGGGATTTGGACCGGCATCGGCTCTGCAGGTGCTGTACTCATGGGGATGATGTTTTTCAATGAAACAAGGGATGTAAAAAGGCTGTTTTTCATTTTCTGTATCGTTGGAAGCATCATCGGCTTAAAGATTGTCTCTTGATCATGAACCTTGGTCCAGTACTTCATTATGGTGCTGGACCGTTAGTTTATGATCCCTTGCCCTATAATATCAACTTTTATTGCAGGAACGATCGTGATCTCAGGGTAAGTTTTATCCCAGTTTACTTTTTCCCACGTTTTGGGATGAAACGCCATAAGCTCCCTGCCGATCCCAAATAAATCTGAGTTTGCCAGTTGAATCTTCTCAATCAGCTCTTCTGCGTCTTCTGTTAATTTCTTTGAAATCTCATCATTGAGTTTTTTTAATTTTTTCTTATCTGTCAATTTATCCTGGGGAAATTCGACGATCGACACTTCCATAGCCACGTCTATCCCCACTTGTATATTATCAGGTGTATCTGAAATAATTTTGAGCTTGGACTTGGATTCTGTCACATTATACGTAATATAATTATCCACGTTCAGACGTTTATCATTGTCTATTTTGGATACAAAACGGGCAATCTTTGCCTTTTGGTTATTCATGATGAGGAATAACGAGGATTCTTTAAACGTTAAAGCCCCCGATAAAGAATGTTTATGGAAAATACCCGTACCGGCTAATATGACCTCACCATCTTTCAATTTTAAGAGAGGCAGGGCAAAATCCTTTCCTTCATCAAACATAAGTGTGCAGACCGTTTGTAAATTTTGTTTCGGAACTCCTGTGGAAGATTCAGCACTCGTAAGTAATTCAATTAAAAACTCTGATATCAGAACGTTCTTTTCGCTCAATTTAGAAAGGATGTCTCCTCCATTCCCCTCTACCACTGCAAGCTTTGAAGAAATCGAACTGTTAGGATCCCGGTAAAAAATATCCAAAAACTTATAGATATCCTCTTTGGCTAATTCTTCTCCTAATAAAAATATACGGTTTTTAGACGGCTCGAATGCCCCGGAAATCTTTCTGTCCATTGCCATACGTGTTTCACGAATGGTCTTCCCTTCTCCTTGCACCATTGTGTTTGTAGGGGTTCCATTCTTGAAATCCCGAATGATCGCAGTAGCTCGAATGGTTTCATCGTCCAACAAATCAAAAGAAGAAGAAAAAACAAGCCTTCCATTTCGAAGCAGTCGTTGATCCCAACAGCCCGTTAAGAAAGGAAGCATAACAAGAAGAATACTGATGATCATCCATTGTTTTTTCATACATCATTCCCTCTTTCTACTTTCTTAAAAAGATATGAAATGCTTAATAATAAAACAGGTATCACCAAAATATAGAGATACGAAAGATTGATCACCATTTTGTTATAGATCTCCATTTCTCCTTCTTTATTTGGTATAAAAGAAATGACATACGCAACCATTCCAAATAACACAGTATAAATATAACGTTTACGTTTGAACCAACTGAACGTATGTATGCTCCCTTCTGTAGATAAGAAAAGATAACTTGTCAGGGAGGTGATGACATTTACGACCCATAACGACATGAATACTAAATCAATCCTCTCAACAACCTGCAAATATAGAGATTTTACAAAGTAAAGAACCGGTTGGGGAACGATGACGATTTCTTCAGGACTGAAGGTAATAAGGCTGACGATGGTGAGAAAAGTATAAGTCAGTGTCACAAACAGGTTCGCAATCGATGCTGAATACAACACAGAACGTTCACCAATGTGTTGAAAATAAGGAAACAGAAAGAGCAGCATTTCAAACCCAAGCATTGAAAAGTATGCTTCTTTTGCTCCCTTTAAAATCTGCATACCACCGGACTCACCGATTGGTAATAAATATCTCCATTCAATGGGATAAGTGATCAGCACCACCACAGATATCAAGAGAAGAAAAAAGATTAGACTTGATACCACTACATATACATCGCTGATAGCAGCAACCTTTTGCTTTCCCAAGTAGATTCCAGTGAAAATCAATAGAAACATGATGATCCATTTGGGCGTAAGGGGAAGCACCCACGTCTTTATGATGGCGGTCGAGTACATCAATACTAATGCTGTTACCAGAACCCCATATATAATAAAAGAAATATTTACAGTTGATCCCGCAACTTTACCCAAAAGTTCCCTGGAATATTGAAAAAGGGATTTCTTTGGAAATCTTCTCCCCAATACCCAGAAGAGAACGATCAGGATCTGAACAATGAATCCGGCAAGCAATACAGATAACCACGCATCTGCCTTTGAGACAGAAAATACGCTGAATGGAAGCCCGAGAACCCCTACTCCGATTTGAGTTTGAATAATAAAGAATATTAATTGGATGGACGTAAGGTTAGTCTGAATCTTCATTTTTTTTCCACCCTCGGGAATCCGACGTTTTCCATCTGTAAAGTGAAAGTAAGTCCTTTGGCCGCTTTTTCATCACCCATAAAGGAAGCCGAATAAACGTATCTTTCAGTCCCTTAACATCAAGAGGGGCTACCGGGTATAAATAATGATGACCCATCGACTTCAGGTTGGACATGTGGATTAAGAGCAGCATCAGTCCAATGACAATTCCAAGGACACCGAATAATGCTGCAGCGATCATAAGTGGGAAACCCAGTATCCTCACAGACGTGCTCAGTTCATTGGAAGGAATGACAAAAGATGAAATCGCTGTGATCGCAACGATGATAACCATTGTATTGGAAACCAGATTGGCTTCTACAACAGCTGTCCCAATGACGAGACCACCTACCACCCCGATGGTTTGAGCAATTGGATTGGGAAGCCTTATCGCTGCTTCGCGGAGCAATTCCAATGTGAGCTGCATGATCGCCGCCTCAATCAAAGGTGGAAAGGGCACATATTCAAGTGAACTTTTTATCGAAAAAATAATTTCAACAGGAATAATTTCATAGTTATATGAAATGACAGCAATATAAAAAGCCGGTAAGCAAAGGGTTGCAATAAAGCTGATCAACCTGATGAAACGAATGAAAGATCCAATAAATGCGCGATTATTATAATCCTCTGATGTTTGGAAAAAGCTGAAAAAGTTCACTGGGAAAATGAGCACAGTCGGACTTCCTTCCATCACCAAGGCCACTCTCCCCTCCATCAGGTTTCCCACTACACGGTCCGGGCGTTCAGTATTCAAAAACTGTGGGAATGGGGAAAACGAATTATCTTCCAGAAATTCCTCAAAATACCCGGGTGATTGTATCGAATCGGTGTCAATATAACTGATACGGTCCTCTATGGTGCTCACTATTTCCGGGTCGGTCAAATGAGATAAATAGACGAGAGAGTACTTCGTTCTGGTCGTCTCCCCTACACTCGAATATTTCACAGTCAACTTTGTGCTTGAGATCCTTTCACGGATTAGATGAATATTTTCCGAGATATTTTCACTGAACCCCTGGTGGGACCCCCTAATCACCTTTTCATTTACGGGCTCGTAGCGATTAGACACAAACTTTGGCATACTTATGAAAGTAATCCATTCACTATCTTCCAGTAAGATGACACAGTGCCCATCGACCGTCGCCCTCAGTGCCTCTTCTAACTGAAGTGTTTCTTTTACACTATTACTGCTTACTGTATCTTTAATCGTGCCTTCCTCTTTCTCTAGGAGGGGCTTAATGATATATGACTGCAAACTTCTATTATCAATGACAGAATCCAGGAAAAGGATGATCAATCTTTTTTTATTAAAGGTTAAATCTCTAAATTTCAGATCATCCGTGTGAAAAAGACCTTCCTGAAAATAGGACACTTTCTCTTCCAATGTAAGGGGTTCCATAGTCACTTCTTCTTTTTCTGAAAGGAGCTGCTTCGGTTTTCTTATCTTCTTATTGTAAAAGGAACTCATATTTGCACCTTCAGTCAGAATTATTTTTAATTATGCTCCCCAAAGATGGTGTCATTATGCATTTTCACTTGCATTGCTACGGTGGTTTCATGCATCTTATATGCTCCTCCTCAAAATAATTTTCCATTACCTCACATATTAGTAGGGGTTCCCCTCCTATATTTGATATACTTAATCAGACAAACTAGTCGATAAGCAGAGGTGAATAGGTTGACCAGGAAAAAAGTTTACTCGTGGAGTTTACAAATTCTTATCATTCTTACTATTATTTATGTTTCAACTAAGATTTCTTTTCTTTTTGAACCGATCGTCGTATTTGCATCTACCTTATTTTTCCCGATCATCATTTCAGGGTTTCTTTATTTTTTACTGAATCCTTTAGTCAATCTTCTGGTGAAAGCAAGGCTCCCGAGGACGATTGCGATCATCGTACTTTATGCTGCGATCATCGGGGCGTTGGTGTTGATCATTGGGAATATCGCACCTGTCATTACCCGTCAGGTGACTGCGTTATTCAACGCCCTGCCTGAATATGCAAAGCAAACGAGGAACTTCATTGAATATCTGTCTCAAACAGAGCAGTTTAAATGGATGATGAATCAGGATTATGTATCCTTGAAAGATATCGAGAATCAGCTGGTGGATTTCGCCAATACATTGCCTGATAATATCACCACTGCCTTGAAGGGGTTATTGAGTGTGTTGACAAGCATCACCATTCTCATTGTTACCGTGCCTTTCCTTTTATTCTTCATGTTTAAGGACGGTCATAAATTCCCGAAGGCCATTTCGAAATTTTTGCCGCCTGCGTATCGTCAGGAAGGAATCAACACGTTAAAGGATACGAGTGAAACACTTGCCGCATACATACAGGGACAATTGACAGTCGCTTCATTTGTCGGAACACTCACCTTTATCGGTTACTTGATCATCGGGTTGCCTTATGCACTCGTGATGGCACTGATCGGAGCCGTCACAAACATCATCCCGTTTATCGGACCGTTCATCGGCGCAACACCAGCCATCATCGTCGCCTTGTTTGACTCACCGACAAAGGCGATACTTGTCGCAGTGGTGGTCACGATTGCTCAGCAAATTGAAGGGAATTTACTTTCACCCCTTATTTTGGGGAAACGATTGGATACCCATCCTGCAACGATCATCATACTATTACTTGTTGCAGGTAACTTAGCTGGAATACTCGGCATGATTTTAGCCGTACCCACCTACGCAGTATCGAAAACGATTGTATTGAATTTAGTGAAGTTCATTAAGCTGAGAAGATCTTCCATACAGGAATGAACACTGGAGACAACCGGACCATTGCCCGGTTGTTTTTTTGTTGAAGGATATTCCGTTCTTATATCTGTTTGAACATATTCAGGAGCAACTGAGTCCGCAAAAACATCACCACAACACAAATAAAAAGAAGCAATCCCCGGAGGAGATTGCTTCTTTCAAAGTCTCATTTCTTTTTAAATAATTTATTTGATGCACCTTTTACGGCTTTACTTGCTGTATCAACGGTTTTCCCAACCATTTTATTTCCAGTGTTGCTTACGTTTTTCACAAAGTCTGCCGATGTATCCGACACCTTCCCCACCAATCCGCCTTCACCACTCACACTCTTTATGATCCCATTTGCAGTATCTGCAGTTTTGTTCAGGAGTTCACTTGCCTGCTTTGATGTGTTTTTTACAAAATCCCCGGTCATGTTGCGTTTATCCTCATTCATGATGATTCTCCTCCTTGTAAAAAGACTCATCACTATCCCTATGTGACGGGAGGTCCTAGTATGCAGGATTATTTAAAATTACAATGGATGACCCAAATAGATCGTGGGGATTCTGTACTCTTGAATCATACCATCTTTTTTCTCTACCCGGTAAGCCGATGCATGTGGTCTTGAACTCACCGCTCTGGCAAGTTCTCCCTCAATAAAATGTAAAGCTGCCCCGTCATCTGCAGCATAGCCTGCTTGCAACTCCCCACTCTCAACAAAAGAATGGTACAGGGGACGACGGTTTTCTTCTCCGTCATAATGAGGCGAGTGACTGCCTTCTATCAAACCCAGTCCCTCGATCGTCTCTAGTCCAACCCCGTATGAATCGGTGGTTCCTTCTTCAAACCAGCAAATCGAGCCTGCACTCAAACCGGAAAGAATGATTCCTGATTCCCAAGCCTTCCTAAGAATCGCGTCAATCCCCCACTCTTTCCATAACGCGAGCATACTCTTTGTATTTCCCCCGCCTACATAAATGATGTCTTTTTCAAGCAGGAACCCTTCTAAATCCCTTGTGGAGGGCTTGAATAAAGATAGATGAGAAGGTTCACTAGACATGGTTGTAAAAGCGTTGTAAAAGCGTTCGATATAACTTTCTGCATCCCCACTTGCCGTTGGTAGAAAACACACCTTTGGCTTAGATGCTTTTGATTGGTTTACTATGTACTGATCTAATAACAGGTTTTCAGGTTCCATTGAGAAACCTCCACCACCCATCGCAATAATTTGTTTCATGAACAATCCCCACTCCCTATTTGCTATCTCTATTTTACCAAATGAAAGAAGACGATGGTGATAACAGGATGGAAATATTTACACATACTAAACGATCAACCCCCCTATCGCCTTGATAGGGGGGTTCTCATGCTTATTATTTCCTGCCTGCTTCTGTTTCTCTTATATTCTTCGACCTGGTCTCTTTCTGGAAGGAAATGAACAAGCCATATGTCATGACAAGTAAAATGATCCCTAGAGGGAGTGCAGTGATGATGGTAGCCGCCTGTAGTCCACTGATGCCACCAGTCCCCATTATAATGGCAGCGATTGCCGCCAAGATGATTCCCCAGCTGAATTTCACGAAGAAAGGAGGGTTCAGACTTCCATTGGATGTTTGCATCCCCAATACAAAGGTTGCTGAATCGGCAGAAGTAACAAAGAAAGTAATAATCAGGAATAGGGAGATGATTGACAAAACCCCACTTAAAGGCATCTGATCATACACATAAAACAATGCCGTTTCCAAACTTTGACCTGCTACGTCTACTCCCTGGACAAGATCATAGTACAACCCTGTTCCTCCGAATACCCCAAACCAAAGGGAACAAACGATGGTAGGAACGATGATGACTGCAATGATGAACTCCCGGACTGTCCTGCCTTTTGACACCCTGGCAATGAACGTTCCAACGAAAGGTGTCCATGAAATCCACCATGCCCAATAAAAAATCGTCCAGTCCTTCACCCACTGGTTATTTTCTACGTTAAATGGAGAAAAACGTAATCCCATACCCGGCAGATTCTGTACATAGCTTCCGAACGTTGTCAAAAATAATTCCAGTACGAATTGTGAAGGTCCTACGATAAGGAAAACTATGAATAACAAAACCGCAAGAATCATATTGGCATTACTTAAATATTTTATCCCTTTGGATAAGCCCGTTGAAGCGGACGTAATATAAAGAACCGTAGCAATCCCCATGATGATTAACTGGATGTTAAAACTGATCGGCACATCCATGAGATAATGGAGTCCGCTATTGATTTGTTGTGCTCCTATCCCCAGTGATATGGCTACGCCGAAAATAGTGGCAAATACAGCAATGATATCCACGATGTAACCGATCGGACCTTTTGCTTTATCACCGATAACCGGATACAGTGTAGCACTCATCAGTCCAGGCATTCCTTTCCTGAACTTGTAATAGGCCAGCGCCAGTGCCACCACGGCATATATGGCCCATGCATGGAACCCCCAGTGAAGATATGTATACCTTAACCCGATCTTGGCTGATTCAATCGTCCCGCCTTTCCCGAAAGGAGGGGCGGCATAATGTGAAACAGGCTCAGAGACCCCGTAAAAAAGGAGGCCAATTCCCATTCCTGCACTGAAGAGCATGGCAAACCAGGTCAATGTAGAATACTCCGGTGTGTCGGTGTCTTTCCCCAGTCGGATCTTTCCATACTTACTTAGGGCAAAAAAGATGGCGATGATAAAAAAGAATGTGGCTGAGAATTGATAAAACCAGCCGAATTTATCAAGAAGAACCCCTTGAGTATTGGTCATCACATCGATTAACATTTGAGGAAACAGGACTCCCCATAAAACAAAGATCACGCCGATCGAAATCGCGATCCAAAACATTGGTGTGAAATTTTTCAACTTACTTCCCCCTCATACATTTGTGTCCCCTACATATGAAATAAAAATAAAGGCATGAATTAAATGTTACCCTCTTTTACGATGAGCTAAACTAGTAAGTAAATGGTAAACCACGAATGAAATAAAAATAGAAAAAAGTAATATTTTAAGTATCTTTCTTTCATTTCCGGGCAAATTAATGTAGAGGGAGGTGATTACTATGACAAAGAACAACAAACCGCAACAACAAAAAAATGAAGCAGAATTTGCTCAAGAGCAAAACGCTACTGAAAGAGCTAAAAAAGCTGCTAAACAACAAAACCAACAAAACCAACAAAATAAATAATCTAACATAGTAACAAAAACCGATACTTAAAGGGAGATCAGTCAAACGACTGGTCTCTTTCATTATTTATGGTACCTTTCATTCTATTTATCGCAATAAAAAACCTCCCCGAAATTTCCGGGAAGGTTCATCATTCATTCTATATTTGGAGCCAAAAGTGATTTACTACCTTTTTTGTGCACCGCTTTTTTTGAACGGTTTGTATGCAACCAAAACGGCAATTACTGCAGAAGCTCCATTTATCATGGTTCCAATCACTGGAGAACCCTTATAACCTGTACCGTCGTACATATAGGTGATAATCAGACCGGTTATTATACTCAATAAGAGACTTATACCGAGGAATACCCCTATAAAAATAAAAAATTTCTTAGCATTCTTCCACAAAATTAAACACTCCAATGCAATGGATCATTCCCAAATCTGTACATGTAGAAACATGAAAAGATTAAAATGGCATTTTTTTATTCCTTCATTTTCTGAGAAGATAAATCAGTTGAAACCTCAAGTCTTGATTTTCCCATAAGGAACACAAACACCAATGCGATTCCAAGGGGGATCAATGCATAGGCAAAAGTGGTGGTAATAGATTCAGACATTGCGTTCGTGATTTTAGTAAGAACAAAATCCGGAATCTTTTCACGCATCTCAGGTTCAAAAATACTCCTTGGATCACCTTGGAAGCCCCCTCCTGCTTCCTGTCCCTTAAAGGCATGTTCAAGATTAGAGGCAAAGAGTTTTGTTTGCAGTGTCCCATAGACCGTTATCCCTATGGTCATCCCCAGGGAACGGAAAAAAGCATTCGTCGAGTTTGCAGACCCTCTAAACCGGGGATCCAGCTTATGGATCGTGGCGTTAGGCAGTAATGAAAAAGAAAAGCCTACACCAAAACCACTTATGACCATATAGAGCGTCATCATCCATCTATTTGTATCTGGTCCCATCGTCGCGAGTAACACCATGCCTGCAATAAAGGAAATAATGGAAACCCACATGATATTACGGTAACTTGTTTTCGTCATTCGGATGCCCGCAACGGCACTGCCTGCTACTGAACCGAGCATCAACGGTGTCAAAATCAATCCGGCATTTGTCGCAGATCCACCATATACAGCCTGAACAAAAATTGGAATCAGTATGGTCAAGATAATGAACGCAGCCCCATACAGAAAAGCGAGGGCCTGTGCTGATGCAAATAATGGACTTTTGAACATCCAAAATGAAATAATCGGTTCAGATGCCTTTCGTTCGATCCATAAGAAGCTCATAAAGAAGATAAAGAAGGATGCAAACAATCCAATGATCTGCCACGATTCCCATGGGAATTCCTTTCCGCCGAATTCAAGGGCAAACATGAGACTGACAACCGCTATCACTAGAGTGATTGCCCCTCCCCAATCAATTCGCTGATCCGATCGCTGTGGGGATTCTTTATAAGCCGTTGTAATAAAGAAGAGCGATAGGAGACCAATTGGTACATTGACATAGAAAATCCAATGCCAGCTTAAATGATCCGTTAAAAATGCTCCTATCAGCGGCCCGAAAACGGAAGCGGATCCAAATACTGCACCCAGGAGTCCTGTCATCTTACCGCGTTTTTCAGGAGGGAATAAATCAAATACAATGGTAAAGGCGATTGGCAGCAAAGCTCCACCACCAATTCCTTGAATGGCCCGGAATATACTTAACTGAACGATATCCTGTGCAATCCCACACAGTGCTGAACCAATCAAGAAAATAGAGAGACCGAATATGTAAAATCTCTTTCTACCATACATGTCAGACAGCTTACCGAAAATTGGCATCCCGGCCATGACCGCTACCATGTATGCGCTTGTGACCCATACAAATTTGTCCAGTCCACCCAGATCTGAAACAATGGATCCCAACGCCGTTGCCACGATGGTATTATCCATGGCTGACATGAGTATCCCTAACAATAAGCCGGCAAGTGCCAGTTTCATATTACTTTCTTTTGCCACCAACACAATCATCCTCCATTAACAATGTTAAAACGTCTATTTCATTATAGAACTTTCTATCTGATTGTCCATATCGACTTTCCTAAAGAGCAAAAAAGCAGGGTACGTCAACTGACGTACCCTGCTTGAAATTATACGTTTGAATTACTTTTGAACGTTAGCCGCTTGTGGTCCACGAGCGCCTTCAACGATTTCAAATGTAACGTCTTGACCTTCTTCTAATGATTTGTATCCTTCACCTTGGATAGCGGAGAAGTGAACAAAAACATCGTCTTGACCTTCAACTTCGATGAAACCGAAACCTTTTTCAGCGTTAAACCATTTAACTTTACCTTGTAACATAAAACATGTACCTCCTAGTGCAGTTGCACGTAAAAATATTTATATTCCTGCTCTGATTAAGATTCAAGACGAATTAGTCAATCATGTATATTAATCGAACAAAAATAATTATCTTTACTATAACAGAATCCCCTTCAAAACTCAAGGCGGTAATGGGTCTAATTGTAAAAAATATAGTCTAACCTACTCTACTATCGTAGGTAGATACTCTTTTGTATATAACTTTTTGATCATCCTTATTTGACCCCTATGATTGATTTCGTCTTCAAAAACATGAAACCATTTAAAGAAGTTATTTCCTTTTTCCCCATACCACCAATCTGTCTCGTCGTATAGCCATTCTTCGTCCAATTTTTTAAATTGCTCGATTGTAACCTTTCTTGTGCGTTGAAGGTTTTCCAGGTAGTATTCCACAGAATTCCCTTTAATTTTTTCGGCTGCCTTGCTGCCTAAACTTAAGGCAGGCTCCAATTCCGACGCATATGCTTCTATTTCCTCATCAGTCAGTTGTTCAAATGTCAGTGCCTGATATATCTTTTCTACTGCATCAAAATGAGCTAGTAACATCCCTATGGAATTCGCTTCATCATGACAACGGTAATCAAGCTTTTCAACAGACAGATTTTCCACTTCCTGTATAGAAGTGAACCTGGCGTAATCCATCATGGAAAGAAGCAGTGAAAAGTCCTTTTTCATCCCATTTTTTTCTTTGATCATGTAGATTGAGTTCATTTCCATTATAAGTCCCCCTCATAGTCTTCTATTACTATATTGGATACCGAATGGAAATCCCCTTTATTTTTAGAGAAAAATCCACAACTCTTTGAACGATGAATTTCTTTACACCTCTCTCTGCTCGGACTTCTTATGTTACGATGGAAGAAACAAAACTGGAGGGGTACTCATGATGTTTACAAAGATACCTAAAGAACAGAGAGACGAAATGATCGGGAGGATTCAGAGTTTTTACTATGAACAAACAGGGGATGAAATCGGGGATTTAGGAGCTGAAAATTGGTTTGACTTCTTTATGAAAGAAATCGGTCCCTTCTTATATAATAAGGGAGTGATGGATTCCAAGGACATATTATTGGATAAAATGCTTCTACTCGAAGACGATCTTTATGCATTAAAAAGACCAGTGAATCCTAAATAAGCTTGTTATACATAAAAAAGGAGCAGGGCTTGATACCACCCTACTCTTTTTTAATGTCATGAAGAACCTTGTCATCAATGCGGCCATTGTCATTTACGATTTCGATGGTGACAGCTTCTTTATCTTCGTTTTGAATGTCGCTTATGATCTTATCGATCTCTTCACTCTTTTTAATTTCTACTGTTTTTTCTACTTTATATTCCTTAGGAGCCTCTCCCTCTTTACGGCTTTTCAGTTCTTCATCCGTATAGATCAAATCGGTGCCCAATGCATTTTTGATCGTTTTCCCCTGCAAAAAAAAGCGGGCTCGGAAAGGCGTGGCCGGATCCAAAGCTTCATCCGTTAATACTCCTGAAAAGGTAAGTGTTTCATCTTCTTCATTTACCGTTACACTACTTTTAACGACCATGTCTGCAGCATTCCGATTACATCCGCTTAAAAGGATAGCTAAAAAAAGACCGGCCATCATAACTGTTTTCGATGCTTTCACTCGTTGTCCTCCTTATATGTATGTGCACCATCTATCTTACCAAAAGACCAATAAAATATGCCAGAAACATTTTATTGGTCTTTTGGTAAGAGACACTTCAATAATGGGTCAATTGAAAGGATAGTATGATCCGGGTTAGGGGGATTATTTCGGGGGAGCACTTATTCACCGTTAAGGGCATAATTCCAGAAGAAGAATAGGAAGGTGGCTGGATTAACGGCCTCCATGTAATTTCCATCATAACATGGTGTTGGATTGCTTTAAGGCACTGTTCAATTGCAAACCTTATATTCTTGATTTGATCGTACCACCAATATATGCGAACCAAAGACAAAAAGCTGTGGCATGTACAAATCGGTTATATTATCCGGAGGCTACTTTTTGAGATGCTTATTACATACTGCCTTCAGGATAAACAATTTTTCCTGTACGCTTAACATCCTCCAGCATTTAGCACGAATGATCATAATAATTCCCCTCTCCTTTTCCATTGTCTTTCTGTTACTTCTCTTTACCTCCTCCTAACCATTTACAAACCATTCAATTTGCTACATATTGACATACAAAAATACTTTCTCCGACAGATTGTTCTATCGAAAAAAGTATGAAAACGAAACGTATGTCAATCCGTACAGGTAAATGTAGAATTTCTTTTGGAATTTCTTTTGAAATTTTTTTATTATATTTTTTATAAGAGGGAATGTAAATATATGGACCGTTCCTTTCCGCTGCAGGCACAAGACTCGCGCGGGGAGGAAGTTGAGCCTCCTCGGGCTTTGCCCTGTGGGGTCTCAACCTTTCCTCTATCTCCCGCAGGAGTCAAGTGCCTTCCGCTACAATCCACTCTGTGCTTCTATACAAAACCTATTTCAAATTATATAATTCCAAACAAATCCCACTTATGTCTTACTAAAGTATATTACTAATTTAGATATTATTATCCATTTAACAGTAACAATTTTTCACGTTGGCCTGTCAATTAGAGGGTTGTGCCAGCAGTTTTATAAAGTGATGGAGGACGCGGGCGGTGAGGCCCCAGATGACTTTATCTTCGTAGTAGTAGAAATGTTCTTTCATGTTTCTTGCCTGCCAGTCGTAGTTTTCCCCACCTGGTATTTGTTTATATGGGAAGCTCTCTTCCGGTTCCATTTTAAATTTGATATTATACAATTCCGGTTCTTTTTCACACATGTAAGAGAGCGGGGTTGTGAAAATCTCTTCCACCTCGGCAGCATTCGGGCGCAACTCTTCTAATGATATATTCAGCTTCCCTACAAAAGGATAGATGATCGTCCCAAATGGGGATACGATATAATCGAGAGGATAAATGTCCGAGATGGAATCCTCTTGTATTCCCAATTCCTCTGATGTCTCCCTTAAGGCAGCTGCCCTCTCATCAGAGTCACTCCGGTCGATTCTCCCACCTGGAAAGCAGATTTCCCCCGGTTGTCTCCGCATATTCAATGAACGGACTTCAAAGAGAACATGAATATCCCCTTTCACTTCGATCAAAGGAAGTAGAATAGCATATTCAGAAAATGTTTCACTCCCCAACACTTTAGGCGTTCTATCTTTGAAGCGCATCAGCAGATCGGTCACATCCATTCTATTCCCCCCTTTACGTTAATCTATTCTATGATTTTCTTTATTATAGTATGAATGGAATGGAACACCCAAACCATAAGCGTTCAAACCATATTATTCCAATAATTCCCTTACCTTCTATGAATCTATGATATACTAATGAAGTCTTATCACATGGTAAGAAAGTAAACATTCAAAATTGAAAGGATTTGAAAGCATGTTTGGAAAAGTAGCTTCAGATGTATTAGGTTTGAGTGATATTGGCACAGTCATAATGCCGCAGGATTACGACAAAGCCGATTCAGATGATTACATTATGCATGAAGATGGAGAGAAGATTTACTTTCTAATCAAATCCAAGTCCGATGAATATTGCTTTACAAACAAAGCTCTCATTCACCTTGATGGGACAAGTGCAGCAAGCAAGAAGCGGGTGCTCCGCCGTTTGGATTATTACAAGTATCACCTATCGAATGTCCTTCTTGAAACGGCGGGAACAGTAGATCTGGATGTTGAAATCAAGTTTAAGATCGGTTCGGAAATCTACTCCATCGATGTTCATAAAAAACATTTAGCAGAAGTGAAAGATCTATATAAGTCCCTTATAAAAATTAGTGAAATCACTACTGACAATAGCATTTATTCTGGTTTTGCCAATGAAAGTCTTCAACTGGCATCCTCAACATTGGGACAAGTGAAGACAGATGGCGTAAATGTTGTTGACCAGTTTAAAGAGGTCAATCAATATGCCTTCAATTGGCTGTCGGACAAGAAGAAAGAATTGACCCTTAAAGATTTTGGGTTTGTGTTTGAAAAATTCATTCAAAATTAATCTGCATCCTCCGGCTCAAACCATCAGCCGGAGGATCATTACTGAATTTCAGGTACATCAGTCCCTTTCCACTCCTGAACACCATTGTCTTCTATGATCCCTAATGTAACATCAGCTATATCCGGATCCCCTATTAACTGATCCTGTATGGCAAACTTAATATCATCCGCTTCTGATAGGGGTAACCCCTTTTTCAATTCAAGATATGATTCCACGTGGTAATAACGGCCCTCCTGTGTAATCCTCATCTTAAAGATATCGATGACTGCCTCATGTTCAAAGATGGCAGAAGCAATCCGGTCCTCTACTTCCTTTGGTGCAGCAACCCCTATAAGACCAACCATATTGTCATACCCGACCCTGAAGGCAACCCCCACCATTAGGAATCCGATCATTATGGTCACAATCCCATCCAATAGTTGAAACGGAGAGAAATAAGAAACAAGGACCGCTATCAAAGCCAGAATGGCACCGGATACAGCAACTAAGTCTTCATAAAACACAAGTCTTGTTGGGGGCGCTGCCCGCTTTACATGCTTGAACGCACCGGTCACAATCCCAGCACCCCTGCTTTCCACGCGGGCTTCCTGACTGATTTCCTTCATCACTTTAATGAGGATCGTTCCATCAATGAGGATGTTCAAGAGTAACACGGATACATTTATCCATATCCCTTTGACTTCAGCGGGATGTTTGATTAGATGAAATCCCTCACGAATCGTTTCATAAGCCATGACCGAAACAACGATGACCGCAATCATGCAAAACAGATTGATGACACGCCCAAAACCTGTCGGGAACTTTTCTGTCGGCTTCTTCTCTGATAGAACACTGCCAATAAACACAAACCCTTGATTGACAGTATCGGCTAACGAGTGCATGGCAGAGGCAAACATTGCCCCACTTCCACTGATAAAGAATGCCGCCCCCTTTGCGATTGCAAGGAGGCCATTTCCCACCATCGCAAAGAACGAAGATTTATTTCCTTTTTTCACTAATGTGAAAAATGATTCATTACTCACCAAGCTCACCACCTTACGTTTTATCAAGCTAATAAATAGTATCTCTCAATACTCTCCTTTCATAAGTCAATTGACGAACCTTTTGTGCTTTTCTATACTGTAACAATGAATGTGAAATCATAAGATTTCGAATCTAATCAGGTCAGGAGAACAAATCATGGATTTTACCATACAGCATCTTTCATTTTATTTAATCCAGGTAGAAGGAAAAGGCGAAGAAGCAGATAAACGACATAAGCACTTTCAAACCTTGACCGGGGGTGAGTATGAGGAAAGCCCCCTCAAAAGCTTTCTGGACGGTGAACTGACGAAGATCGTCAAGCGAAAGGTGGACAGGCACTCCAAATCAGAGTCAGCTCCCACTAAAATTGGCCGCTTTGTTGTAGAACCAGGTCATGAGCTTACATCGAATCCAAACTACAATTTATTTCATCGAACCCGTTATGCTGAAAGTAAAGAAGATTTTCGTGAAGCATGTGATCAAATTGTTCAAATGTACATAGAAGCGAGTGCTATTCGAGGTGGGGCATTTCTAGTAGCCACCGCAAAACTCACCAAATTTTTTGATGATCCCTTTTTATTCATAATGAAATGTGATTTCGAACCAAAGGTCGCCACCATTACGGATGAAGCAACCCTGATTCATAATGTAGAAATGGCGATCACGACGAAAAACATGAAATCCATCCAATATCCCTATATGCCTGAAGAAGGAATGATGGATTCTGCGGAAATCAAAATTCATCAAGCATCACACGCCAGGTACTTTGAGGATTTCCTTAAATGGGTGGTGTATGAAAAGTCTATGCCCGAAATCGTGAAATCCCAAGTGTACGGAATGGTAAAAGAACATATTTCAGAGACATATGCTGAAGAAAGTGACGAACGGGTCGAATTCGAAGAAGCCGTAGAAGAATGGGCCATCAGCCCGAAGCGGGAACTGCAGGAACGTTTCACGACGGAACAGGTGGTGGAAGCCACTTCACAAATAGTCGAGCAATCCCCTGAAGTGGAACTGAAGGTGAAACTTGACCATGTTTCTGTAAAAGCCCTTCTTTCAGATTTCGGAGACAGCATTCATTTGGCGAAAGTGAACGGTCGATATGTCCTGATGATCGAAAGTGAGTCCGTCATGTTTGAAAAAGGATTTTCCCCACTTGAATTCCTTAAGCCTGATGAACTTCATGAAGTGATTCAGCGTATACAGGATAAGGAATAAGGTGGATAAATGTATACCTACATGGTTTTATTCTATGAAAGAGCAAAATTTTCTTGTATAAATAATGCTCATAAAATAAAATCAAGTAAGAAAATTCTTTCTATTTCGGTAAAAAGGGGTATAACGAATGCTTACTTCTAAACAACTTCAAGATATAAAGGATCTTCAGAATGTTTGCGAGAATTTTGAAGATATCAACTTAAAATTAAACTGGGAAATGCTAAAAAAGAGACAGAACGATCAGGATGATTTTCTTCTATACAAAGAGAACCTTTTGATCGGGTTTTTAGGAATATACGGATTTGGCGATTCGTACGAAATATGTGGGATGATCCATCCTGATTTCCGTCGTCAGCACCTGTTTCAAGAACTGTTTCAAAAAGCACTCCAATCTTTAAAACCCCGGACGGTCAATAAGCTCTTACTCAATATTCCGGGATCATCGACGTCTGGAAAAGGGTTTATATCGCATACGGGTGCTGCGTATGATTTCACTGAATATGAAATGAAATGGAATAAGAAAGAGTTAGTCATCGACCATTCTGTCGGTATAAAAACGGCGGATGCACATGATATTGATACCATCATCGACCTGGATGAAAAATGTTTCGGGGTTGTCAGAAGTGATGCTGAATCCTACACCAGGAGGCTATTCGAAGATTCGCCGGCAGGAAATCTTATGATTGTCCTTGATGAAAAAGTTGTTGGGAAGATAAGGGTTCAACGAGCGAATAAGAAGAGTTTCATCTATGGCTTTGCCGTCTTCCCTTCTTATCAGGGAAAGGGCATCGGAAGAAAAGCATTGTCCCGGGCTGTGATGCAGGAATCGAAATGGACCGATGATATATACCTGGATGTCGCTGCCACGAATAGCAAGGCACTGAAACTTTATGAATCAAGCGGTTTTCAAACCTTTTATAGTCAGGAATATTATCAATATCCCATTGAATAAAGAAAGTGGCAGGGACATAACTAAATCCGTTTTCTCTAAAGACGAACAATCAAAAAACAGTTTGGATCACTTGTTACACCGCTTTTGATTTCCGTGCAAGACTTCGCTTTCCTCGGGCGTTCGGCTAGCCTTCTCGTCTCTGACGTTCCTGCGGGGTCTCACCTATTCCGCTTTTCCCGTAGGAGTCTTCGTCTTGCACTCCAATCAAAAGCTAGATTCTGCTATATTTTCTGAATTTGCTTTAGCAATAATAATAATAAATAGGCAATTTCACCAAGATTGTTGTTATTCATACACATACTATAGTTTGTGAATATTCGGTCATTTGGAGTGTGTCGGAGCAGGATGAGTCATTCACATCTGGCAAGAAAGAGTGTGTGTATAATTAACGGTAATCGATCACAGCAACTTATAAAAATTGGAGTTGGTGTATGCAATGGTGAAGCAATCTCGACTTTACAATGTTATAGTGAACACTTACGCTTCGAAAGTTGATTGGAGCGGAAGGTGCTCGACTCCTGCGGGAAACGCTGGACAGGTGAGACCCCGCAGGCGCAATGCACTGGTCCCATAACGTTGGACACTTAAATTTCTAAGCAGCTAATTCAGTACTTACTCGATAAGCTACCGGACTTTTTCGTTTTAACCTTGATTTGATTCTCAGGTGATTGTAGTAATACATGTATTCTTTCAGTTCTTCTTTAAAGTGCTCGATACTATCAAATTCTTGTAAGTAAAGGAATTCAGACTTCAGTATCCCAAAAAAGTTCTCCAT
>NZ_JANIOC010000029.1 GCF_024733565.1 Rossellomorea sp. SC111 | reverse complement strand
TAGCTCTTTAAAATAAATCTAGAATTAACGTTGACGTATTGTCTTGTTTTGTTCAGTTTTCAAGGTTCAATATTTCGATGGGCTCTCTTGAGCACCTCTTAAATATAACATTTTTCGATATAAAGCGTCAAGCTTTTTTTGAAATTTGTTTCTCGCCTTGTTTTGGCGACAAGGAATATAATAGCATCTTCCACTAAAGAGAGTCAATACTATTTTTGCATCTTTTACTAATTATTTCAGAAGGTGCTTTAGTTTCTCTATTAAATAGAAAAAACAATCCGACTCCTCCCCCAGTACAGCTCTTGTCTACACCATCATAGAATGAAAAGTGTGTTACCTTTATATGTGTAAAATCATAGAAGTCATATACTAATCTAATAAAGGTATTTTAACTCGTTTATAGAAGTGTACTTATAGAAAGAGTTTATGTGAAAGGGAGAATGTAATATGAACGAAGTCATTCGAGCCATCCAGGATGATTACCCCGATGATTTCGCCAGGTGTTACGGGTGTGGCAGACTGAATGAAGAGGGGCATCATTTCCGCACAGGGGTTGAAGGGGATCGAACCGTCACCATCTATACACCAATGTCGGAACATACTGCTTTACCGGGTTTTGTTTATGGTGGATTGATTGCGTCTTTAATCGATTGTCATGGCACCGGTTCAGCGGCCATCGCTCTTCACAAAAAAAATGGCGGGGAGGTCGGTGACGGTCAGGAACCTCCTCGCTTCGTGACGGCTTCCTTGCAAGTTGATTTCATGAAGCCGACGCCCCACAATGTTCCACTAAAAGCGATTGGAACGGTTCACGAAATTCACCCAAAGAAATTCAAAGTGGAAACAGAAGTGTTCGCAGAAGGGAATCTGTGCGCACGCGGAGAAGTAGTGGCGGTTGTCATGCCAAAAACGTTTATGAGTGAATAATATAAAAGAAAAAAGCAGTCAAGACTCAGGAAGCTTTCCTGACATCACGACTGCTTTTTTCATATCATTCTATAAAATCCACATTTGAATCACCGTAAGTCCCACTACACCGGGAATACCTAATATCCCTGAAATAGATGAGGTGGCGACATTAATCGGAACGTGTATTCCATACTGACTGCCAAAGGCGTTCAGGAAGAATAAAAATAGTGCTCCGATCATGACCTTCATGGCGACTTGTCCAACAAACCGAAGCGGCTTGATTGGAGTCCCGGTCGCTAACAGCAGGACAATCAGGCCGCTGATCACCGTAATGACGATAACTGGGCTCATACCCTTCTCTCCTCTCAACAAAGAACAAATTTAGTCTCTTATTGAAAGGATATGATGGTTGTCTACCTTTTTATGACGATCTTTCTATGTTTCGCTTCTCTAAAGAGAAAAAAATATTTGGCTTCTGCAATTTTTGAATGGCAGTGGATGTTCAGATTGTAATCCACACTCATCTCATCGATGGAACGCTGCTGATTCCAATGATCCTTCGTTTCGTCTAAAACGTGAAGCAAGGATTGGTCATACTCTTTTTTCAGCTTTCCTTTTTTCCGGAAAAACATAGGTATCCTCTCCTTCGTTAAACGTCTCTTCTTCCTTCCAAGGCTTTCGATAACGTTACTTCATCTGCGTACTCAAGGTCACCGCCGACAGGCAATCCATGGGCGATCCTTGTGATCCGGATACCGGATGGTTTGACGAGTCGGGAGATGTACATGGCAGTCGCTTCCCCTTCGATGTTGGGGTTGGTTGCCAGGATGACTTCCTGAACTTCATCGCTTTGAAGGCGCTTGATGAGGTCCGGGACATTAATGTCTTCAGGTCCGATCCCATCCATTGGTGAGATGGCTCCATGAAGCACATGATATTGTCCGTTATATTCTTTCATCTTCTCCATCGCAATGACATCCTTAGGATCCTGCACGACACAGATGATGCTGCGATCACGTCTTTGATCCTCACAGATATAGCAGGGATCTTGATCCGTTATATGTCCACAGACGGAGCAGTAACTCAAGTTACGTTTTGCATTGACCAATGCTTTCGCAAAGTCCAATACGGTATCCTCTTTCATACTGAGAACAAAAAAAGCCAGGCGGGCCGCAGTTTTCGGCCCGATTCCCGGCAGTTTCATAAAGCTGTCGATCAGCTTTGATATAGGCTCAGGATAATGCATATTTTTGCCTCCTAGAACATTCCCGGTAGGTTCATTCCTTTAGTGAACTGACCCATGGTTGAGTTCGTTAGTTCGTCCGCTTTCTTCAGTGCATCGTTAGTCGCTGCAAGAACTAAGTCTTGTAACATTTCGACATCATCCGGATCAACCGCTTCTTCGTTGATTTTAACATCAATGACTTGTTTGTGGCCGGACACGATGACTGTTACCATACCGCCGCCTGCTGTTCCTTCGATTTGCTTTTCACCCAATTCTTCCTGGGCTTCCGCCATCTTCTTTTGCATTTTTTGCATTTGCTTCATCATGTTTTGCATATTTCCATTTCCACGCATCATCATTACCTCCAGTTTATTATTGAAAATATTAATCGTTAAGTTCTATTAAATCCATACCGACCAGCTTTTCTGCTTCCGTTAAGAGTGAATCTTCTTCTTGATCCCCGCTGGATGAATCTCCATCCTCTGTTTTCGAGTTTCGGATGAAGTCTTCCCTTATGGACATCCACTGATCTTCAGGAATTCCAATAGCCGCATAGCTATTTCCCGTTAACTCTTCCAAAATGGAAGCAATCGCCGAAGTAAAAGCTTGATTCTCCATTGCCATCTGACAATGGATATCATATTTGAATTTTAACACAAATGAACCATTTGTTGCTGCTACAGGTTCAGCATCATTTAATAATGCCGACTGCGAACGCATCTGACGCTGATTTAAGGTTTCCACCATGTCTCCCCAGCGGCTCTTGATAAGATTTAGATCTTCTTTCGTGGCCGTTCGGAGTACTTCTTGAATCTTACCGGTAGGGGCACGGAACCCTTTCTTTGCCCTGATCGGTTTTTTCGCAGTCTGTGCAGCAGGCTCCGCTTGGACCTTGACTCCATTAGCCTTCAGCTGTTCGACTTCTTTTTCAAGAAGATTGATCTTTTTCATCAAATCATTCAATTCCGGCGAAGAAGCCGTTACAGGCGCTTCCATCTGACAAAGCTTGACGATGGAAACCTCCAGATAAATCCGGGCATGGTTCGTAAACTTCATTTCCTGACCGGCCTGATTCAGGACGTCAATATACTGATAGATCTGTCCAGGCTGAGTACGCTCTGCCAATTCTTTGAAATCATCGTCGAGCATCACTCGTTCCAGTGATTCCTCAAGATTCGGGGCTGTCTGGTATAACAGCATGTCCCTGAAATAAAGGATGAAGTCTTCTGCGAACCTCGCAGGGTCCTTCCCTTGAAACAGGAGCTCTTCCAGGGCCCCTAAACCGGTTGTTACATCTCGTTCTAAGATAGCTTTTGCCAGGGTATTCAAGTAACCTTGAGAAACGGCTCCCGTTACCGTAAGGGCATCGTCGACTGTGACCCGGTCCTGACTGAAGGAGATCGCCTGATCAAGCAGGCTGAGGGCATCACGCATCCCGCCCTCGGCAGCCCTTGCGATGATCGTCAGGGCATTTTCTTCAAAATTGACACCTGATTCTGACGCGATGTGACTCATTCTTCCCACAATATCCATGGCCGTGATCCGTTTGAAGTCAAATCTCTGACAGCGCGAAATGATCGTCAGGGGAATCTTATGGGGCTCGGTCGTCGCCAGGATGAAGATGACATGTTTCGGAGGCTCCTCCAATGTTTTCAGGAGGGCATTGAATGCTCCGATGGACAACATATGAACTTCATCGATGATGTAGACTTTATACTCGACGACGTTTGGAGAATATTTGACTTTATCCCGGATGTCCCGGATCTCCTCCACCCCGTTATTGGAGGCGGCATCGATTTCAATGACATCAGGGATCGAACCGTCAGTGATCCCTTTACATGCATCGCACTCATTGCAAGGTTCCGCTACAGGAGAACGTTCACAGTTAACGGCTTTTGCCAGGATCTTCGCTGCACTCGTCTTCCCTGTCCCCCTTGGTCCCGAGAATAAATAGGCATGGGAAATCTTCTGATGAAGGAGGGCATTTTGCAACGTTTTCGTTACATGTTGCTGTCCAACTACATCAATAAATGACTGAGGACGCCACACACGATATAAAGCTTGATATGCCAAAATACTCCCCCCTCTTTTTATGTACTGTAGTGTCTCTATTATAACGTAATGTAAATCCCTTTTACAAAGAAAACCGGAGATCATTTTAAACCTTTGCACAAACAAAAAACTCATCCGGAAATGGATGAGTTGTTGTATATAAATGAAACTGCCGTGCACCTTTCGTCGACAAGCATCCATAGGCGTTACTCAAGCAGTTAGCTCGGCCCAGGCAACCCTGCGGCACATGGGAGCTTCCACTTAATGCTGCTTCCTTCCGGACCTGACATGGTTCATGGATTCCCATTGCGCAGGACCCAGGCGTCAACACCACTTACTTGAGGCAGGCCCTACAGAGTGCGAGCCTCGGAAAGGAATTCGGTCTCGCTGGAGCGGATTGCGAGTACAGGGCACCGCTACCTCCCCACCTAGCACGGCAAAATTGATACCATATTTAGTTGCGTCATTAGTGCGACGCAAGATTAAGTATACTAGGATTTACGGTAAAAAGCAATGATGGAATGCTGTAAGTTATTTACAGGCTATCCATCCCCATTTTCTTTTCAACCTTCTTCCGCTCCCTTAACCCTTTAAAAAATCGGGAAAGGATTCCACCGCACTCTTCCGACAACACTCCAGGCATTACTTCACACTGATGATTGAATCGATCATCCTCCAGTAGATTCATCAGTGTTCCGGCACAACCTGCTTTCGGATCCTTTGCCCCATAAACGACTTTCTCTATTCTCGAAAGGATGATGGCACCGCTGCACATGGGACAAGGCTCAAGCGTGACATAAAGTTCCGCTCCTTCGAGACGCCAGGTGCCAAGCTTTTCACAAGCCTCTTGGATCGCCAATGTTTCGGCATGGGTGATGGCATTTTGGCTCGTTTCCCTTAAATTATGTGCCCGTGCGATGATTTCGTCATCCATGACGATCACAGCGCCAATCGGAACTTCCTGGATCGCGGCTGCTTTCTCTGCTTCTATCAGTGCTTCTTTCATAAACTGTTCTTCTCTCATACCCATTATGTACTCCTGTAAATTTATTTCTCAATCCTTTATAAAATATCCCGATTCACACCAAACTATAGTGGAAAGGGGCTTTCACATGATACCTAACAATACCGCTCTCCTGGTCATCGATATTATGAATCCATTTGACTTCAAACACGGGGAAACCCTGGCACAACACACCGCCATGATAGTCGACCCCATTAATTCCCTGCGTCGCTATTGCATGAAACATAAGTTTCCTACCATCTATATTAACGACCATTATGAGCTTTGGAAAGCAGATTACAAAGAGATATACCAAAAGTGTCATAACAAAATGAGCGATAGCATCATGACTTCTCTCCAACCGATGGAAGACGATTACTTTCTTATTAAACCGAAGCATTCTGCCTTTTACGGTACGGCGTTAAACACGCTTCTTCACCACTTATCCGTCAAGAACCTGATTATTACGGGGATTGCCGGCAATATATGTGTACTCTTTACAGCCAATGATGCCTATATGAGAGAGTTTAACCTGATGGTCCCCAGTGATGCCATCGCTTCTGTCAGTGAAGAAGATAATCACTATGCCTTGACGATGATGAAAAATGTATTAAAAGCAAAAATTGATCCTACCCGCGAGATTTTATAAAATCTCTACCTGAAAACATATTCAAACCTCCCTTTTCATACGCTGATTATAGTGAATGAATTAGAGGAGGGTCTGTTTATGCAAATACATGTTGTCCAGGCGAACCAATCTCTATTTGGTATCGCTCAAGCGTATGGATCAACAGTTAACGATATAGTGGAGGCAAATAAATTGCCGAACCCCAATAACTTAGTGATCGGCCAATCACTGGTCATCCCCATTATAGGAAGTTTTTATTTTGTTCAATCAGGGGATAGTCTTTGGGGCATCAGTCAAAAGACCGGTGTCCCTTATCAGGAACTGGCACGGGTGAATGGGATCTCTCCTAATCAGCCTCTACAGGTGGGGTTTCGTTTATACATCCCACAGAAACCCAAGGTGAAAGCGGAGTTTAATGGCTATGTTGAACCATACGGAAAGGAAGTGGCCCCGAACCTTGAGCAAAGCGCCAAGGAAGCTGCCCCCTACCTCACGTATCTCGCTCCATTCAGTTTTCAGGCGAAGCGGGATGGCACTTTGAAAGAACCTCCACTCGGAAACCTCATTCAAACGGGGAAAGACAATAATAATGTCATGATGATGGCCATCACCAACCAAGAGGAAGGGACATTCAGTGATGAGCTGGGCAGAATATTATTAACCGATCAGAATATCCAGAATAAGTTTCTGGATAACGTAGTCCAGACCGCTAAAAAATATGGATTCAGGGATATTCATTTTGACTTTGAGTACTTGCGTCCACAGGACAAAGCAGCCTACAACCAATTTTTACGAAAGGCAAAACAGCGTTTCAATCAAGAAGGTTGGCTGCTATCAACCGCCCTGGCTCCAAAGACCAGCGCGGATCAAAAAGGGAAATGGTATGAAGCCCATGACTACAAAGCCCACGGTGAAATTGTCGACTTCGTGGTAATCATGACGTACGAATGGGGTTACAGTGGTGGTCCCGCCATGGCGGTATCCCCTATCGGACCGGTTCGGGATGTTCTTGAATATGCCGTTTCTGAAATGCCTCCATCCAAGATTCTCATGGGGCAGAATTTATATGGTTATGATTGGACACTCCCCTTCGTACAGGGAAGTACAGCTAAAGCCATCAGTCCTCAACAGGCAATCCAGATAGCATCTGATAACAATGTCAAAATCGATTATGATCAAAAAGCGCAGGCGCCCTTCTTCAAATACCGTGATGCAGGCACCGGAAAAGATCATGAAGTTTGGTTTGAAGATGCACGGAGCATCCAGGCCAAATTCGACCTCATGAAAGAATTGAAATTGAGGGGGATGAGCTACTGGAAGCTTGGTCTCTCTTTCCCTCAAAATTGGCTGTTAATTTCCGACAATTTCAACGTTGTAAAAAGATGATTAATAGAAGCTGATGGATAGGTAAATCTATAAACACCTATCCACCAGCTTTTTATGTGCGTCTTCATAAAATTTCCTTAACAGGGAGCCGATATAATGAAGGTGATGTGTTTTCTCTATCACAGGAAATATCCTGAACAAACCATCCATATATTGTGTTACAATAATTCCTGTCGTAATTTTTTACATTATATTCGAGAAAAGATTGCCGTAATATGAGGAGGACAATTAATGGGGCGCATTCCTTTCATTACCGTTGAAGGCCCGATTGGAATAGGAAAAACCTCTCTTGCAAAAGCGATTTCCGATCATTTTCAATTTCACCTGCTTAAAGAAATCGTAGACGAGAACCCATTCTTAGATAAATTTTATGATGACATTGAAGAGTGGAGCTTTCAAACAGAGATGTTTTTCTTATGCAATCGATATAAACAATTAGAAGATATCGAGAAACACTACTTATCTCAGAACAAATCTGTCGTTGCAGATTATCATATTCTTAAAAACATCATCTTCGCAAAACGCACGTTGAAGGATGAACAACAATTCAAGAAATACCTCAACATCTATGACATCCTGACTTCAGATATGCCGAGACCCAATGTGGTCATTTACTTGAACGCAAGCCTGGATACGCTACTGAAGCGCATCGAAAAAAGAGGACGTGATTTCGAAAAAAAAATCAGCCCTCTTTACCTGAAGCAGCTATCACTTGATTATGAAGAATATATGAATACATTCGAAGAAACCCACCCGGATATCCCTGTTCTTCGCTACAATGGCGACCACGTAGACTTCGTTCAAAACAAAGAAGATCTGGACCATATTCTTACTCAATTAGAAACTACACTGAAAAAAGGAGTTCACTATCATGAATCTTCGCACTAAATACGGGATCCCGAACAATGCCGTGATCACCATTGCCGGAACGGTCGGTGTCGGGAAATCCACCATGACAAACGGATTGGCCAATGCTTTGGGCTTCCGGACGTCATTTGAAAAAGTGGATACGAATCCTTATCTCGATAAATTTTATCAGGACTTTAAAAGCTGGAGCTTTCACCTTCAAGTCTACTTCCTGGCAGAACGCTTTAAAGAACAGAAGAAAATCTTTGAATACGGCGGCGGCTTTATCCAAGACCGCTCCATCTACGAAGATACAGGCATATTCGCCCGCATGCATTATGAAAAAGGGAATATGAGTGAAATCGACTATGAAACCTATACAAGCCTCTTTGATGCCATGGTCATGACACCATACTTTCCGCACCCTGATCTGTTGATTTATCTTGAAGGATCCATTGATAATGTCGTGGATCGCATCCGTGAGCGAGGTCGCCCGATGGAACAGCAAACACCTGTTGCCTACTGGGAAGAAATGCACGAGCGTTACGAAAACTGGATCAATTCCTTTAACGCATGTCCCGTCCTGAGACTCGACATCAGCGAATACGACCTCGTCAACGACCAAAACTCCATCGAACCAATCGTCGAAAGAATCGGCTACTTCATCGAACAGACGAGAATGTTAAAGAGTTAAACGAAAAGCGGAGGCGCCATAGTTTGACCCAACAATCATAAGATATACAAAAGACTACTCCTAGCCATTAGCAGGAGTAGTCTTTTTTTGGTTTTTTCTTGCCACTGGCTTTGGAAAGTTGATTGGAGCGGAAGGTGCTCGACTCCTGCGGGAAACGCTGGAGAGTACGAAATGCGGAGGCGGCTCGAACAGCCCCGACAAGCATAAGATGAATGGAAGAAGAAGGCGTTGTTTTGCCTTCTTGGACCATTTAGCTTATGACCTCGAGGGGCTAGCCGCAGTAGCTGGACAGGTGAGACCCCGCAGGGCTTTAGCCCGAGGAGGCTCACCGCCAGCCCCGCGGAAAGCGAGCACCTGGAGCGGAAATCAACCACCACTCGCTTCTTTCAAGGAAACGATGAAGCACCCATCCGTTTATTTCCATTCGAAAAGAGGTATAGGTAGTAACAAACAATCGGTGAAGGAGATGTAGAGATGATGGAATCGAAACAAACCTATTTTGTTGATATCAGCAGTGGGGATATTCTGCAGGATCCGAATCAAAACGCCAGTCCAAGCTTTCGGATATTCGCAACCCCTACAGAGGTGAATGAGCTTAAAATGCTCTTTAACGATAATTATGATGATGACATGTCGACCATGAGACGCGCTCAGGTTCCATTCCGCCAGTATCATAATTCACCTGAAGATACCCATTATGATCAATCCATGAGGGATATTTATGCGAAGATTTATTTGCTGGGGGATGAGGAAGCACGCAGTCATATTACTGCGATCGGTGTGCTCGATAACACGTCCGATCACCATGTAAGAGAAGACATAGAGAACCTTAAGTAAGAGGTACCAGGTCCTTTGACATGGGGATAAAACAAAAAAATTCGTTACATAAAATGTAACGAATTCTATCTCCAAAGTTTATGCGCGATGGTTATAAAAAAATCAATGGAGGAGGAAGGGGGATTCGAACCCCCGCGGGCTGTTACACCCCTGTCGGTTTTCAAGACCGATCCCTTCAGCCGGACTTGGGTATTCCTCCGTATCGACAAGAATTATAATAACATGGTGTACAAATAAGAGTCAAGCATATTTCATAAGAAATTTAAAAGAAGTCTCACTGATTAACGTGAGACTTCTTTTCGTGAACAAAAGACTTTATTTAATGACTTCCACGCCACCCATATATGGACGAAGGGCTTCTGGTACAATGACACTGCCATCTTCCTGCTGGTAGTTTTCCAGAATTGCGGCAACTGTACGTCCGATTGCCAAACCAGATCCATTTAACGTATGCACATGTTCAGGTTTCGCGTTCGGCTCTCTTCTGAAGCGGATATTGGCACGTCTCGCCTGGAAGCTCTCAAAGTTACTGCAAGAAGAAATCTCGCGGTACGTCCCGTAACTCGGAATCCAGACTTCAATATCGTATTTTTTGGCTGCAGTGAAGCCTAGATCCGCTGTACACATAGATAATACGCGGTATGGAAGGCCAAGTAGCTGAAGAACTTTTTCAGCGTGACCTGTTAATTTCTCTAACTCATTATAAGAGTCCTCCGGCTTCACAAAGCGCACTAGCTCGACTTTATTGAACTGATGCTGACGGATCAACCCTCTGGTATCTCGTCCTGCAGACCCCGCTTCAGAGCGGAAGTTGGCGCTGTATGCCACATATCTCACAGGCAGCTCGTCAGCCTTCAGGATCTCATCGCGGTGATAATTCGTTACAGGCACTTCTGCCGTCGGGACTAAGAAGTAGTCCTCACTCTCGATTCGGAAAGCATCTTCTTCAAACTTTGGAAGTTGACCTGTCCCTGTCATACTCGCTCGATTCACAAGGAATGGAGGAATCATTTCCGTATAGCCATGCTCATCCATGTGAAGGTCCATCATGAAGTTGATAAGGGCTCTTTCAAGTCTTGCGCCAAGGCCTTTATAGAAAACGAAACGGCTTCCCGTCACTTTTCCTGCACGTTCGAAATCAAGGATCCCAAGATTTGTTGCCACATCCCAGTGAGGCTGGGCTTCGAAGTCGAACTCCCGAACCTCTCCCCATTTACGGGCTTCAATATTATCATCTTCCGTTTCCCCAACAGGTACCGTTTCATGGGGGATGTTTGGAATAGAAAGAAGGATGCGCTCAAGCTCTTCTTCGATGCCTCTTAATTCATCATCCAATTTTTTTACCATGGCACCGACTTCGCGCATTTCCAAAATCATATCCTGAGCATCTTTTTTCTCTTTTTTCAGCTCGGCAATCTGTTGAGATACTTCATTACGCTTGCTCTTTAGATCTTCACTTTCAACAAGAAGCTCTCTTCTTCTCTTATCAAGCTCTTCAAATTTATCGAAGTCCTCCAGGTTCTCACCACGGTGCTGAAGTCGTGCTTTTACATCTTCCAAATTGTTACGTAAATATTTAATGTCTAACATGTTAGCTTCTCTCCTTTTTATAAAATAATAAAAAACCCCCATCCCTGGTAAAAGGGACGGAGGTTTCCGCGTTGCCACCCTAATTGAAGACGCTCTCGCATCTTCCTCTTAAGAGATGGTAACGGAATCACCGAAAATACCTACTTCATTCAGTACTTCACTCAAGGATGGATTCGTAAAGCTCCTGCATCGATTCGCACCGGCCATCGACTCTCTTTAGCAAGCCTTCTTTACTACTATTTCCTATCAACGATTTAAATTTTATTGGTTATTTCATAATCTACTACAATGTTTTCCATTTTGCAATAGAATTATGCGATTGTTTTCTCCATACTTTCCTTCACCATTTCAACGAAGAAAGCGGTCAAACGATGATCATCCGTCAATTCAGGATGGAATGAACAGCCGAGGAACTGTCCTTGGCGAGCTAGCACAATGCGTTCGTTATGCTTCGCCAGGATTTCAACATCTTCTCCAGCTTCCACGATATGGGGCGCACGAATGAAGACGGCATTGAATCCTTCTCCTACATGGGCAATCGAAAGATCCGCTTCAAAGCTCTCTTTCTGACGGCCAAAGGAATTGCGCTCCACTGTCACATCCATCACCCCAAGATGAGGTTCATCGTAACCGACGATATGCTTCGCTAAGAGAATCAAACCGGCACATGTTCCGAAAATAGGCTTCCCTGCTGCTGCAAATTGTCTTAAAGGCTCCATAAAGCCATAGCGATCAATCAGCCTTCTCATGGTTGTGCTTTCCCCGCCAGGTATGATGAGCCCCTGAATCTCTTCCAGTTGCTCTACACGCTTCACGACGACCGCCTTGGCCCCAGAGGCTTCAATTGAACGTACATGCTCCCTGACGGCACCTTGAAGTCCTAATACACCGATGTTCAACATAGAGTCACACCTTACCATCCACGATCTTGCATGCGGTTTTCAGGTAAAATTGAAGAAATTTCTACACCCTTCATGGCTACACCAAGCTCTTTAGAAAGCTCTGCGATCAATTTGTAATCCTGGTAGTGAGTAGTCGCTTCTACAATCGCTTTTGCAAATTTCTCAGGGTTCTCTGATTTAAAGATACCAGAACCTACGAATACTCCGTCAGCTCCAAGTTCCATCATAAGGGCAGCATCAGCTGGTGTGGCAATTCCGCCTGCAGCAAAGTTTACAACAGGTAAACGTCCGTTTTCTTTAATTTCCAACAATAATTCGTATGGAGCTCCCAGTAACTTTGCTTCTGTCATGATCTCATCTTCATTCATGCTCACTAGCTTACGTACTTGAGCATTTACCTTACGCATATGACGAACCGCTTCAACGATGTTACCTGTTCCAGGCTCACCCTTTGTACGAAGCATAGATGCCCCTTCACCGATACGGCGGGCAGCTTCCCCTAAATCACGGCATCCGCATACGAAAGGAACCGTGAAATCTCTTTTATTTAAATGGTACTCTTCATCAGCCGGCGTCAATACTTCACTTTCATCAAGATAATCAACACCCATTGATTCAAGGACTCTAGCCTCAACGATATGCCCGATACGAGCCTTCGCCATTACTGGAATCGACACGGCACCCATCACTTCTTCAATAATACGAGGATCTGCCATTCTTGCCACTCCACCTGCAGCACGGATGTCTGCTGGAACTCGTTCTAAAGCCATTACCGCAACTGCACCTGCAGCTTCAGCAACTTTTGCCTGCTCTGCATTGACAACGTCCATGATGACGCCGCCTTTTTGCATTTCAGCCATACCTCTTTTTACACGATCTGTACCAGTATTCATATCTATATCCCCCTTATATTTATCCCTTGTCTGCCCCACAACTTCCCAAAAAAGGAAGAAAACGTGACTAAAACAATCGGAATGATTATGTAACCCTACTGCTAAATAAACAATAAAAACAAGCTTATGTCAAGACGAAAAGCGGAAGCGGCTCGGTCAGGCCCGACAAGCATAAGATGAATATGCCGGAAAGGCGTTCTTTGCCTTTTTGGCATATTTAGCTTATGACCTCGAGGGCCTAGCCGCTGGAGCTGGACAAGACGAAAAGCGGAGGGGCTTTGTTCAGAGGCGACAAGCATAAGACGAACATGCCTGAAAGGCGCCTTTTGCCTTTTTGGCATGTTCGGCTTATGACCTCGAGCCTCTAAGCCCCGGAGCTGGACAAGACGAAAAACGAAGCCGACTGTTTAGCTCCGACAAGCACTTTTAGAATATCCCAAAAGGCGTTCTTTGCCTTATGGGATTTTCTAAAAGTGACCTCGAGGAGCTAGGAGGCGGAGTTAGACATCTCGAAAAGCGGAAGCGGCTTGGTCAGGCCCGACAAGCATTCCTTCAGTCCCCTTGTAGAATCACCTACAACAATTCAATTATAAAAAACACCAAGACCTGTCCAACATAAGTCTTGGTGTTTCATTCATTTTAGAACCAGCCTTTAACTGTAGAGGTAATGGAATCCCAGATGTCTCCGAAGAAACCACCTACGGCTCTCATGGAAAGGACGAACCAGTTTGCTTTCTCTACACTATCCACTGTGACGACAGATGCTTTTGATGCATTCGTCCCCTTATCCGTAAGGTAACCTAAATCTTTCTTGCCTTTCGCTTCCAGCATGACATACCCGACCTTTTCCCCTTCTTTTACAGGAGCCGTCAGTTCACCGTCATCATTCAGCTTTTTCTTATCCAATACAAATTTAGGCTTGTATTGATCCTCTTCACCGTTCTTAACCACCATGCTTAATGGAGAATCGGTTTTGATTTGAACTTCTTTTTCTTTTCCTTTTTGCACTGGAAGTGTTTTTTGTCCTTTTACTTTGTAGTCAGCAGGAAGGACTTCTTCCATTGTAAAATTAGAAAAAGCGTAATCTAACATTTTTCTTGTTTCATTAAATCGAGCGTCATAAGAATTTTCTCCAGAGCTGATATCCACGTTCATCACCACTGTAATATAACGCATTCCATCTCTTTCAGCTGTTCCGGTGAAACATCCACCCGCAAAATCGGTCGTACCGGTTTTTAAACCGTCCATACCTTCATATTCACGAATCAATCCAGGAAGCATCCAGTTCCAGTTTTTCATATTGAAAGCATCTTCAGTACCCTCAGCGAATGTTTTCTTCGCGATGCTTGATGTCTTAAGAATTTCAGGATAATCTTTCATCAATCGATAAGCAAGCGTTGCGGTATCTTTCGCAGACATCACATTTTCTTCATCCGCTCCGCCTACGACCTGATCCACATAAGGAGCTAAATCTTTATTATTCAATCCAGTCACATTGACAAATTTATAGTTTTCCAAGCCCAGTTCCTTGGCTTTATCATTCATCATTTTAACAAACTTTTCTTGAGATCCGGCTACAGTTTCAGCGATAGCCATTGCTGCAGCATTTGCAGATTCAATTGCCATGGCCTCATACAAATCTTTGATTTTATATGTACCCTCTTCTCTTAATGGAACATTACTCAGATTATCATTATGGGACATATTCGAAATTTTTGTCGGAACTGTGTATGTCTGATCCCATTTCACTTTACCTTCTTTAACCGCTTCAAGTAACACGTACTCCGTCATCATCTTCGTCATACTTGCAATTCCTTGAGCAGTGTCGGAATTCTTTTCATAAAGAATCTTACCTGTACTTGCTTCTACTAAAATCGCAGCTTTTGCGTTTACGTCCAAGTCACCTTGAGCATTGGCAGGTTTCTGTACCATACTCATTGCCATCATAAAAACCATCATACAAACAAAAGATTTTTGAATCCAACTTCTTTTCACTGTTAGCCCTCCAAGATTTTATGTACACCTTCGTTATTTTAACATAGTTCCAAAGGTAAGAATAGACAGAGAATATGACTAGTTTTGGCATAGGTCAAGGGACTTGCGGCCTCTAAAAAAGGCGAAGAATAACCTTTCATTTACACAAAAAAAAGCTGACCAGGAAATTCTGATCAGCTTTTGTCATTAATTTCTTATAAAGAGTAGTTTGGTGCTTCTTTCGTAATTTGAACATCATGGGGGTGACTTTCACGAAGCCCTGCACCTGTCATTTTAATGAATTGCGCCTTTTCTCTTAAGTCGAATAAGTCTTTTGTTCCACAATACCCCATACCCGAACGCAAGCCTCCGACCAGCTGGTACAATGTATCAGCTAAAGGTCCTTTATAAGGAATACGCCCTTCGATGCCTTCTGGAACGAACTTTTTGGCTTCTTCTTGGAAATAGCGGTCCTTCGATCCTTTTTCCATGGAGCTGACAGAGCCCATCCCTCTGTATACTTTAAAGCGTCGACCTTGGAAAATTTCCGTTTCACCGGGGCTTTCAGATGTCCCTGCCAATAAGCTACCAAGCATGACTGCATGTCCTCCGGCTGCCAGGGCTTTCACGATATCACCGGAATACTTGATGCCTCCATCGGCGATGATGCTCTTACCATGCTTCCTTGCTTCGGTTGCACAATCATAAACAGCGGTAATTTGTGGAACACCCACACCTGCAACAACGCGGGTTGTACAGATCGAACCAGGTCCGATTCCCACTTTGACCACATCTGCACCTGCTTCAATCAATTCTCTTGTCGCTTCAGCCGTCGCTACATTACCTGCTACGATATTTAACGTTGGATAAGCTTCACGTATTTCACGAACAATAGAAAGGACACCAGCGGAATGACCGTGAGCCGTATCGATCACAATGACATCCACATGGGCTTTCACTAAATGCTCCACCCGAGTTAAGGTATCTTTTGAAATCCCGACAGCCGCACCTGCTAATAATCGTCCTTGAGCATCTTTAGCCGAATTCGGGAACTCGATGACTTTCTCAATATCCTTGATCGTAATCAATCCTTTAAGTGTTCCTTCTTGATCGATCAATGGCAGCTTTTCAATTTTATATTGCTGAAGAATTTTTTCCGCTTCTTCTAGGGTAGTGCCGACTGGAGCCGTTACAAGATTCTCCTTCGTCATGACATCCGAAATCTGAATCGAATAATCCTGAATGAAGCGAAGGTCACGATTCGTTAAAATCCCGACAAGCTTCTGTTCTTGCTCGTTGTTCACAATCGGAACACCGGAAATTCTATACTTGCCCATCAAGTGCTCCGCAGAAAAGACTTGATGATCCGGAGTTAAAAAGAATGGATCAGAGATAACTCCACTTTCGGAACGTTTTACTTTATCGACCTGTTCAGCCTGCTGTTCAATACTCATATTCTTGTGGATGATACCGAGTCCACCTGTTCGAGCCATTGCAATCGCCATTTCAGCTTCGGTTACAGTATCCATCCCTGCACTAATGACAGGAACATTCAGCTTAATTGAGTCCGTTAATTCAACAGAGATGTTTACATCCTTTGGTAACACCTCTGATTTAGCTGGTAATAATAACACATCGTCGAACGTTAAACCTTCTTTAGCAAATTTAGAATCCCACATGTTTTCGGCCTCCCTAGTCCCAAAATATTATTAGTAGGTTATCAATTGGTTAAAATACTGTCAAGAAGAATAGGATTAATTTAACTTTTCAGAATAATTAGAAGGTGATCTCTTGAACGAAATTTGTCAGCACTGGGACTTCATTCACTATTTTCAATCAGCAGAATACTCCCAGAAGTTTCTAAAAAAATGTTACGAAAAACTGGGTTCCATTCAAGCTGAAGTAAAGAGCTATGACAACTGTTATCCATTCATGTATTACCTGGAACAAGGAGAACTTTATTATAAACAAGCCATGATGTCTCCTTTTTCACTAAAGCCCATATTGCTTTTTTATGGATACATTCATTTTATTAAAGCGATTGTCCTGACAGAAGATCCGGAATACCCTGAAACAACTACAGTTCTTGCTCATGGGATTACCTCAAGAAAAAGAAAGAAACAGCAGTACAGGTTTCTACAGGATGAGGTAAAGGTTCAGAAAAACGGCCTCTTCTCACATTTCTCGGGCCTCGTGTTCCACGTGAAACATATCATCGGAGAAAAATACAAAATGGAAGACCTGCTTGTACAAATACCTGAACTCGAAGAAGCATTTCTCATTCTGCTCAAAAAGAAAACCATGTTCTGGTTTACCAACCAGCACGAACTGAGAATCGACGAGTCCTTACTATCCCACTTTCATATGTCCGGGTCTTTATTTAAACAATACATGAACGAAAAAATAACAGGGGATTCAATCTGGATTACAAATGACAGCATACACGCCTCCAGCCCTGAGGAACAACTACCTGTCAGATGGCATTTAAGCAAAAACCGTTTGGCGCTGCCGGGAATACGAAACGAAGCATCAAGTATACCTGAAGTGCTCATCCACTATGCCATTCTATATAATCTAAGCATGATTGCCCGGTACGAGACCGAGTGGTGGGTGGAGTTATTAAAAAACCGTACCAATGAAGACTATCCAATCATTACGACCTTTCTCAATGTAACAACAGAAAAGTCACCTTATCTATTACTCAAGATCCTTAAGGATAAAACATAGGAGAAGGAGAAAGGTCAGGCCTTTCCTCTTTCTCTATTCTTCCTGAAGTAACCTTCTAATATCATCCTCAATTTTACGAGGATTGGTTTGTGGAGAATACCGATCAAATACTTCACCATTTTTCCCAACCAGAAACTTAGTAAAGTTCCACTTAATATTTGAAAGAAGGACACCCTTTTTCTCTCGGGTTAAGAATGTGAACAGTGGGTGAGCTTCCTTCCCCTTTACGTCGACCTTCGCAAACATCGGGAATGATACTCCATAATTAACCTGGCAGAACTCCATAATATCATCTTGATTATCGAACTCCTGATTCATGAATTGATCACACGGAAATCCCAGTACGACAAACCCTTCTTCTTTATACTCTTCATACAGTCCCTGAAGCTCTTCAAATTGGGGGGTAAAGCCACACTTACTTGCTGTGTTCACAATCAGCATGACCTTCCCCCGATACTCGTCCAGCGACGTCACAGATCCATTCGCCCTCTTAACAGTGAAATCATAAATTGTCGTCATGTTTTTCTCTCCTTGTTCATACTCTCATACTTAAATAATACGTTAGGAGGTTGGGAGATAGCAATTTTTTAGTGGGTGTGGTAGGTGAATTGTATAGATGTGTGGATGAATAGGCAAAGAGGTGGTCAGATGACTGATATCCGATTTTGTACTTCTACTGGATTCGGTTATTAGGTTAAAGAAAATTTTATAAACCCTTAGTATTTTAGCATCACACTTTGATTCAAAACAGAAAGAACCCAAATATGTGCGTCAGTAGTTAAAAAAGTGGTATAGATTTAACAAAAGGCTTAAATTTGCAAGATTACAAGCCTTTTACCAGGGATCTCGCAATGTTGAGAAAAGGGGAGGGAAGTTAATTGAGTCATATTTTCCTTTTATGCGTATTTTACCTCATTTATTGCTAAGGAATAATCATGCCGATTTTAACGAGAATCATGCCAACGTGTCGAATTTTCTTCGCGTGGTCCTCACCAGTATACTAATTTTTTATCGCATTCCTTCTCGGTCAACAGGCAGACATTCTGTTCCTAAAAAAGATAAATCAAAAAGAGCAGCCCTTAGAGCTACTCTTTTTTCCAATTTGCCTGGCGACGTCCTACTCTCACAGGGGGAGATCCCCCAACTACCATCGGCGCTGAAGAGC
>NZ_JANIOC010000028.1 GCF_024733565.1 Rossellomorea sp. SC111 | reverse complement strand
ATGGTGCCGGCAAGAGGACTTGAACCCCCAACCTACTGATTACAAGTCAGTTGCTCTACCAGTTGAGCTACACCGGCACGGTGAATTTCAGAGTGATTAAATGGTGGAGGATGACGGGATCGAACCGCCGACCCTCTGCTTGTAAGGCAGATGCTCTCCCAGCTGAGCTAATCCTCCATATTAATGAGCTGTTATTTGTTTATTGAAAATTGGTGACCCATACGGGATTCGAACCCGTGTTACCGCCGTGAAAGGGCGGTGTCTTAACCGCTTGACCAATGGGCCGTGTATTTGCAACTCCTCTTAAGGACATGTATCACTATATCATCTGATTTCGCAGAAGTCAACTTCTAATTCGCATTTTTTACTGCTTATCCATTCCATTTTTGTAAGCCGAAGAAGAATATACCACATTCCTAAACGATTAATCAATAGAAAAAAGAATTATCTTCAAATGAAAACAAATTGACCTCCTGATCCTAACACATTCGTAATGAATAGTTAAGAACAGTAAATAATAGTAAAGCTACATTGATATAGATCTATCGGCAACGAAAGAATACTCGTAATAGTTTCCGATTTTCTTAAATTCTGAGGATAAAACCAGTCCCTCCATTGGTAGTAGAAAAATTGTTTCCAATAACCGGTGTGATTTTTCAGTTTAAAAATAAACAGTCCTAGTAATATATTGTACACAACGATTCTCTCTTCTCTCATTTTCTCATTCCTCACAAAAAAAAGAGCAGCTACAAGAGCTGCATAAGTTTGTCCCCATGATATTTAGATTTTTCACGAATTTTGTTAAATTGGCTTATATCACTCGTTGCCTCAAGTTTATAGTTGAAACTGAAGAACCAAAACTTATGCCATTCTCTTTTAAAATTGCGTAACATAGAAATCCCTCCACATTATCAATTTTTCTTCCTGCACATTTAGAATAGCAGAGTAGTGTAAAAGAACCTTTAAAAGCATGTTAAGGTTTGTAAATATTTCTTACGGGTATATACGAGATGTTGCCTTCATGGTAATAGTTCCTAGTAAATCACACATACTAATATGCAACCTCACATATGGGAAGGAAAACAACATGAACCGTAGACTTGGTGTTTTAATGACTTTAATCATGATTTTCGTTCTAATGTTGACTCTATATGGGCATGATTTTCGGGATATAATAAATAGAAAAATAAACCAAAACGACTGGGTCGGTGCCTGGACCACAAGTATGCAGGCTCCTTTTGAAGAGGGGATCTCCCATAAAGGATTTGAAGACCAGACGATTCGGATGATCGTCCACCCCCATGTGAATGGAAAAAAGATAAGGCTTCGCCTATCCAATGCCTTCTCTGAAGAGCCACTTACCATTCAAGAGGTACATGTGGCGATTTCACAAGGGGAATCTGATATTGAAAAGGATTCAGACCAAAAAGTGACATTTGAAGGGAAATCAACTGTAACCATCCCCCCCGGTGAAAGAAAATACAGTGATTCCGTTTCACTGGAAATGACGGATGATAAACCTATTGCAGTAAGTTTTTATACGAAAGAAAGATCCGGACCCGTCACTTGGCATCCCGTATCGATGCAAACGACCTATGTTTCTAGTGGAAACCGTGTTTCAGCATCCAATCCTTCAACTTTTAAAGAAAAAGAAAAGGCATGGTTCTGGCTGGATGGAGTAGACGTGCCAGCTGATGATTCTTTAAGAGGCGCTATTGTGGTCATAGGAAGTTCCATCGCAAATGGGAATAAATCCACAGAGGATACCAATCGACGTTGGCCAGATCATCTGGCAAGAAGACTGAATCAGGACCAATCTGATTTGACGATCATGAATGCAGGGATTTCAGGCAATCAACTGATTAACAGCCATCCTGATAAGGGGGAAAATACCCTGGCAAGGCTTCAGAGGGATGTTTTCAGCCAACAAGGGGTAAAAGCATTGATACTTCACCAGGGATTGAATGATATTAGACATTATCCAGAATATGATGCTGAAAAAATCATCGGACGAATGAAAAAGATCATCTATTCTACCCATGATCAAGGCCTGAAAATATATGGAGGTACCCTGACTCCCTTTAAAGGGTCGGGAATTTTCACATCACGGGGTGAAAAGACTCGTCAGGAAGTGAATCACTGGATACGGACAAGCGGGAAGTTTGATGGGGTAATCGATTTTGACAAAGCGTTACGGGACCCAGATGAACCTGAGCATTATCTGAAGAAATATGACTCGGGGGATCACCTTCATCCCAATGATGAGGGGTATCAGAGAATGGCTGATACGGTGGATCTTTCATTATTTAATTAGGGGACGGAGGAACAGTTCCTCTGGCCCGCTTCTATTTGTGTATTGCGCTTGATTTTACACATAGGTACAACTTCAATTATCACTATGTGCTTACTAATGGATGTTATCCAACTTCATTTCATGATACCTTATTTCTTCCTGCAACTTCTTTTGAATCTGAGAGTCCAAACACCCTTCAAGTAAAATCCGGTTGTAGTGAATCCTTAAAAAATGCCATTTACATTTCATTTGTACCACTAACTGAGTCACCTTCATCTTCTCTCCTCCACTTCATAAATCGCAGGAGTCCGTTTCGAAAACTGGCAAGCATCGTCACTATGACCTTAGCCCCTATAGTTTTGCGTCACCACTTTTCAATGGTTTTGCCCTTATCGTACGAATTATGAAAGATTCGTTTCCTTGCACGTGTAGGTAAACGATGAAAAACCACTGTATATTTACACATGTCATTTTTACTACTTTTGAATCGTATCATATTTTTTTATTCTACGTTCGAAATATTCCCAAAAGAATAATCCTATCAGTAAAGATATAATTCAAAACGGGATGGTCCCCCTTCACCTTTATCCACCACCATTTTTCCATACGAGAAGCAGGAAGGGGGACACGTCCCCCACAGCTATCATTTTTTCTCCACAACAATAAAACATGTACTATCCGGAAGGCGAACGGGTTTTCCGGATTCATCAGTAAGCTCGATCTTGTAGGATAAATGCTCTTCATATCCTTCTTGCAGGTAATGTTCAAATACCAGGATTTCAGCTTGGTCTCCAAGGGTCCTGTAAATAAAATCACGAAAGCCAGATGGAGTGAAATAGCCGAATTGCTCCTGTACTTCATGGGGGTATGCTTCTTCGCCCCACGTATACGTATAGAGGAATTCCATCGCATCGTTTACATCGAGAAGGACGGCATCTTCTCCCGCTGAACGATAAGAGATCTTCCTCCCCTTGAAATCCCTGACGTATCTCTTGAAAAAGGAAAGGCCATGTGGGTCTTTAAAGCGAATGATCCGTTTCTCTTGCCCAGGCTCTGTCATGATGCCGTCCCGGATGATGATTCTTCCTTTTGGTCTGAGAGCTTTAAGGGAACTCTTTAAGGTTTGGGCAATGACCCCATGATTGAACCTTTCACCTTCGTACAGGATGTAGGAAAACATTTCATGGAGAATCGACGAGAACACGATTGTGTCTGCCCCTTCCTTCCCAATATAGTCTTCAAGCTTGAGAGCATCTCCCTGCATGACTTCCCATGTAGCGTTTTCCCTTTGCTTTTTCCGTTTCAGTTCCTCCACCACATTGACGGCAATGTCGATTCCGATGACGGTGGTTCCGGGGTGGTGACGGGTCAACAGGTCCAGCATGACTCCGCCGCCCGGACCGATATCGACCATCGTCTTTCCTACAGCGTAGTCTGAAATTTTTTTCTTGAAGTCCTGTGAGCTGTTCATATCACTTAGGTAGGTTTGCTCATTGTTCAGCCGGTCAAAAGCATCCTTCCTGAAGTTGAATAGGTCATATAACAGAACGATTGCCCGGTCATAAAGGGGTGATTTTTCTGCTTCCTGGCAGAATTCGATCAACTTCTCCCCTGCCCGTGAAAAAGAAAACCCGACCCCCGCCATTGCTTCATGAGAATGAAGGGGAGCTGACTTCAAATGGACATGCTCGTTTGCAAGATGTTTCCCATGGACGATTTCTTCGATTGTGCACTCGGCAAGATACGATTCTATGATTCTTTTTTTATAGACATTGACGGTCTTTCTTCCTTTATAGTCGTAGTACAGCTCCTTCATCATCGGTTCAAAGGAGAGCTGTTCCATAACCGCCCCCCGTGTCTTCCGTTCAATGAGCAGAAAGATCTTGATACATTCTTCAAAGCTGAAATCCGTAAGGGACGCTTCTACGTACCACATATCCGTTTTCCGAAAAAAACGTTCCAGAAGCTTTTCTGCATCGGGGCTGGAACCCATCCATTCATCGTAGACAGCGTCAAAGTTCTCCCCGCGCAAAGAAGCAAGATCCCGCAGCCTTCGTAGTCTTTCTTGAAACATATGCTCTTTGGATGTCTCCCCTTCACAGATCCAACGGTTCAGCATTTCCATTTCCTTTTGTACCGAATCCCAGATCTCAGGGGATACCCCTGCTACAATACATTGATTCAGTGCATACAGAAGAGGAAACATTTCTTCTGTCGCCACTTTGATCAGAGGCTTCATGGATGAGTACCTGACTTCCCCCCGTATGTATTGGCCCGCGAGACCATGTGTCAGGATCAGCACGTACAGTAGCTTCTCCCTCTCGCGATTCTGCTTTGATTCAGGTCGTTTTCCCATTTCCGAGGCGTATATTTGGGCAGACCCAATATTATGGATGCCGAGGTGAAAACCGTGATCAAGCCACTCTCTTCGTTGGTGGGGAAGGCCACACTTAGCCGTTTCACTCCACATGAGGACTTCTTCCACTAACTCTTTCTCTTCTTGGTGCAGACTCAACCCGTCCAGTACTTGGAGTGTTCTTTCTACGTATTCCAACACCGGATTTGGTGCCATCTGTTCAAGCGATTCGACTTGTTCAAGATTCACATTTTTCTCTTTCGTAAGAGAAAGGTATTTTAGCCACTTATGTTCCCGCAATATGAGCGTATTTCCTGATTTCAACTCGGCGATTGCATGTAAGGATGAAAGCATGGTTTTCCTCCCTCTTTCTCGTTATTTACCTTTCCATCATACATCACTCTGGTAAAGGAATGTATGAATTTCCTTCTTCATAGACTTAGTGTAAAGGAAGGGAGCCGGTCTCAATGCTTGAGTGGAGTGCTGCCATTGCAGCCGTCGCGTTTACGATTCTCGTAGTTTATTTGATTTTGACATTAAGGAGGGTCATGAACACGCTGGACGAAACAAAGAAAACGCTCGCTGACACGAGGAACGCTGTGAATGGCATTACCGAGGAAGCTGAAGAACTGATCCATACGGCTAACCAGATTTCTGTTGATGTAAAAGGAAAGATGAAAGCCGTTGACCCATTGGTGGAATCTGCACATGATGTCGGGGACATGATCCAGAGTGTGACAAGCTCCGTGAAAAGGGCAGCATCGCAAAATCGGACACCGAAGACCATCCATACTCAAGAAAGCAAGCCGGTGCAGATTAAATTGAAGTAAATTAAAAAGAGGCCGGAGAATGGCCTCTTTTATTTTAGTTTATGCTCAAACTAATCTACCGGCGACCTTCAATAACCCTACATGAGAGCACCAAAAAAAAGGGCTTAATTTAAACAAACGTTTGTTTACCTACTTTCAAGCTTGTATTCATACGGAAAGACAAGCTATTCAAACGTTTGTTTAAATTTCAGCACAAAAAAATCCCAACCCTACTAATAAGGTTGAGATTCCATGATTCTATCAATGTTTCTTTTTCTTCTTCCCTTTCTTCCCCTTCTCATCCGCTTTGATCACGACAGTAGTCAACGGATCCAGGGTCAATGTGTCGTCGCTCATAGTGAAGCCGGATTTCTTTGAAACAGGATGTGTGCCCGCTTCATCGTTATCCACGACCACTTTTCCTTTTGAGAGGTCATAGTCTCCGATTGATAGAGTACGAGCTTCATCATCCGCATTCACAAATACATAATACTCACCCGTACCATCCGTCGATACGTTCTTATAAGCAAGTAGGAGATCGGTATCTTCGATTTCAGGGATATCCATCAGGGATACATTCTGGTCGACCAGTTCTTTGTCGCCGAGTCGGAACGCATTGGTGGATCTTCTCAACTTGATCAATCCTTCTGTGTATTCCCTTGTGGTTGTATTGATTTCGTATTTCTTCTTGTTCGTTGCTTTTTCCCAGTCAAACATGTTGATGGCGTCGGATGAATCGTAGGAGTCGTGGATGAAGTAACCGAATGGGTCCCCATTTTCGTCCTCTAATTCATGATATTTCTGTTCCGGGACGCCTTCACCGAGCCACTGCTTGGTCCTGCCGTATTCCTGGCCGGCGTGGAGGAATGCCGTTCCCTGGGATGTCAGGATCATGGAGTTGCCGAGTCTGATCCGTTTATGGATTTCCAGATTGTTCTCTGGTATGGCCGGATCTTTCTTGATCGATTGGGCAATCACATCGTACAATGGCAGATTATCATGGGCTGCGATGTATTGAACCATATCGCCTGGATCGTCGTCAGCAGTGTTACCCGGCTGGCCTTTGATGTTGTTGAAAATCGTGTTGATGTCGCGGGCGCCATCGGTCAGGAAGCGCGGCTCACCTTCTGAACCGAAACCGGATTTCAGTTCGTTCCGGATTTCGTCGGAGAAGACTCCCACGTCGTCAGTTTTGTCCATCCAGTCCTGATCGGCTCCCATTCCTTCTAATGAAGGATCTGAAAGGTGACCGGCGAAGGTTCTCCAGCCTTCCCCGATGAACAGGGCGTCCGGGTTGATCTCAGCCGCTGCGTCATACGCTTTCTGGATGGCAGGATAGCTTGCGTCCCCCATCATATCGAAGCGCATGCCGTCGATCTTGTATTCGTCGAACCAGTATTTCACGGAATCCACCATCAGCTTCTCAGCCATCACATGGTTGGTAGCAAGGTTATTCCCGAAACCTCCGAGGAAGTTCCCCTGCTCATCCTGAAACGCATAATAGTTCGGCACGATATCGTTCAGTGTGCTTGTTTTGGCCATATGGGTGTAGACGACGTCGAGGACGACTCCCATGCCTTTATCATGAATCGCGTCAATCAATCGCTTCGTTTCCTCGATTCGCAGTTGTGGATCGGTGGGATCCTCTGAATACGCACCGTCCGGGGAGAAGTAGTTGTGAGGGTCATAGCCCCAGTTGTACTCGTTGCCTCCCGCAGAATACTCAAGCTCACGTTCGCCCATCTTCGTTTCATCACCGTAATACCAGGCCATGATCGGAAGCAGCTGGACGTGGGTCACACCCATTGATTTGATGTAATCAAGCTTTTTGATGAAGGCATCATATGTGCCCCATCTTTCCTTTTTCAAATCCTTCTCGATGGACGGGTCGGACGTGAAGTCACGGACATGGATCTCATAGATGACGGCATCCTCCCGTTTTTCATAGCCATCGATGGAGGCATGAGTGAATTTCTTAGGGTCCGTCCCCTTCAAGTCGACGATCGCCGCTTTTCCGATGTTATCGCCGTCAGGGCCTGTTTCACCCTCTGTATTGACGGTGAAGGCTGCCATGGATTTGGCATACGGATCGAGTACTTTTTTCGTTACGCCGTCATTGGTTACTTCGTATTGATAATAGAAACCTTTCAAATCTTTCACTTTAAGGTCTTTTGCTTTCAAGTCTGTTGACCAGACGCCGTTTTCACCTAAAGTCATGTTCACTTTTCCGATGATTGTTCTGGCGTCTTTTTTATGATAAATATTGGCGACTACCCTACTTGCTTTCGGTGCCCACAGTTTTAACGTGGCATTTCCTTTTTTATAAATGGCACCAAGGTCATCCCCATCGTAAGCATACTTGTTATCAAGCAGTCGCCATCCCGCTTCTGCAGAAACGGTCCTGCCCGAGTAGGTGATGGAAAGAGGGAGCTTTTTCAGATCAAAATCAGCTTTCACTTCCACTGTTTTGTCTCCGGTGATCTTTACGCTGTCTACTTTCACATCGGAACCATCGCTGTCTTTGATGGCTAAGCCTGAGAGCAATGCGTCTTCCGTCAAACCATCTGTCATCGTAAAATTCAGGCGGATGGTGTCATCCGAAATAACTTCAGATGAAACGAGTCCCGTCGCCACATCTCCATGCGGGGAAATGAAGACGTTATCCTCGCCCTCTTTTACCCAAAGCTGGTCATACTTATCAAGAAGGTTGAAGGTTTTATCTCCTCCGTCTTTCTCCCCTGTTGCTTCATTCAGAACAAGGAAGCCGATCTGTTTGGCATCGGCATTCAACTCAACGTCTACATATGCACCGTAACGATCCTTTTTTGAAAAATCCAGTGCGCCCGTCGGCCAGTCTGCTGTAGGAGATTTCACATCTCCCCACGTCCAAAGACCGAAGTTTTCATAATTCCCTACTTCGCGGTCATAGTGAATGCGGACAGTGTTTTCCGGCAGATCAACCGGCTCATACGTATACACCTTATCCGATCCCTGCTCGATCCAGATTTCATTCACGTCAGGATTTGTGATGGAGAAGGATTTGTCTCCGCCGTCTTTACCAGCATCCCCTTTCGTAATATCCATGACGAGGAATCCGATGTTTTTCGCCCCTTCTGCAAGTGGGACGTCAATGTAAGCCCCGTAGCTGTCGGTTTTCTCGAACATCGTCGCTCCTGTCGGCCAGTTTGCCGATGGCGATGCGACATCATTCCATAGCCATGCACCGAAGTTTTCGTAGTTGCCATCCGTGCGGTTATAGTGGATGCGGATGTTGTTTTCAGGAACAGGTTCCGCTTCAGGATCTTCTCCTCCAGCCGCAGCACCCTTGATGTTTCCTCCGTCAACGGTGAGGAGTGCAGTGCCTCCGTCTGTTTTGGAAGGAAGGGTCATCGTGACTTTACCGGATTCAGAAGTAATATAGGTTTCTCCGGAATAAGCATTCGTCACGACCGCATCAGGAGAATCAACCGTCAACGTGATCTCTTTCGCTTCATCCGCCACATTTAACCCGACGTATACGGAGTCGTCTTCATAGTCACGGGAGAATACGAGGAACTTGTCGCTGTTCGAACCGCCGACTGTATGTCTCTCACCCTTCGCGAACACCTCCGAATGCGCCCCCCTGAAGTTCAGGATCTTCGTATAGTGATCCAGCACATCATTGTTCTCTACATCATCCCAGTTCAGGTCATAGCGGTTATCATACTGAGGATAATTATTCGCTCCGCTCTGTCCAAGCTCTTCACCATAATAAATGACCGGTTGCCCCTTAGCCGTCGCCTGCAGGGAGGCCGCGAGCTTCAGCTTGCCTTTGTCCCCGCCTAGTGAATACAGGAATCCGTCCTCATCATGGCTCCCGAGGAATTGTCCCAGCGTTGCCGTGTTATCGATCTTTCCGTTTCGGGCCGTCAGCTTATCATTGGCCGCTTTCAGATTGCCATCCACAAACTCACGGGCGATATCCTTGAATCCGAAGTCAAGTAGGGAATCCATCATCCCCGTATCAAGGTAGCCGTAGTCATTGTCAGCACTTGCTCCCCAGGCTTCCCCGATCATTTTGTGCGTCGGCATTTTTTCCGTGATGGCGTTTTTAAAGGCCATCCATGTGTCGTCTTCCACATGCTTCACCGTATCGACACGAAAATAGTCAATCGTATTACCCTTATCCGTTTTCGCTTTCTCGATCCAGTCGGTCTGCCAATCGATGATCTGCTGGCGTACTTCAGGATCTTCCGTGATCACATCAGGTAGTCCGGCGAGTTCACCGCCAACTTCGTCTGTCCCGACATTGCCCTGACGAAGGATATCGCTGTACTTTTCACGCTCTGCGTCCGTCGGATAACCAGCTGGACGCTGATCCGCAGGCAGCTCGCCGTCGATTTCTTTCAATCCATAACCGGTGTGGTTCAACACGACATCCACCATGATCTTAATCCCGCGGTCATGGGCTTCATCGATCAGGTTATGGAAGTCATCCATGCTTCCAAAGTGTGGATTGAGCTCGCCGAAGTTGCTCGCCCAGTAGCCATGGTATCCGAAATAAGGCTCCGCATCTTCCCCTTTTCGCACATCATACTTCACATTCTCCACAACCGGACTGATCCAGATCGTGTTCACGCCGAGCTTATCAAGGTAATCGAGCTTTTCAGTGATCCCTTTAAAATCTCCGCCTTGATACGTGCCGCGTTTCGACTTGTCATAATTCAGGTTGTAAGGATCATCGTTCGACGTATCCCCGTTGAAGAATCGGTCCGTCAGCATGAAATAGATGATCGATTCATCCCAATCCAGGTCGGAATCGCCGACGGACTGCCTTGCTTTCACTTCGATTTCAGTGCTCCCTTTATAGACGTTTCCGTAAGAGTCCACTGCGGTTAAAGGAATCGTTTTCGTTCCTGCCGTAATGTCATCATCTACGGAAAGCGTCACTTCATTCAGGGACGGATCGATTTCAAGCTTCTCCGATCCACCTAATGAAGAAACATCTGCTGTGGTTTTCTGAATCGTTAAACCATCAGTCAATCCTTCGATTTCAACATTCAAGACGGCGTTTTCATTATAGTCCACAGCTGCCGGAGCCACAGAACCCGTCACTGTCAGGTTGGCTTTCTGGAAATCAAGAACCGATTTGCCGTCCACCGTATTGTAAGGATCGCTCACTTCTGTCGTCACTCCATCTTTTGTGACTAAAAAGGAGTACTCATTTTTCCCGTTAGGAATGTTGTCATATGGCAGAACGAAACGCTCATTCTCCGGCTCATATGTCATTTCCTTCGTTTCCCCGTTGTACTTTAACTCTACTTTCTCAATCGTATCCATTTGATCGTTTTGGAAAAGGTCCCTGTCACGATAGAAAAATGTCGCGTCTCCCTGATCGATGACCGGTGCGGAACCGTCCGGTACGATGCGGATCTCCTCGACACCGCTTGTTATGTAGGCCTTGGTGAGGGTGTCGTTCTTGTTTACTTTAATGAAGCGGTCGCCGAATTCCTTCTCCGCTGTATTCCAGTCCTCGGTACTGCGAAGGACAAATCCGAACTGCTCCGTTTCAGGTGCCACTGCGATGTTCGCTACCGCCACTCCATTTTCATAGGAGTCGAAGTTGATTTGATCATCCTTCACCCCTGTGTTCCATGCCCATATGTTCCAGCCGTCGTACGTCTCGTCTTCACGATCATACGTGAAGCGTACCGTGCGGTCACCGGAATCCGCTGCTGTCGCCGGTTCATTTCCGTCGGCAACGGCAGAAGCCGCCGGAGCGAATGGTGACCACAAGCTGATCAGCATCATCAATGTCATCATCATTGAGAAGTGACGCTTTGTCTTATTTCTCATTCATGTTTTCCCCCTTAATTGGATAAATAGAATAATAGAAGTGCTCGTGATGATTGTGGAAACGTTTGCACAATTGGTTAAAAAAATGTGAGGTGACTCCCGGGGTAGTTATTTCGAACTAATGCAAACGCTTGCAATTGTCTGTCTTTTTTATTTTACAATAGATGGATGGAGGGTGGCTATATGACTAATGGGGGATTTTTTTACATATTGTGCTTGTTCACTAGAAACTGATCTCTTGGCATCTATGGTCTACTGATTGAAATCCTCCCTTTACGCCTCCATATTAAAGCCTATATTCTCTCGCGTTATAATATAATAAAGGGAGGGATCTTATGACAGGGGTGAGTTTTATGAAGAAAATGGTGTCACTAACCTACTTATTCGGGGTTGTTTTCATTTTAACCAGCGCACTTTATTTTTTCGCTTCTAACTGGCAAATGTTTTCGCGGCTTGAGAAAGTGGCTTTGGCAGGGGCTTTGATTGTATTGTTCTATGGAGCAAGTTTCCTGTTGGACCGTGTTTTGAAGGGAGCCCATTTCCTTTCCAATTGGCTGTTGGTCAGCGGGGTGATTTCCTTTGGTCTTTCCGTTGCGTTGCTCGGACAGCTGTACAATTCCCATGCGGACAGCTACTTATTGTTTCTTGTCTGGTCCGTTCCCGCCTTGCTGTTCAGCTTGTACACACGATATGGCGGATTTTACGCATTAACCCACATCCTCATCCATTTGACGATTTACTTTTATCTGTTCCCATCCACACCATTCGGGGACTGGACCATGGTTCATACCTGGATTGCATTCGGAATCGGCATCGCAAACATGCTCTTATTTTTGATTATTAAAAAAGGATATATCCATTCAAAACCATTACTTTACCTGAGTCTCGTCTCAGCCAATCTTCTCCTTATCGTCACGGCTTTTGATAACGAGTATTCCGCTTTCTTCACCCTGGTTTATATAGGCATCCTCGGAGTCGGTGTGTATCGTTATTTTAATAAGGAAACATCAATCTTTATCATTCTATCGATGTTCGGAACGGGCTTTATCATCATCAAAATGTTTGAGCTGATGGCGAGATACGTGTCCAGTCTGTTTTTCGTCGGTCTTTTACTGGCCGCCATTCTGTTATTAGTGGGAAGTGTGTTCCTTGTGAACTACTTACGAAAGCATTCCGCTTCCCGTCACTGGACTAAGACGATCTTCGTGGCAAGTGTTACGACCATCGCTTCCGTTTTCATCGTGGCGTCAGTTTTCGGTCTGCTTTCATTGTTCATGGTGGATGTCTCAATGATCACTCTATTTGTTTTGGCGACGGCATTTCTCGTCATTCCGAGTACCGTAACGAACTGGCCGTCTCCTGTAAAGTATTCGCTTATGATGACCGGCATCGTAATCGGGATGATAGCAAGTGTGTTTGATGAGTTTTCGTTTGTAATGTTCTTTGTTTTCTCCTTTGTATTCTATTTTGAAAAACGGATTGCTGCGAGATTTATCTTTTATCTGCTGTTTCAATTGAATACAGCGATCTTCTTAGGGCAAACGTTGGAACTGGGTGCTCAGGCTCTTCTTCTCGTGATGGTGTTCTTAAATGGGATGGCCTATCTCCTGTTGAAAAATAAACAGGTCCTTCAGTATGGAGCGTTTCTCAGTGGATTCATAGCTCTTTTCTCGTTAACTATGATCGATCTATCGTGGAGTCTTCATATTGTCTATTGCACACTGTTTTTCCTGATAGCGACCTTATGCGTGTATGTTTTCAAAAAGCAGGGCCTTCAGATTTATTGGATTTCTTCCCTACTATTCTGGTTCATGCTGATCGTCCAGTTGTATTATGATCTGGCCTGGAAGCTCGTTCATAAATCGGTGCTCTTTGCCGTTTTGGGCATCCTCTTCTTACTGGTGGCCGGCTACCTGGATCGAAAAGGTAACTTTGAACGGAAATCGCACTCCATCCTTGCAGGGAAAACGCTCGGTATCCTCTTCATCATATGCCTTCAAGGTGGATGGATCGGGTATCAGGTGTATTCGAACGAGACCCTTTTACAGAGCGGGGAAACGGTCATCCTGGAACTTCAACCAGTCGACCCCAGATCTCTCCTCCAGGGGGACTATGTGGAATTGAACTACAGCATTTCACAACTCGAGGATACCTCCATCGATGACAACGGGCCCATCACGATTGTATTACGTAAAAACCCACAGGGCGTACATGAATATACAGGAGTTTATAAGTTTAAAGGAAAATGGAATGCTTCTTATGAAAAGAAACCCGGGGACGTGCTCTTAAATGGAAAAGTGACCAGTTCGTGGGACAACAGTGCCCAGGTCACGTATGGAATCGAACATTTCTTCATCCCCGAAGGAACCGGACTCGATGTCGAAGGGAAGGTGAAGACTGCGGTGGTGAAGGTGAGTGAGAAGGGGGATGGGATATTGGTGCGGTTGCGGGACTAGAGAATGGTTGTTATATGAAACTGTTTTTATGGGAGGTGGGATCTTTCCACCTCTATTTTTTCGCTCTCAATGACCAAACAGCCTATTTTTTTATGATTTCATTTGGATAAGCTCTCTCTAATGAGGTATCTTTAACTCCTTCATAAGACTCTTTATGCACTCTGTTATCATTTATAAAGAGGAAGCAAGGGGACGGTTCTCATGCTTCCCCTTTTGGCCTATTAAAATTTTGGAAGCAAAAGAACCGTCCCCCTGCTACCTGAATAAACCGGCTTTTCTCAATTCCTTCTCTACGGCACCTGCCAATGTCCTCGAATACAGCGTCGAAATATGATGATAGTCCCGATACACCAATACATTTCCCACGACTGGCGGGCAGCTTCCGTCCTGACAGAAATACTCCGACAGATCGGCAAAGGTGACATTACCGGGTATTCCGTCCGTATGATTCCACGGTACAGCATCTGACAAGACTTGATCCCTTGGAACCGAACAATCCTCGATGCCTCTTTCTTCAACACATTGTGGCGGATCGCCTTCCATTGCCGGGTTGTCACGGACGGCAAAGATATGGGTGACGCCGTCGAGTTTTTCCCATTGATGAAGATATCCTTGGGGAACCGTGTCACCATCCGCCACATTCGCTGTCGTAAATACCACATCCGGCGGGTTGGACTTCAGCATCTCCAGTACCTTCTTATTCCAATCCATGCACGATTCATTCAACAGCCCGTCGAAATCGTCATCGGAGAATCGGCATGCGTCTTTGTTGTAGATATCGATTTTCAGCTTCATCTTTTTGGATAGTTCCTCCAGGGCCGGGAACCAGTGTCCCGAATGAGAACCGCCGACCAAGGCAATCGTATATTCAGGCTTACTCGTTTCCCCCCGTGAACAGACGGTCACTTTAGCATCCTCCATATTAGAGAAGCATTCAGGATCTTCATAAAACGAAGGCAGATCTTCCTTTACAGATAGGGTGGACGGAACAGGCTTCTTGTCCGGATCATATTCAAGGTGATCGGAAATGGCCCTTGCACCCGGATACTCTTTCAAGTCATATTGCTGCTGACCCTGATCTTTCACATATAAAGCCCATACTGTGTTGGCGCACAATAACGGAAGAATAAGAACCAATAGTATTGTTGCCAGCCTTTTTTTAGACTGTTTAACACTAATTTTCCGCACAGGTGCTTCAAGGATTTTAACCGAAAGAAACGAGAGAAGGAAAGCACATATGATGATGGCAAGTCCTCCTGATACAGATACGGTATCCACATCGAAAAAACTGTAATAAAAAATCAACAACGGCCAATGCCATAAATAGAAGCCGTAAGAAATCCCTCCAAAGAACATAAAAAGCTTGGATCCGAGCAGCCGGTCCACCCCAAATCGGGCAGGGTTCTCCGCTGCAATGATGATCATGATCACCCCGGTAGTAGGAAGCAATGCCGCATATCCCGGAAATACAGTAGAGACGGGCAGAAGGATCCCTGTAAAACAAATGACAGCCAAACCAATCCAGCCTATCACCAAATTCACAGACTTCCTGAACGTTAAATACGGAATCAGGAGCGCCAGAATCCCACCCAAGCTGAACTCCCATACACGTGCCAGCGTATCAAAATAGGCCCATGGCTGATTCACCGCTGTCTTATAAACGGAATAGGCGATTGAAAGGGTGAAAAGACTGATCAGGACACCCAATAATGTCTTTCTCACCGGTGTTTTCAGTACCTTTTTCGCCAGTAAAAACGACAACAGAATGACGAATGGCCAAGTAAGGTAAAATTGCCCCTGTAAGGAAAGCGCCCAAAAGTGCTGCAAAGGGCTTGCCTGGTTATTCTGAGCAAGATAATCCACCGCACTGCTGGCCAAATACCAATTCTGAACATAAAAGGCGGACGAAAATACCTCAGCAATGATCTGCTTCCACTGAACCTGAGGCATGATAAAGACTGAGACCACCACCGCAAACAACAGGACCGTAAAGGCGATGGGAAACAGTCTCCTGCCGAGACCCAGCCAATATTCAACGAGCTGGATACGGCCCACCCTCTCCATCTTTGTCAATAATGAGGTAGTGATCAGATAACCCGACACGATAAAAAACACATCCACCCCGCCGGAAACCGACCCGATCCATATATGATAGATGGCCACCAAAAAGGCGGCTACCGTTCTGACACCCTCTAATTCAGGGCGGAACTTTTTCTCCGGTGATCGTAAATCCATCCTAACGTCCTCCCATAAAACCCAATTATCATTCCAGTATTTCTTTTAAGAACTCTCTTTAAGCATGATTTCTTCCTATTGTAATGGAGGAGTGTAAATGGTTTACGACAGGAATATTAGAATACTGTAAATTCAAAGGAAGCAGGGGGACGGTTCTGTTGCTTCCCAAGTAAAATGAAGGAAAGCACAGGATCTGCTTCGTCCAACCATAGATGATGCAAAAAGAAGCATAAGAACCGTCCCCTCGCTCCCTCGATTAATGTCGAAAAATATTGTTTCATGACGCTTGTAAAACCTATTTCCTTTTAATTAACAGATTATTACAATCATATAAGGAATTAAATTCCTATACTTATAGATTCTTGAAGGAGAATGAACATGATCACGAAAAAAACGCTGACCGCATCCATCTTGGCAACCTCTTTGGTGTTTTCCAGCAGTGCGCTCTTACAGCCGCAACATTCTGTACTTGCTGCCCAAACCATCAACTATCAAATTGAGTTGAACCTATTTGCCTCTCATTATGCGAAGATTATTCGCACGTTGGAAAGCTATACGACAAAAATTGATGGCGCAAAATCTGAAAAAGAACAGATGAAACTTTACGATGACTATCTGGCATACTTCGATGGTGCGTTGGAGAAAGAGGCTCCTCTCAACCCTTCCAATAAAGAAATCGCAGCCATGGATGAATACATTTATAATAGTTTAATAGAAGTATATAATTCCGAAATGGACACCATCGACTACTTAAATGGCGACATGTCAGACCACGACTACGGCATTGCCATGAACGATATGGAAGTCAACGTCGAGAATCTGGAGAAACAGTTTAAACAAGTAGCCATGACGTATAAAGGAAAACGTCACATTACCTTCAGTAACGACATGTATTATCTCTTGGGAGAAACACCTCCGGCAAAGACAGAAGCGACAGGTACATACAAAGTGAAAAGCGGCGACACTCTTTTTGCCATCGCTAAGAAATATAAAACGTCCGTCAGTGAATTGAAAAAAATCAACCACTTGAAGAGCGACCGCATCTATGTCGGTCAAGTGCTGAAGATTTCCGGTTCCGCTACGGCCCCTTCCAAAAGTGAGCCTGCTCCACCAAAGACCACAAGCTATAAGGTGAAGACAGGGGACACACTCTCTTCCATCGCCAGGAAATATAAAACATCCGTCAGCAATTTAAAGAAAATCAACCACCTGACCAGCGACCGTATTTATGTCGGTCAAGTGCTGAAGGTTTCAGGCTCTGCAGCAGCACCTGCGAAGAATGAGTCCACTGCACCTTCCAAAACATCGACATACAAAGTGAAAAAAAGCGATAATCTGTCCGTAATCGCCAAGAAATACCACACAACCGTAAGCAGTCTGAAAAAGCTCAACAACTTAAAGAGCGATAGGATTTACGTTGGACAGGTTCTGAAAGTGGCAGGTTCCATCCCAACCAAAGATAAAAGTCCTGCCCCTGCTAAAGTCACAACCCATACGGTAAGAAAAGGGGATACCCTTTCCGCCATCGCGAAAAAATATAAAACATCGGTTTCGAAACTGAAGAAGGCGAACAAATTGATCAGTGATCGGATTTATGTGGGGGAAGTGTTGAAGGTTCAATAAGAGTAGATTAGACAAGAAGCAAGCAGTGGTTACTTGCTTCTTTTTTATGTTTTGTATTTTGAAGTATACACTCAATGAGAATGGCTACTCCTCATCAATCAATAACCCTATTGAAAACGCAGACATAGTAAAAAAATTCAATGCAAAAGCGATTCCACCCAGTAAAGAATCTTCTAATAGATAGGCCGTAATGGAGCAAATGACCATGATCATAAAACATGTGGTAAGAAATGTTCGTTTCATTTACCTAAGCAGCCTCCCCCGCTTCAGCAGCAGCGGACCTGCGCCTGAGCCACATAGCCCCAATCATAGAAAGAATGCCGAGGAAAGCAAGGGCGATCAAAGACACCCATCCTCCTTTTTGATAAGGAAGATCTGTATAGTACCCATGTGTTTCATCAGAAAGTCCTTTGATCCATTGCGTCTCCAGCTTGTTCTTTGTACCAAGCGTAAACTCACTTGTTTTAATGACCCCATTTTCGTTGATACTGAAGGTCTTATACTTCGCCGGCTCAGAATCCGGTGACTTTTTCAAGGCAATGATGAATGACTCCCTGCCCGTTTCCTTTTTCACCATCACCTTGTATTGAATGGCCTCATCGAACGCATCCATACCCTCACGCCCGGAGTCGACCTTAAACCCTTTGAGCGTTGCTTCCGGTTCATCCTTCACCTCAAAGAGGATATTCCCACTCTTCTTACCCGATTCCTCCTCTTCCTCGAGAAACGTATTCAACTTCACGCCATGAAACACCTGAACCGGGTCTACCACTCCATCTTCCTTTAAAGAACTATATTCATAATCCTTCTCGAATTTATTCTGATAGAAGGTCTCCCGTACGCTTTGAACCAGAAAATAAAGAACGATGGAGAACAATATTATTCCTATAATTGAAAGTAAACCACTTGCATAGACAAGACGTTTTGTTTTACTGAAATTCATGGGTTCCTCTCTCCTTTCTTGTAGAGATTTTGTGAAAAATAGTAGATATGTATTTATTCTAGTTAAAAGGGAGAATACCTTGTCGGGGTGGGTTTTAAGTCTAATAATTTTAGGAGTTAATTGAGGTGACGTGGTCCCTACTTTAAAAATTATGGTGGGAAGAAAATGAGATTCTATCCTTATATCTTAATAAAATTGATATACGAAAGGTGAGCCAACAGCTCCTGTATGTCCTCCCTATCTATTTCAATGCTTCTTCATTCGTTTTGCTCAACTTAATCTTTCATCTCTAAAAATATGAATCACGTTCAAGTTATTTACTTCACAGTATGCTTTGATTTCATCTTCTTGATATTTCAAGCTATATCCATCTTTTGCTTGCCCTTGAATCGAAACTCGAATATTCCTATCAACGTTCAACTTTCCACCCCCCGTTACGGAATTCACAATCTATGTAACGTTTTTTTATAAATAGCGAGTAGTATGCGACCATTTCTAGTAAAAATACATGGCGATAAACAAATGGGTAACGTGTAAGAGTACTTCTTGTACTGTTGTGGATAATAAATTATGGGTAACGAGCTTTGTCATTCTCATTAATTATCATAACTATACCTGCCACGTAAAATGTCACCTCACCTTAATAGTAGTTCTCGTCAGATTCTCAAACAAATCAATTCATAATGTCTCACTCAAATATCAGCTGATTTAATTTAAATTATAATAAAAAACCTTGAAAGGCATTTAGCCAATCAAGGTAATTGAATTCATTTAAATCATTTATCTATTTTAACTGTGCTCTTTATGAAGACCTCTATAATAAAGAATTCATTAGCTGTTACTATCTCTTTCTTCTATGAATTCTAAAAACGAATCTTGTAGTTCTCCTTCTGTATCAATAGAATTAAGCAGTAATTTAGGTTCTAACGAACAATCTTTTAAAGTCGAACTTCCATCAATTACTCCTAACATGTTTGAAATAGTATCAATCATAGTTTGTTCAATTATCTTCATTAATATTTCTTTATTTTCGTCAGTTAAATCATCGTATAAACCAATAGCTTTTTTCCAATAATCATCTGTTTTAGGAGTAACATTCGTAGTTTCATAAAAGTCTTGGTATAGTTGAAGATTCTCTTTTACTATAGACTCATAAAGTGATTTAACAAAAATATCATACATTTTATTTCCTCATTTCTGGATACATTTTTTTGTTTAATCCAATAAGTTCTTTTAAAGAAGAATTTGGTATGTCATCATAGACTCTTCTTAGTTCCGTAATATCCCTTGCTAGTAGCTGTCTAGGATTATCTATTCCTTTTGTACTTCTTGAAACTATACCATTAGGGCCTTTTATTGTATGACCGACCTTTGGAACATTTATTGCAGGAGCAGTATTGGGATTATAATTATTCACTAATTTCTTCATTAATGCCTTTTGCCCTGCATGATGAGCATCAAGTCCTTCTACTCCTTTAATATCTTTATATGCTCCAACTTGATATTTACCCGATCCCTTAACCGCCCGACTAATCATCCCCCCAGCCTTCAACCCAAGCTTCGCACCATCTCCATAAATCGGTACTGCAGCCAGTAAACTCAGTCCGGCATTTGTGTAGTCTCCATCCACCGCATAGATGAGAGCATTGATGCCGTCGGCTACGGCTCCAAGGCCAGGGACAAATCCAACCAGGCCGAGTCCTCGTTGAACGATTTTTTTAACAGCTTTGCCTGATACTTTATTGGCTTGGACCTTCGGCATCTTAGCGGACGGCTTGCTCTTGCTGCTTCCACTAGGTGTCGAGATATGACTGGTCGACGGTTTGCTGGCAGTCGGTTGACTCCTGTTCTGAATATAGGCTCCGTTTGGCAATATCTTATTCCCATCCGGATCTACATGATAATGCCCCGTCGGATCAACATAATTAATCGGGTTATTGCTCGTATACGTATACATATGCTGTGTCCACGGGTCAAATGCGTTCCCGGAATACGTATCTTGAGAAATGAATCGCCCGGTGTCGGAACTGTAGTATCGGGCGTTCATATAGTGAAGGCCGGTGGAACTATCCTGGATGGCACCGGTAAATTTCACTTCATTATGGATTGTCTTGTCTCCGACTTCCTTGATGTTTCCAAAGTCATCATAGTCGTATCCTTTGACCCGATTGACTTCGGAGTCAACGACGTTGGTGACGCTACCCCTCATGTCGTAGTGATAGAAGAAGAATTGATTTTCATAGTTTCCGTCAAATCGCTTGGACGCGACGATTTCTCCATCCGGGTTCAGGACATTTTTTTCCTCATCAATTGGACAGCAAATTTGTCCAAACTTCTTGCTTCACGCATTAAAAAAACCTTGAAAGGCACTTCACCAATCAAGGTCCTCTTTACTTATTCAATTATACTTTTTCGTTTGAAATTTATTAAGTCTGGATCTTTCTCAACCAAAAGGTCTTCAAATTTATCCCACCCATAAAGTTTAACAAATTCCGCTTCTTTATTACTTATTGGAACTAGCCATACATTTACAATTGGATCACCATCTTTTTCATAAAAGGTATGAAATGAATCATCAAAATAAACCGGAAGTGTTACATATAAGGCTTTTAAATTCGAATCATTGAATATTTTTCCTTTTGGTCCAATAGATTCTCCTCGTAGATAAGCTATACCATTATTATAAGCTTGTAAACCTACATGCTGAAGTATAGCTGGAATATTTTTATCTCCAAAACTTGAATAAGAAACAAATACTAACTCTTGTCTAATGTTTTTAATTGAGACGTGGGATTTCAATAGTATATTACTAAGACCTACAGTAGAATAGGTGACTGTTCCTGGAAATGGGCCATCCACATACTTAACAACTTGAAAAGGAAGTTCATTTCCATTTTCGTCTTTACTCCACCCATACTCAATCTTGCCTAGATGATTTTCCATAAAATTAAGATAATTATCCCTCAATATTATCCCTCCTTACTTGTCCCTGTTTCCTCTTCTTCTATTACAAACAGGGCATTCAAGTCTTGTTCCCTCCTGATAATTATCTAATACCTCTTTACGGGTAACATTAGGAGGAAACTCTCTATTTGTCCAAGCAGGTGTATGATCAACATCCCAATCACGATTTTCACCTGAATATGGTTTAACATTCACTTCATTCTTACAAGTAGGACATAGCTTTCCTCCATTTGGACCAGGTTCTGCATTATCCCAAGCATTTTGGACAGTTTTCTTTCTAAATCCAACGCGATTTGTTACTTGTCCTCTCTTGTTAGTACCTTTTACCGCCCGACTAATCATCCCCCCAGCCTTCAACCCGATCTTCGCACCATCTCCATAAATCGGTATCGCAGCCAGTAAACTTAGTCCGGCATTTGTGTAATCTCCATCCACCGCATAGATGAGGGCATTGACGCCTTCGGCTACGGCTCCAAGGCCAGGGACAAATCCAACCAAGCCAAGTCCTCGTTGAACTATTTTTTTAACAGCTTTGCCTGATACTTTATTGGCTTGGACCTTGGGCTTCTTTTTTTAACAAGGGGGTTATTCGTTACTCCCCCTGTTCTTTTCAACAAAAAATACGAAAAAACGGACTGACACAAAACTAATATTGTCAGTCCATTTAAAATAACTATTTTTTATACAGTAAATTATCTAAATAAGGATACCAATCTTCTTTTCCATATTTAGAATTTACTGCGTCTTCTACAATGGCAGGAGAGCAAGATTTCAATGTTGTTAGAGTTTCTATTTCATCACTCGTAGCCTTCCTTAAAATTTCGCCTTTGTAGTTTAAAATTACTTTTCCATCCAGGGTATCACTAATATATTCAGGTAATGTTAAATTGTCTGGTATATCTATATTCCCCAAATAACCCCATTCGTTATCTTCAATTTTCACAGTAACAGTTTGTGCTAAGAATAAAATAGGATTTTTTACTATATCATTGATTTCAGAATGGCTATTTGATGTTATATCAAAAATAATAATACACTCTGATGTTTCTCCTACGCTTATAACTTGTCCATAACTATACTTATCTTCACCACTTATTTTGATATAAAAAACATCGCCTACTTTGACATCATGCTTTTTTTTACCCATTTACTATTCCCACCTTATTTAATATTAAAGTAATCCCAATATTTAAGACTTATTTGATTTCGTTTGTTTTCTAATAACCCTCCATTTTTTTCAAGTCCTCCATATTTATTTATCATTCTTTGTTCTAAAATATCTAACGGCTTCCCTGGTACTTCTCTTCCTATTATTTCATACTCATATCGTGCACTAGGAGTTTTTCTAGCATGTTCTTTTTGCCTCTTTAAATATCTCTCAGGACTTTTAGTTTGACCAACATAATCTTTTCCTGTTTTTACATTAGTTCTTTTATAGATGATACCAGCTTTATCTTTACCCTTAGAAAAAAACTGCAAGTCTAACTTTAATAATTTTTCCTGGGTACTCTTCAGAGTATTATT
>NZ_JANIOC010000027.1 GCF_024733565.1 Rossellomorea sp. SC111 | reverse complement strand
TGGTGACCCATACGGGATTCGAACCCGTGTTACCGCCGTGAAAGGGCGGTGTCTTAACCGCTTGACCAATGGGCCGTAAAAAAATGGTGAGCCATGAAGGATTCGAACCTTCGACCCTCTGATTAAAAGTCAGATGCTCTACCAACTGAGCTAATGGCTCTCTAAGTATATATAAACACGAATCGATAAGCTTGATCAAAGCCTCTTTCGTGACAACGAAATTAATATTATCACAGCATGATTGTCGAGGGCAACTGTTTTTTTGGTTTTTTTGTCGAAAATTATTTCTTGGGGAATAATTTGGTTCTTTCAGCTTAAGGGTGAATTAATTTTAATGAAATCCACACACAAAAAAGACCCGCCATCCGAGCCATAAACCGCTCCAACAGCAGATCCCTAATCCCAATTAATAAGTCAAACTAGCCGCCACAACCAATCCAACGACGATCGCTGCGGAGAATAGGCTGAATCCGATGGCAATATTTCCTTCTTCCACTTTCTTCGCTAAGTTCGTACGCGGCGTCAGGACGTACTCGATGATCCAGTAGGCGATGACCTGGGTCGCGATTCCGATCAGTCCCCAGATGAACGCGTCAAGCAGGTTCAGGCTGTTCGCCCAGACGGTGTAGATGACGATGGCGAGCCCGATGGCTTTTCCCCACAGCTTCAAGGCTACAGCGATGTTTCCTTCTTTGATCAAAGTCGCTTCTGAGAACTTGGTGGTGAAGGCGAAGACGGTGATTCCGAGGATCATGAGTCCAAGGCCGGTTCCGACGTGGGCCAAAAAGCTGAGTAAGGCGTCACTTGTTATGATTTGCATGTGTTTCTCTCCTTTTTAATTCTCCCGTATTCCTACAGGCAGAAAGTATGATTCGTTATCGGTTATGGCATTTCCGGCCCGTATGCCGATGGCGCCCGGGTTGCCGTTAATAATGAAGCTCCCGACCATTAGGCTTGCTTCCTTTTTTCCTTCATCGGTTGTGATCACCGAGACGGGAAGTGGACAGAACTTTTGATATACCGGGAGGGTTTGTTTATAGGTTTCATTTTTATCTTGTAATAGGACCCTCCCTGTTGCTTCCAAGATTTTGACTGTATCTCCTTCGCGTCCGAATGCAGGCTTCTGAACGTAGGTCATCCCGCTTTCTTCGAAGGGTTCTGGATCCAAATAGGTTGGAAGAAAGTAGCGTTCGATCCATTTGTGTTCCTCTTCGGTAAAGAAAGGACTTCTCTCTTCATGCAGCCCCCATATGAGTGCCTGCACCCCTTTTGATTGCAGCAAAAAGGAGGAGGGAGGGTTCAAGATCGCAAGCTTTCTATCCGATACCAAACGCATCAGTTCCAGACCGACTTTTTCTTCAGTCAGTGGATCTTGATCGTCGACGAGATGCTCGACCGGATAGGTTTGCCGGTATAAGATATCGATCCGCTCTCCCTTGGGAGTATATAATCCATCGTCCCGTATTTGCAGCTGATCGAGACTGACATATTCTGAAGGGACTCCGGAAAGCTCCTGGATATACTTCGTTGTCAAGTAATCTTCTTCGTGATCAGCATGAGAAGTGAAGACGATTTTTGCGTCTCCTTTTCGTTGAAGGGACTTCCAGGAAGATAAGAGACCCCGTTTCAACTCTTTGGTTAATTGCTGTTCCATTCCCGCATTCGGGTTCGGACAATCAAAATACTGACATACCCTTTCATTCACGTAATAGAGCTCTTTTATGAAAGTGGGAGTATCACTATTAAATTCCAATAGTTTCATTTCCCCTTCTGAAACGACAAAATCGAATCTCCCGATAAGACACTCTTGCGAAATGGATTTGAATTTTATATACGCAAGTGATTCCTCGGGGTAGCCAAGTTCGAGAAGGGTATCATCTTCTAATTCCCTCAGCAGATCGGCTGTTTTAACAAATATGGCGTATACCCTCTTGGATGCTTCGTGAATCCCCAGAACCGTTTCACGTGATTTCATATGAAGATCCAGTAGTGCATATTCCATGTCATATAAATTGTGCCAGAACTCAGGAATGTCGTTGTAAAAGTCATTTCTTCTTTCACGATGAGAGGTTGTCATATTATCCTCCGAATCCACCTTTAGAGCCGCTTCCGATTCCTGATTTATAGCTTTTGGAGTATGATTTGTATTTGGAGAAACTTTTCAGGTTTGATTTGTTTTTAAACATCCTGCCAGCGAACCAAAAATAGCCGAAGTGGGGTGACCTGTTGTCATCGCAATAATACGTCCCGCTATCGTCATCCCAATCCCAGTCGTCACAGTCTACATCCGTCGGTTCCGGTGGAAGATCCTGATTCCCACATCCACTGACAGATATCGCCATGACGGAAGCGGCCACTCCCGCCATCATTTTTTTCGTTTTGTTCATCTTCTTTCCTCCTCTAGCTTATATCCCGTTGCCTTCACATAGAGTATATACACATAACGGTCCTCATCGATTTCAGCAGAGTCCCGTTCCCATTCAGTCCCATCTACATAATAGTAAACAGAACCGATGACACTTAGAATATCAAGATGGTAATCATGGTGTTCTATTTTTAAAATGGGATTATGTTTCCGCTGATTTAATTCACGAATCTCGAGTATCAGTCGTTCAGGGGGAAACAACTGATCCTTCAGCGGCTCCTCTTCATAGGTTTCCACATAAATGATGAATAGGTTCCCTTCAATAGCAGAAGACAGCTGCCGGTAGGTGACTCCTTCCTTCACGAAGAACTCACATTCCCTCCTTGCCAGGATCTGTTCCAGCTCAATATCTTGATAATGATAAATCGCTTCAAAGGTGTCATTCCCTTTTCTCAATCTATATTCTAATATCGGTGCTTTCATTTATAACTCCAGCCTCCTACAATGATTTCTTTTAACTATACGAACCAATGCGGAAAAAGTTTCATTTCCCGGGAGTTCATTGGTATGATTGAACTATGATTTTTTTAAAAAAGGAGGGGCAGTATGCTTATTTTCCAAAGGATTTGGAAACAGATCACGAAGATGGACTTCGGGTTCATTTTTCTATTATCACTGATTATCGTCCTAATTGGAACCGTTGGCAGTCATTTTTTGGAACCTGAAACCTTTCCAACGCTCTTTGATGGATTCTGGTGGACAATGACGACCTTGACCACTGTCGGTTATGGGGATTACTTTCCCGTTTCAGTTGGAGGCAGGATGCTTGGGATCTTCCTCTTCATCTTTGGAATCGGGATCATCGGGGTGTTGATCAGTAAGACGGTTGATTCGATTACGACGTTTCAGAAATTCAAAAGGGAGGGAAAATTAGTGTATACATATGAAGATCATTACATTTACATCAATTGGTCAAAGAAAACGGAGAGGGCCATTGAAGAAATACTTGCCCATGTTCCCGATGCCGAAATTGTACTCATCGACATGCTTCCCGTCACTCCGATCGAGCATGAGCAGATCCATTTCATCCAAGGGGACCCATCTGATGAGAATATTTTGCTGATGGCAAATATCTTTGAGGCTAAACGTGTGGCGATCTTTTCGGATTCCAAGATCGAGGATCCTTCCCTGATAGATGGTAAGACATTATTAATAGCATCCGCCGTTGAAGGATTATCGAAAACCCATCAGAGGGAAGTCCATACCATCGTAGAAGTTTCGGAAGACCGTCATATTCCTAAATTCCAGCATATCGCCGTCGAGGACTTTATTTTATCCAATGATTCCGTTTCCCTTCTCATGGCAAAAGCCACCCTGCATCCCGGAACGACGAATTTATTCAGGCAACTACTCAGTAAGCGATACGGAAATAACATTCATGAATTCAAGGTGAAGGAAAATTGGAAGACGATCAAGCAGGCATCAGAGGAACTTCTTGAAAAAGGGGCCATTCTCCTTGCCGTGAATGATAATATGGATTTCACCGATGCCACGAATCGGGAGCTTCATACCGATGACATCCTCTATGTCGTTTGTCATGACCGGGTGTACGAAGAATTGAATCAATAAAAAACTCTCAGCCGCTTATAGGCTGAGAGTTTTATTGTCATTAATTCGGGCTCCACACGCTGCGAACCACATTCGTTTGAGAACGGTCCGGTCCGACTGAGAAGATGGACAGAGGGATACCTGTCAATTGTGATACTCGCTCTAAGTAGTGACGAGCATTTTCAGGAAGATCCGTTAACGTCTTGCATCCTGTGATGTCTTCCGTCCATCCTGGAAGCTCTTCGTACACAGGCTCACATTCAGCCAGGATGTTCAGGTTAGCAGGGAACTCTTCCATGACTTCACCTTTATACTTGTAAGCAACACAGATTTTCAATGTTTCGATTCCTGTCAGAACGTCGATCGAATTCAGTGAAAGGTCTGTTAACCCGCTGACACGGCGAGCATGACGCACAACCACACTGTCAAACCAGCCGACACGGCGTGGACGCCCAGTCGTTGTACCGTATTCACGGCCAACTTCGCGGATTCTGTCTCCAGTTTCGTTCGTCAGTTCCGTTGGGAAAGGTCCGTCCCCTACGCGGGTAGTGTATGCTTTGGATACGCCGACTACGTGGTTGATTTTTGTAGGGCCTACACCAGAACCGATTGTCACTCCACCGGCTACCGGGTTAGAAGACGTGACAAATGGATATGTACCTTGATCGATATCAAGCATAACCCCTTGAGCTCCTTCGAATAGAACACGACGGCCGTTATCGATTGCATCGTTTAAGACAACGGAAGTATCGACAACGTAGTGCTTGATTTGCTGACCGTACTCGTAGTATTCATCCAGAATGTCTTCAATATTGAAGCCTTCTGTTTCATAAAATTTTTCAAAGAGACGGTTTTTCTCTTCAAGGTTACGTGAAAGCTTTTCTTCGAATGATTGCCGATCCAGAAGATCTGCTATACGGATTCCGACACGTGCTGCTTTATCCATATAAGCAGGACCGATCCCTTTTTTTGTTGTGCCGATTTTGTTGGCACCTTTACGCTCTTCGTCAATTTCATCCAGCTTTAAGTGATATGGAAGAATCACGTGTGCACGATTGCTGATTCTTAAGTTGTCTGTTGTTACATCGCGATCGTGAAGATACTTCAACTCTTTCACAAGAGCTTTAGGATCGACAACCATCCCGTTTCCGATGACGGACGTTTTTTCATTATAGAATATACCTGATGGAATTAAGTGTAATTTATATGTTTCACCGTCAAACTTAATCGTATGACCCGCGTTGTTCCCACCTTGGTAACGCGCGATTACTTCTGCATGTTCAGAAAGGAAGTCAGTGATCTTTCCTTTTCCTTCGTCTCCCCATTGTGTACCTACTACTACTACTGAAGACATATTAAGCACCTCCGACGGGAATTAGTATTCCCTCTTTTATCAAACAAACTCATTTTATCAACACTAAAACTGAAAGTCAATCAAAACACGAACGTTTAAATAGGTAATTATATTTATGTTCGTGTAATTTCGGACTTTCCTCCCTGAAATCCTTTAGTTTAAGAATTTCAAGACAAATAAAACAGGCTAATTAAAAGTGAGGTAATGATGGTGGGTGAAAAGGGGACCGTTCCTTTCCGCTCCAGGCACAAGATTCCCCGGGGGGGAGGAGTCAAGTGCCTTCTGCTACAATCCACTCTGTGCTTTTATATTTTGACTGCATAATGAGAAATGGCAAACAAAAAAACTCTTAATGTAGATAGTTTGATTCAGAAGATGAACTATCTACAAGGGAGCAGAAAATCAACTTTATTGTGATAGTTTAAGAAAATATATAGATTGTCAGGGGATTTGCGAGACTCCTGCGGAAAAACGGGCGAGTCAAGACCCCGCAGCGAATGCGAGGAGGCTTGACCGGTCGTCCGGAGAAAGGGAGCGAATACCCTGACAATCAAGCAATATGCTATACGAACAGAGCAATAGCACTCAATCTGCTTGATCAAGCTTGGTAAAGAAGCGAACAAATAAGATAGCGCATTTTAGAATCTTTTGCTAATCTAAAATAAGCATTTTGAATTTTACATACAATTAAATATCGAGGTGACGATTTGATGATTAAACGATTTTTTAGTTATTACCGTCCGCACCGGCGGCTTTTTTATATTGATTTTGCCTGTGCGGTGTTGGTGGGACTTTTAGAGTTAGGATTTCCTTTGGCGGTATCGTGGTTTATTGATTCCTTATTGCCAGATGGGAATTGGAGTACCATCCTTGCTGTATCTGCCGGTCTTCTGGTCTTGTATCTTCTGAGTTCATCCATGCAGTTCGTAGTGAACTATTGGGGGCATAAGCTTGGGATCAATATCGAGACAGATATGAGGAGAGAATTGTTTCAGCATGTACAGAGACAATCGTTCCGCTTCTTTGACAATACGAAAACGGGTAATATCATGAGCCGGGTGACAAATGACCTGATGGACATCGGGGAGCTTGCCCACCACGGTCCTGAAGATCTGTTCATCGCTGTCATGACCTTCATCGGGGCGTTTTGGATCATGCTCACCATCAATATGGAGCTTGCTTTGGTCGCTATTATCATTGTTCCATTCCTTGTCTGGCTCATTTCGCATTCAAATATTAAAATGAATGCGGCCTGGACGAAGATGTACGGAAATATCGCGGACGTCAACAGCCGCGTTGAAGACAGTGTTTCTGGGGCGAGAGTGGTTCAATCATTCACAAATGAGTCTTATGAAATGGAACGATTTAACGAGAACAATCAATTTTTCCGTAAATCGAAACTGAAGGCTTATAACGTGATGAGCGTGAATTTGTCCGGCATCTACATTACGACCCGATTGATGACCTTGATCATACTGGTATACGGGGCATGGTTAAGTTTTTCAGGGGCCCTTTCCTATGGGGAGCTCGTTGCTTTCATCCTTTATATCAATGTCCTGTTTAAACCAATTGATAAAATTTCCGCCCTCCTTGAGCTGTATCCGAAGGGGATGGCAGGCTTTAAACGGTTCACTGAGCTCATGGATGTGGAGCCGGATATTGAGAATCGCCCTCATGCTGTTGAAGTGTCCACGCTGAGAGGGGATATTGCCTTTGACGCCGTGACTTTTGGGTATGAGCCGGATCGACCTATTCTTAACGATTTATCCTTTACCATTCAATCAGGCCAGACCGTCGCATTTGTCGGTCCTTCCGGTGCCGGGAAAACGACGATTTGCTCATTGATCCCCCGCTTCTATGATATAGAAGAAGGATCCATCACCATTGATGGGATCGATATTCGTGAGATGACGAAGGAATCCCTCCGCTCCCAAATCGGAATCGTACAGCAGGATGTGTTCTTATTCACAGGATCCCTCCGTGAAAATATCGCTTATGGGAAGCTTGATGCTACTCAGGAAGAAATCGAGGAAGCGACGAGACGTGCGCATCTGACAGATCTTATCGCATCCCTTCCAGACGGATATGATACCCAGATCGGGGAGAGGGGACTGAAGCTTTCCGGAGGTCAAAAGCAGCGCTTATCCATCGCCCGTATGTTCCTAAAGAATCCACGAATCCTGATTCTGGATGAGGCCACTTCCGCTTTGGATACGGAAACGGAAGCGATCATCCAGGAGGCTTTAAATGAACTGGCAAAAGACAGGACCACACTGGTGATTGCCCACCGGTTGGCAACGATCCGAAAAGCGGACCGCATTCTGGTCGTCACCGAAAATGGGATTGCTGAAGATGGGACACATGAAGAACTGCTTTCAAAAGAGGACGGTATCTTCACAAGACTTCATGCCCATCAGCATGCGACCATTCTATAAACAAAAAAATCCAAGCACCTGTATCAGACAGGGCTTGGATTTTTTTTAAGCCGGAGCGTCGTCAAATCGCCGCTCCAGATTCACGAATTTATTATATTCTTTCACAAACGCCAATGATACGTTCCCAACCGGGCCGTTACGCTGCTTGGCGATGATGATTTCAATGATATTCTTGTTTTCCGCTTCTTTGTCGTAGTAATCTTCGCGGTATAGGAAGGCTACAATATCCGCATCCTGCTCGATACTTCCTGATTCACGGATATCCGACATCATCGGGCGCTTGTCCTGACGCTGCTCCACTCCACGGGAGAGCTGGGATAAGGCGATGACTGGCACTTCAAGCTCACGGGCAAGTCCCTTAAGGGAACGGGAAATCTCCGAAACCTCCTGCTGACGGTTTTCTCCGGAACGTCCGCTACCCTGGATCAGCTGCAAATAATCGATGAGGATCATGCCCAGTCCGTGCTCCTGAGCGAGTCGACGGCATTTGGAACGGATCTCCCCTACTTTGATCCCCGGTGTATCATCAATATAAATACCTGCATTCGAAAGGCTTCCCATAGCCATGGTCAGCTTTCTCCAATCTTCGTCCGTCAGATCACCGGTACGGAGATTCTGAGCGTTAATATTCCCTTCTGCACACAGCATACGCATGACAAGCTGTCCCGCACCCATCTCGAGTGAGAAGATGGCTACATTTTCCTTGGCTTTTACGGCTACGTTCTGAGCGATGTTCAGGGCAAAGGCGGTCTTACCCATGGAAGGACGGGCACCTACAATGATCAAGTCATTTCGTTGGAATCCCGCCGTCATATGATCAAGGTCGGCGAATCCTGTTGAAATACCCGTTACGTCACCCTTACGATTCGTCAGGGTTTCGATATTGTCATACGTCCGTACGAGTACATCTTTAATATTATGGAAAGCCCCGGCGTTTTTACGCTGAGCCACTTCCATGATATTTTTTTCCGCTTCACTCAGGAGGCTGTCCACTTCATCTTCACGGGCATAGCCGTCAGAAGCGATATCCGTCGCTGTACGGATCAACCTGCGGAGTAATGACTTCTCTTCCACGATCTTTGCGTAGTATTCAATATTCGCAGCGGTTGGAACGGAAGCGGCCAGTTCACTTAAGTAAGCGACTCCGCCGACGTCTTCAAGCTCTTTCGCTGCTGCCAGTTCTTCGGTCACCGTGATCAAGTCGACGGCTTTTCCACCGTCCCCCAGATTCAGCATGACATTGTATATTCTTTGATGAGAATGACGATAGAAATCCTCTGGAATCAATATTTCCGATGTGGTCGTCAATGCACTGGGCTCAAGGAAAATGGCCCCTAATACCGCTTGTTCAGCCTCTATATTCTGAGGTGGAACCCGGTCCTGAAACATTTCATTCATCTATGCTCAAGCCTCCCTTACGATCAAACAGATCCTGACTTTCATTATCTATATAAAAAAAGAATGGTATTCTACCGAAAAAATGTGATCAGGATAAAATCCAGATCACATTTTATATCAAGCTATATTCATTTTAACATGTTTTTCTCAAAATGAAGTTACCAAATTTCGTATATTCAGTGGAAAACTATTCTTCCGTTACATGTACCTTTAATGTTGCGGACACATCTGTATGCAGTTTCACAGGAACATTTGTGTAACCAAGGGCACGGATGGCGTCATTCATTTCGATTTTACGTTTATCGATTTTAATGTCATGAGCCTTTTTCATCGCATCTGCGATTTGCTTGCTCGTGATGGATCCGAATAATCGGCCGCCTTCACCGGATTTCGCCTTCATCTCAACCGTGATTTCTTCAAGTGTCGATTTTAATTTTTTCGCCTCTTCCAGTTCTTCTTGAGCGACTTGCTGTTCTTTCTTCTTCTGCCCCTCAAGTTGACCGATGTTTGCATTCGTTGCTTCAACAGCCAGTCCCTTCTTCAATAAAAAGTTATGTGCATAGCCGTCTGCTACATTTTTCACTTCGCCTTTTTTACCTTTACCTTTAACGTCTTTTAAGAAAATGACTTTCATATCTCTTTTCTCCCTTCAAAATAATCATTTAGTGCTTCTTTCAGCTGTTCTTCCGCTTCCAGGACCGATACCTGCTTGATCTGGGTGGCGGCATTGGTTAAATGACCTCCACCGTTCAGGTTTTCCATGATGATCTGTACGTTGACGTCACCAAGTGAACGTGCACTGATACCGATTGTTTCAGGATCCCGCTTCGAGATGACGAAGGACGCAATGACCTCATCCATTGTCAGTAATGTGTCTGCCGCCTGGGCAATGAGGACGGGATCATAAATGACATCCTCCTCGGCTTTCGCAATGGCGACTCCTTCACGGAAGAATTTGACCGATTCGATTAATCGGGAACGCTTGATATACGTCTCGACATCCTCTTTGAGGAATTTTTGGACGAGTACCGTATCCGCCCCTTGTGCCCGTAAATACGAGGCAGCATCAAACGTTCTCGAGCCCGTCCGGAGCGTAAAGCTCTTCGTATCGACAATGATCCCTGCGAGGAGCGACGTCGCTTCAAGCATCGTGATCTTCTCATGCTTCGGCTGATATTCGAGGAGCTCTGTCACAAGCTCTGCCGTAGAGGAAGCGTATGGCTCCATATAGACTAGCAGTGGATTTTTAATAAAATCTTCGCCCCGTCGATGATGATCGATGACGACGACTTTATCCACCTTATTTAAAAGCTTTTCTTCAATGACCAGGGAAGGCTTATGGGTATCGACGACTACGAGCACCGTATCGTCCGTTGCCATCTCAAGTGCTTCCTCGGGTGTGATGAAGCGTGGATGAAGATCGGAATTGGCTTTGATTTCCTTCATCAATCGTTTCACGCCGTTGTCGATTTCATTAAAGTTCAAGACGACGTAGCCATCACGCTGATTCATCTGGGCCACTTTCCTGATTCCGATCGCCGCTCCAATCGCGTCCATATCGGGATGTTTGTGCCCCATGATGATGACCTTGTCACTCTCGATCATGATTTCCTTCAAGGCATGGGAAATGACCCTTGCCCGGACCCGGGTGCGTTTTTCCATCGGGTTGGTTTTACCGCCATAGAACTTGACCTTTCCATTGGTCTGTTTGATCGCGACCTGGTCACCGCCTCGTCCCAAAGCGAGGTCAAGACTTGATTGGGCCAGAGTCCCGAGTTCAGGAAGGGATGAGACCCCTGTCCCGACACCGATACTCAATGTGAGGGGGACATTTTGCTTCGAAGTCGTATCCCGTACATCATCGAGGATTCCGAACTTTTCCTTCTCCAGTACTTGAAGGATCTTCTCATTTATGACGGCGATGAACCGTTCGGAAGACACCCTCTTCAAGAACACACCGTACTCTTTCGCCCACTTATTCAGGATGGATGTCACAAGGCTGTTCAAACTGCTTCTCGTCTGATCATCCATGCCTTGCGTCAACTCATCATAGTTATCTAGAAAAATGATTCCAATATTCGTGCGTTCATCATGATATTGCTTTTCTATTTCTTTTTGCTCTGTGACATCAAAGAAGTAGAGTAGTTTTTCCTTGAGCTTCAATACGACATGATACTTCCGTTCATTAATCGTCACAATTTCCGAATCGACTTCCTGTTTGATTAATGGAACAAGTGATTCAGCCACATCGTATAGGGACCTTCCTACGACTGTGTCTTCATTGAAACAAGAGGCGAGAAAAGGATTCGTCCATTCTATGTAATATTCATCATTGATCAGCATGATCCCAATGGGCATCTCCATTAACGCTTCTTCCCCAACACGTTTGACACGATAGGATAAGGTGGAGATATATTCCTCTGTTTCTTCGTGTGACCTTCTTTCAAAATAGAAAGCGAGAAAGTACACGACTCCAAAGACAATCAACCCTATTAACGAAATGATCCATTGGTAAAAGGAAACCGCTACTAACATGAGAGCTGTTAATATAGCTAGACCGTACAATGGGTAGCGGATCATTCGCTTATTAAAATAAGATGGCATGATTTCAGCTCCTGGATCTTAAATTTCTATGACTTGCGTTGCAGGCGTTGTCTTAGATCAAATCCTAAGTCAATTATACCTAAAATTCGCACGAGATAAAGAAGAGGAATCGAAATGATTGTAATTAATACCAAAATCCCTTTGGACCATCCTTTCAGATGGGCAAAGAAATAAATGAAAGACAAGCCTTGCACCGCCATCAACGTCTGCAGTACATACAAAATATTAATCAGCGCCGTATAAACATATGTTCCTTTTTCCGGCTGAAGGATCATCGACAGCACAAGTGTGATCAAATAATACCAAAGAATGCTCTTAGGGAGCTTCCATTCCCTGAATGGCCTGAATACCGGTACATCCCTTCCCAGACGCTTCATGATCGGGAAATTGATCAAGATGAATAGTAAAGCAAGTACCACCGCTATCCCTACAAACAAAGTAGGAATCAAGGTATGGATCAACTCGACGGAACTTTCCAGACTTTCAACCAGCCTTTTATCCGGTTGCTGGCCAAGCTTTTCAAAAATAGAATAATAAGCTGCCTTCGATTCCTTCAGGCTGTCTTCAATCACATTCACGCCTAAGAAAAGAATCGAAACAACATAACCGATCACAATATTTATAACAAGTGTGAGACTTGCTGCCATAAACAGCCTCATCTTATCCACTCTTGCCTTCACACACCAGCCAATGACCACCCCGGTTGTAGCCACCATAAAGGCAACCGGCAATGCAAGCAGTCCTCCGAATAAGAAAGACAGACCGAGTGATCCGATCAATACTAAGACCGAATTCCACAACGAATACTTGGAACTGAATAAAATAAGAGGGAGGGGCAACACAAAAAATGCCAGGGTCCCAATAAGCGGAACATATAAACTCAATAACATTAGTACAGTAAAGATGGCGAGCATAAGCGCACCTTCAGTCAACACACGGGGATTCCTCACTCAAAACGCTCCTTACAATAAAATAAACAACAACATGCAATAGCACTATCATATCAATTTTAGAGATAGATTTCATCTTAATGACTCACACAAATAAAGAAGGCGGTCCTTGAACATGCAACTCTCTTCATCTACTCTAGTATGCACTCACTTTAAAAAGGAGTATACGTAGGAGATAAAGAATGGCAATGTGTCAGGACCACCCTACTATCGCAGATTATGAAATTTTAAACCTTTCAATGGATGACTGAAGCTCCTGGCTTAAGTCCGTCAGACGCTCCGCTGCTTCTGTAACGGACTGTACGGCCCTTACCTGCTCCTCTGTCGAAGCGCTCATTTCCTCGCAGGAAGCCGCTGTCTCTTCAGCTGTCGCGGCCATCATTTGGATCACATTGACCACTTCATCCTTTTCGAGATTGATTTGACCCACCTCGTTATACATATTCTCAATTTCACGCTGCATGGATTTCATTAATTGAGAGGTTTCGTCGAATACATGATTTGTTTTCTGAATCACATCATTCTGTACCTCGAATGTTTCTTTCGTCTTGACCATTTCGTCCACTGCCTGATGAGAGCCCTGTTGGATCTCAACAATCGTACGCTTTACTTCTTCCGTCGCTTTCACGGATTGATCTGCAAGCTTGCGGACCTCTTCGGCTACCACGGCGAACCCTTTACCGTGCTCACCGGCTCGTGCCGCTTCAATGCTCGCATTGAGGGCCAGGAGATTCGTTTGAGACGAAATTTCCGTGATTGTTCCCATGACAGATTCAATCGTCTTCACTTTCGCTTCCAGGCTAAGGATGACTTTTTCCATGGAAGTGATGTATTCACTGGAGGAGTGGTAGGCACTTTCCAATTCCTTAACCTGATTCAATCCAGACTGGTTCATGACATCCGCTTTCCCTGCAAGTTCAGACATGGCTTTGGATTTTTCATAAACCCCATCAATTCTCGTTCCCAATTGCTCTGTTTGAAGCTGGGCACGATCAGAGTCAGCCGCTGACTGGGAAGCTCCGGTGGCGATTTCCGTTACAGCCCTTGCCATTTCCTCACTTGACGCATTTGTTTCCTCAGAAACCGCACTTAACCCTTCGGCAGATTCCCGAACATTATAAATTGATTCCTGAACGACTTTTATCGTATCTTTCATATTCACGATCATTTTATTTAGATCTGAAGCCAGTAGGCCCGTTTCATCTTTTGTGTTAATTCCAGATTGAATGGATAAATCACCGGACGACACGTCGGTTACCGTTTTTTGCAGCTCTTTAATCGGTTTTGTCATCATATTTGCTACAATGACAACCAGTACCAGCATGATGACCAGTGTAATCAGAGCCGTAATCAGAAGTAAATGCTCAATGTCTTTCGAGGATTGAATGAGATCCTCCATGTTATAAGCCGATCCCACTTTCCAATTCGTCTTCGGTACCGTACTGTATACCAATATTTTTTTATCGCCTTCCAGTTCATAACGGATGGTGTCCGATTCTTTTTCGGATTTCAACATTTTGCTGATGAAAGGCAGGGTCGATAAATCTTCACCGCGTTTGGTTGGATGAACGATGGCTGTACCATCAAGGCCGATCAAAAACGGATAGCCATTATATCCGATATCCATTTTGGAAACACGGTCGGTCAGTTTCGACAGGTTAATATCGACACCGAGGACACCAACCACTTTGTTTTCCGATACAATCGCCCTTGAAGCCGTAATGATGTATTCCTCCGTTGCCGTATCGACATAAGGTTCGCTCCATACGACTCCGGCCCTTGCTTCAGCAGCAGTTTTATACCAATCCCTGCTCGTCGGATCAAAATCACTCGGCAGGGAGACGGAAGGGACAATTTTCAGTTTCTTATTAGGTGATGCAAAGTAGATGGAAGTGGCTTCCTCATATAAACTAAGATAATTATCAAAATCCGACTGGATATTCGCATATAGCTCCGTATTATCTACTTCCGTTTCTGATTGCATTTGTGCCTTTGCATAATTTTTCAATGAATTGGAAACTGAGTATTGATCAATACTCTTTTCATATTGTCCCAGGAACAGCTGTACAGAATTATTTAGCTCCCCGACGATCCCTTGAGTTTGACTGATGACTTCATCCTCTGTTTTCATTCTTGTCTGCCAGCTGGTAATGGAGATGATGACAGCCAAAGAAACTATAAATAAGATAGAAATGATGACGATAAGCTTCATTCTGATGGACGATAAAATAAATCTCTTTTTATGATCTTTTTTGTTTTTCTTTCTGATTTTTTTCACCAAAATCCCCCCTTATACTACAAAAAACATCAATGTACACATACTTATTCATCGACATTTTCCTGTGATTATTTATAGTTTGGGGGGAATTTACATTTCAAATATTAAAATATTGATTGTCCTTTGATAAGGTGTGGTGTGAAAATAAGACCGTTCCTTTTCGCTCCAGGCACTTGCTTTCCTCGGGGAGGAAGTCGAGCCTCCTCAGGCTTTGCCCTGCGGGGTCTCGACCTTTCCTCTATTTCCCGAAGGAGTCAAGTGCCTTCCGCTACAATCCACTCTGTGCTTTTACATAGCGGGCTTCTAATTATGAACAGATATTAAATCTCTTACTAAATAGGAACAAGAATCTTTACGAAAGGCTATTTTGGCAGAGATTCTTGTGGTAAAAAAGCATCTGACAAAGCCCAACAACCAAGAGTGACAGAACTCATTAGTAACAAAATTCATCGAAAAACCACTCATATACTATAGAGGATATCGTTGACCGCTTAATACTTCAAAAAATACTGGTAGTTAATGCGTGAATGTATTTATATTTTCCTATATTCAGAAACTCACGCCCCGCGAAAAGCGAGCACCTGCAGCGGAAATCAACCAGCACTCACTAATTTTAAAACACAATATTTACGAAAACAGCCAATAAAAAAAGCAGCAGAGACAAGTCTCTGCTGCTTTTAAGTCGATGATATTATTCACCAGTAACGTATGGAAGTAATGCCATTGTACGAGCGCGTTTGATCGCACGAGTCAACTTACGTTGGTACTTAGCGTTCGTTCCAGTTACACGACGTGGAAGAATCTTTCCACGTTCAGATACGAATTTCTTAAGAAGATCAACATCTTTGAAATCGATATGTGTAATTCCGTTTGCTGTGAAGTAGCACACCTTACGACGTCTACGTCCACCTCTACGTCCTCCTGCCATTTGTTTCGCCTCCTATCTTGTTTGGATTCGTTATCGTTCGTTTAGAATGGCAGATCATCATCGGAAATGTCGATCGGCTGACCGTCATTTGCAAATGGATCCTCATCTACACGTGTATAGTTGTTGTTGTTATTATTGTTGCGTTGTTGATTCTGATTCTGACTATACGGATTTCCTTGGTCACGCTGACCTCCACCCGAATAGCCCGGACTTCCTCCACGATCGCCTTGATTCGCACTACGCGGTTCTAAGAACTGAACGCTTTCTGCTACAACTTCCGTCATAAACACACGGCGTCCATCCTGTCCTTCGAAATTACGTGTTTGAATACGACCGTCAACGCCAGCTAAGCTGCCTTTTTTAAGAAAGTTTGCTACATTCTCTGCAGGGCGACGCCATACAACACAGTTAATAAAATCTGCTTCCCGTTCTCCTGATTGGTTCGTAAAACTACGATTGACAGCCAGTGTAAACGAAGCAACAGCCACTCCACTTGGAGTATATTTTAATTCAGGGTCTTTGGTTAAACGCCCTACTAATACAACTCGGTTCATCATCAGAATCAACCCCTTCCTTCTAGTTTCCTGTTTCACGTGAAACAGATGATAGAAGTGTATATCTTAAAAAACGTACGGATTATTCTTCTTCTTTAATAACGATATGACGGATAATATCATCGCTGATTTTAGCTAAACGATCGAATTCGTTAACTGCATCAGAAGTAGCGCTCATCTTAACTAGTTGATAGAAACCATCACGAAAATCGTTGATTTCATACGCTAAACGACGTTTACCCCAATCTTTTGACTCGATGATTTCCGCGCCGTTAGTTGTTAAAACGTTATCGAAACGCTCAACTACTGCTTTCTTTGACTCGTCGTCAATGTTTGGGCGGACAATGTACATAACTTCGTACTTTCTCATCTGAATGTCACCTCCTCGTGGTCTATGCGGTCCTTTCTTTATGAAAGAACAAGGAGCAATGCGTTCATTACTCACGAAATAAAATTATAGCATAAGATATCTATTATTGCAATATGACGTAAAAAAAAGACTAGAATCGGAATTCTAGTCTTTTTGTATGACCTTTTCATGTGATTGATGCTTTAGAATAAGTTGTCTGCCTGGCTCTGTCGATTAGTGTGTGATGGATGGTGAGGGAACCGCTTCGCTTTCCGCGGACGTTCGACCGAGCCTCCTCAGCACAGTTCGCTTCCGGGGTCTCGGCACGCCCGTTTTCCGCAGGAGTCTTCGCAGTTCACTCACCATCTTAAGAAGTATGTTTTGACAGAGCAAAAAGAAATCCAATAAATTTCTTTTCAAGAGATGGTAAGAAAAACTATACTATCTATTTTATTCTTACAAAATATATGCTTTGCCAGTTGATTGGAGCGGAAGGTGCTCGACTCCTGCGGGAAATGCTGGACAGGTGAGACCCCACAGGGCTTTAGCCCGAGGAGGCTCACCGCCAGCCCCGCGGAAAGCGAGCACCTGGAGCGGAAATCAACTACTACTCTCTCCTCTAAGGCAGAAACCATACTCTTTCGGAAAACCATATACTATTTACACGTTAAAGCGGAAGTGGATGATGTCTCCGTCTTTTACGAGGTATTCTTTACCTTCGAGGCGGACTTTTCCTGCTTCGCGTGCTGCACCCATTGTTCCGGCTGCAACCAAGTCTTCGTAAGAAACGGTTTCGGCACGGATGAATCCTCTTTCGAAGTCGGTGTGGATGACTCCTGCACATTGAGGGGCTTTCATTCCTTCGCGGAACGTCCAAGCACGGACCTCTTGTACACCAGCCGTGAAATAGGTAGCCAGTCCCAATAGGGAATAGGTAGCACGGATCAGCTGATCAAGGCCTGATTCTTCAATTCCTAATTCCTGCAGGAACATCGCCTTTTCTTCATCGTCAAGCTCGGCAATTTCAGATTCAATCTTCGCGCAGACAACAATTACTTCTGCGTTGTCATCTTTTGCAAATTCACGTACTTTCTGAACATACTCGTTGTCAGAAGGATCCGCAATTTCATCTTCACTTACGTTTGCCACATATAATACCGGCTTTGAAGTTAGAAGGTGAAGTTGTTTCACAAGCTTCATTTGTTCGTCAGAGAACTCTACTGTACGGGCAGGCTGCTCTGCTTCCAAAGCTTCTTTGATTTTCACGAGAATATCATGTTCAAATACCGCTTCTTTATCCTTTTGCTTCGCCATCTTCTGAACTCTGGCAAGACGCTTGTCGACTGTCTCAAGGTCAGCGAGGATCAGTTCCAGGTTGATGACTTCAATATCCGCGATCGGATCTACTTTACCCGATACGTGTGTGATATTGTCATCCGCGAAACAACGGACAACCTGACAGATCGCGTCCACTTGACGGATATGGGATAAGAACTTATTCCCCAATCCTTCCCCTTTACTTGCCCCTTTTACAATTCCGGCAATATCCGTGAATTCAAAGGCAGTGGGAACCGTCTTCTTCGGGTCCACGAGTTCTGTTAATTTATCCAGACGGTGATCTGGAACCTCTACGATTCCTACGTTCGGATCAATGGTACAGAAAGGGTAGTTCGCAGATTCTGCACCTGCTTTTGTAATTGCGTTGAATAGAGTGGATTTCCCTACGTTAGGTAGTCCAACAATACCAGCTGTTAATGCCATTTCAGTCACTCCTCATCCATATTCTTATCTATTAAAAATCCTGTAAGATCAAAAAATAAGTAAACGGTCGAACCTTTCACAATTATAGAGATAATAGCGGGAAAAGACAAGTGAAGCTTCCGGCGTCACTCAGGAAAACATTCCTATAGAAAAAGCATCCACTCGTATGAAAACGGCTGGATGCTCTGGGTTACAATCATGTGAACCTAAGATGGATTAGGTCAAAAGAATTATGGGTAAAAAAAGAATACTTATTCTTCTTCACCGTTTGAGATGACCTTTTTCATTTTTTTCGCAAAATCCTTTCTGGGGATCATGACACTGTGACCGCACCCGACACACTTGATGCGAATATCCATCCCCATACGGATCACTTTCCAGCGGTTTGTCCCACATGGATGTGGCTTCTTCATTTCTACAATATCATTTAATGTGAATGTCTTTGGCTCCACTGGTTACTCCTCCTCATTCGCTTTCAAGTCTTCTTTGTTTCTCTTCACGGTGGTGAAGCTCTTCTTCATCTTTTCGTGAATACATCACCATACGAGGGAATGGAATTTCAATACCATGTGCATCCAGGCAAAGTTTCACTTCTTTCCTGATCATCCTAGCCATATACCAGTGCCTCATTGGAACCGTTTCTGCAACGATCCGGATGACGACATCTGAAGCGCCAAGGGTTTGAACCCCTAACAGTTCTGGGGGATTCACAAGATCTTCGTACTTTTGTGGTAAAGAGAGGAGAAGTTCCTGCATCACTTTCTCGGCTTCTTCTATGTTTTCTTCATAGGCAATACTGACATCCACAACGGCAATACTGTTATGGATGGAGAAGTTCGTTACTTCCGTAATATTCCCATTGGGGAAGATATGCAATTCCCCGGTCCAGCTTTTGATTTTGGTAGTCCTGAGACCGATTTCTTCAACGGTTCCCTCTGCGGAGCCGATGCGCACATAATCGCCAACGGAAAATTGATCCTCGAAGATAATGAAGAAACCGGTTATGATATCACGAACCAGATTCTGCGCCCCGAAACCTACGGCAAGACCGACGATCCCGGCACCGGCGATGAGTCCTTTCACATCGATATCAAGCGTCGATAAAATGGTCATCAAACTGATGAAATAGATCACATAAGTCAAGACGTTCTCTAATAGCTTGGATAAGGTGGCTTCCCTACGTTCAGTGAACTTAAGAGGGGAGCGGGAACGTACTTTGAATACGTTTCGTATGGCCGATCTTCCCAACCTGAGTGCAATATAGGTAATGACCATAATCGCAACAATCTTCAAAACACCTGTACCCAGGGACATCCACATTTCATTATCTATCAGTTTCTCAGCAGTTTTATCAATAGTGTCATCTAGCTTAGCTTTTGTATCATTCGCACTCATATACCGAACCTCCACTTATCATTCAATAAGAAGTATTCCTTATTTTATCAACTTTCCCTCTCCTTGTGTAGATATAACCTCATAATAGATTGTTTGCAGGAAAATTTTTATTTTATGAAAAATCGGGCCAGCTTATGTATGAAAAATAGAATTCGTCCGTATACTGATAGTACTTAAAATTCTGACTGGGATTTAAGGGGACGGCGGGCGCAAAGTCACCTCTTAAACTCATCCAAAGGAGTGGAAGCGATGAATCTGAAAAAAGGATTATTTGAACGAAGACCTGAACCTTTTAGAGTCCTTCATCAGGAAGAGGGTGCAGCGCAGGAGCTTTCAGTTCATTTGTCATCAATGCTTCCCACTTATTATCGTACAAGACCCATTGTGTTTGTCTGTATCGGCACCGACCGCTCTACAGGGGATTCACTGGGACCTTTGGTCGGTACATTAATAGAGGAACAGGATATCAAACCATTCCATGTCTATGGAACATTGGATGACCCGATCCATGCTGTCAATCTGGAAGAGAAGCTCAAGGAGATCTCTTCGAAACATATCAATCCCTTTATCATAGGTGTGGATGCGTGTCTCGGACGATTAAAGAGTGTTGGTGCCATTCAGTTGAGTGAAGGTCCCTTACGACCAGGAGCCGGAGTAAATAAAGAGTTGCCTGAGGTCGGGGAAATTCATTTGACCGGTATTGTAAATGTCAGTGGGTTTATGGAGTTTTTTGTCCTACAGAATACTCGTTTGAATCTTGTGATGAAAATGGCGAAGACGATTGCCGAAGCGATTGTGCTGGCAGGTCATTCTGTGGAACGGAGAAATGCCGTCAGCATTGAAAAATGGCGGGAAGAAATGCAGCAATAAAGAAGGGAGATGGTGTGTTCCGCCATCTCCCTTTTTGATTACAAATACGTATGATAGGCGTGGATGATTCCGACCACCATGGCCACCACGATGATTCCTGGAAGTAAATTGGCGACTCTTATTTTCGTTACACCCAGGAGGTTGAGACCAATCGCAAAAATCATGATGCCTCCTGTTGACGTCATTTCGACAATATACGCGTCCATGAGCTCCTGTGGGACCCATTGATGGATTTGCGTGGCGAATAGGGCGATGATCCCCTGATAAAGGACGACTGGAATGGCTGAGAACATAACACCGATCCCGAGGGTCGTCGTTAGGATTAATGAAGTAAACCCATCAATGATCGACTTGGTCAAAAGAACATCATGATCTCCTCTGATCCCGCTATCCAGCGCACCGATAACGGCCATGGCCCCAATGACAAAAATCAGGGTCGCAGTGACAAAGCCTTGAGATATGGACGTTTCATTTTTGCTGCCGATCTTTGTTTCCAACCAGTTCCCAAGGGCATTCAGCCTGTCCTCGAGATTCATCCACTCTCCCCAGGCCGCACCAAGGGCAAGGCTGATGATCACGATGAGAAAATTCTCGCTTTTCAATCCCATCTGTAAGCCAAGAACGATAACGGCGAGTCCGATCGCTTTCATGACCGTTCCCTTCATATCTTCTGGTATGCGGTGCAGGATCTTCCCGAGAAGCGTCCCGATGATAATACATACTCCATTTACTAGCGTTCCTAAAAGTACCATGACGTTTCCCCTTATGATTATTTCCCAAAGAATAGTATATGTACCATATGGAAGAGGACTGGCTTAAATGGCATGAGATATACCACTTAAGTCAGTCCCTTTTTACAATGATGTTACTGCAATAATTCCAAAATCCGATCCAGGTCTTCCTTTGAAAAGAATTCCAGTTCGATTTTCCCTTTTTTCTTCGATTGTGTAATCGTTACGGTTGTACCGAAGCGCTCCCGCAAGAGCGACTCCTGTTCCTGGATGAAGACATCTTTTCTCTCGGTCTTTTTTGTTTCACGTGGAACATTGTCATTGGCTTCTTGAATGATTTTTTCTAATTGACGGACGTTTAATGTTTCTTTAAGAATCCGATTGACGATCATGGACAGCTTCTTTTTATCTTTCAATCCTAGAAGGGCACGACCATGTCCCATCGACAGGTTACCTTCAGAAATAAGTTCCTGAACGGGTGAAGGGAGGGAGAGTAAGCGAATATGGTTCGCGATATGGGGTCTGCTCTTCCCTAATCGTTTCGCCAGTTCTTCCTGTGTAAGATTCAATTTATCCATCAGCATTTGATAGGCTGCGCCTTCCTCGATCGGCGTCAGGTCCTCACGTTGAAGGTTTTCCAACACCGCGAGTTCCATCATTTGTTGATCATTCAATTCACGCACTACAACGGGAACTGTCGCTAACTTAGCCGCTGTCGCTGCCCGATAACGGCGTTCACCGACTACAATCTCATATCCCTTAATGGACTTGCGGACAATGATCGGTTGAAGGATCCCGTGTTCCAGGATCGATTCTTTCAATTCTTCGATTGCCTGCGGCTCAAAGATCTTTCGTGGCTGATAAGGGTTCGGCCTTATTTCTTTCAGACTCACTTCCTGGACAGACTCTTCATTTTGCGTTGTTTGCATATTGGTAAAGAGAGCATTGATGCCCTTTCCTAAACCTTTAGCCATTCGCCACCACTTCCTTTGCCAGTTCTAAATAAACTTCTGCTCCCCTGGATTTCGGATCATAGATGATAATCGGTTCACCATGACTGGGTGCTTCACTTAAACGAACATTACGTGGGATAATTGTGCGATACACTTTGTCTTGAAAGTATTTTTTCACTTCTTCGATGACCTGGATTCCAAGATTGGTCCTGGCGTCAAGCATCGTTAACAATACACCATCAATCATAAGATCATGATTCAGATGCTTCTGTACTAAACGGACCGTACTTAACAGCTGACTTAATCCCTCGAGGGCATAATATTCACACTGGACCGGTATGACGACAGCATCTGAAGCCGTTAACGCATTGATCGTCAATAGACCCAATGAAGGAGGACAATCGATAATGATATAATCGAATTCGCCTTTTACCTTCTCCAGCGCTTTCTTTAAACGGACTTCACGGGAGATGGTCGGAACCAATTCAATTTCTGCTCCGGCAAGTGATATCGTTGCAGGGACAATCGATAAGTTCTCCACTTTTGATTGTTTAATCGTGTCTTTAACGTCTACATCATCCACCAACACATCATAGATACACTGTTGTACATCGCCTTTTTCAACACCGACACCACTAGTGGCGTTTCCCTGAGGATCGATATCTACGAGTAAAACCTTTTTCCCTATATAAGCTAAACAAGCCCCCAAGTTGACGGATGTCGTGGTCTTTCCCACTCCACCCTTTTGGTTTGTAACGGCTACGATTCTGCCCAAGGTTGTCACCTACCTTTTGACTTCCTAAAATTGATTTCATTTTTTCACAGTATTCTTTTATTCTATCAAAATCCCGGGATAATTGTCTGTCAATTTTTTAAAAAGAAACCCGTTTCCACAAATAGGAAGGAATGTTGATCCTTGTTACATCTATCTTCGTTTCGCAATAAAAAAAGTGAGAAACGGATCGGATATGTTTCTCACTTTTAGACTAGGAATCTATTTTTTTTTTGGAATACGAATGGTGAATTGATAGAATTCCTCGTGCTCTTCTTCTTCTGAGTCGAGATTGATCCCGCTATCGGATACCATGGACAGCGATTGTCGGATCGTATTCACAGCAATTCTCATATCCTTGCTGAATGCCTTCCGTTTAGGCTTCGGCTTTTGAGTCGTTCCTTCTTGCATTTTCACAACCCGGTCTTCGGTCTGTTTGACATTCAAGCTCTTTTCAATGATTTCTTGAAGGAGCTGGATCTGCTTTTCAGAATTCTTCAGAGGAATCAAAGCCCTGGCGTGACGTTCAGTGATTTGTTTATCTAGCAGAGCTGATTGAATTTCTTCTGGAAGCTTTAGGAGACGAAGCTTGTTCGCCACGGTTGATTGTCCTTTTCCTAAGCGTTGAGCAAGGGCTTCTTGAGTTAGATCATGTAATTCCAACAGTTTTCCATATGCGATTGCTTCCTCTATAGGAGAGAGCTCTTCTCTTTGTAAGTTCTCAATTAATGCGACAGAAGCTGTTTCTGTATCATTAAGATTCTTCACAATCGCAGGTACGGTTTCCCAGCCAAGCTTTTGAACAGCTCTGTATCGCCGTTCACCCGCAATGATTTCAAACTGTTCATCATCGTATTGTCTCACCACGATCGGTTGGATGATGCCATGAGTATGAATCGTTCTGGATAACTCTTCTATCTTTTCATCATTAAACACAGTCCTTGGTTGAAAACGATTCGGGATGATTTGTGAGACCTGTATCTTCCTCACTTCATCACGATCTTCTTCCACTACAATTGACTCTTCAGATTCAACATCTTGCTCCTTTTCACCTAGGCCAAAAAAACGAGAGAAAGGATGCTTCATCTTCCTACACCACCTTTAAGAAACTCCCTTGATTAATATTCTCTAAAATATGTCAAATTCCTGCCTTCTGCATATGCCGATTATACCATGACTGATTAAGGCAGGAGAGTGACCATACTATTCTAACGGTAATTTATTCGGTGTCCCGGGTTTTCTGGGATATTTATTAGGCGTTTCTTTCACTTTATTAATCTTCACGATATTCCGCTCACTTTCCTCTTCAGGAAGAACGAAGGAATACATTTTATCCGTTTGTCCACCAAGCGTTCCGATGGCTTTCTTTGCATTGGACAGCTCTTCATTCACATTCGAAGCCTTCATGGCGACAAATGCTCCACCTTTTTTCACAAGCGGCAGGCATAATTCGCTTAAAACGGACATTCTGGCTACGGCTCTTGCTGTAACCATATCATATTTTTCACGGTGAGCCTTGTTTTTTCCAAATGTCTCTGCACGATCATGATAAAAATGGGTATTTTCAAGTCCAAGTTCATCCGACAAATGATTTAAAAAAGTGATGCGCTTGTTCAAGGAATCAACAATCGAGATATGTAGATGGGGGAAGCATATTTTAAGCGGAATACTTGGAAAACCGGCACCGGCACCCACATCACACAGAGATTGAACTTCCGTGAAGTCAACATAAAATGCTGCACTGATTGAATCGTAAAAATGCTTTAAATAAACATCTTCCTTGTTCGTGATTGCCGTCAAATTCATTTTTTCATTCCATTCAACAAGCAATTCATAGTAGCGTTCAAACTGATCTAATTGCCTGGAAGAAAGGGAAATCCCCTTCTCCTCAAGCATTGATATAAATTCATTTACGTTCATGAAATTTTCCTTCCTTTACCTCTATTGAACACCGGATACTTTGGCGATTTTCCCCTGCTCGATATAAACCATTAAAATGGAGATGTCTGCGGGATTCACGCCTGAAATGCGGGATGCCTGTGCAAGAGAAAGAGGCTGGACCTCGATTAATTTCTGTCTTGCTTCAGAAGCTAACCCGCTGATCGCACCGTAATCAATATTCTCAGGAATTCGTTTATTTTCCATCTTCTTCATTTTATCGACCTGTTGAAGGGATTTTTCAATATAACCTTCATATTTCACCTGGATTTCAACTTGCTCCTCTACGTCGGGATCAAGCTCGATATCGCTTGGGACGAGTGTCTTAATATGGCTGTAAGTCATTTCAGGGCGCTTCAGGAGATCAGCAGCCAGTATACCGTCTTTCAACTCGCTTCCGCCTGCTTCACGGATAACCCTTTGCGTTTCTTCAGTCGGCTTGATGCGGACGGTTTCAAGTCGCTTTTTCTCTGCTGATATCGCTTCTTTCTTCGCCGTGAATCGTTCAAAACGATCATCTGAGATCAATCCGATCTTATGACCGATATCCGTTAAGCGAAGATCGGCATTGTCATGACGGAGCAACAAGCGGTATTCCGCGCGGGAAGTCAGAAGACGATACGGTTCGTTCGTCCCTTTTGTCACAAGGTCATCGATCAGTACCCCGATGTAAGCGTCTGATCGGCTTAAGATCACCTCGTCTTTATCAAGGGCACGGCACGCAGCATTGATTCCGGCCATCAATCCTTGACCAGCCGCTTCTTCATAGCCGGATGTTCCATTGATTTGCCCTGCGGTATACAGGTTTTTAATTTTTTTCGTTTCAAGGGTCGGCCATAATTGCGTCGGTACGATGGAATCATACTCGATTGCATAACCGGCACGCATCATTTGGACTTTCTCAAGACCCGGAATGGTCTGCAGGATTTTTTGCTGCACATCTTCAGGCAGGCTTGTCGATAATCCTTGCACGTACACTTCCTGAGTGTTTCTTCCTTCCGGCTCAAGGAAGATCTGATGACGCGGCTTGTCGTGAAAGCGTACGACCTTATCTTCAATGGAAGGACAGTAACGAGGTCCGGTTCCTTTGATCATACCTGAATACATTGGCGAACGATGAAGATTGTCGTCGATTAATTGATGAGTCAGTTCATTTGTATACGTCAGCCAGCATGGAAGTTGATCTGTGATGTATTTTGTCGTTTCATAGCTGAATGCACGTGGAACATCGTCACCTGGCTGAATTTCCGTTTTCGAATAATCGATCGTCGAGCTATTGACCCTCGGCGGTGTCCCGGTTTTAAACCGTACCGTATCGAAGCCAAGCTCATGCAAATGATCAGATAGTCTGATGGAAGGCTGTTGGTTATTGGGACCGCTTGAATATTTCAGGTCTCCCAATATGATTTCTCCACGAAGGAAGGTACCTGTCGTGATGACAACCGTTTTGGCACGGTAAGCAGCACCTGTCATCGTGACGACACCTTTACATTCATCATCTTCAATGATCAATTCCTCAACCATTCCCTGCATCAAGGTCATGTTCGGTTCGTTTTCGATTGTCCGTTTCATTTCATGTTGATAAAGGAATTTATCTGCCTGTGCCCGTAATGCACGTACAGCAGGACCTTTTCCTGTATTCAACATCCTCATTTGTATATGCGTTTTATCTATATTGCGTCCCATCTCTCCACCGAGAGCATCAATTTCCCTTACAACGATCCCTTTGGCCGGTCCACCGACCGATGGATTACACGGCATAAAGGCGACCATATCAAGATTAATGGTGACCATTAACGTTTTTGCTCCCATACGTGCAGAAGCAAGTCCCGCTTCTACCCCGGCATGGCCAGCACCAATGACAATGACATCATATTGCCCTGCGTCATATTGCATGGTTTATTATTTCCTCCTTGTAGGACGGATAAGTCCCATCCTCATTATAATAGTGTTTATTTTCCTAAGCAGAACTGAGAAAACAGCTGATCAATCAGGCTTTCATGAACGCTGTCCCCGATGATTTCACCTAATAGCTCCCACGTTCTCGTCAGATCGATCTGCGCAATATCAATCGGTGTCCCCATTTCCACGCTGTCGATCGCTTCATTGATCGCAAGGGATGCCTGGTTGAGCAAAGCGATATGACGGCTGTTGGATACATATGTCATATCCCCCGCTTCGATGGATCCCGCAAAGAATAAGGATGAAATGGCTTCTTCCAGTTCATCGATTCCCTGTTCCTCCAGTAATGCCGTTGTCACCAACTGATGATGTGCGGAAAGTTTTCTTACCTTATCTATATCAATCTTCTGAGGCAGATCGGTTTTGTTCACGATGACAATGACGTCCATTCCTTTCACCGCTTCAAATAACTGTTCATCCTCAAAGGTTAATTCATCTGCATAATTAAGCACGAGTAAAATTAAATCGGCTTCCTTCAACACCTGTCTCGAGCGTTCCACGCCAATCCGTTCCACGATATCTTCGGTCTCACGAATCCCCGCCGTATCGACAAGACGGAGCGGTACACCCCTTACATTGACATATTCCTCGATCACATCACGTGTTGTCCCGGGGATATCCGTCACGATGGCTTTATTTTCGTGAACAAGACTGTTTAAGAGGGAGGACTTCCCTACATTGGGCCGTCCGATAATCACCGTAGAAAGACCTTCCCTTAAAATCTTCCCTTGCTCGGATGTGCGAACCAGCCGGTCGATTTCATCCCGGACGTGCTTGGATTTTTCCAGAAGGACGTTATGCGTCATCTCTTCTACATCATCATACTCCGGATAATCGATATTCACTTCGACATGGGCAAGTGTTTCAAGAATTTCCTGACGGAGCTTCCTGATTAAATTGGACAGACGGCCTTCCATTTGATTGAGGGCTACATTCATAGCCCGGTCGGTTTTAGCCCGAATAAGATCCATCACTGCTTCAGCCTGAGAAAGATCGATTCGGCCATTCAGGAAAGCCCGCTTCGTGAATTCACCGGGTTCTGCAAGTCTCGCACCGTTTTTCAAGACCAGCTGCAGAACTTTATTCACCGACACAAGTCCTCCGTGACAGTTGATCTCGATGATGTCTTCCCGGGTAAATGTCTTCGGACCTCTCATCACAGAAACCATGACCTCTTCCACCACTTGATCGGTGTCGGGATCAACGATATGTCCATAATGAATGGTATGGGAGGCAAATTCCTTCATGGAACTCCCTTTCATTCCCTTAAAGACTTTATCACCGATATCGAATGCGTGGTCACCGCTCAAACGGACGATGGCGATCGCTCCCTCTCCCATCGGCGTGGATATCGCTGCAATTGTATCGAATTCCATTATGTTCACCTCTCTTATAGCTGATCTATCTATATGAAATATTGTAGAAAGTAACGTTTCCCCAAATTAATAGAATATCACAATCCGTTTTAATACTAAAGAAAGGAAACCCTTTGTTCGTCACCAAATAATGTTATCCACAAAGATAACATCTCATCTCTATTATTTTAACTTATCCACATGTGAATAACAATAAACCGGGATGAAAATAAGATTCAACACGGCGAAGCAATAAAAAAAAACGATCCCCCGAAAGGAATCGTCTTTCATTATTTTGGTGCAATGACAATGTATCGATTAGGTTCTCTTCCCTCTGAATGGGTATCGACCCTTTTGGAATCCACTAAAGCGCTGTGGATCACTTTTCGTTCATAAGAGGGCATCGGTTCCAGTGAAACAGAGCGATTGGTGCGCAGTGCCTTGTCTGCCAAACGTTCCGCAAGCGTTGTCAGCGTCTGTTTCCGTCTTTCCCGATAGTTTTCGGCATCCAACAGAATCGTGATGAACTGACCGGATACCCGATTGGCGACCAATTGTGACAAATGTTGAAGAGCATTCAACGTTTGTCCTCTTTTTCCAATCAATAGAGCCATTTTTTCACCGGAAATGTTGAACTCTACATCTCTTCCATCCCTTTTCACTTCTATGGTTGCTTCCACGCCCATTTCACGTGCAACGGATAGGAGGAAATCCTTCGCTTCCTCTACCGGATCAACCGCTTTCTTCACTTTGACGGCTGCCGGCCTACCGCCGAACAATCCGAATAAACCTTTTTTACCTTGATCAATGACGTCGATCTCTGCTTCTTCTTTGGTGATATTCAGTTGAGACAAGGCTGATTCAATGGCTTCTTCCACCGTTTGACCAGTCGCTTCTACTTCTCTCACTTTTTCTTTCCTCCCGAATTCCCACCAGCTTTAGCTGCTTGCGCTTCTTTGATTTCAGGTCCTTTAACAAAGTATGTCTGAGCAATCATGAATAGATTTCCGACTACCCAGTAAAGGGATAGTGCTGCAGGGAAGTTAATCGCGAAAATGATGATCATGACCGGCATGATATAAAGCATCATCGCCATCTGCGGATTTTGATTCGCTGTACCCGCCATCATTAATTTTTGTTGGATGAACGTGGTTAAACCTGCTACTAAAGGTAGAATATAGTACGGATCCGGATTCCCGAGATCGAACCATAAGAAGTTATGCGCTTTAATTTCCTGCGTTCTGACGATCGCATGGTAGAAACCGATCAAAATCGGCATTTGAACGATCAATGGGAAACAACCCGCTAACGGATTCACCCCGTGACTTTGGAATAAAGCCATCGTTTCCTGTTGAAGCTTTTGCTGAGTTTGTGCATCTTTCGAGCTATATTTTTCACGCAGTTTTTTCATTTCAGGTTGTAATGTCTGCATGGCTTTTGAATTTCTCGTTTGCTTGATCATCAATGGCAGAATTGCCGTACGAATAAGCAATGTAACAATCACGATCGCCAATCCATAAGAACCACCCATGAACTCCGCAACCATTGTAATTAATTGTGATAAAGGATAGACAATGTATTCATTCCATATTCCACTACTATCAGATGTGATCGGCTTATTGTAATCTGTACAACCTGATAGAATAGCCATTAGCCCAATGATTCCCACCAGGGCTATAATTCTCTTTTTCACCCTTATTTTCCTCCCAACTAATATCTTTCAAATAAAATGTAAACAAGTACCATCATTCCGTACTAAAAAAGTACAATCCCTCGTATTGTAACATCTTTTTTGAGGCTTGTGATGACGAAACCTGTCATTCTCTCAAAATGTTATGACTTCTTCCTCTCATATTTGCCATAAGAAGACCTTTTCAATACTTTTCCTCTTTTTAATACATGGGTGAGACTCCCCTTCACCTCATGGAAATTCATTTCGGCCGCCGGTTTTCTGGCGATGATAAGATAGTCGTACTGATCGTGAACCTCTTCTTGTAATTCTAAGAAAGCCTGCCTTACATAACGCTTGATTTGATTACGGCAAACAGCATTCCCGATTTTTTTACTAACGGAAATTCCGATTCGAAAAGGCTGAGGCTCTTCCTTCTTTAATAGATACAAGACGAATTGACGATTCGCGAAGGATGTTCCTTTTTTGAATATTTCCTGGAACTCTTTATTTTTCTTTACTCTTTGCTCTTTCCGCATGGACCACACCTAATTTTCATTTTTGTCTTGATCTAACCTTGACATTATTGGCTCATTCATATGAATTTATAAGTACTTTTTCCTGTAAACCAAAATACGAACGAGCCAAATCGTCTTTTCTCATAATAGAAAGGAAAAAAAAGACCACTGAGTCAGTTCAGTGGTCTAGGCAGATAATACTTTTCTTCCTTTGCTGCGACGGCGAGCTAAAACATTGCGTCCGTTTTTAGAGCTCATGCGTGCACGGAAACCGTGATTCTTTTTTCTTTTGCGGTTATTTGGTTGAAACGTTCTTTTCATCTATGACACCTCCCTGAAGGATATCTTTAAAAAGTTAAAGACATTCCTCACTATTATAAAGACGGTACCCATAAAAAGTCAACACTCAGATTATTTTTCTTTTAATGTGTTCGTTTGCTAACCCATTATTCTTTAAATTAGCGAGTGCTGGTTGATTTCCGCTCCAGTTGCTCGCTTTCCGCGGGGCGTGAGTTGAGCCTCCTCGGGCTTCGCCCTGTGGGGTCTCAACTTTCCCGCGTTTCCCGCAGGAGTCGAGCAACTTCCGCTTCAATCAACTGTATTAGTTTTTGCAACCATCTAAAAATAAAATCGCCTTTGTACTTTATTAATCAGTCTTTATTTATCCCTTATAACTTTTCCTGATCTAATTACATACCTTCAATGAAAGATCTTCTTAATAAACTACGTAACTTTTTGTTTACAAGATTTCGTATGATCGTGAAGTTCCTCCGAAAGCACCTCAAATTAATTATCCCTTTTTATCCTTCTACAAATCCTATCCGATTTTTCTATCCAAGGTGCCTGTGGATAGGATTCGACATGGTTTTAAATTATCCACAACACATATTGACAACTTTTTCACAAGTTCTTGGGTTGTGGACAATTTCATTCCACAAGGTGTGGGGGGTTGTGGATAAAATATAAAAAGCATTGCACCTCTAAGGATATTTTGATATGATTATTGTGTTTTCACTCTTGATAACTGTGTTCAAGGAAATAACTTATCCACAAAGTGTGGATATCATGTGGGTAACTTATACAGAGGGTTTGTAAAACGTTGTCCACAAGTGGTGGATAATGTCGAAAAACCATTTTCCTTCCTTATTATATATTTTTCCACATTCAACGAATTGTATTTTTATAAAATAGCGTGAGTTTAAGGAATGTATCATGCGTAATGATTGTACAGATGTTATACAAACTAAGAAAAGGAGGGATCAGGATTGGAGAATATCGGGGATCTTTGGAGCAAGGCCTTAGAAAATATTGAAAAAAAGATCAGTAAACCAAGCTTTGATACTTGGTTGAAATCAACTAAGGCCCATTCCATTCAAGGGGACACCCTTGTGATTACAGCTCCAAATGAATTTGCACGAGATTGGCTTGAAGGCCGTTACTCTCAGCTAATCTCAGGGGTTTTGTATGATATTACAGGCGAAGAACTAGTCGTGAAATTTATCATTCCTCAAAACCAGGAGCCGGAAGAGTTTGATATTCAAATACCGCCAAAGTCGATGAAAGATGATGATCAGCAGGATATCAATCAAAATATGCTGAACGCAAAATACACTTTCGACACGTTTGTTATCGGTTCGGGCAACCGGTTCGCCCATGCCGCTTCATTGGCTGTAGCTGAAGCACCTGCCAAAGCCTATAATCCCTTGTTTATTTATGGGGGAGTCGGCCTTGGAAAAACTCACTTGATGCATGCCATCGGCCATTATGTACTCGAACATAATCCCGCTGCAAAAGTGGTTTACCTATCATCCGAAAAATTCACAAACGAATTCATTAACTCCATCAGGGATAATAAAGCAGTCGATTTCCGCAATAAATACCGTAATGTTGATGTTTTATTAATTGATGATATTCAATTTTTAGCTGGTAAAGAACAGACACAAGAGGAATTTTTCCATACTTTTAATACCTTACATGAAGAAAGCAAGCAAATTGTCATTTCCAGTGATCGGCCACCGAAAGAAATTCCGACACTTGAAGATAGACTTCGTTCCCGCTTCGAATGGGGGCTTATCACAGATATCACACCACCGGATCTCGAGACGAGAATTGCGATTTTACGAAAGAAAGCAAAGGCTGAAGGACTGGATATACCAAATGAAGCCATGCTTTATATAGCTAATCAAATCGATTCCAATATTCGTGAGTTAGAGGGCGCATTGATCCGTGTCGTCGCGTACTCTTCTCTTATAAATAAAGACATCAATGCAGACCTTGCAGCCGAAGCGTTGAAAGATATCATCCCGAGCTCGAAGCCAAGGGCGATCACCATCCAGGAAATTCAACGTGTCGTTGGTGAGCACTTCAATGTGAAGCTTGAGGACTTTAAAGCGAAGAAACGAACAAAGTCCATCGCATTCCCTAGACAAATCGCCATGTATCTATCCAGGGAAATGACGGATTCCTCCCTTCCGAAGATCGGGGAAGAGTTTGGCGGACGTGATCACACGACTGTCATTCATGCTCATGAGAAAATCAGTACATTACTAGGAACGGATGCACTTCTTCAGCAGCAATTGAAGGAAATTCGTGAAACATTAAAGGCCTGATTCTACACACAACCAAACTGGATAATGTGAATAACTCCGACTAACTAGCACACAGTCTGTCCACATGTGGATAGGCTGTGTTTACGTTCGATTCACACACTTATCCACATATCAACAGGCCCTACTACTTCTATTACTATTTTTTAAATAAATTATTAGTATATGATTCAGTCCATAAAATTATGTGCAAATTGGAGGAATAAATCATGAAATTTGTTATTCAAAGGGACCATCTTGTCCAGAGCGTCCAGGACGTCATGAAAGCTGTCACATCAAGAACGACGATTCCCATACTGACAGGGATCAAAATCATTGCCACTGAAGATGGAGTCACTTTGACAGGCAGTGATTCCGATATCTCGATTGAATCTTTCATCCCAAGTGAGGAAGAGGGTACTGAGATCGTTGGTATCATGGAAACAGGAGGCATTGTTCTCCAGGCGAAATTCTTTAGTGAGATCGTAAAGAAATTACCAAAAGACACGGTTGAGATCGAAGTTCAAAGTCATTTCCAAACGGTCATCCGTTCAGGACAGGCAGAATTCAATTTAAATGGTCTGGATCCTGAAGAGTATCCGCATCTTCCCCAAATTGAAGAAGGAAACGGAATTAAAGTTTCCACGGATCTTCTTAAAACAATGATTAGACAAACCGTATTCGCAGTGTCCACCTCAGAAACACGCCCCATCTTGACAGGTGTAAACTGTCAGATCGAAGACGGGGAGTTGAGCTGTATTGCAACAGATAGTCACAGACTTGCGATGAGGAAAGCACCGATTGAAACCAATCATGATGCTTCTTACAATATTGTGATACCCGGGAAGAGCTTAAATGAGCTGAACAAGATCCTTGATGATACGGATGAACCCGTTGAAATCGTCATTACGGAAAACCAGGTCCTGTTCAAGGCAAAACATTTATTATTTTTCTCAAGATTATTAGAAGGGAACTACCCGGATACCAGCCGATTGATTCCATCTGATACGAAAACAGAACTGACCCTTAATACAAAAGAATTTTTACAAGCGATCGATCGTGCATCGCTACTGGCGAGAGAAGGACGGAATAACGTGGTGAAACTTTCGACGCTTGATGGCGGAATCATTGAAATTTCATCGAACACGCCTGAAATCGGGAAGGTCATCGAGCAGGTGGAAAGCCAATCGATTGAAGGGGAAGAACTGAAAATCTCCTTCAGCGCGAAATATATGATGGACGCGTTAAAAGCCATTGAAGGAACCGAAATCCATGTAAACTTCACCGGAGCGATGAGGCCGTTCGTATTGAAGCCCCTTCATGACGATTCCATTCTTCAATTGATCCTTCCAGTAAGGACGTACTAAAAGACAAATGAGCCAACACCTTAGAAAAAGATCAGGTGTTGGTTTTTTTATTAGCTCCGCAGAAAGCGGGCACCTGCAGCGGAAATCAACTACAGATCCTTCTCCATTTTTCGTTAGTTGTGACTTAACTCCATTTAGAGTAAAATAAGATATTAGAGACTTTATACGGAAAGTAGTGATTTTAGTGGCGAAAGAGATCACCATAGAAACAGAAATCATCACATTGGGTCAATTCCTGAAGCTTGCTGAAGTGATTCAGTCCGGTGGGATGGCGAAATGGTTCTTAAGTGAATATGAAGTATACATAAACGGGGAACAAGACCAAAGAAGAGGGAGAAAACTTACGGTGGGTGACAAAGTTGAAATTCCTGAAGTAGGGGTCTTTGTGGTTGCTGGAGAATAATAAAGGGTGTTATGTCCATGTACATTGAACAATTAGAATTAAGAAACTACCGTAATTACGAGTCGATCGACGTGAGTTTCGAAAATAAGGTGAACGTCATCCTTGGAGAAAATGCCCAGGGGAAGACGAATATCATGGAGTCTATCTACGTCCTGGCAATGGCTAAATCCCACCGGACCTCAAATGATAAAGATTTAATCCGTTGGGACCAGGAATATGCTAAAATAAAAGGTAGGATTCAGAAATATAACGGTGGATTACCTTTGGAGCTGATCCTGTCCAAAAAGGGGAAAAAGGCGAAGAGTAATCACCTTGAACAATCTAAATTGAGTCAATATGTCGGGAATATGAATGTGGTCATGTTTGCACCTGAAGATCTTCATTTGGTAAAAGGGAGCCCTCAAGTCAGGCGCCGTTTTATCGATATGGAAATCGGTCAGGTTTCTCCTGTTTATTTACATGATATCAGCCTTTATCAGAAAATATTACAGCAACGGAACCATTACTTAAAACAGTTGCAAACGCGAAAACAAAAAGACCAGACGATGCTTGATGTCTTGACGGAACAGTTCATCGAGATGGCGGTGAAAATTACGAAGAAACGATTTGAGTTCGTTCAATTGTTGGAAAGTTGGGCGAAACCGATCCATTCAGGGATTTCAAGAAACTTAGAAACGTTGGAAATCGTATATAAACCGTCTTTGAATGTATCAGATAATCAAGAATGGTCAAAAATGGTAGATATATATGAGCAGAAATTTGATGGTATCCGTGAACGGGAAATTGATCGGGGTGTGACCCTGGTAGGACCGCATCGGGATGATCTTCAATTTATTGTGAATGGACGGGATGTTCAAACATTCGGGTCACAGGGGCAGCAACGGACAACGGCCCTCTCAGTAAAACTTGCAGAAATCGAACTGATCCACTCTGAAATCAAAGAGTATCCGATTTTACTTCTGGATGATGTTTTATCTGAACTCGATGATTATCGTCAATCTCACTTATTAAATACCATCCAGGGGAAAGTTCAAACCTTCGTGACCACGACCAACGTGGACGGAATTGATCATCAAACCTTAAACGAGGCCACTACGTTCGAAGTAGAAGCCGGATCCATGAAAAGATTGAAATGAGGTGTTACCTTGTACATACATGTTGGAGAAGATGTCATGGTACGTACAGATGAAATCATCGCCATTATTGATCGAGACACCGTTCAATTTTCAGAGGAAATTCAACATTTCCTAAAAACGAAAGATAAAAACCTTTGCAATCTCGCAAAGGGTTCATATAAATCTCTTGTTATCACAACAGGCAAGTTGTATCTTTCACCACTGGCATCAAGTACGTTGAAGAAGCGATCAAAGAAATACTCAAACTATGAGAATTTATTATAGAAATATAAAGCCCTGAAGGTTAGAAAGTGTAGGTGAATCAGTATGGCTATAGAGCAAAATCAAGCGCAAGGCGGCTCCTATGATGAAAATCAGATTCAGGTTTTAGAAGGTTTAGAGGCCGTTCGGAAAAGACCGGGTATGTATATTGGATCAACAAGCAGCAGAGGTCTGCATCACTTGGTGTGGGAAATCGTTGATAACAGTATTGATGAAGCATTAGCCGGACACTGCAGCGAAATAGAAGTCATCATTGAAGAGGATAACAGTATAACTGTAACGGATAATGGACGTGGTATTCCTGTCGGTATCCACGAAAAAATGGGACGACCTGCCGTAGAGGTCATCATGACGGTCCTTCATGCCGGCGGTAAGTTCGGCGGCGGAGGATATAAAGTATCCGGAGGTCTGCACGGAGTAGGGGCATCGGTTGTTAATGCCCTTTCCACGGAACTTGAGGTACATGTCCATCGTGATGGGAACATCTACTACCAGAAATTCGAAAAAGGTGTTCCGAGCTTCGACCTTAAAGTGGTAGGAGAAACGGATAAGACCGGAACAATCATTCACTTCACACCAGATCCTGAAATCTTTTCTGAGACGACGGAATACGATTATGACACACTAGCAAACCGTATTCGTGAATTGGCGTTCTTAAACAGAGGGATCCAAATCAGCATTGAAGATAAGCGCGGCGAAGGGAAAAGAAGGGACTACCATTATGAAGGTGGAATCAAGTCCTACGTTGAGCACCTTAACCGTTCGAAAGAAGTCATCCATGAAGAACCGATCTACATCGAGGGTGAGAAGGATGATATCACCATTGAAATTGCCCTTCAATACAATGACGGTTTCGCAAGCAATCTTTACTCATTCGCCAATAACATCCATACGCATGAAGGTGGAACCCATGAGTCTGGATTTAAAACGGCGTTGACCAGGGTCATCAATGATTATGCCCGTAAAAATAATGTATTCAGGGAGAATGATGCGAATCTTTCAGGGGAAGATGTCCGTGAAGGATTGACAGCCATCATCTCGATCAAACATCCTGACCCTCAGTTCGAAGGTCAGACGAAAACAAAACTTGGGAACTCAGAAGCAAGGACGATCACAGATTCCCTTTTCTCAGAGCATCTGGAAACATTCTTACTTGAAAACCCGGTTGTCGCACGAAAAGTCGTGGAAAAAGGCCTGATGGCTGCCCGTGCCCGACTGGCTGCGAAAAAAGCAAGGGAGCTTACCCGCCGTAAGAGTGCCCTGGAAATCTCGAGCTTACCTGGTAAACTGGCTGACTGTTCATCCAAAGATCCAAGCATCAGTGAAATCTATGTGGTTGAGGGTGACTCAGCCGGTGGATCGGCCAAACAGGGCCGGGATCGTCATTTCCAGGCCATCCTGCCTTTGCGTGGTAAAATCATCAACGTAGAAAAGGCACGTCTTGATAAGATCCTTTCTAATAACGAGGTCCGTGCGATTATTACAGCTCTCGGGACAGGGATTGGTGAAGACTTCAATCTGGCTAAAGCAAGATACCATAAAATCGTGATCATGACCGATGCCGACGTTGATGGCGCTCATATTCGTACGCTATTATTAACGTTCTTCTATCGTTACATGAGAAATATCATTGAAGCAGGCTATATCTACATCGCTCAACCTCCTTTGTACAAAATACAACAAGGGAAGAAGATCGAGTACGCCTACAATGATAAGGAACTGGATCGCATACTTGCAGAAATTTCCCCGACGCCTAAACCTGGAATCCAGCGTTACAAAGGTCTTGGAGAGATGAATCCAGAGCAGCTTTGGGAAACAACAATGGATCCGGAAACAAGGACCCTGCTGCAGGTAAGTCTCCAAGATGCGATCGAAGCCGATGAAACCTTTGATATCCTGATGGGTGACAAAGTAGAGCCGAGACGTAACTTCATTGAAGAAAACGCTGCGTACGTTAAGAATCTGGATATTTAACGAAAACATTTTTATTAAATAGTACAGGATAGATCACGTGCTATCCTGTCTTTTACATAGCGGACAAGGTAAAGAGTGAGAAAGGTATAAATCTTTCTTTAAAAGGAGGTCCCTTTTACTATGGCAGAAACACCAAGATCGAATGTTAAAGAGATTAATATAAGTAGTGAAATGCGCTCGTCTTTCCTGGATTATGCGATGAGTGTCATCGTTTCACGTGCCTTACCAGATGCACGTGATGGCCTGAAGCCCGTCCATCGCCGTATTTTATATGCGATGAATGACCTCGGCATGACGTCTGACAAAGCATACAAGAAATCAGCCCGTATCGTCGGTGAAGTAATCGGTAAGTATCACCCTCATGGTGACTCTGCCGTTTATGACACCATGGTTCGTATGGCACAGGATTTCAACTATCGCTATATGCTGGTTGACGGTCACGGTAACTTCGGTTCTGTGGACGGTGACGCTGCAGCGGCCATGCGTTATACAGAAGCACGTATGTCCAAGATCTCTATGGAACTCATTCGTGATATTAATAAAGACACAATTGATTATAAAGATAACTATGATGGCACTGAGCGGGAGCCGGAAGTATTGCCTGCCCGTTTCCCTAACCTTTTAGTAAACGGTTCTTCAGGAATCGCCGTAGGGATGGCAACGAATATCCCTCCCCATAATCTTGGAGAGGTCATCGATGGAATCCTTGCATTAAGTAAAGATCCTGATATTACGATTCAAGAGCTGATGGAATTCATCTACGGACCTGATTTCCCTACTGCCGGTCTGATTGTAGGAAGAAGCGGGATCCGTCGCGCTTACGAAACGGGTAAAGGTTCCATCACCATGCGTGCCCGCGTGGAAATCGAAACAAAGAGCAATGGAAAAGAAACGATCATCGTCCATCAAATCCCATATCAGGTGAACAAAGCGAGACTCATTGAGAAGATCGCGGATCTGGTCAGGGATAAGAAGATTGATGGTATCACCGATCTCCGTGATGAATCGGATCGTAATGGTATGCGCATCGTCATTGAAGTAAGAAAAGATGCCAATGCTAACGTACTGCTAAATAATTTATATAAACAAACAGCCCTTCAAACAAGCTTCGGGATCAATCTTCTGGCACTTGTAGACGGCCAGCCGAAGGTATTGAACTTGAAAGAATGTCTCTATCACTATCTTCAGCACCAACGTGTAGTCATTCGCCGAAGAACGGAATTTGAATTGCGTAAAGCAGAAGCAAGGGCTCATATCTTAGAAGGTCTGAGGATTGCCCTGGATCATATTGATGAAATCATTGCCCTTATCCGCGGCTCACAAACAACAGAGCTTGCGAAACAAGGTTTGATGGAGAATTTCTCATTATCAGATAAACAGGCACAAGCGATCCTGGATATGCGACTTCAACGTCTAACCGGTTTGGAACGTGAAAAAATTGAAGATGAGTATCAGGAATTAGTGAAGCAGATTGCAGAATTGAAAGCGATCTTAGCAGATGATGAAAAAGTTCTCGAAATCATCCGTGAAGAACTGATCGAAATCAAAGAACGCTTCAATGATGAAAGAAGATCTGAAATTATAGCGGGTGGAATCGAGAACATCGAGGACGAAGACTTGATTCCTAGAGAGAATATCGTCGTTTCCCTCACCCATAACGGTTACATCAAGCGTCTCCCGGTTTCTACCTACCGCAGTCAAAAACGTGGCGGAAGAGGGATTCAGGGTATGGGTACCAATGATGAGGATTTCGTTGAACATCTATTGACAACTTCTACACATGATACAATCCTCTTCTTTACGAACAAAGGGAAAGCATATCGTGCAAAAGGATATGAAATTCCAGAGTTCAGTCGTACTGCGAAAGGACTTCCGATCATCAACCTGCTTGGAGTGGAAAAAGATGAGTGGATCAACGCCATGATCCGGGTCGAAGAATTTGTGGACGATTGGTATTTATTCTTTACGACGAAGCAAGGGATATCCAAACGGACACCGGTCTCCGATTTCGCCAATATCCGTACGAACGGGCTGATCGCCATCAACCTTAGGGAAAATGACGAACTGATTTCCGTCAAACTGACCGATGGCAAAAAAGATATGATCATCGGAACGAAGCAGGGTATGTTGATCCGTTTCCCTGAAACAGACGTCCGTTCCATGGGAAGAACAGCCACTGGAGTAAAAGGGATCAACCTCAGCGAGGATGATATCGTTGTCGGTATGGAAATCCTTGAAGACAAGAGTGATGTCTTGGTTGTCACGGTAAATGGTTACGGAAAACGTACTCCAGCCAGTGAATATAGAGTCCAAACCCGTGGTGGTAAAGGATTGAAGACATGTAATGTGACTGAGCGCAATGGAGAACTCGTCTCTGTCAAAGCCGTCACAGGCGAAGAGGACTTAATGATCATCACCGCCCATGGTGTCCTCATCCGTATGGACGTAAATGACATTTCCACAACGGGACGTAACACTCAAGGGGTCAAGCTGATCCGTCTTCAAGAAAGTGAATTTGTTTCAACCGTCGCCAAAGTTGAAAAAGAAGATGAAGAAGAAACGGAAGCGCCTGTCGAATCTGTTGAAGGAATGGAACAGGAAGACTTGGAAGAACAACCAGCTTCTGATGAGGCCATTGAAGATACAGAAGAATAAATAATAGAGTAAGCTATTTTCAGTAATGGGTGTCCATTCTGGAAATAGCTTATTTTTTATAGGAGACCTATTTATTTTTTGAAAATAACAACTATACCTCACCGAATTTGGTAAAATAAACTAAAAGAACAAACGTGAGGTGTGTATAGTTGAAGGTCCATCGCGGGGAAATACAATTAGGCTGCATCGTAGCAGAAGATATCATGGGAATGGCAGTAAACCCGATCATTCCGAAGAATACAGTGCTTGAAGAAGAACATTTGAATATCCTTCAAGCATTCCATATCAACGAGTTATACATAGAGAAAACAAAAGCCGACGGGAATCCATTCAAGTCACCGCTCTCTTCTGATAAAGCCAATCAGGAGGAGACAGATTCTCAGGAGACAACAGGGTTTGTAGACCTTTATTTAACAACAGTAAAGGAATACAAGAAGGAATTCGTGAATTGGCAGTCGGGTACGGCCGTTAACGTGGCAAGAGTGAGAGAACTCATACTCCCCGTTATTCAACAGGTGGAACAAAACCATATATATATCTATTCCCTTCACCACTATTCAACGAAGAAAGATTATCTCTATCATCATGCGGTCTCAGTCAGTATCATCAGTTCTTTAATAGGAAAGAAAATCGGTTTACAGTCTGGACAAATCAATCAACTGGCATTAGCTGGGGCACTGGCTGACTGTGGGATGGCCAAGGTGAGCCCCCACATATTATTCAAGGAACAGCCACTGACAGAAAGTGAATTTAAAGAAGTAAAGCTGCACACGGCAAATGGGTATAAGATGGTCAAAGACACTCCACTATTAAAATCGGAAACGAAGCTTGCGATCTTTCAACATCATGAACGTTTTGATGGAACAGGATATCCTGCATCCGAAAAGAGCGAACGTATCCACCTCTATTCACAGATTGTCGGGATTTCCGACATGTTTCATGCCATGACATCAGAAAGAATGTACAGAAGCAAACAGCCGATCTTCAAAGTATTGGATATGATCAGCAAAGACTTGTTTGGTAAATTTGATATAAAAGTAGTGGAAGGACTCCTTCAATTAATGGGGGACTTAAGAACAGGTAACCGGGTTAAGTTATCCACCGGAGAATTTGGAGAAGTCATATATACCAAACCGAACGCCTTCACCAGTCCGATCGTTAAACTAAAGACAGATGAAATAGTAGATTTATCTCAGCAAAAGGACATCTATATTACAGAGGTTTTTATTTAAGATCTCTCCGATTTAGCTTCCGAACGAAAAAAGTTGCAGGTCAATAAAGTGACCTGCAACTTTTTAACATTTACCTCTTGCAAACTTGTTTAATAGTGTGTATACTATTATTTGTTGTCCGAAAGGCATTACATAATTATCAAGAAAATAACTTTTCTAAAATAATAAAAATACCTTGACGATAATAGATTTAAATGGTATATTATAAAAGTCGCTTCAAACGAAGTGCGAACACATTGAACCTTGAAAACTGAACAAAACAAGACAATACGTCAACGTTAATTCTAGATTTATTTTAAAGAGCTATTCAAA
>NZ_JANIOC010000026.1 GCF_024733565.1 Rossellomorea sp. SC111 | reverse complement strand
AAGTCCGGTAGCTTATCGAGTAAGTACTGAATTAGCTGCTTAGAAATTTAAGTGTCCAACGTTATGGGACCAGTGCAGCTTTGCCCTGTGGGGTCTCAACTGTCCAGCTACGGCGGCTAGCCCCTCGAGGTCATAAGCTAAATGGCCCAAGAAGGCAAAAGGACGCCTTCTTAGTCCATTCCTCTTATGCTTGTCGGGGCTGAGCGAGCCGCCTCCGCATTTCGAGCTGTCCCGCTATTCCCGCAGGAGTCAAGTGCCTTCCGCTGCAATCCACTCTGTGATTTGACACTAGTAAAACTTTCAGATAGATAATTCTATGAAAGAACAATATTTCTAAACAGACTTTACACGATAGCGAATAAATGCTTCATTTTAAAAATTCTTTCGTTTACCCATTTATTAAAGTGTAATAAAAGAAAAGAACGCACCTGAAAAAGGCACGTTCTAATATATTACTTTATGATTTATGTTGGTTCTTTCAAACGTTGACTTCTTGTTTGGCATTCATTTTGGTGGCGACGAATTTGGCCAGGTCGACGACGCGGCATGAGTAGCCCCATTCGTTGTCGTACCAGGCAAGGACTTTCACTTTTCGGTTGCCCATGACCATGGTGGACAAGCCGTCGATGATGGCAGAATGAGGGTTTGTATTAAAATCGATTGAGACTAGTGGCTCTGTCGTATATTCCAGGACTCCGTGCAGGGAACCAAGGGATGCTGTGACGAATGCTTCGTTGATCTCTTCAACGGTTACGTCTCTTTTTACATCCACGACCAGGTCCACTAATGAAACGTTCGGAGTCGGTACACGTAAGGCCATGCCATGAAGCTTCCCGTTTAGTTGAGGAAGCACTAATGATAATGCTTTCGCTGCTCCGGTAGTCGTCGGGATGATCGATTGTCCGCACGCTCTTGCTCTTCTCAAATCTTTATGTGGATTATCGATATTCTTCTGATCATTTGTGTAAGCATGAACCGTCGTCATGAGACCGTTTTCAATTCCGAACTGCTCATCCAGCACTTTCGCTACAGGAGCCAGACAGTTCGTTGTGCAGGAAGCGTTGGAGATGACGCTGTGTTCTTCTATATTTAATGCGCTTTCATTTACACCCATCACAATGGTAACGTCTTCATTTTTACCAGGGGCCGTCAGGATGACTTTTTTCGCTCCTGCTTCTAAGTGAAGGCTCGCTTTATCTTTAGAATTGAATTTCCCCGTCGCTTCGATTACGATATCGATGTTCAGTTCATTCCAAGGTAACGCCTTAGGATCACGATTGCTTAATAGTAGGACACGTTTCCCGTTGACGATGAGTGCATGATCTTCCACCACTACATCTGCCTGGAATGTACCATGATTTGTGTCATACTTTATTAAATGGGCTAACGTTTCAGCCGGGTAGCTTGCATTAATGGCTACAACCTCTAAGTTATCCTCTAATATCGCTTTTCTGAAAACCATTCTTCCGATACGTCCAAAACCATTGATTGCAATTTTCGCCTTCATAAATCCGGCTCCCCTCTATATTAATGTTATACTTATATGTTTATTTGCTAAAAATAGTATAACATATTTGGAGAATTAGTTAATAAGTATTTTGCGGATTTTAAATGTTTTATTATTCTGACAAATAGGCTTATTGTATGTATATTTTTGTGGTTTGGTTTCATACGTGTTTTGCACACACTCAAATCAGTAATGTTTAAACCATAAATGAGTTTAAGTGTAAATTGCGGACCGTTCCTTTTCGCTCCAGGCACTTCCTTTCCGCGGGGAGGAAGTCGAGCCTCCTCGGGCGTTGCCCTGCGGGGTCTCGACTTTTCCTCGTTTCCCGCAGGAGTGAAGTGCCTTCCGCTCCATTCCACTCTGTATTTCTAACTAAAGTCAGCATATAAAAAGATTAAACAACACCCTTAAATTCCTTTTGGGTATCGGGTTATTGAATAACAGAATTAATATTAATATACATATATTACACCATTAAAAAACCGACAAGGGTTTCTTGTCGGTCATTTGTGATGCTATGGTTGTAAGTCCCATTCTGCTAATAGAGCCTCAAGTTGTTCTCTTGTCTCATGGAGTGATCCGTTGTTGTCGATGACTGCGTCGGCAAGGTTGACTTTGTCCTTGAGTGGGAATTGGGACGCGATCCTAGCTTCTGCATCTTCGCGGTTTAAGTGATTGCGTTCCATTAAGCGGGACAGCTGGGTTTCTTCGTTCACGTATACGAGGAGGGTACGCTCCACCATCCATGTGAGATCGCTTTCGAATAGCAATGGAATATCCATGAATATGGTGTTTTTGCCAGAAGCAATGGCTTCGTCTTTATGCTGGAGCATCATGCTTCTGACGGCAGGGTGCACGATGCTGTTCAGCACTTTCCTTTTTTCTTCAGAGTTAAAGATGATTTGACCGAGTTTTTCACGATTGATGGCCGAATCGTTTTCATGGAGGATGCCTTGACCAAATTCTTCGACAATCGCCAGATAAGCAGGCTGACCCACCTCGACCACCATACGGGCTGCGAGGTCTGCGTCGATTATGGTATATCCTTTTTCATGTAGCATGGTTGAGATTGTACTTTTACCACTTGCGATTCCACCTGTTAATCCTATAATACGTGCCATGATCGTGTCCTTTCCAATACTCGCCGGGCACTAGAACCTCAGGATCCCGATCAGGATGAGCAGAACGCCCGGAAGAAATGAAACGCGGTGAATCCAGCGCAGATGAGAGAAGAATTCCCCCATCTTTAATCCGGAAAATAAGAACGCAAAGCTCATCACAAAGATCGCCAGGGTTAATAGTAGTGGCGAGAAATGTAATAACGCGGCACCGATTCCGGCACCGAAGGCATCCAGTGACAAGGCGATTCCAAGCATGAACGCCTCGATACCGGTAATGGTACCCGATTTATCAAAGTCCGCCGTGAGCGGTCTTCTTAATATTTGAATCACTAAACCTATGGATTTGATTTCAAAATTGATCAATGTTTTTTCATGTGACAGTACCGTTTCTTTTTCCGGTCTGAAGAACTGATAAAGAACAGCCGCGCCTATCACGACAAGGATCAGTCCGCCGATCCTTCCTGCCCAGACCGGGGTGATGATGGACCCGATGGTTTGACCGAGTAACATCGCCAGCAATAAAGAGCTCGCTGAACAGATCGATATGATGCTGATTGATTTTGTAGGGATTTTCACTTTTCGCAATCCATAAGTTAAACCGGTGCTGAAACTATCGAGACTCACAGCGAACGCCAGCAGTAATAAGGAGATTGTTTCACTCATCTAATAGCCCTCCCGAAAATCATTACAATACTATATGGTAAGGGCTTATCAAATGTTAAACGTTCTTTCTACTGCTGACAGCGAGGGCAGTAATGGGTCCCCCTCCCCGCCGATACTTTCTTTTCGATAGGGGTACCGCAGTTTCGGCACGGCTCTTCTTTCCTGCTGTACACATAAAGGTTCTGTTGAAACATCCCCATCTGCCCCTCTGAATTCACGTAAGACCGGATCGTGCTGCCGCCCATTTCCACCGCTTCGGTCAAAGTGTGAATAATTTCATTGTGGAGCCGATCGATTTCTTTCCGGGACAGGGACTTTGATTTTCTGTCGGGATGAATGCTTGCACGGAACAAGGCTTCATCTACATATATATTCCCAAGGCCAACCAGGACCGTCTGATCCAATAATGTGGCTTTCACGATTCTTTCAGTCCTGCCAAGCTTTTCAGCGAGATAGTCTGATGTAAATTCTGACAGGAACGGTTCCGGCCCCAATTGTAGGAGGGGGAGGTGCAATAATTCTTCCCCCTTCTTGAACAGATGCATCGTTCCAAACTTCCGGACATCACGGTATCTGAGTTCCGTTCCATCCGTAAAGTGAAAGATGACATGGGTGTGTTTTTCAATGGGATCCCCCTGATCAGCCAGATTATACTTCCCTTCCATTCTTAAATGGGAAACGAGGGCAACATCATTGCAATCAAAAATCAAAAATTTTCCTCTTCTTCTCATTTCGATAATTTCCTGCCCTCTCAAGCTATGAATGAATTCATCCGCTTCAGGGGGATTCTTGATCATTTTCGGCCAAAAGACACTGACATCCTTTATTTTCTTACCTGATACAAGGAGCTCCAATGTTCTTCTGACTGTTTCCACTTCAGGCAGCTCAGGCATTGTGCCACCTCCTTCTGCTTAGAACTACTTCGCGTCGTACCATGTTTGTCCGTAAGAGTAATCAACCTTTAATGGAACTTCAAGCTCCATTGCACTCTCCATCACTTCCGGAACAATTTTCTTTAATGTTTCGATTTCGTCTTCAGGAGCTTCAAAGATCAATTCATCGTGCACCTGTAAGAGCATTCGTGTTTGAAGATTCTCTTCCTTCAAACGGGCTGCCATATCAATCATGGCTTTCTTGATGATATCTGCTGCACTTCCCTGGATCGGTGTGTTCATCGCTGTACGTTCAGCAAAGCTTCGTAAATTGAAGTTACGACTCGTGATTTCAGGAAGGTAACGGCGTCGATTCATCAATGTCGTCACATATCCCTTCTGTTTCGCATCCTGTACGATATCATCCATATATTCTTTCACGCCCGGGAAGCTTTCTAAGTACTTCTTAATGAATTCCCCTGCTTCTTTCCGTGAAATATCAAGGCTTTGTGACAGTCCGTAATCACTGATCCCATACACGATCCCGAAGTTAACGGCTTTCGCATGCCTTCTCATATTGGATGTGACCTCGTCCTTCTCCACTCCAAAAACGTCCATGGCCGTTTTCGTATGAATGTCCATATCATTACGGAAGGCTTCAACCAATTTCTCATCCCCCGCTATATGGGCGAGCACCCGCAGTTCGATCTGTGAATAATCGGCAGCGAACATGACCCACCCTTTTTCAGAAGGAATGAAAGCCTGACGGATTTTCCGCCCTTCTTCCAGTCGGATCGGAATGTTTTGAAGGTTCGGATCGGTTGAGCTTAACCGGCCCGTTTGAGTGAGGGCCTGGTTGAAACGTGTATGGATCTTGCTGGAATCTTTATGAACGACCTTCAGTAACCCTTCCAGATAAGTGGATTGCAGCTTTCCTAACTGACGGTAGTGTAGGATGTGATCAATGATTTCATGCTTGGACTGCAGTTTTTCCAATACGTCTGCGGAAGTGGAGTAACCAGTCTTCGTTTTCTTCACAACCGGTAGACCCAGTTTTTCAAAAAGGATCACGCCGAGCTGCTTCGGAGAATTGATATTGAAATTCTCTCCTGCCAGTTCATGAATGTTCTTTTCTAATTCTTCCAGTCGGAGAGCAAGCTCTTCTTTCATGGTCATCAAACGATCTTGATCCACTTTTACACCTGTGAATTCCATCTCAGCCAGGATAAGGGCAAGAGGTAATTCCAGTTCCATATATAAATGATAGAGATCATTTTCTTCCAACTCTTTTATGCATGTGTCCTTCAAGTCTTGAAGGATGCTTGCCTTTCTCGCAAGATGCTCGGATAATACGTCCGTGGAAGGGATTTTCTGCTTGGCCCCTTTTCCATAAACCGATTCATCCGACTCGATGGATGGCTGACCATGCCCCTTGGAAATGGACGCAAAGTCTTCACTCGATTCAGAAGGATTTATGATATAAGACGCGAGCAGCAGGTCGAACCCGATACCTTTGATGTCGATCCCTTGTCGCTTCAGGGCAACGACGGTCTCTTTTGAGTTGTAAACGTTCTTCGACTTCGATTCATCTTCTGCCCATTTCTTAAAGGCTTCTGATTTCAATGCAGTTTCAAGGGTAAAGAAAATCGTCCCATTTTCGTTATGAAGACTCAGTCCGATGACTTCACCAAGATGATAATTCTCTTCAAGCATTTCGATGTAGAGGGAGCTCTCAATTGAAAGGTGTTCGTCTGAAATGGTTTCCACCACTTCAAAGGAGATATCGTCCAGCTGCTGGGGCTCCTCTTGAACGGATTCCCCCATTTTTTCAAGGAGTGAATTGAATCCAAGGTCCCGGTACACTTCCTTCAGTTTCACTTCATCCCAGCCATCATAATTCAGTTCTTCTACCGTGATTTCGATGGGAGCTTCTCTCAGGATCGTGGCCAGCTCTTTACTCATGATCGCCTGGTCCTTATTTTCTTCAAGCTTCTCTTTCAGTTTCTTTCCGCTCACTTTGTCGATGGACTCCAGCAGTTTTTCAAGAGAATCGAATTCCTTCAAGAGCTTGATGGCCGTTTTCTCACCGACACCGGGTACACCAGGGATATTATCAGAGCTGTCCCCCATCAAGCCTTTCATATCAATGATCCGGTCAGGGGTGATTTCCCATTTTTCTTTAATGTGCTGGGGTGTATACACTTCGATATCCGTGATTCCTTTTCTCGTGATGCACACCGTTGTGTCTTTGGAACTCAACTGGGTCAAATCCTTATCCCCGGAGTACACTTTCACTTCGAACCCGTCAGACTCAGCCTGAAGGGAGAGTGTCCCGATGATATCATCCGCTTCATAGTTTTCTTTTTCATACCGTTTGATACCGTAAGCATCCAACAGTTCCCTGATATAAGGGAATTGCTCGGACAATTCCGGCGGTGTCTTCTGCCTGCCGCCTTTGTATTCCGTGAATGTCTTATGGCGGAACGTCGTTTTCCCCGCATCAAAAGCCACCAGGATATGAGACGGCTTTTCATCTTCGAGTATTTTCTGGAGCATGGTGGTGAAACCATACACCGCGTTTGTATGTACACCCTTGTCGTTATTCAATAAAGGAAGGGCAAAGAATGCACGGTAAGCAATACTGTTACCGTCAATCAGGACTAATTTTTTGGACATATAAGTACCTCCTGTAAAGGCTTTTGTTTCTATATAGTTATTCTATCATGTTGGGGAATGAAAGGAAAAACGGGGACCTTATCCAAGAAAAAAACTCCCGGAGATCAGGTAAACTACCCAATTCCAAGAGTTCCTTCACGTTATTCGGTATACCCCATCAACAACCTCGCATACGGCGAATCCGATGGTAAGATGATGACGGTTTTATCATCCACGGTCTTCTTATACGTTTCGAGTGTTTTATAGAGGTCATAGAAGCTCGGGTCCTTCGAGAAGGATTTGTTGTAAATTTGTGCGGCTTCGGCTTCTCCTTCGGCCCGGATCACATTGGCATCCGCACCGGCTTTTGCAAGCAGCTCTTTCACTTCACGATCGGTTTCAGCCGTCACCCTTTGTTTTTCGGCATCCCCCATGGACAGGTATTCCTGTGCTTTGGAGTCCCGTTCTGAAATCATACGGGTATAGACGGAGTTTTCATTCGCTTCAGGGAGATCCGTGCGCTTCATACGAACATCCTGAACGACGATTCCATAGTTGTCACGCTGCAACAGCTCATTCACCTTGTCAGTTACTTTATCGTTCAGACTTCCTCTTGAAGACTTCTCATCATTGATGATTTCATCATATTCCAATCGACCAAGCTCGGAGCGGACTACTGAATAGATGAATTCTTCCATCTTTGTCTCGGCATTGATTACCGTTCTTGCATTTTTGATCATTTTAAGAGGGTCTTCAATGCGCCAAACGGCATAATTGTCGATGAGCATCCGCTTTTTATCTTTTGTATTGATCTCTGCTTCCGTCACGTCATACGTCATTTGGTGCTTCGGTAGAGTCGTGACGGATTGGATGAACGGGATTTTATATTTCATACCCGGCTCTTTATCGATTCGTACCACTTCCCCAAACTGACGGACGACTTTGTATTCTCCTTCTTTGACAATGAAGAGACTCGTGAACAGGAGAAGGAGGACAGCGATGAGAATCACGAAAAAGATACCTAATTTCGTATAACGTTTCCACTCGATCGGGTCTTTTTTCTTTGTATTGATATCAAATACATTTTGATCACTCATTCTCGTCACTTCCTTCCTTCTCCACTTTAGGTGGTTGATTTTCCATTTGACGGATCGGGAAGTATTTCAACGTTTCCCCGCTGTCTTTCATAATATAGATTTCTGCATTTGGCAGGACGTTTTCAAGTGTTTCCAGTACGAGACGCTTTCTTGTAATCTCAGGATTTGATTTATACTCATTGTACAATTTGTCAAACACCGCTACATCCCCGCGTGCCTGCTCCACACGTGCGATTTTATCCCCTTTGGCCCTTGATATGACGGCATCCTTTTCCCCTTTGGCTTCGTTGGTCCGCTGATTTCTGTATTTCTTGGCTTCATTGATTTTCGTATTCATCGTTTCCCTTGCATCGGTTACGGCCGTAAACGCCGAGCGGACCTCTGCATTTGGAAGTTCAACATCCTGCAGCTTCACCGCAAGAATGGAGATCCCGATATCGTAATCATCGATCAACTCAGTCAATAAATCCCTTACATCTGCCTCGATTTCGGCTTTCCCCGAGGTTAAGGCATCATCGATCAATGAGCTTCCGATAATGCTTCTTAACGAAGATGAAGTTGCATCGTAGAGGATTTCTTTCGGTTTATCCGAGTTGAATAAATAGCTCTCAGGATCCGTGATTTTCCACTGTACAACAAGGTCGGCAAGTACAATGTATTCATCCCCGGTGATCATCTTTGTTTCTTTTGGAAAGTCCTTGATTTTCCCGTCTTTTTCTTCATATCCAAATTGAAGGCTGAATGTTTCTTTCGACAGGACTTCCACTGACTGCACCGGCCACGGCATCTTGAAATGCAGCCCTGGCTCCACAACCGGTTCGCCTGCTTCCCCGAACGTCAACACCAGCGCCTGCTCTGATTCATCAACGGTATACCAGGATGTCAGTAGGACAACAATCAAAATAATGGCTGCAAGCACCATTCCTGCTACAGTATAAACACGCTTCAAGCTCATATGCACCCTCCCTTTTCCATCTCTATATCTTATTTTCTGCTTACTAAGATATACGGACATAAGACAAAAAGGTTTCAAGAATATTAAGAGAAGATGACAAAAGAGGATTTGAGAGCGTTTTCATCGTTAAATAGCGAAAAGACGAGAACGGGGTTGGTTCTCGTCTTTTCTTAACACCTTGGATGAAGGGGTTTCACTTAGTATCGTAACACCCTATTGTTAATTAAATTTAAATCTAATGTAAAAACAATGTAAATGATGTGAAAAACGACTAAGGTTTTCCATGATTTCCACCGTGAGCGATGGATGAAGACCATTTGTTCAATGTGACAGTGAAAGTCGTTCCTTTATCCAGTTCGCTTTCCACTTCAATATCACCTTCGTGAGCTTCAATGATGTGCTTGACAATCGCCAAGCCCAAACCGGTTCCACCTGAATTGCGGCTTCTCGCTTTATCCACCCGGTAAAAACGTTCAAAGATGCGGGGGAGCTCTTCCTGGCTGATCCCCATTCCGTTATCTTTTACTTGAACATATACTTTATCACGATCTTCCGTTACAGTGACCGAAACATTTCCGCCTTTGGGAGTATAAGCGATCGCATTGCTGATCAGGTTGATGAAGACCTGCTTTAACCTGTAGGAATCCACTTCTGCCGTTCCCCTTGATTCGAAATCAGCATGAAGGGAAATGTCCTTTGGCTTCGCTTTTTCTTTTAAAATCGGAAACACATCTTCTATCAGCCCTGCCACTTCAACTTCCTCAATGAATAGCTGGAATCCCTGCTTCTCAATTTTAGACAACTCCAGCAGATCCTGAATGAGGGACTGCAGCCGGTCACTTTCCTTTAGAATGATGTCTAAAAAGGATTTCAGCGTTTCAGGATCATCCATCGCCCCGTCCAATAGCGTTTCTGAGAATCCTTTGATCGAGGTGATCGGCGTTTTCAATTCGTGAGACACGTTCGCTACAAAATCTTTACGCATCTGTTCAAGCTTTTTAAGCTCGGTGATGTCATGGAATACGACGACGATCCCTTTCCATACATCATTGTTGCCGATAATCGGGGCCCCGTACACTTCATAGTGCTTTCGATCAAGCTTGTACGGAAGGAGAATCTGCTTTCGCAACCGCTCCTCCGTCATAAAGATTTCCTCTACGAGCCTATTCACTTCCGAATAGTGAATCACCTCATGATACCGTACTTTCTTCAGTTGGCTTTCCTCCAGGTTGAAGAAGTCCCTGAACGTCCTGTTCGTTAAGACGACAAACCCCCGGTGATCGATCAATAGGAGAGCACTCCCCATATTTTCAATCAATGTCGTTAAGCGGTCTTGCTGCATTTCCTGGGCATTGACCATCTCCTGAAGGTTTCTGGCTAATATATTGATGGAGGTGCTGAGCATACTCGTTTCATCCAGACGATCCTCGTAGGTCCTGGCTCGGTAATTCCCCTTGGCAAGCTCCATGGCCACATTGGTCGCTGATTCGATGGGCTTTGTATACCTCACCGTAATCCTTGAGCCAAGAATGATGATGAGGACCAGGGCAAGGCCTAATGAAATGGACAATACAAACCAGATTTGCTGTGTGCCTCTTTCCAGGGCATCGACCTCTGCGCTCATAATGAGAAGTCCCATCATTTCATCGTTTGCATTTTTCAATGGATACCAATAATACCGATATTCATTTCCTGAAGTGACCAGTTTTTTATGCTTCTGCTTTACATCCCAATTCTTCTGAATTTCCTGTACGATTTTCTTCTGCTGTGGACCAACCACTGAATCAGCCGTATCCGTATCATGGACGACATCCCCGGTCTTATCAAGCACCATAATTCTTACATCCAATATATCACTCAATCCCTTAATCATATCCGGATTGATTTCTTTCGGTGTCCCGTTCTCCTCTATGGAGCTTGCCAGTAATCTTGTCTCCTTTTCAATCCTGGAGTTAAATGTATCTAAATAGAAGTTCTTGAAAATCTGGCCCAAAAGCAGACCAAGCCCAATTAAGACAGCGATAATCAAAGTAATTAGAGCAAATAGGAGCTTTGTTCTAAATTTGGTCATCGATTTTTAGGCTCCTCCAATTTATACCCAAGACCACGGATGGTTTTGATATAGGTAGGTTTCTTCGTATTGGACTCGATTTTTTCCCGTAAGTGGCTGATATGCACATCCACGATTCTTGTATCTCCGGCAAAATCATAATTCCATACGGCACTCAAGAGCTGATCTCTCGTCAGAACTCTTCCTTTGTTATCCGTCAAATATAATAAAAGCTCGAATTCCTTCGGTGTCAGTTCAAGTAATTCTCCTTGGAAATAGGCCTCATATTGTTCAGGATACACCTTCAATTCCCCGACTTCCTTATAATCGGTCTGTTCCTCGGCAGCCGGTTCCGTTTCCCGAATGGCCTGGCTTCGTCTAAGGATCGCCTTCACCCTCGCAACCACCTCACGTGGACTGAACGGCTTCGTCATATAGTCATCGGCTCCAAGCTCCAAGCCAAGAACTTTATCAAATTCATCATCCTTAGCCGTTAACATCAGTATAGGTATATTAATCTTTCTCTGCCTCAGTTCTTTACATACCTCGATACCATCCATGGACGGAAGCATCAGGTCAAGAACGATCAAGTCCGGGGACTGTTCAATCGCCAGATCCCTTCCCTCTGCACCGTCATGTGCCGTTGTCACCGAATAACCGGATTGCTCCAGATTGTACTTCAAGAGTGTTGCGATTGACTGTTCATCATCGACTACCAAGATTTTTTTGCTCATTTATTGTGCCTCCATACCAAAGAAAATTAACCCCAACATCCAAACTGTTTATGTAATTGTACTTTCATTATAATATAATTCTCTGTGCTTACCATCATTTAGAGAGATTTAATCCTTTTTAGTTTTTCACTCCATTTTTTTATAGGATGCACTTCGAGCTATTTCTTTATCATTTTCGCATAAAAAAAGAGCTATGATCACATAGCTCCTTTCCTTCATTAGAAGTTTTCCAATGCATGACTATTCATTTTTTCCAGGCGGTGAGGCGGACAAACCTTGACGGTGCCGTTTATCACCTTTTCATCCTCTTCGTTCGTGGCCGATACCTGGATGGTAACCAGATGATTATGTGGATTTACTTCTGTGACTTCGAACAGGAATTGAACCGTTGCGTAATGATAGACCGGTTTTGGAAATTCAATGGTTTGCTCCACAATATGGGAGCCGGGTCCCGGCAGATATTTGGATACTGCCGATGTAATGATCCCCGTCAGCATGATGGAGGGAACGATCGGCTTTTTAAATGGTGTCTGTGAAGCATAATCGTGCTGGATATATAGTGGATTGGCATCATTTGTGAGCCCAAGGTATAGAAGCAGTTCGTTGTCTTCAATTTTTTCAGTCAGGGTCAGTTTTTCACCGACCGTCATTTCGTCGATTTTTCTTCCCAGTTTTCTCTTTTTCCCTAATAACATAAGAAGCACCTCCAAGTATGTAAACGATTACAATTTTAAATAATAAAAATTGTTTTTATTGTCTGTCTATTAGTATTTTATCATTTTTAGGGTTTCCATACAAAGAGTTTTTACGCGTGGGTGTGGAAATTCATGTTCTCTGAATGGCTGATATTTTTTTGTGAAGTTTATACGGAGCATGTGCTGGTTGATTTCCGCTGCAGGTGCTCGCTTTCCGCGGGGCTGGCGGTGAGCCTCCTCGGCTGCATGTGGTGTCCTACCCCTGTCCAGCTCCGCTTTTCGTTGTTTCACGCAGGAGTCGAGCACCTTCCGCTTCAATCAACTATCGGGGCATATGTTAATACTACTTCAAAATCTATTATAATCGAATCCCCTTCTAATAATCTTAAAATAGACAACGGAGATAATAAATGCCAAACACTAGTTGTAAGCGTAGCACACACCCTATTATCCTCAGTAGTATTTTGTTGACAGGGCATTGTCGGTTCATTGATTCCTGAAAATAGACGCAGTCGTTAAAAGAGTTAAAACAACAAAAAAAACTGACCCCCATAATGGAAGTCAGTTTTCGTTATGTCGTTAAGCCAATGATGCCATCACATTCTTAACTGCGTCAGCTGAGTTGGCAAGTGCAGCTTTTTCGTCTTCTGTCAATTCGAGTTCGATGATTTTCTCGAGGCCGTTTCCTCCTAGGATGGTTGGGACGCCGAGGTAGATGCCTTCGAATCCGTATTCGCCTTCGAGGTAGGCGATGGCCGGGATGACGCGGCGCTGGTCTTTAAGGATGGCTTCGACCATTTGGACAAGTGAAGCGGCCGGTGCATAGTAGGCACTTCCGTTACCGAGCAAACCTACGATCTCGCCTCCGCCTTTACGTGTGCGCTCGACGATGGCGTCCAGGCGGTCCTTAGGGATCAATGTTTCTAAAGGGATGCCTCCAGCGTATGAGTAACGAATAAGAGGGACCATGTCATCGCCGTGGCCGCCGAGGACGAATCCGGTAATATCCTTCACGGACAGGTTTAATTCCTGTGCGACAAACGTGCGGAAACGAGCTGTATCCAATACGCCGGATTGGCCGATCACGCGTTCTTTCGGGAAACCGGATTCCTTGAACACTGTATAGGTCATGGCATCCACGGGATTGGTCAGGACGATGATGTAACAGTCAGGTGAATGCTTGACGATTTGCTGCGTCACGGATTTCATGACCTTTTGATTGGTCTGAACCAGATCATCGCGGCTCATACCCGGTTTGCGGGCAATCCCGGCAGTTATGACAACGATATCCGAATCCTTTGTATCTTCATAATTGGACGTACCGATGATGGTTGAATCAAACCCCTGTACAGGACTTGCCTCAAGCATATCCAGTGCCTTCCCTTTCGTTGGATCCTCGTTTTGCGGAATATCAACCAATACAACATCTCCAAGCTCTTTCTGGGCGAGCATCAATGCCGTTGTCGCCCCGGTGAATCCCCCACCGATCACAGATACTTTTCTACGTTTAATTGCCATCATGATTCCTCCTATTCGTCTCATTATGTAAAGGAAGGAGTGCTCCTATACGAAGCACCCCAACCTTATGTCTCATTATTATGCTTCCATGTTATCGATTAAAGCAGAACCGAACTCAGAGCATTTCACTTCTGTCGCTCCATCCATCAGACGGGCGAAGTCATAAGTTACGACTTTCGAAGCGATTGTTTTTTCCATTGATTTTGTAATCAGGTTAGCAGCTTCTGTCCAACCAAGATGTTCAAGCATAAGGACACCTGAAAGGATAACAGAAGATGGATTCACTTTATCCATACCTGCATATTTAGGAGCCGTTCCGTGAGTTGCCTCAAAGATGGCATGTCCTGATTCGTAGTTGATGTTTGCTCCAGGAGCAATACCGATTCCACCTACTTGAGCAGCTAATGCATCAGAGATGTAATCTCCGTTTAAGTTCATTGTTGCCACTACATCAAATTCAGCTGGACGAGTAAGGATTTGTTGTAAGAAGATATCAGCGATTGAATCCTTCACGATGATCTTACCAGCTGCTTCAGCATCAGATTGAGCTTTGTTAGCAGCTTCCAATCCGTCAGCATCTTTGATCTTGTCATATTGAGCCCAAGTGAATACTTTATCGCCGAATTCTTTCTCAGCTAACTCGTAACCCCAGTTTTTGAAAGCTCCCTCAGTGAACTTCATGATGTTCCCTTTGTGAACAAGCGTTACAGACTTACGGCCTTCAGTGATTGCATAGTTGATCGCAGCACGTACAAGACGGTTTGTCCCTTCTTCAGAAACAGGCTTGATTCCGATACCTGATGTTTCAGGGAAACGGATTTTGTTTACGCCCATTTCGTCTTGCAGGAAGCTGATTAATTTCTTCACTTCATCAGAACCTTTAGCGTACTCGATACCTGCGTAGATATCCTCAGTGTTTTCACGGAAGATGACCATGTCAGTGTCTTCAGGACGCTTAACGGGTGATGGAACACCTTCGAAGTAGCGTACTGGACGCAGGCATGTGAAAAGATCCAATTCCTGGCGAAGCGCAACGTTCAATGAACGGATTCCGCCGCCGACAGGAGTCGTAAGTGGACCTTTGATCGCGATGAAATATTCACGGATTGCTTCAAGCGTATCGTTTGGAAGCCATTCACCTGTTTTGTTGAATGCCTTTTCCCCTGCATATACTTCTTTCCATGAAATCTTGCGTTCGCCTTTGTATGCTTTCTCTACAGAAGCATCCAGGACGCGCTTGGCTGATGCCCAAATATCTGGACCCGTTCCGTCACCTTCAATGAATGGGACGATTGGATTGTTAGGCACATTAAGTTGGCCATTCTGGTTTGTAATTTTTTCACCTTGTGTCATTATGTAACCTCCATTTTTTCATTATCAAAGGGGATGACCCATAAGTTAAGCATGTTGAGTCATTCCCCTTCCCTTATTATTACACCAATATTTTTACTATTTGTAAATATTGATGATTAACCTCTTTGTTCAACAGGTACATATTCCTGCTTGCCAGGCCCTACATAATCAGCACGAGGGCGGATCAGACGGTTGTTTGAATATTGCTCAAGGATGTGTGCCAACCATCCGGATACACGGCTAACAGCAAAGATCGGAGTGAATAAATCATGATCGATACCTAAGCTGTGGTAAACAGATGCTGAGTAGAAATCAACATTTGGCGGTAAGCCTTTATTGGATGTGAATACATCTTCAACCTTGACGGACATTTCGTAGTATTTACTTTGTCCTGTCAATTCAGTTAATTTCTTGGACATTTCTTTCAGATGCTTCGCACGTGGATCCCCTTGACGGTAAACGCGGTGACCGAAGCCCATGATTTTTTCTTTCTTCTCTAATTTGTCGAGGATATACTCTTCTGCTTTATCGACAGAACCAATTTCAGTAAGCATCTTCATTACCTGCTCATTTGCCCCACCGTGAAGCGGCCCTTTTAAGGCACCGATCGCAGCTGTCACACCTGAATAGACGTCAGATAGAGTCGCGACACATACACGTGCTGTAAATGTGGAAGCGTTTAACTCATGGTCTGCATGAAGGACAAGCGCTTTATTGAATGCTTCGATTTCAACAGGCTCAGGGTCTTTTCCTGTCAACATGTATAGGAAGTTAGCTGCAAAACCTAAGTCCTGACGTGGTGCAATCGGTTCCTGACCGTTGCGGATACGGGCAAAGCTCGTGACGATCGTCGGGATCTTCGCTTGAAGGCGGACGGCTTTCAGATAGTTTTCCTTCTCTTCCATCACGTCTGCTTTATCATCATACAATCCAAGAAGGGATACAGCTGAACGTAAAGCGGCCATCGGATGAACTTCCTTGATGTTGTACATCTTGAAATGCTCGATGACTTCCTTAGGCAATTCAGCGTTAGCTGCTAACAGCTCTGTAAATTCCTTAAGTTCTGATGCATTAGGCAGTTTCAGATGCCATAATAAGTAGATTACCTCTTCGAAGCTTGCATTATTTGCTAAATCATCAATGTTGTAGCCAACATATGTAAGGGTATCGTCAATGATTGAACTAATGGACGATGTCGTCGCTACAACTCCTTCTAATCCGCGAGTTGCTGTCATAATAACCTCTCCTTTTGTTATATATTTGTCTTTTACCCATTTTCATATGAGTATAAAACCCTACAGAACGATCTATTAAGTCTAGTAGGCTTGTTTAAAAAGAACGTAAAAAAACGCTGAGCGATTGCTCAATTCCTATACAAAAAATGATTCCCTGCTCTTTCTATTCTATCACGAGAGCTCGGGATGCGCTTACATTTCCTATTATAAACAATTATCTGACTTTTGTGAATGAAAACGCATCAATTTCTATAAAAATTATTTTTCTAGAAAAATAAACCATCAAAAAAATGAGGATCGAATCGGATAAATCTCAATACATGTTTACAGGAATAATTCATACAGTTTCATAGCAAGATACGCGATCCCCGCGCCGATCAAAGGCCCGACGGCAACCCCTTTAAAAAGAGCGACGGCTAACACCGTACCAAGAACGAGGGCCGTCGTCAGGTGTGGGTCATCTTCCAATAGAATCAACCCGTTCTTTGCAATCAATGCCACGGCCATCCCAGAGGCGAGTGCAATCCAGGCATAAGGGGACTTCAACGAATCAAAGAGATCTTTAAAGCCGATTTCCCCTGTTGCAATCGGTGCGAGTACGGCAATCGTGATAATCGTCACCCCCCAGTTAATGCCTTTCGACTGAATCGCCGCGAAGATCTTCTCATCAAGCCCAAACAGCTTTAGTACAATTAGAAATGCTACGGCTATAATAATAGATTGATTTTTCGCCATCAGCCCGATTCCCAATAAAAGCAGTAAAAACATCAATGGCTGAGTCATATGAATCCCCTGCCTCTCCTTTATGTACTCCAATCATTATCCTACCATATCAACTTTTCACATCATTTATAAAATGCTCTAACCCCTGCAAATATATCTTCCTTTCATTTCCTGTCTCCTATAAAATAGAAGTACTAGACCCGGTAGGAGGGAAACCCTTGAATTTAGATTATGTTTATCGAACGATCCGCTTCCTGATCGTTTTAGCGATCATCATTCTCTCATTGATTTCACTCTATTACATATGGAAACTTGCTTATCCATTCATCATCGCCGTTGCCATCGCCTTACTGATCAATCCCCTGGTGAACGGGCTGGAGAAATGGCTTCCTAGGATATGGGCCGTCACCGTATCCCTCATCTTGATCGTCGCCATTTTTGCGGGGCTAATCACGTTATTGATTGCCGAAATCGTCTCCGGAGCCAATTATTTAGCTGAAGAGCTGCCCAAGCATGTTCAAACTCTTGTGACATATGCAGAAGATATCATCGTTAGCCACGTCATCCCTCTCTACAATCAGCTTGCCGGATTATTTAAAAATCTTGAAGCCGGCCAACAGGATACGATACTCGAAAATGTCCAGACAGCGGGAACGAAAATCGCGACATCGGCTGGTGATTTCCTGCAAAACTTTTTCACAAAGCTGCCCCAGCTGATCTCGTGGATCCCAAATGCCGCATCGGTCCTGATCTTCGCAGCACTCGCCACTTTCTTCATCAGTAAGGATTGGTATACATTATCCGCCAAAGCGGAGAAAATCATTCCGGGTAAGGCGATGAGCAGCGGAAGGAAAGTGTTCGTCGACTTAAAACGGGCACTGTTCGGCTTCATCCGTGCTCAATTCACGCTTATTTCCATCACGGCCATCATTGTGTTGATCGGTTTGATCATCCTCAGAGTAGATTACGCAATCACCATTGCACTCGTGACAGGTCTCGTGGATATCCTGCCTTATCTCGGGACAGGGGCTGTGTTCGTACCGTGGATCATCTATGAATTCATCACGGGCAATACAGGATTGGGGATCGGCCTGTCGGTCCTGTACCTTGTCGTTGTCGTCCAACGGCAGATCATGGAACCGAAAGTATTGTCTTCAAGCATCGGCCTCGACCCCTTAGCCACCCTCATTGCATTATTTGTCGGGTTTAAACTGATCGGGTTCCTCGGACTGATCGTCGGTCCTGTTGTACTAGTGATCTTATCGACTTTGAAACGTGCAGGTGTGTTTGAAGATACGTGGAAGTTCATAATGGGAGATAAATAGGAAGAACACTGTTCATGACTGACAACGGATTTACTTGTGAGGTGCAGACATTGTAAATCAATAAATAAAGCCCTGTGAACTCTCAATATAATTCACCGGGTATGAAATAATTATTAGAGAGTGTGTGCATAATTGGTGATTTCGTTAGTGGCTTATTTTTGATAGATAGAATAAGCGGAGATATTACTGTTAACCTTCAGAATAAAGCTTGAATCAGGGTAAATAGGCGGAGATTTTCCGTTTAAGTAAAAAAAATCACCCATATTCCTGCTTTTTAAGTAAATAGCCGGAATATTTCCGTCTATTAAAGCTATATTCAGGACTATTTCCTAATTAAGAGGTTTTTCTCCGCTTATTTATCAAACTTGCTTTAGCATCTACTGAACTTGTACAACATACAGGTGGCTTCTTGAAAAAGAAAATTTAAAAAAGGCTTAGAGATAGTTTCATCTCTAAGCCTTTTTGATTATGAATTTTATGTGATTGCCTATTTGATTTCGCCTACGTTTTGCACCTCACAAATAAACCCGTTATCATCACTAGGCAGTGCTTTTTCTCTATTTGTATATGATGACATTCCCATTATTGCTCCAACGTTTGAATAATCGGTAAATGAATGGCTTGAACATTTTCCTGGTGGCAGGCAGCAGTAATAAGAAACCAAGGGCATCCGTGATGAATCCCGGCGTCAATAAAACGACCCCTCCGACAAGGATGCAAAGTCCATCCATGATGGCGTCTCCCGGCAGTTGACCATACTGCATATCCCTCTGCGCCTTTCGTATCGTCTCGACTCCCTGCTTCTTAGCTAAATAAGCACCAAGAATTCCCGTCGTGATGATCAATAGGACCGTCGGCACAAGACCAATCGCCTGTCCAGATAGAACCAATAACCCGATTTCAAGGGCCGGTATGATAATCAATAGTAATAACATATATCTCATGATGGATTCCTCCATTTGGTTTAGTACTTGCTTTGTATTTATTATAGCATATTAGGAAAGTTGTGTTTTATGCGGTGGTGTGGGTGCTGTTTTTTTCTGTTGTTTCGGTGTTTTTAACGCTCAATACAAAAAAACCAGAGCCCTTAAAAAGACTCTGGTTTTCCCCACAACTATTTACTTACAATACGCTCGCATACCCATTATAGATCACGCCATGAGTTGCATCCACCGTGATTTCCTGACCATTTTTAAATAATGAAGTGGCATGGTCCACACCGACCACGACAGGAATTCCAAGGTTGATACCGACTACGGCTGCATGACTTGTCAGACCGCCTTCTTCAACAATCAATGCCGAACATTTTTCAAGGGCTGGCATCATTTCTTTATCCGTGCCGATTGTGACAAGGACGGCTCCTTCAGTCATATTCTTCACGGCTTCTTCAGCTGATGTTGCAACGACTGCTTTACCGTATGCAGATTTACGGCCGATTCCTTGACCTTTTGCAACGACATCGCCCACTACGTGGATCTTCATCAGGTTCGTCGTTCCAGATTCACCGATCGGAACACCCGCTGTGATGACGATGCGGTCTCCGTGCTTCGTCATACCTGAGTTGACACTCTCTTCTACTGCCATATCAAGCATTTCATCGGTAGTCGTCACTTTGCGGCCGACTGTAGGGTATACGCCCCATACAAGTGCCAGACGGCGTGATACAGAGTCTGTACCAGTCACGGCTACGATTGGTGCTTTCGGACGGTATTTAGAGATCATACGGGCTGTGTGACCACTCTCAGTTGGAGCGACAATGGCATTCACATTAAGATTAAGTGCCGTATAGGCAACGGATTGACCGATGGCATCCGTCATATTGTGCTCGCTGTCTTTGCTGCGAGAAGATAGGATCGCGTTATAATCAAGGGCAGTTTCGGCTCTAGACGCGATATTATGCATCGTTTGAACCGCTTCTACAGGGTAAGTACCTGCAGCTGTCTCACCAGAAAGCATGATTGCATCTGTACCATCAAAGATGGCGTTGGCTACGTCACTTGCTTCCGCTCTTGTCGGTCTTGGGTTACGCTGCATAGAATCAAGCATTTGAGTCGCCGTGATGACAGGCTTACCAAGTGAGTTACATTTCTTGATCAGCATCTTTTGAACCAATGGTACTTCCTCAGCAGGGATCTCAACACCAAGGTCTCCACGTGCAACCATCAATCCGTCAGATACTTCAAGGATTTCATCGATGTTGTCTACACCCTCCTGGTTCTCGATCTTAGGGATGATTTGAATATGAGAAGCATTGTGCTCTTCCAATAATTGACGGATTTCAAGCACATCGGATGCACGACGTACGAATGATGCCGCGATAAAGTCAACCCCTTGTCCGATACCGAATACGATATCGCTGGCATCTTTATCAGTGATCCCAGGAAGGTTCACTGATACGCCAGGTACGTTTACACCTTTTTTATTTTTTAGTGTTCCGCTGTTGGCAACATGTGTATGGATTTCACCGTTCGCTTTGTCGATTTCCGTTACTTCCAACCCGATCAGCCCGTCATCAAGAAGAATTTTAGAACCGACATGAACATCATCGATCAACCCTTCGTATGTAACGGAGAATTTTTCAGTAGTTCCCAATACTTCTTTCATGGAAACGATGATGTTGGATCCTTGTGTTAATTCGATAGCTCCGTCCTGCATATTGTTCGTGCGGATTTCCGGACCTTTAGTATCAAGCAGGATCCCGACTGTCTTACCTGCTTTTTCAGCTGCTTCGCGGATATTGATGATACGTTGTCCGTGCTCATCGTGGTCACCATGTGAAAAGTTCAAGCGGGAAACGTTCATTCCGGCTTCGATCAGTTGTGATAACTTCTCTACACTTTCACTGGCAGGACCGATCGTACATACTATTTTCGTTTTTCTCATTTTCTTTACCTCCTGAAATCTTACAACAATTTAGATTGAAAGCTCTTTGGAAAGTCTATACATGTTCAAATCAATTTGATGCGGCTTGGCAAGTGCTTCAATGATATCGTAATCAACTAATTGATTTTTCTCAATTCCTACCGCTCTTCCACCTTTACCATGTGCCAATAGTTCAACGGCATGAGCCCCTAAGCGACTTGCAAGGACACGGTCTGCAGCTGTCGGCGTTCCACCGCGCTGGATATGACCAAGGACGGAGACACGCGTATCCATTCCTGTTTCTTCTGTGAAGCGGTTCGCAAATTCATTTGCAGACATGACACCTTCTGCAACAATGATCACACTATGTTTCTTACCGCGTTCCTGTCCTTTTTTCAAACGACCGACCACATCATCAAGATCGAATTTCTCCTCAGGGATCAGGATCGTTTCAGCCCCACCGGCAAGACCTGCCCATAGAGCGATGTCCCCCGCGTTGCGTCCCATTACTTCAATGATGAACGTCCGCTCATGGGATGTAGCCGTATCACGGATTTTATCGATCGCATCGATGACCGTGTTCAGCGCTGTATCGAAACCGATTGTATACTCAGTTCCAGGAATATCGTTATCAATCGTTCCCGGTACACCGACACATGGGTATCCCCATTCCGTCAAGGCTTTTGCCCCTTGGTAAGAACCGTCCCCACCGATGACAACAAGTCCTTCAATGCCGTGTTTTTCTAATTGCTCGATCCCTTTTTTCTGGCCTTCTTTTGTTTTGAATTCTTCACAGCGTGCTGTGTAAAGCATTGTTCCGCCACGGTGAATGATATCACCGACAGAACCAAGCTCAAGCTTCTTGATGTTTCCGTTGATTAATCCATTATACCCTTGATAAATACCGTATACCTCTATATCCATGAAAATGGCTTTACGTACAACTGCACGTACGGCTGCATTCATACCGGGCGAATCTCCACCACTCGTCAATACACCAATCTTTTTCACTACGATCACCTCATTAAGAAATATGCCTTTTTATGTAAATGAATGGGACTACTTGTTAATCGTTTCACATAAAACAAAGAAAAGGAAAATTACAGATTTCATTCATTACATTATTATGGACCAATAGACTTTGGATTATTTCTAAAATAACACGAAGGTTCAAGGTTCTCAACAAGTTACTAGGAGGAAAAGCAAAAGACGAAATAATCTATTAAATGGAAGCGTTTTAATTGTTAAAACCTTCAAAATATCGTCACAAAGCCCTTTATCCGGGTAGGATTAAGGAGGATTGAATGAAAAAGACTGACAAATGGTATCTCCTATTTGTCAGTCCATCGTTTGTTATGATTTTACCCCGATAAGATCATTTAAAACCGAATATTCACCCATCGCCTTGAATTTTTCATAACGATGTTGAATGAGCTCGTCCTTTTTCATCGGAATCAACTCTTTCAGTGAGCTCTTAAGGACGTCGTTGATATAGTTCGCCTGCTCTTCGACATCTTTATGGGCTCCTCCTTTTACTTCCGTGATGATTTCATCGATGATGCCAAGCTCTTTTAAATCCGGAGCCGTGATCTTCATGGATTCAGCCGCGCGCTTCGCCTGGGTGGAATCCTTCCAGAGAATCGCCGCTGCCCCTTCAGGTGAGATGACGGAGTAGGTGGAGTTTTCAAGCATATGAATGTGATTTCCCACTCCAAGAGCCAGGGCCCCGCCACTACCTCCTTCTCCGATGACGATGCAGATGACGGGAACCGTGAGGCCGGCCATCTCCACAAGGTTTCGTGCAATGGCTTCACTCTGACCGCGTTCCTCTGCCGCTTTTCCGGGGTACGCACCTTTTGTATCGATGAAGCAGATGATCGGACGATTGAACTTGTCCGCCTGCTTCATCAAGCGCAAAGCTTTTCGGTACCCTTCAGGATGAGGCATCCCGAAGTTCCGGCGGATGTTTTCTTTCGTATCTTTCCCTCTTTGATGACCGATGATCGTGACAGGTACATCGTGAAACTTCCCTACGCCTGAAACAATTGCTTCGTCATCCCCATACAGACGGTCTCCGTGCATTTCGATGAAGTCCGTAAAGAGATAGTTGATATAATCCAGAGTCGTCGGACGCTCCGGATGACGGGCAACCTGAACCCTTTCCCACGGCTTCATGTTTTCGTAAATATCATTTTGAAGCTTTGTAAGCCGGTTCTCCAGTTTCTCGATTTCCTTTGATAGATCGACGTCTGAATTCTGAGTGAATTCCCTCAGTTCGGCAATTTTCTTCTTGAGTTCATGTACAGGCTTTTCAAATTCCATCTCATTTACCATGGCAGATCACCGTCCCACTGATGTATATCAAGTACTGTCCCGATCTTCTCTTTCAACTCGAGTCTCGAGATGACTCCGTCAAGTTGACCATGTTTTAATAAAAATTCTGATGTCTGGAAGTCCTCAGGCAGGTCTTCACGAATCGTCTGCTCGATGATCCTTCTGCCTGCAAACCCAATCAGTGCTCCCGGCTCCGCAAAGTTATAATCCCCGACAGATGCGAAACTTGCGGATACTCCACCTGTCGTCGGATGGGTCATGATCGAGATGAAGAGTCCTCCGTTTTCGCTCAAACGGTTCAAGGCAACACTGGTTTTGGCCATTTGCATCAGGGAAAGGACCCCTTCCTGCATCCGCGCTCCACCTGAAGCAGTGAAGATGATGAACGGAACCTTCCGTTTATCGGCTTCTTCGATGGCTCTCGTTATCTTTTCACCGACAACAGATCCCATGCTTCCCATACGGAAACGGGAATCCATGATGGCTGTCACGACCTCCACTCCATTCACCTTTCCTGACCCCGTCAGCACGGCTTCGTTCATCCCCGTCTTCTTACGGTCTTTTTCCACTTTACTTTCATAGTCAGGGAAATTCAGCGGGTTACCCGAAGTCAGGTCATGATCCAGCTCCTGGAACGTGCCCTCATCTATAAAACTATCGACTCTCTCTGGTGAGCTCATGCCATGATGGTATCCACAATGGATGCACACCTTTAAGTTCTTTTGAAGTTCTTTCGTGTACATGATTTTTTTGCAATCAGGACATTTTGTCATGATGCCTTCCGGAACGTCATGTTTGGACGCTTCAGAAGGAATCGTTGCATATTTTTTCTTTTTCGATTTGTTAAAAAGTTCCTTTAGCAAGGTGAAACCTCCTTACCGAATGACACTAGCTTACTTCAGCGGGGAAATATTCCCTTACATGACAGCTGCCCATTCGCTTCTCTATAGTAAATGCATGATCTATAACTGCTTGACTATCAGTTTAATGGAAGTGTTTAAAAAAAGATGTTGGAAATTGTCGCGTCTTCATCGACAATTTTCCTAACCTTTCTATACGTCTCTTGCACAGTCTCTTTCTCCTGGTGATCGATGCCGTGAAGCATTCTGACCAACTCTTCCCTCATTCGTACAGTGAGCTTCTTCTCACCACAGATCAACGTTTCGAAATCATTCAGGATATTCCAGATCCGTTGAGATAAGTAATTCGAACTCATCATGACGATCTCCCTGAACACGTCGTCCAGATTCTCTGATTCTGAAAGTTTCACATGCAGGGAATCTGTTTTCTTTTTATCTATATATAAAGCTTTCAGTGCCTCTTTTTCAATCATCATCTTTGTCTGAAGAATGTCTTCCTGAGCCATGTCGTCCTGGAGGATAAACATGCCAAGAAGGTCGATCAGATGATGATCCCTGAAATCCCGAAGGAAAGTACCTTCCCCTCTGCGGGTTTCAATCAGCCCTAACAGTTCAAGGGCCCGGAGTGCTTCCCTGACAGAGGAGCGTCCGACGTTCAGACGCTCGGACAGCTCCCTTTCGGACGGGATTTTATCTCCAGGCTTCAGACAGTCCTTTGATATCATTTCTCTCAGCTGGTGAACAATTCCAATATATACCTTAGCATGAGTTTGGAGAGAGTTCACTTCTGTCATCATTCACTCTTCCCGATGACTGCTAAATCTTCCGTTTTTTTACGGATTTCTTCCGGATCGACCTTTAAGCGGGCAACCCCCGTTTCCATGGCTGTCTTGGCAACGGCAGCCGCTACAGCCGGTGCGACGCGTTTATCAAACGGCGCGGGAATCACGTAGTCCGCGTTCAGTTCGTCCTCCGTGATCAGGGAAGCAATCGCTTCTACAGCAGCCTGCTTCATTTTTTCATTGATGTGAGTTGCACGCACGTCCAGTGCACCCCTGAAGATCCCAGGGAACGCAAGGACATTGTTCACCTGGTTAGGGAAATCAGAACGCCCTGTCCCGATTACCTTGGCTCCCGCCGCTTTCGCAAGCTCTGGCATGATTTCCGGTACCGGGTTCGCCATGGCAAAGATGATCGGATCCTGTTTCATGGAAGAAACCATTTCTTCCGTCAAGGCACCGGCAACAGATACACCGATGAATACGTCGGCATCCTTCAATACTTCACCCAAGCCGCCCTTGATATGATCACGATTCGTAAACTTCGCCACTTCATCTTTCGTACTGTTCATCCCTTCAGGACGACCTTCATAAATCGCACCCTTGGAATCACACATGATGATGTCCCTTACGCCATAACGGTAGAGGAGCTTAATGATGGCCATACCGGCAGCACCTGCACCATTCGCCACGACTTTGATTTCGGACATTTTCTTCCCGACAATTTTGAGAGCGTTCACAAGTCCCGCCACAGTAACGATCGCCGTACCATGCTGATCATCATGGAAAATAGGGATATTGGTTTCTTTCTTCAGGCGCTCTTCAATTTCAAAGCAATTCGGGGCGGCGATATCTTCAAGGTTCACGCCACCGAACGTCGGCTCAAGGAGCTTGACGGTTTCAACGATCTTATCCACATCCGTTGTGTTCAAACAGATCGGGAAGGCGTCGACTCCTGCAAAACTCTTGAATAATACCGCTTTTCCTTCCATGACAGGAAGAGCCGCTTCAGGGCCGATATTCCCAAGACCCAGAACAGCCGTACCGTCAGAAACAACCGCGACCATATTCCCTTTCATCGTGTAATCATAGACGGTTTCAGGCTTGTCATAAATCACCTTACAAGGTTCCGCCACCCCTGGGGAGTAAGCTAAGCTCAAGTCATCCGCATTCCGGACTTCCACCTTGGATTTTGACTCTAATTTCCCTTTATTCACTCGATGCATATGCAGAGCTTCTTCACGTAATGACAAATTGGCTCACTCCTTCTGATTCTTTTACATACTATGGATCGAATCGTGCGAAAGACGACTCTTCTAAATGTAAAAATGGATAAATAAAATAATAAGTTCAGAGGTGGTCAGACCACCTTTTTCTATTAAACAATAATATAAATTGTGGTTTTAGTAAAGTGTGTTATTGCAATATCACATTTGACTCACCAAGAATTCGGTACAATTCCCTAAGAGCCTCCTGTGAAGGACGGATGCGCAGGTGGTCCGGAAGCCTCACACTCTTTTTGGCTTGCTCGTTATAAACGATGACCGGATTCTTGCCTTTGAACCGGTTAATGGCTTGTTGGATTCCCTCCATACAAGCTTCTTCATCCTGACCCGCGGCGATTTTCAAATAAAGCTTTTGGCTGCTCTCTTTCACCCTTGCCTGAACGTCTTCCATCGTTTCGAGCTGATTCACGATGAACTGCAGCTTATCATTGCGATCCTCCACATTCCCTCCGAATAGGAGAATATTCCCTTCTTTCAGTAATGGCATATTATGTTTGTAAACATTCGGAAACACCACGGCTTCGATCTCGCCGCTTTCGTCCCCGATTTCAAGGAAAGCCATCACTTCCCCTTTCTTCGTCCGGATCGATTTCATCCCGGTAATATAACCGCCGAGTGAGATTTTCGATCCCTTTTGAAGATCGGCTATTTGCAGCAATCCAAGGTTTTCAAATAAAGGCCGGTAAGAAGAAACCGGGTGATCCGATAAGTATAGTCCCAGTACCTGTTTTTCAAACTGAAGCTTCGTATCGATCGTCATGTCATCCACTTCCACATATTTCGGCTTTAACATAAACGCCTCTTCTTCATGGAATAGGTCTGGATCGTCATCAGGATTCACAAGCTCCGCATGCTGTGCTGCCACATCCAGGCTTGCAAGCAAGGTAGCGCGGTCGATCCCGAATTCATCAAACGCCCCGGAGAGCACAAGATTCTCTAAGATCTTCCGGTTGATCGTCCTCGCAGACACCCTCATGCAGAAATCGAACAGATCCTGAAACGGCTTTTCTTTTCTCGCACGGATGATTTCCTTTAGAGCCGCTGCCCCGATTCCTTTAATCGCCCCTATGCTGTAGCGGATCACATTCTTTCCTTCTACTGTAAAAACAAATTGGCTGTTATTAATGGAAGGAGGAAGGATCTCAATTCCATACTGAGTGGCTTCCCGTATATACTGAGCCACCTTCGTTTCATTCCCTACGACAGACGTCAAGAGGGATGATAAGAAGAACGCAGGATAGTGGGCTTTCAGGTAAGCGAGCTGATAGGCGATCATGCTGTACGCAACGGCATGTGACCGGTTGAAACCATAATCGGCGAAGCGGACGATCAAGTCATAAATCGTATGGGCGACCTCTTCCCTGTAGCCCTTCCGGATCGAACCGGAAACAAAATGTTCCCGCTCCTGATCGAGGACATCCTTTTTCTTCTTGGAAACGGCTCGCCTGAGGAGATCCGCTTCCCCAAGGGAGAACCCGGCCATTTTCGAAGCGATCTGCATGATCTGCTCCTGATACACGATGACCCCGTACGTCATTTCAAGGATCGGTTTCAAATCGGGATGAGGGTATTCCACCTGTTCTTTCCCATGTTTCCGATTGATATACATCGGGATGTTCTCCATCGGACCCGGACGGTACAGGGCATTCACCGCCACGATGTCTTCAAAGGAATTGGGCTTCAACCTTTTCAACACATTCCGCATCCCATCCGATTCCAGCTGGAAGATCCCGTTCGTCTGCCCTTTAGTGAGCAGCTCGAACGTTTTGGCATCATTCATCGGGATCGATTCGATGGCAAACGGCTTTCCCGTCCCGATTTCAACGTTCTTCACGATTCGTTCCAATATACTCAGATTGCGAAGTCCGAGGAAATCCATCTTCAACAATCCGATTTCTTCTAAAATATCCATAGAGTACTGTGTCAGATGAATGCCCGATGAACTCCCCTGGATCGGTACCCACTGCACTAAAGGAGCTTCACTCATCACGACTCCAGCCGCATGGGTGGAGGTGTGTCTCGGAAGCCCTTCCAGTTTAAGAGCCGTCTGATACAATTTTGTGTAATGAGCAGAGCTCGTCACTAAGTCCCGGAACCCCTTCGACTTTTCATACGCTTCCTGCAGCGTGATCCCAAGCTGATTCGGCACAACCTTCGATACCTGCTCCTGCTCCTTCATATTCAATCCGAACACGCGTCCCGTATCACGGAGCGCCGCTTTCGCTGCAAACGTCCCGAACGTAATGATCTGGGCAACATGCAGACTGCCGTATTTTCCTTCCACATATTCAATCACTTCATCACGCCGGTGATCTGGGAAATCGATGTCGATATCCGGCATGGACACCCGTTCAGGATTCAGGAATCGTTCAAACAGCAGATGATGCTCCAAGGGATCTACATCCGTAATCCGGAGGGCGTAGGATACGAGGGAACCCGCTGCCGACCCACGACCCGGTCCGGTCAGGATCTTTTTTTCCTTGGCGTACTTCATGAAATCCCACACAATCAGGAAGTAGTCGCTGAATCCCATCCTGCCGATGACTTCAAGCTCATAATCCAAGCGTTCAATGTACTCATCTGAAATTGTTTCCACCCGCTCACTTAACCCTTTCTCACAAAGATGGGTCAATTCCTCGATGGCGGTGACCCCTTCAGGCAGAGGATATTTCGGTAGGAGCTGTTGATGGAAAGGAATGGTGAGTTGGCAGAGATCGGCAATCTTCATCGTATTTTCCAATGCCTCAACATGATCAGAGAATAGCTCAACCATCTGATCCCTGCTCTTGAAATAATACTCCTGTGATTCGAGTACATCCCGGTCATCCTCCGACAGCTTACTCCCGTCACGGATCGCAGCCATGCACTCATGGGCAAAATGATCTTCCTGCTCGAGGTACTGCACATCATTGGTGGCGACCATTTCCGTCCCGGTCTCTTCAGCCGCCTGCTGCAGTAATGGGATAAGCGCATCCTCTGAGGCAATGCCATGCTTTTGAATGCTTAAATAAAAGGAGTCCCGCCCGAATATCTGCTGATACGTTCGGATGCATTCCTTCGCTTTTTCAGTGTGATCATGTAATAGCAGACTCTCAATCTCACCAGAGACGCCTGGAGTGATGGCGATCAATCCCTTACTGTAGGATGAAAGCCACTTCAGCGGTAGTCCTTCTTTCGACTTCGCCCCGATGGCACTCGAGATTTTTAATAGATTCTGATAGCCCGTTTGATTTTTCACAAGGAGAACTAGGGGATGGGAACCTTCCTCTGAGGCAATATCTGCGGTCAATCCGATGATCGGCTTGATATCTTCTTTTATACACGCCTTATAAAAAGGGATCGCGGCATACATCATATTCTTATCGGTCAAGGTAAGCGCCTTATACCCTGACTTCTTCGCTTTATGTACAAGTCCATTTATCGAAATCGTGCTAGACAAGAGACTATAGGCACTCGCTATTTGTAAATGAACAAATGACATGTTATGCACAACCTTTTTCTCAATATACCTTTATTATAGGTAAGAAACCGCAAAAAAGAAAATATGTTCTCCCTCATATCTTGTCCCCGAATCCCATATAGTTATCGTAAAGACACGTAATAGATGGAGATGATGAAATGGCGGAAGCTTTCTTTCCTGAATTATTCAAAAGCTTCTTTATCGCTATGGGAGTATTGCTCGGCGGATCACTGCTCGGGGGACTTGCCTCGTTTGCCATGGGGCAGCCCCTGTTCATTGAAATGAGACGACTATCCGATTTCCTGCGCATCTGGGCCATCATCGCAGCGATCGGCGGCACATTCGATACAGTGTACAGCTTTGAAAAAGGCTTCCTGAACGGAGAGACAAAAGAACTCTTCAAACAATTTCTGTGGATACTCTCAGCCCTTGGAGGAGCCAACACGGCAGCCATGATCATCACGTGGCTCACGCAGGAACATATGCCGTCATGAGGATACCCCCTTTCTACCGGCTTCCCTCCTGGCAGCGGTTCTTTGCCGGAATGGTCGTGGGCGGCATCATCAGCTGGATGATCTTCCTCTTCATGTTCGGCACCATGCATGAAAAACAGGCCCTTAAAATAGAAGAACAAAAAAACGACATCAGCAAACTGAAACACACTCTGTCCTACTTACAAGAAGAATACAAGCAGTTGAATCAAGAAAACGAAAACGAACTGGTCATCCAGGAAGTCAAAATAAAGATCATCAACACAACCAAAACAAAAGTGGAGCTCCTCAGCATTCATGAAACCGAGGACAAACTGAGCGAAGATTTGCGGAGCCTATTGACCAAGGACTTAGAAACCGTGTACGGGAATAAGGAACTCATCAAGAAAATCATTGAAAATAAAACCGTCAAGCTGAATGACAAGAACTTCCAGCTGAAAGTGAAGGAGATGTACTTTTATACGACCACGCAGATAACGTTGGAGTTGAAGTATGAGGATGATTAAGAGTTGTTGGCTGTGAACCTGCCTGGTGGCGGGTTTTTTTGTTCATTTTTACTGTAAGATTGGTTGCTCCAGCTCATTTCACTTTCCTGAGTGGTATTTGGATGAGAGTCATCCTTTGTTCTGGAGGTGATTGCGTCATAAAGGACCTCGATTGTGTCATTTCTACTGACAATTGCGTTATTTTACATAATTATCCAACACCCAGCAAATCTCCAACCTTCACTGTATACTAGAAAGAATCAATCAATCAAAAAAACTCCATTTACGATGAGAATCTTTTCCACTTCCATTCGTTGTACATAATGTAAAGGCCTTTCGATCATATAAGGAGCGAATCAAATGAAAAGTTCACCGACCAATTTCATCACCAGGTTAATAAAGAAAAAGGAAGACGCATTGGAGTATGTGATCGACGCTTACATGCCACTTGTGAAAACCATTTCCATGAAGATCTTACACAACGGAAACCGACTTGATGTGGATGAATGCATCAATGACGTATTCCTCACTGTCTGGCAGAATGCCCATCAATTTAAAGGCGAGAAAGAGGATTTCAAGAAATGGATTGGGATGATAGCCAAGTATAAGGCGATCGACCGATACCGGCAGGCGGAAAAACGGAATGCCCGCGAACAGCAGGACGAATCCCTCCTTGCAAAATCAAGTACTCCGGGAACCGATATATCCTTATTGCGACGGGAAGAAAAAAATGAATTACTTGCAGCTATCAGCCTGCTGGAGGAGCTGGACCGGGACATCTTCATAATGAAGTATTACCTGGACTTAACCAATATGGAAATTGCAGATCACCTAAACCTTTCGAAAGCAGCGGTGGATAACCGGTTATACCGCGGAAAGAAAAAATTAGCGACGAATGTGAAATTAAAGGAGCGACTGATATGAGCATGAAGGAATGGATGGAATTAGATATAGATTCACTTGAACTCGAAGAAGTGACAGAGTTGGAAAAGAAGCGCGTCAAACAACATGTATTAAATAAACGGAAAAAGACAAATGTTTGGAGGAATATGGCCGTCGCATCCGTTATGCTGATCGGCGTCTCCACAGCAGCAAGCTTTGCCTATCCGTCTTTTGCCACACAACTCCCGTTCATGGACGATGTCATACGCTATTTTAGTGATGAACCATATAAAGAGTTTGAAGACTACTCGACTGATATCGGTCTTACCGAAACAAGTAATGGCGTGACCATCCTGATTGATAACGCCGTTTATGACGGCACGAATATTAAAATATCCTATGCCATCGAAACAGACAAAGATTTCGGGGAAGACATACACAGCGGGGGGAATTGGTTTGACATCAAGGGGGCGAACGGAAGCGGCGGAAGCGATCAACTCACCAAGATCAGCCCTACCCGCTATGTCGGACTGTCCACCATCACCCCGAGCTTTAAAGGCGGCGACTTTCCGGAAAAGGTGGAGATAACCTGGGAACCACAGACTCTTTACAGCACGTCCAATGATACGGAAGTGAAAGGTGACTGGTCTTTCGCTTTCTCATTAAAACGGCTGGAAGGCGATCTGCAGCTTATCAATGAAACGGTTCAGAGTAAAGATGTAACCTTCACGTTGAAATCTGTTGAGTTTACCGATGTATCCACCGTCATTGCTTATAAGCAGGTGACGACGGACGACCTGCTCGAGGAGTGGCCGGAGGTATCACCCGTATTCAAAGTGACGGACGACCTGGGTCATGTATATATGGACGGAACGGGCGGTGGTGGTTTTTCAACAGATAACGGAAAAACTTACGAGGGGACAACAGAATTCGGAACCATCCAGGATGGAGCCAGTCGACTCATCATCGAACCCATTGAAATTGCGAGTCTCGGGTCGGGGAAAGGGCATACAGAGATTGAACTCGAACCGATTATTATTGATTTAAAAGAATAAATGATCAGTCCCCTATTTAAGTTGAAAGCAAGACTTATATAGGGGATTCATTTTGAAAAATCCAATCCCGAATCACTTTCCCTACTCGATCTGGACAATCCCAATGCACGTTATGTTTCGTATTTTCGATCCCGACAATATTAGTCCTCATGACGGAACGCTGCAGTCTATCGATTGCTTTCTGCCTTGAGGGGTCTGAAATGGGAACAGTAGCATGAAAGAATAATACAGGGCACTTAATCTCTTGATAGGTTGTTGAACAGGGTTCATGATAAAATGCTTTGATCGTCGCCAAAAGACTGTCCCTGTCGGCCCTCAACTGATAATGGTCATCCACTACTACAAAGTTAGTAGAGATAATCCCATCAAGCTGTAGATTCCAAGGTTTTGTCGTGTACTCTTGATATACATCCACCACATCAGTCCAGGACTGATAACGGCTCGAATCTATGTATTCCACCCAGTCTGACAGAGCTTTTCCCTTTGAATATCCCACAACCATTTCAGGGAAAACGTACCCTCCGTCTATTAAAATTAGACCCTTTATTTGACCCGGGTACTGCTTTGCCATATGCAGTGACAGATCTGCTCCCCAGGAATGACCCAATACATATACTGGTTCAGTCGTCATTCTGGTGATCACGTTCATGATCCGTTTTGCAAGTGATGAAAAAAGGTAGTCGTCTTCGGTTCTCAGAGACTCGGTTTCTCCGTGTCCAGGAAGATCCAATAGAATAATATGAAAATCGTTGCGGAGATATCCAGCAAGTTCAATAAAACTCTTGGAGTCCCCTGTCATTCCGTGCAGACACACAAGAGTGGGTAGGTTTTCATCACCTATTTCATATGTGGTAAAGGTGTGGTGGTCAAACGTTATTGTAACTTCCTTCATGCTCATCCCTCCCGAATCCTTACACATCTAAACCGCTCTACCCCAGGAAATTTCTCCCCCAAACTCGCAATCTCAAACCCTATCTTCTTATAAAACAACACAGCATCGCGATCTGTTTCAGCAACCATGCAGGAGATGGAATAATGCTCGAGGATAAAATCAACCATCTTGATTCCAACACCCTCGCCACGGCGGTCCGGCATCACGGCTACATGTTTGATTTCACACCTGTCACCATCCAGAAATTCAATTCCGATACATCCAATTACGGTCTCTCCTACTCTAAATCCCAATAGCTTCCGCCTGTTGGAGTAAAGATAAGAAGCATATTCCCCCTTTACTTTCTCAAGGGAGGTTGCGTAAGACAATAACGTCTGGATGTCAGGATGAATACAACTCGATACGATCTCCTCTATTACAAAAACTTCTCCAAACAACAGTGCTGCCTCCCCTCATACACCACTTCTTTAAAAGGTTCATAGCCAAGCTTATTCCAAAACTTGATTCCTTGATCATTTTCTTGATGTACCGCCAAACGCAATTTGGTGTGACTTTCTCTCCTGATTACGTCTTCCAGCAATCCATGGGCTGACATGGAATACCCTGCCCCTTGAAACCTTTGATGAATGACAAATAAACTGACCCAGGGAGTCTGATCTTTAGGATTGTTTAATGTGTAATCGATGAGTCCTATGTATCGACTGTCCTTTTTGATGAAAAGCCGCACGATACCAAGCCGTTCAGATTCTTCATACTCAGCACAAATATCCTCGAAATCGATGATCTCTTTATTTTTGGATAGAAGATTATAAGCTGGATTTGAATTCATGATCTCCTGCTCTATTTTCCATTGACCAATCTGATTTTTTTCGAAGCCAATCATCTGTAGCCCCTTATCCCGTTTTCAAAGGCTTCCCGGTCACCATGTTCAATGCCGTGGAGTGCTTCTTGCAAGGCGAAAGTCCCCCGATAAAAGCTCATCCTCTCAAATATTTGATCGCCACCGGGATATAATGTCAGGCAATCTCTGACAAACGTTTCCCCGTAGCTGGATAATAATCCTGCAAAGTCATAGGCTGGATCCCCCACCTCCGTTTCACCAAAATCGATGATTCCGGAAACCTCATGTCGTGCTGGATTCCACAGAATATTCGATGCGCCGAAGTCTCCATGAATCAGTACAGGTTGAAAGTCAAGAAGATGTTCATTGGCTAAGAACGAGTCGAAATGCTTGCGTACTTCCACCTTTGCTTTTTCATTCATATGTGGAAAGAGCTTCTCCTGGCAACGGTCGTAAAGGTTTACAATCGAACTTCTTATCTCATGGATACTTTTCTTCTCAATCTCTACTTCATCAACAGAGTGGGAATGCAATTCGGTCAAAAAACCCACCAATTGGGAAGCGATTTTTTGACTATGTTCTTCATCCTTAAACACAGCTGGCCACAGGGGTTCACCCTCAATCATCTTGTACCCGGTAAACACTTTCCCCACTTCCTCAGAGTCCATGGATTGATAAAGGGGGGATGGGACCTGTAATGAGAGATTCCCCTCGACACCTTCCAACACTCTTGTTTCTTTCTTTAACTTCCTGATACCTTCTATGTACTTTGGGAACCTGAACACAAGGGACCCGTTCACGATAAGGACATCATTATTCTGACCGATTTCATTCATTTCGCTGTGAGTGATCGTGAACTCCGGATACACCTCTCTTATTCTATTTTCATAAGTTGAAACCATATGTGCTCCTCCTACTTCCTTTCATTCAAAAACAATTCATACTCATCCTTAAACCGGTCTGCTTCCTCAAGAAACGGATAGTGATTACTCCTCTCGAAGATGATCAGTCTGGAATCCCGTATCCCTTCAGCCATTTCAATCGAATACTTCAACGGGCATTGCACGTCGAACCGTCCACACATGATCAGGGAAGGAACTGATATGTGCTCCAATCTTCTTGATACATCAAAGACTTGCAGCTCACGGATAAAAAAATTCATGCGTGCTGCAGACATCCCCTTATGTATATTGAGGGAAAAAAGTTCATGATATGCCTCAGGTTTATGTAACGATAATTTCGTTCTCTCTACTGAAAGCTCTTTCCTCTTATCAAGAGATAAACCCGATTGTTTCAACGCTTCAATGAGTTCCTGCATCCTGCCAAAGTCATGATGTGCTTCGTTGTATATGCAATCCTTCGAGAAGGTCATATACTCCCTTGCCGCCGCCCCGACAATCACCGTGTAATCCAGACTACTTGAAAAATGAATGCCGTAAAGTACCCCTAACATTCCACCCGTTGAATGACCGGCAAATCCCCACTGCCGAAATCCTAATGCTTCCCGGATTGCCTCCAGGTCAAATATGGTTTCCAGCATACTCAAGTGATAAGATTCATGGGCTGTTTCTGATTCTCCCGCTTCCCGCAAGTTGATCAAGAAAACCTGGTTGGTTTCTGTGAACGTCTCCGCGAAATAGTCTCCAGTCTCATTGAACTCCGAGTAATGGTGGGTGACACATAGAGGGTCGCCTTCCCCCTTAATGAACAATTCAAATGTCCCCCGTTCTGAATGCAATAACGTTCTTTCCCATTTCTTCATCCTTACACCCCTAACCAGCTTTAAAAAAGGCTTCCCGAAATGGGAAACCTGATACATTACGAATCTTCAAATCGGACGCTTAAAGGCTTGTTCAAATTCCTCAACTTAGGATTCACCCTGAAGTACAAGGCAAAGACCAGATAACCCACACCTGAAATCACCAATGGGAATCTTCCGGAAGTGAACTCCCCAATCACACCGCCGAGGAGATACCCCAGTGGGCTGAGTGACCCGAGCAGCGACGAAATGAAGGCAAACCCGATTCCTATATAACCTTCTGGAAGATTGACCTGAATCAACGTTTGTACATAAATCCCTATGACGCCGATTCCCATCCAAGATATAGCGAATAATAGATATGGCAGTATCGCCAAGTCCTTTAGTGCAAACGCGAGCATCCAACACATGCCGGACCAAAGAGACAGCAGCGGTAGAATGCGATTTAGCGCGATTTTCTCTACCTTACTGGATAGTACGGTCCCTGTCAGAGTGCCTAAAGACATGGCCGTCAGCCAGAATCCATAATCCGCAGATGATTCCGAAATAACCGGCAGCATGCTAATCCCCATGGTCGCCATCACGTTCATCCCAATGATGCCGAATACGACGCTTAGAAGGGTATAGCGTTTTTTCACGACCTGGAATCCATCTTTGAAATCATCCTTGTACTGTTTGATAAAATGAACCGTTCTCAGTTCCGTTTCCTTTGTCGATCTAGGAACGTTTAAATAGAATAAAAACAGCAGTCCAGTCCCCAGCAATAATATACTGTTCGTCACATATATCAAACCCAATCCAACAAAGGCGATCAAAATCCCCGAGACAGCATCACATATAATATCAAGAGTTTGATACGAAAAGGCGAAGATGGAGTTCACCCTTGTTAGCTGTTCACGTGGAGTCAGGCTCTCAATCAGTGCACTTTCAGTCGGGTATGTACATTCTGATAACGAAAGCGCCACGAACATCAAAGTCAATAACAGGGGCAGCCATAAGAGATTCGTATAATACAAGATCGAGATCACGCTGACCAGTGCCCCTTGGCCGAGCATGGCGACAAATAGAATCTTCTTTTTCGAAAACCGGTCAATGATCGGACCGTATAGAAATTGAATCGTGACGGGCAGGATGGCCACTGCACTTGTCAATCCAATTAATAAGGGCGAAGACGTAGCCGATTTCACGTACCAGATCGTCGCAATCATGTAAAAGCTGTCAGCAAAATTCGTGATGATTCTGCCTGTCAACAGAATCATTAATTGTTTATTCATAAATGAAAATCCTCCTTTAATGATCAGCAAATAAGCGGTTGTCAATTGCTGTCATCAAGGCGGTTTCCACACGATGGATGAGTTCTAATGATCGAATGGATTGAGAAAACGTATTAGAATCATAGCTTCCTTCCTCTCTTATATTGGTATTGGTAATTATTTCATAAATATTTTGAATGTTCAACCTAAAATAAATAAACATCCCTGCAGGCAGAGGGTCTTCTCCGCTTGCAGAGATGTTTAACTTTAGCGTGTTAGATCATTTGTCACCTGATCAGGTACAAGTCCCATCAATCTTCTCCCTGTCATCCATATGGCAATACTCGTCACCCATAGAATCAACGCCGATCCTAATCCTACGGCAGACATATAGGCATTCAGCTCATGACCACTCAACGTGGCGGTCTCAGGTATGAACAGCCAGGTGATCACAGGAACTACACACAGTAAAATGCCCGTATAATAATAAATGCTGACCCGAAATAGTCGTGCCAGTGGAAGAAAATGAAGACCGACAATGATCGCAATGACGATTGGAATATTTTCCGTGTGTCCAACAGCATTGCACACAGCGATAGCGATGCCGATCGCTATTCCTTCCCCAGCGAAAATGATATTAAACCATTTTCTCATTTTCCTTTTCCTGCTGTTATTCCCTTCTCGACTGGATACTCCATCCGGAAATTCCTTAGAAACGTGAATCAGCGAGAAACCGGAAAGAACCAACAAGAAACCAATCGCCAACGCAACCGTCAACAACCAGGGGCTCCCCCATCCCTGCAATCCCATGATGCCTGTATACGCCCAAAGTGTACCGAAAAACGCCATGAATAGTACACCAGAAGCCGTGCCACGCAATTCCCCTTTAGAAACCGTAACCCCCATAAAATCGCTCCCTCTCATCAAGATTATGACTCTCCAACTTATAAAACATCCTTCTTGTTATTCCCCTCTATGGAGAAATCTTGATGAAATTTCCCAGCTGTATTAGTACCCTTCTCCCATACCAATTATTTCAAATCTCATTTCCCAACTCAATATTTTCTTAGGATAACGTTATGTCGACGACTGATCATTACCTATTACTATTCAGTTATCTTTTTAATATCACTCGCCTTGACTCTTCCGGGAGAACCTTCCTCCAACACCTCATCGACTTTCATGACAATTTTGTCTCCCTCTGAAAATTCTTGGGCGTCACCCGTTTCCACATATAAAAAGGTAATGTCATAATTCGATAACTCTTCCCCTTCAACCTTTTCCAGCGACACTAAATCAGCAGCCGTCAAATCTTCTCCAATCAAGATTTGATTTTCCTCCACCTCTAAGATGTAACCGTAGACGACATTTTCACTGGTTTTTGTGGGATGTTTGGATGCATGAATGATGTACTCTGCAATATCAGTGAAGGGCTTGGAACTTTCATGAGATCCGCAGGCATTCCAGTTAAGAGTGCGGTTTCCCCCATTTATCTTCACTTTCATCAAATAGTTGTCCGCCTTTTTTCCTTTAAGGCATTCATCACTCGTAGGCTTGGAGTCTAAATAATTCGCCAACACCAGCTGCTTATAGACCTCTTGCTTATCCTCATCATTTAGTTGAATCGTTTGTTTTTCTCCTTCTTTGGCACCGTATCTTAACTCCACTTCAAAAGCATCCTGGCGCTTTACGTCATAAGAAGTTTCGAGAACCCCCCAGGTTTCACCCTTTACACCCTCACAACCTGTCAGATAATAGGACAGATTAGTAGGATTTTCTTCCCGTTTCAGTTTTCCGCATTGAAAGGACTTCACCTCGCCATTGCCATACTGGTCTCTTGTGTAGTCGAATGTCACATTAATGTGTTTTCCATCGTAAGCTAAATCCGTGAGTATGGGATCTCCCTCGATCGTGTAGGAGACCACTCTCAAATCTCCTTTTTTCTCCTTCTCTACCTGTTGAAAATAGTTCTCCATTTTATCCAATCCTGTAATCCCGCCATGTACATTCACCACATCCGCATTCAGTTCAGAATCATTCTCGTCAGGAGGCTGTGCGGCTTGATTTGATTCCTGGCATCCGGTAAGAAGAAAGAGAATGATTCCAAGCATCCAGAGCCATTTTTGTTTCCCCATTCATTTACCTCCTATTCGTGTATCCCTTTTCTTGAAAACACTCACGTAGTTTTTTTCTTAACTCCCGATGCTTTTCCTCCGAATACAAATCATCATCATCCGTCCAGCGACTCTGAGGATAATTCCACACCGGCTTGGTCCTATGCTCCTCCCCTTCCCATTGGTACCTTGGAAAAATGTGAGCATGTAAAAAAGTATCTGTATTCCCGTAAATTGAATAATTGATCCTTCTCGGGTGACACACCTCCGTTATAACGTCTCCTATTATGCTCATATCAAGCAAATTATCACTTCTCTGGTTCATATCCAGATCATTCAAAGAACTCACTTCAACGTAAGGAAGCAAAACACAATAACCAGGTAAAAATTGTGTATCACCCATTACCGCGAAACCACTTTTCATATTGGCCAGGACCATTGGATTTTGGCCAGCATGTGCGGACCCAATCCGGTCTGTTTTCCAATTGTCATCTATTGTTGACATAAACACACTCCTACTGCTTAAGTCTAAATAATGCTTTCGTTAAAACAGAAAAATAAAAATCTGGTAAAACCGAAACAGAGCCCCTATAAATAATGCACCCACAGCAGCCATTAATAAGTATCTGAATTTAAAAAGCCACTGGAACTTATATTCATTGGGATCCTTCCACTTATAAATATCATTTTTAACAGTGTAAAAGAATAGGAAGATCAACGGCAGAACGATAAATACGATCATACCAAGGAAGAAAATCTGATTGTAATACTCCATAGAAGATTCAGACAGAAAAGCTTTTAATACTTCCCCGAATGCCACAAAGAGCAAGATCAATAGCATGACGTGTGAGGTAAATATGGCAGAGAGTCTTCTTCTTTTCTTCAGGTCCCTGATAATTAGATAAGGAATCAAAAAAAGAAGAATGATCACTGCCAAAGCATAAAAATATGTAATTCCAGACAAAAAAACTCCTCCTTACTTCATAACAAAAAACTGAGACATCCAGGCAATATAATAAGCACCCGGAATAAAGATCAATTGAGCGAGCAGCGTCCCGAATAGTCTGGAGATGACCATCATGATGGAAAGACCTTTCAACTCTTGATAATTCCCCTTTCCATTCGCCACATCATCGGCAAGAACTGATATCTTCGGGTCAATGAACAGTGTCAATAAAATCGTTGCGATACCATTGATCAACCCCGAAGCCATGGTCGCACTGCCTTGTCGATCAGGTACGATTAGCGCTGCATATAGCGCTGAAAGAACGCCAATCGTGTAAACTGCTGTAATGACCATATTGATGAAAAACAGCCTTTTTGGAATGGCTCTGAAATTGATTCCCCTCAAATATCTTCTACCTGGTTTAGCAAAATGGTTCATACCTCTTTTATACAGATCATTCTTAAACCCAAGCTTGATTAACCTTGGCACAGAACCTCCCTGCTCGGATAGGCGGATAATCCCCCTTGAAAACAATGCAACAAACGTAGGCAATAACACGATCCCAAGGAGAGTACCTAAAGTCGAGGCACCGATCAGTACCCTGAACTGCTCTTCTACCACTTCTAGTTTCCGGCCCTCAGGCGCAGCATCAGTGAGCCCCCCTGTAAAAGGCTGCTGCATCATATTCGACATCCGCGATACAATGACCATCATATTAAACAAGGAAAGACCTGAGGCGATCAGCTTCACCCTTGCCCCTGATAACCTGACCGCATAAGCAAGTGTTTCAATGCTATGTATGATTAAAATGAAGAGTGCAATCGAAATAACCGGTAATGATATAAATTCCACAATGACATCTCCCTTTTTTATCCAATCATATTATAGCATTAATAAAAAGGAACATTTCGTATTTTTGAAATGTTCCTTGAATTCATTCTATAAGCCTCATACTAAAGCAATCAATGTTTTTTCAATCACTAAAAAGGCGGCTGCGACAAGGTATGATCCTATATTTCGAGATATGATCTGTTATGGAGATTTATGATCCGTCTTAAAAATTTATCATCCTCTATTTTCTTTTATAATCCCGAATCATAATTTATGAGCTCGTTACAAAATTTATGAACCGTTTGTCGAAAAATCTTCATTTAGACTCCCCCATCTGATTCCATTCAAAAAAAGCACTCAGGCAATATTCAAATGCCTAAGTGCTGAAATTTCATTTATTCATGAATCCCCGAAAATCAGGGACCATTTTAACTGACTGTCTTCCGTTCAATTATACGCAGCCATGCGGTCAACATGACCGCTCCTGCCACCATGATGGCACCGATCCAAGGTGTATGAATTAATCCAATTCCATCCACAATCATTCCGCCGACAAAGGAGCCAATGGCAATCCCCACGTTAAAAGCGGCAATATTTAAAGCAGATGCGACATTGACAGCTGACGGTACGTACTTTTCCGCCATGTTCACCACAAGGATCTGCAGCCCCGGCACGTTCATAAATGCGAATAATCCCATTAGGAAGATTGCGATGAGACCTGCCACTTTAAATGGTGCTGCGAATGTAAGAACTACGAGAATGATGGCCTGCATAACAAACATCCAGAATAACGCTTTTAATGGATTTTTGTCGGATGCTTTCCCCCCGACGACATTTCCGATGGCAACGGCAATTCCGTACACAAGAAGGATGATGCTCACCCATTTTGCGCTGAATCCTGTTACATCTTGCAATAAAGGTGTTAGATAAGTGAACGCAACAAACGTTCCACCATACCCAAGTGCTGTGATGGCAAAAGCTAATAGTAATCGACCGTTCGTTAGAATCTCTAGCTGTTCGCTAAACTTAGCTGGCGGTGCTTCTTTCAAATTTTTTGGGACAAGAATGGAGCTTGCAATGATCCCCACTACACCAAGAACGGCAACTCCCCAGAATGTGGCTCTCCACCCGAATGCCTGTCCGATGAATGTTCCGAGTGGTACTCCTGTCACAGTCGCAACCGTCAAGCCTGTGAACATAAAGGCAATCGCACTTGCCCGCTTATGGGCAGGCACTAGATCGGCCGCAATCGTCGATCCGATTGAGAAGAAAATCCCGTGTGAAAATGCTGTGATAAAACGGGCAACGAGTAATAGTCCAAAGCTTGTGGACATGGCCGCAACCGAGTTTCCTACAATGAATAAGAGCATCAAGGACATAAGCAGTGATTTTCGGCTCATTTTACTCGTCAATGCCGTCAACACCGGGGCTCCGATGGCGACTCCAATGGCGTAACCTGAAATCAATAATCCTGCAAGTGTGATCGATATCGATAAATCATCGGCAATCGATGATAATAATCCAACGGGTACAAACTCTGTCGTTCCGACTCCAAAGGCACTGATGGCAAGTGCAAGTAACGCCGGCGTGCCGCCTTTCGTTTTAGACTGTTGTAAAGTAGCTGAAGTTGAACTCATAACGTAACTTCCTCCTTAAATGTTTGATTAAAATGAGTAACCGAAGGCGCCTTTCGTTTCTCTGTATACACATGATAATGTGTACAATGATTATTGAGAAGTACGCACTTTAAAGTCATGTAGGTACTTTTTTGTAATCTAGAGACTTTCAAGTGCCTATATGCCTTTCAAACCTCTTCTGCGAAAATCGACAGGTACTGTTTGAAAAGCTAAATTGAATTATGAGGGCTAGCTAACCTTTTGGGAAGAACGCACTTTGAAGTGGCATAGGCACCTGGAAGTACCCTACTCAATGCAAAAAACGCTCACTCTAATGAGTAAGCGCCTTGTGAAGCTCCTAAAGGTATAGTTTCTAATCGTATTTAAAATGGTTGTTATATTTTACTGATCTAATTGTTTTTCATTTACTTTTATCAGTACATTTTGAGCTTCTAAAAAGATTTCTTTTTGATCATCAGAGAGTCTATCGGTTTCATCGGATTCTTTCATTCCACTTTGAGACATAGTTTGCTCATATATCATGATCGCTTCGATATATTCTTCATATTCATCAGATGACAATACTTCTTTGCTTGATTTCTGTCCATTAAGTTGATCAAAGAAAGGCTGTATCTCATATAAGGTGTTTTTCAGTTCAGTCAGCTGTTTATCCGGAACCGTTGAATAATCAATGTTTCCATATTTATCTCCATACTCTACCTTTGCACTCGTTACTACATTTAATAATTCTTTAAAGCGCTTGAACTCTTCTTTTTCCATGTCCCCTTGGGCTTGAGTCAATCTTGCATCCAAAAGCAGATATCCTTCCATTGTGGCACTCGACAGATGAGCCTTAACATTTTCAAATGAACCATAAAGCTCATCAGCCAGAATCGTTTGATAAGCAATGGCTCCTGTTGGAACGATTAAAGAAGCTGCAAGAATAACTGATACAACGTTTTTCTTTATAAACCTGTTAACTCTTCCACCTTTTTCGAGGTGTGCTTTTCTCACTCCCATTTTTGACCGTTCGTGCAGGGTTCGTGGAATGGGAATTTTGTTTAGTTCCTGCTTGATGTTACTCACAAGTATCAACCTCCTTCATGTGCTTTCGAAGTTTACCTAACGCTCGGTACAAGATCGTCTTCGCAGTACCTAGGGGGATTTCAAGTATTTCCGCAATTTCTTTAAAAGAATACCCTTCATAGAATCTTAGGGTAACGAGACTTTTCTCTTCCTCATTTAATTTCTCCAGTAACTCATGTAGAGTGATACTAAGGAGAGTATCCTGATCTTCTAATCCGATATATTCCTCATATTCTGGCTTAAGTTGAACCACTTTTTTATTTTTTTTTAATATATTTAGTGCACTAGTAATCGCTATTTTTGTTAACCAGGTTTTAAAATACGCAGGATTTTTTAACGTTCCAATATTCTTAAAAGCACGGTATGCAACCTCTTGTACTACATCTAACGCATCATTTTCATTTTTCACATACACATACGCCATCCTGTATATATCTTCTTCATATTGTTGAAAAATTTTTAAAAATGCCTTATCATCGCCTTTTTGGGATTTCTTTACTAATCTACTAATGTTCTTCACCCCTTTTTATCTTCTTTCATTAATTAGACAACTGAAAAGACGAATTGGCTTTAATTTTTTTATATTTTATAAAGGTAAAAACAATAGAGAACTTTAAATTGCTGTAAAATTTCATTCAACCCACGCTCTATTCCAGTATTATACATTACATCCCATTAGTCTTGGGCTTTGTATCAGATAAGCTCTTCCCTAGTCAAAAACCTAAGGACTGGTTACACTAAAAGAGAATGATGTTAAAGAGGAGAGTACATAATGAAAGCACTCGTATTTGAAAAGTTCGGCGGACCGGATGTCCTCCACTATCAGGAGATTGATCCTCCCCAATTGGGACCGGATGACGTTTTAGTGGAAATGAAGGCGATCGGGCTGAATTTCGCCGATGTATATAGAAGAAAAGGAAATTATCATTTAGCAGGAGATCCACCGTACATTTGTGGATATGAGGGAGCAGGAATCGTCAAACAGATTGGAACTAACGTGAAAGGAATCAATGTTGGAGACCGCATGGCTTTTGCCGATGTACCTTATGCGAATGCTGAACTTGTGGCTGTGCCTAAGGAAAAAGCAATCCCGCTGCCTGATGATATATCGTACGAAACGGCTGCATCCCTCTTGTTACAAGGTCTTACTGCACATTACTTAACGAAAGACAGCTATCGCATCAAGAGCGGGGATACCGTTTTAGTCCATGCAGCTGCGGGCGGAGTGGGACAACTCCTCGTCCAAATCATTAAAATATTGGGCGGCACAGTCATCGGGTTAACTTCTTCGGAAGAAAAAAGACAGGCAGCGTTGGCTGTTGGAGCAGACCATATGTTTTTATACAGTGAAGACTGGAAACAGAGTGTGCAGGATGTGACAAATGGCAACGGCGTGGACGTGGTATATGAGTCAGTCGGTTCGACTCTGATGGACAGTTTTGAATCTACTCGCATCGGTGGGACAGTCGTATTCTTTGGTATGGCGGGAGGCGATCCTGTTTCAGTTGATCCGCGGATGCTGATGGACACCTCGAAGACTCTGACAGGCGGGGATTTGTGGAATGTCTTGACGTCTCACGAAGAACGGGTGACCCGCTCACATGAGTTGTTCGAATGGATTCAAGAAGGAAAGTTAAAGGTATCTGAACCAACGGTCTTTCCTTTAAGCGAAGGCGCAAAAGCTCATGAGTATTTGGAAAGCAGAAAGAGTACAGGGAAGATATTATTGATTCCTTAAGCATGTTGAAAGAGCCCCCTTCCTCCAGGAAGGGGGCTCTTTCTATAAATCCTGAGTCAACCGGATCATATCCCTGACTTGGATTCCATTTTCAAAAATGTCTTCAGAATAGTGCCGGGTGAAAAAATCCAAATCTACCCCAACGATCCTGAAACCACACTTCTGATAAAGGGCCAACTGGCCGACGCCTGAATTCCCGGTACCCACTTCAATGGTCTTATAACCTCTCTCTTTGGCCACCTTTACGGCATCCATCACTAGCTGTTTTCCGATCCCTTTCCCGTGCAGTTCTTCTGCAACCGCCACATTCACTAGCTCGACGGTTTCCGGTCGGGTTGGCAGTAAGACATACACACCAACGATTTTGTTCTCAAGCTCCGCTACAAAGCATTCACCCCTGACGGCATACTCCTTCACGATTTTCTCTGAAGGATCTGCCAGGAAAAGCATCTCCATGGGAAGTTCTTCATCCTTGTGTTGTTTTCTAATAATCATTTCCTACCTCCACTGAATCCCAAAAGATTTTCAAGCATAACTTATTCTGATCATCACATTAAGAAAAAAATATTCATCTAGGCATATCACCTTTACTAACCTGAAATTAATAGTATACTGAAATTATTCTTCATCTTGAAGAAAGTGGTTTAAGGCAGGACCCCTTATTGTAAATCGAAAAATTCCTTATTTGTAGCGGCTTACCAGTGTTGTTGGTAAGCTATTTTTTTTTGACGTTTATATGTCTATTATTGGTAGTTTCGGAACATTACTGCGCATTTTGGTTAATGACTTTAAACTCCTTTTCACTCCTCAGAAATTCCGCTGAAACATATTCTTTCGTCTCCTCAATCTTATTCACAAGTCCCACCATCTTTATACCAGTAAATTCAACTTCATCATATTGATACTGAAATACACCGTCTTCATTCTTCTTATTTTTGAGATTCTCCCCTTTTTCGCCAAGCTGATTTTTAACAGTTTCATTTTGCAAATGTGAATAGAGAATTACTTTAACAATATATTCTTTCTCTCTTTCCAATCTGTCAGTCGAATATTGAAAATAACCATCTGAAGAGGTTGTCACTTCTTCTTTTCTAATTAGCGTTTGGTCATCCCTTTCAAAGTGTTCAATTGTGAGTACTGCACCTTCTGGTAAACCAGTCTCTCCTTTAATAACGACTTGGTTAGGTAAATTGTATACTTTTCCAGACAGGCCGTACACACTTTCTCCTTGGTTGGGGATAGATTGAGCTGACTGTGAAACTTGTTCTTGATTGATGAGATAGTGTCCTGCAAGAGGGGTGAGTATCAGAAGGAACATAAGTATGGCTATATTAGGACCAGCCGATTGAAAGAGTCTTCTTTTCCAGTCCCTTCTATGCGCTTTTCTCCAAACAGTTTGGAACTCAACTGTCGACTTTTCATTTTCATCAACATGATTAAAT
>NZ_JANIOC010000025.1 GCF_024733565.1 Rossellomorea sp. SC111 | reverse complement strand
TTGAGTAAACTTGGCCATATGTGCTGGTACCTCCTATTGTTGGTTGGGGTGTCCAACAATAGGGGTGCAACTCAAGCCCGAGGAGGCTCAACTCACGCCCCGCCGGAAAGCAAGTGCCTGAAGCGGAAAGGAACGGTCTTCAAACAATACGAGATATCTCTATTATGCTCTTTACTTAAAAAGGTGAAAATGATATTCCTTTTTGTATGGTTTAAAAACTTTATAAATATTTATTGCAAAAGAGTTTTAAACAAAGTATACTATTTTTCGTGAACTTCTTATTAGCAAATGAATACTGATTTAACTACTTAAAGGGTTAGGACCTCTTCGGACTAACTTTCCCCCGTGGTAGTTAAGATTTTGCCAAAGGATTCGTTCATTTTGACGAAAAAAATCATGTCAAAGGGGGAAATACGAAAATGGAAACAATGGGACGTCATGTAATCTCTGAATTATGGGGTTGCGATTTTGAAAAATTAAACGATGTAGTTGGAATTGAGAAAACATTCGTAGATGCTGCGCTTAAGTCAGGTGCAGAAGTGCGTGAGGTAGCTTTTCATAAATTTGCTCCTCAAGGTGTGAGTGGAGTGGTGATCATCTCAGAATCACATTTAACCATCCACAGCTTTCCTGAACATGGTTATGCCAGTATTGATGTATATACTTGCGGTGATTTAGATCCTAATATCGCTGCTGAATATATTGCAGATGCTCTTGGTGCTGACACACGCGAAACAATTGAATTACCGCGTGGAATGGGTCCTGTGCAAGTGAAGAAGTCCCAGGCTCAAGCCCTTTAATCGATAATAACTAGAGAAGAGATGCGTGTTTCATGCATCTCTTTTTTTTCGTGCGTTCAACGTGTATTACTTATGGGTTTTTCAATCGTGCCTTTTCGTGTAAAATAAGGGTAACTAAAGGGAGGAACTTGATATGAGTGGAATACGTACCCTGTTAAAGCGATTTCAATCGGAGTGTGAGACATCCGACCAGCATGAAGATAAGGAACTGCAATCCCGCTATTATAAATCCATGCATCAAGGTGCGTTTAATGCAGTGCTTGGATTGTTCTCGTCGTCAGAATATGAGGTGATTTCCCAGTCCAAGGACAGAGGGGAAATCACGGTCCGTAAAAACGGGACGCCTCAATTATTTATCGTTGCCACGGTCATCACGGTGCGGCCGCTTGAAACGGCAGTCGATTTCAAGATCAGTGCGGATAAAGGAAAGATCTTTGGTACATATACCGTTTTAAAAGCGCAGATCAATCATTACTATCACCAGCTTGATAGCGAATTGAAAAAAGTGAAATAACGGTAAATCCGATAGAAGCTTGTGTAAGTCACAGCTTTTTTATATGATGAAGATAATAGTATGTAATAACGGAGCTGATATTATGAAATGCCCGTCTTGCCAGCATAATGGTACCCGAGTGGTGGACTCACGACCTGCTGATGAAGGACGATCCATCAGGAGAAGAAGAGAATGTGAAGAATGTACGTTTCGCTTCACGACCTTTGAGAAGGTTGAAGAGCTACCTTTAATTGTGGTGAAAAAAGAAGGGGTCAGAGAAGAGTTTAGTCGAGAGAAGATTCTGAGGGGACTGATCAAGGCCTGTGAGAAGCGCCCGGTACCTCTTGAAAGATTAGAAAAGATCTCAACAGATATTGAAAAGGACCTGCGGAATCAAGGTGCCTCTGAAGTGGAATCTGTGAAGATCGGTGAGATGGTCATGGATCACCTTGCGAAAGTTGATGAAGTGGCATATGTCCGTTTTGCATCCGTATATCGACAATTTAAGGATATTAATGTATTTATAGACGAATTAAAAGAATTAATAAAAAAAGAGTAGAAGAATGAGCTGAAGATGGAATTCTTTGGCTCTTTTCTCTTTATTTATTGAAAGGTAGAATCCAACTATGATGAAGAAGCATTGGAATGAAATACAGCCAATCGATCACTACACGGTAGGTACATATGGGATGCTTCAGGAATATGACCGGAAAATCATTACGTTTCTATACCAGCCTTTAATCGGTTCCGTTTGCTACAGCCTCTATATGAGTCTATGGGGAGAAGTGGAGGAAAATCGGCTCTGGTCGACGGATTCGACCCATTATCATCTGATGAACGTCCTGTCCGTCAATCTTCAGGACGTTTACGAAGCAAGGATGAAGCTTGAAGGAATCGGATTATTGAAGGTTTATGAAAAAAGGGATGATGAAGACCGCCGTTTTCTTTATGAACTGCAGCCCCCCCTCTCTCCTCAGGAATTCTTTCATGATGGCATGCTTAATGTGTATTTATACCGAAAGATCGGCCGGACCCATTATTTGCGTTTGAAGAAATTTTTTACAGACGTGTCTGCTGATAAAAGTCAGTACACCGACATTACCCGATCATTCCAAGATGTCTTCACGTCTGAACCAATTAATTTCCTTCATCATGACGCGAATGTGGATTCGGAAACCGGATCAGGTGAACAATATATGAAATACGGCAAAAATGATGGACTTGCCCTGGATGAGATCGATTTTGATTTTTCTCTGCTGCTGGCAGGTTTATCGGAATCCATGGTCCCCCGCAAAGCCTTTACGCCGAAAGTGAAGGAAACGGTATTGAAGCTGAGCTATCTGTACGGGATCGATCCTCTTCAAATGAAGAATATCGTCTTAAGCTCATTGGATGCGGATGATACGATTGATATCGAATTGCTCCGTAAAACGGCCCGGGACTGGTATGGTATGCAAACGGGAGATCAACTGCCTGACTTGACGACGAGAGTGGAAACGAAGAAGCCTGTGGAACGGGATAAACCCCTTACCCAGGAAGAAGAGCTCATCGATTACCTGGAAACGACGTCACCAAAGGACGTATTATCGGATATATCCAATGGCGGATCCCCCTCAAAAGCTGATCTGCAAGCCGTCGAGGAAGTTCTCATGTCACAGAAGCTGCCGATGGGCGTGATGAATGTGCTGATCCAATATGTGCTGTTAAAAACAGACATGAAGCTCACGAAGGGATATATGGAGAAGATCGCCTCACACTGGTCCAGGAAAAAAGTGACATCGGCAAGTGAAGCGATGATACTTGCGAAGAATGAACACAAACAGTATCTTGAGTGGGCTGAAGGCAAGAAGGAGACGAAATCGAACAGGCGGAGAAAACCGATCCGTACCGAGAAGCTTCCGGACTGGTTCAAGGAAGACGATACGGCGGAAGAATCCGAAACCACTGTTGAAGGATACGACTTCGAAGCAGAAAAGAAAAAACTCGAAGAAGAGCTTAAAAATTTTCGGAAGTAGGTGAACAAAACCGTGGAGAAAATCAATAACACCTTAAAAAGGCTGGCGACTTCCGGGTCATTTCAACAGCGATATGAACAAATGAAAAAAGAGATATTAGAAAACAATGATGTAAAAGATTTTATCCGCAGGAATGAAGGCCGGGTAACGGCTGAAATGGTCAATGAAAGCCTGATGAAACTATATGAGTACATCTCTCAAAGCAAGGAATGCCGGTACTGTCCTTCTTTGCAGGAATGCAAGAACATGATGGAAGGGTATGACCCTCATCTGGTGATCAGGGGAAACACCATTGACATCGATTATCATCGCTGCCCGCGGAAAGTCATCCATGATGAAAGAACGAGTGCCCAGCGTCTGATTAAAAGTCTTTACGTACCTAAGGATATCTTGCAGGCCTCCTTTCAGACTCTTGATCTTGATTCGAAAAGCCGTCTGGAAGCGGTGCGCCTTGCGAAGAATTTCGTAGAGACGTATACAGAAGGGACGAAAATGAAGGGTCTCTATTTTTACGGGAAGTTCGGAGTGGGCAAGTCCTATCTGCTAGGCGCCATGGCCAATGAACTTGCTGAGAAAAAGATCGGATCTTTGATTGTATATGTTCCTGAGTTCTTCAGGGAAATCAAGTCTTCACTCGGTGATAATACGGTGAATGAAAAGCTGGAGATGGTAAAATCAGCACCGATCCTCATGCTTGATGACATCGGAGCGGAAACCATGTCCAGCTGGGGAAGGGATGAAATCCTCGGCACGATCCTCCAGTACAGGATGCTTGAGAATCTGCCTACATTCTTTACCTCCAACTTCAACTTCAACGAGCTGACCCACCATTTAACGTACAGCCAGCGCGGGGAAGAAGAGAAATTGAAGGCTGCGCGGATCATGGAGCGGATTAAATATTTATCTAAGCCTGTGTTGATTGACGGGCGGAATCGAAGGGAATAGTTTGTAGGAAAGGGAGTCGCGTATGCGGTTCCCTTTCCTTTTTTTGATCAGCCAAAAGAATTTCCTGCATCAACTTCTAATTTATACAAGCCTCCCATATATATAAATCAGGGAATTGGGTTTAAGGAGGCGAGAAAGTTTGATTGAATTTATTTTCAAGCAAAAAAGTGATGCGGTAAAGCTTCAAGAATACCTCAATAAAGAATTCATCCAATCATGGTTTCATGAAACGCTCTTTCAACATACAACTCACTATAATCTGACGATAGAGGTTTCGCCCTTCTTCAAGGAGCGGGAAAAGCTTTTCAACGGTGTTTCCAAATTCGTCATGAATGATAAATGCATGGACTGGTCCGAATCAGCCCTGAGAGAAAATTATTTGTATGAAGATAGTGATGAGGTCAATCAAATATTAGAAATCGTATCAGAGATGAGGATGGGGGAACGGCCGGAGTTGCTGGAGCTGATCGGTGAATGGGACGAGGCTGAATACGTACATGCAGGCCTTGAGCTGCTGGTGGAAGGGAAGGCCCCCATTTCATTCGACTCGTTCAGCAAGTTCAGGTTGAAGAAGCTTCAGGAGAGGCTTTTGCTGATGCTGGATCTGGCCATAGATGAATATAAGATGGAACAGGAATATCAGATGTTCGTGCATATGCTCAGGGAATATCTCTCATCCAGAGAACAGAAAATGCGCACAGTCCATCTTTACTCGACGGGTTATGGCTTTCGTTTCTTTGATGAAGACATGAAAGAAGTGACACGGCAGGAATTGACGAAGGCGATCGATAAACGGCTGCTCACCAATCACCCCTTATATGTGGATTCATTCACCATTGCCCCTTTATTGTCCCTTGCCCCTGAGAAGATACTTGTCTATGGAAATGGTGATCATCAATTGATCCGGACGCTGCAGAATATTTTTGAAGAACGGATCGATCTTCTGCCGTTAAGTTATTTTCCCGAGACACTTCTTTATCCTTCGTGGGATATTGCGAATGAATAGGCTTGCTTTTCAAAACATAACCGATTATAATACCTACATAATAAGTCAATAAATAAAGGTTATGATGAGGACAACAATATTCCTATTCATTCACAGAGAGGGAAGTCTCCAGGCTGCAAGCTTCCTAATTCGGTAGTGATATTTACCACCTCGGAACTTCAATCATGAACGGAACCTGATCCGGTTCACAGTAATGATTGACGGCTAAATGTCGTTATTCTTTTTCAATGAAGTCATTGTCTTTAAACCAGGACAGTGAGAAGTTGGGTGGAACCACGAGTTTATTTATTAACCTCGTCCCTTCAAACGTGAAGGGGCGGGGTTTTTTATGTTGTATAAAGATATTTTAAGGAGTGAAAGCACATGTCAGAAGTAGTGAAGATGCAGTTCCCGGATGGTAATGTCAAGGAGTTTCCTAAAGGGACGACGACAGAAGAGATCGCAGCGTCCATCAGTCCCGGACTGAAGAAGAAGGCGCTTGCTGGAAAAATAAATGGTGGAATGATCGACCTGCGTACAGGGATTCAGGAAGATGGAGCGATTGAAATCGTGACGGCTCCTTCAGCGGATGCCCTTGAAGTCCTTCGTCACAGTACGGCCCATTTAATGGCACAGGCCATCAAACGTTTATATCCTGAAACGAAGCTTGGGATCGGTCCGGTCATCGAAGGCGGGTTCTATTACGATATCGATTCAGAGCATACGTTCACTCCCGAGGATCTTCCGGTGATCGAGAAGGAAATGAAGAAGATCACAGGAGAAAACTTAGAGGTGGTCCGTAAAGAAGTCAGCCGCGATGAAGCGCAGAAAATATTTGAGGGGATCGGAGACGAGTACAAGCTTGAACTGCTTGAAGCCATTCCAGAAGGGGAGCAGGTTTCCATTTATGAGCAGGGTGAATTCTTCGACCTTTGCCGTGGGGTCCACATCCCGTCAACAAATAAAGTCAAGGAATTCAAGCTGTTAAGCATTGCCGGCGCTTACTGGCGTGGAAACAGCGATAACAAAATGCTTCAACGGATTTACGGTACGGCGTTCTTCAAGAAGGAAGACCTTGAAGAGCATCTTCGCCTTCTTGAAGAAGCGAAAGAGCGTGATCACCGTAAGATCGGAAAAGAATTGAATCTGTTCATGAACTCACAAAAAGTGGGACAAGGTCTTCCTATGTGGCTGCCTAAAGGTGCGACGATCCGACGCATCATCGAACGTTATATCGTCGATAAAGAAGAGCGTCTGGGTTACGACCACGTCTACACTCCGATCATGGGTAGCGTAGAGTTATACAAAACAAGCGGTCACTGGGATCACTATCAGGAAAACATGTTCCCGGTCATGGAAATGGATAATGAAGATCTTGTCCTTCGCCCGATGAACTGTCCGCATCATATGATGATTTACAAAAATGGCATCCACAGCTACCGTGAGCTTCCGATCCGTATCGCCGAACTTGGGACGATGCACCGTTACGAGTTGTCAGGTGCCCTGTCAGGACTTCAGCGTGTTCGCGGGATGACTCTGAATGATGCCCATATCTTCGTGCGCCCGGATCAAATCAAGGAAGAATTCAAGCGTGTCGTGCGCCTTGTTCAGGAAGTGTACAAAGACTTCGATCTGAATGATTATTCTTTCCGTCTTTCTTATCGTGATCCGGAAGATACTGAGAAGTACTTCGATGATGATGAAATGTGGAACCGTGCACAAGGCATGATCAAGGAAGCGATGGATGAACTGGATGTGGAGTATTTCGAAGCAGAAGGGGAAGCGGCATTCTACGGCCCTAAACTGGATGTTCAAGTGAAAACGGCCCTTGGCAAGGAAGAAACGTTATCCACTGTTCAACTGGACTTCTTATTGCCTGAGCGCTTTGACTTAACATATGTAGGGGAAGACGGGAAGCAACACCGTCCTGTCGTGATCCACCGTGGAGTCGTATCCACTATGGAACGCTTCGTGGCCTTCCTGATTGAGGAATACAAAGGGGCATTCCCTACATGGCTTGCTCCAACGCAGGTTCAAGTGATCCCGGTTTCTCCGGATGTCCACTTCGACTACGCGAAAGAAGTGAAAGAACAGCTTCAGGCTGAAGGGCTTCGTGTCGATATCGATGACCGTAATGAAAAAATCGGCTACAAGATCCGTGAAGCACAGATGAGCAAAGTCCCTTACATGCTTGTAGTGGGAGACAATGAAATCAAGGAAACGGCCGTCAACGTCCGTAAATACGGAGAACAGAAATCCGAAACCATCTCCCTTGACGAATTCATCGCCCACATCACAAAAGAAGCGAATCGCTAAGAATAGAAGAGGGACGGACCTCCAAATGGTCATTATGATTTACACTGATGCTTCCATTGGAGGTCCGTCCCTCCCCATTAAATTTCAAAAAACTGTTGCACTCTCCTAAGATGTCTGATATTATGAAATACGTTGTGATAATAAATGATTATTTGACAGCGGTATTGTCATGTGATATATTATCTAAGGTGAATTGAATACAGTTTGGTACAAGCAGGAGCTACCCGCTTCTCACCTGAATAACGCGTTAAAGCTGTTTACAGGTATGTGATTGACTATTAAAGCCATTAATATATGCTTAATAATCAGGTGCGGGTGTTTCGACACTCGCATCTTTTTTTGTGTGTTGCACGCAAAAAAGGACGCGAGTGCGTCGGCCAAAGCCGTGTATTCTTTTAATAAACCTTGGAGGTGCTAATTATTAGCAAAGACATGATCTTAAACGAAACGATTCGTGCCCGTGAAGTACGTCTTATCGATCAAAACGGTGAGCAGCTTGGAATCAAATCCAAGAATGAAGCTCTTGAAATTGCTGAACGTGTAAACCTTGATCTTGTTCTTGTTGCTCCAAATGCAAAACCACCCGTTGCTCGTATCATGGACTACGGTAAGTTTAAGTTTGAACAACAGAAGAAAGAAAAAGAAGCACGTAAGAATCAGAAGATCATCAATCTTAAAGAGGTGCGCCTAAGCCCGACGATTGATGAACATGATTTCAACACTAAGCTTCGTAATGCTCGTAAGTTCCTTGAAAAAGGAGACAAAGTTAAAGCGTCAATCCGATTTAAAGGTCGTGCGATCACGCACAAAGAAATTGGTCAACGCGTTCTGGATCGCTTCAGTGATGAGTGTAAAGATGTAGCAACCGTTGAATCAAAACCGAAAATGGATGGTCGTAGTATGTTCTTGGTGCTTGCACCAGTTAACGAAAAATAAAGGACCCGAGGAGGAAAAGCATCATGCCAAAAATGAAAACTCACCGCGGCTCAGCTAAGCGTTTCAAGAAAACAGGTTCTGGTAAACTTAAACGTTCACACGCTTACACAAGCCACTTATTCGCAAACAAATCTACTAAAGCAAAGCGTAAGCTACGTAAAGCGGCTGTTGTCTCTAAAGGAGATTTCAAACGCATTCGTCATATGCTTGACAACCTAAAATAAGAAGTAATAGAAACAGGAGGGAATTATTATGCCACGCGTAAAAGGCGGAACAGTAACACGCAGACGTCGTAAAAAAGTTCTTAAATTAGCCAAAGGTTATTTCGGTTCAAAACATACTTTATATAAAGTAGCAAATCAACAAGTCATGAAATCATACATGTATGCTTATCGTGACCGTCGCCAAAAGAAACGTGACTTCCGTAAACTATGGATCACACGTATCAATGCGGCTGCACGTATGAACGGTCTTTCTTACAGCCGTTTAATGCACGGATTGAAACTTGCTGGTATCGAAGTAAACCGCAAAATGCTTGCTGAGCTTGCGATTTCTGACGAAAAAGCATTCAACCAATTAGCTGACGCTGCTAAAGCTCAACTAAACAAATAATAACTGCTGACGAAAACAGCAGATTAAAAGGACTGGCCACTGGCCGGTCCTTTCTTATATCATAAACAGCAGAAAGCAGGTAAAACTCATGGATGCATTATCAGGGATTTTATATCTATATGCCGTTATCATCAACATCATCGGGTTTACGGTCATGGGAAGGGATAAAAGAAAAGCACAACGACACGAATATCGTATCAGTGAACGGGTATTGTGGCAGGTTGCCATTGTAGGGGGAAGTGTCGGGGCTTACATAGGGATGAAGGTGTACCGTCATAAAACCAAACACAAACAGTTTGCCATCGGATTTCCGCTCCTCGTGATGCTGCATTCCGTGCTATTCATTTGGCTGAATGCGAACCTCTGAAACCAAAGTTTTCATTCTTTAACCCGTCTCTCCTACATACTATATAGAGAGTGTGTAGAAACAGCTTAGAAAAGCAGAAGGAGGTCGCGTTAGCCATGGACGAACGGTTGGTAGCTGCATTCGCCCTGATGGAAGCAAGCGGGTATATGGCTCCTGTTTTATTTATTTTGTTCCACGTCCTTAGGCAGTTCCTGTTCATTCCCGTCGCCCTTGTCTGCATGGCAGGAGGGGTTCTGTTCGGAAGCCTCTTTGGCACTCTGTATTCATTGATCGGATTAACGCTCTTATCTGTCACTTTTTACTTTGTCATTAAAAGTTTCAAATCGTTTTATGAAAAGCTCCTGAGGATGAAGGAAAAGTGGTTCGGCCGGAATGCCACTCTCACCACGGGTCAGATTGCAGTTCTCAGGCTGATTCCCTTTGTCCACTATCAGCTCTTGAATCTTTGCTTGCTCGAGCGGAAGAAGGAGCTCAAACCCTTCATTCGCGCTTCCGTCCTTTCTAACATTCCCCTGGCTTTCTTTTTCACGGTCTTCGGCCAATACATCAAACAATTTTCCCCTCCCATTCTCGTCATGATCTTCATCGCACTCATCGTCCTATTTTACCTTTTAAGAGAAAAAGTCAGAGTCATTCAATGGAGAGAGTTTTTTCCGGGTAAATAAAAATGAAAAACGACCAGCTCTGCTAGTCGTTTTTTTGTTGGGATTTTTGAAGGAACTCGTGGATCGGGCTTTTCCAGTCGAGTTTGGCATTCGGATATCTTTCTTTGATTTCGTTGTGGAGGTATTCGAAATCCTCCCGGGTAAGACCTTTTAATGAGGAAACATGTTTGGTCCATACGAATATGGAAACCACGTCGAATGACTTCTCCGTTGCACCAAGATATTTTTCCCCTTCAAATCTTACACCTTTATACGTTATGTGAAAATTCTTCCGCACATTTTCCTGATCATCGAGAAAATAGAATCGTTTCTGCTCCTGGGCAAGCTCCAGTTTTCGCTTTGGGTTGATAATATATTTCACGCTGCTGTATAAAAGATAAAGAATAAGGATGAAAAGCACTAACCGAATAAGCCAAAGCATAACCATTACCTCCATAGGCATATTTCTTCCACTATTATTTACGGTCAAAACAGAAAAAGGTTTCATATTATTATAAATTTGTTTAAAAATTTGTCATACTAAGAGGGTGTGTAAGAAATAAAGGCATCGTTAGGGGAGATATCATATGAATATTGAAAAATTATTGGACATGCAGAAGAAACTTGATCAACATATCGAAGAGGAGCACGGCCTGGAACAAGAAAATCTGATCGACAAAAAAATACTTGCCTTGCTGGTTGAGGTAGGGGAACTGGCCAACGAAACGAGAAGCTTCAAGTTCTGGAGTACGAAACCTTCTTCATCTAAGGAAGTGATCCTCGAAGAATTCGTGGACGGGGTCCATTTTATCCTGTCACTGGGAATCGAAATCGGCATCCAACAATTTGATATAGGAGAGACGAATTATACAAATGAGGATGTGACAAAGCAATTCATGGAAGTATTCAAATATGCCAACCACTTTGCTGAAGAGCGTTCGGTTGAACATTTCCAGGAATTATTCAGGCACTACGTGTACCTTGGCGAACTGCTCGGGTTCACACATGAAGAAGTGTTCGATGCGTATGTGAAGAAAAATGAAGTGAATTATAATCGTCAAAAAGAAGGATATTAAAAGAATGAGTCTAAAGAAGATTCAGGAAATTTTGATGAATCACACAGGTTTTAGTATAATGAAAAGGTAAAACAATTTAGGGGGTCGAAATAATGGTGAAATTAGATGAAACATTGACAATGCTCAAAGATTTAACCGATGCCAAGGGTGTACCGGGTAATGAGAGAGAAGTACGGGAAGTCATGAAAAAATACATAGAGCCGTTTGCAGATGAAGTGACGACAGATAATCTGGGTAGTCTGATCGCGAAAAAAGTGGGCGATGAGAACGGTCCTAAGATCATGGTGGCGGGACATCTTGATGAAGTCGGATTCATGATCACCCAGATCGACAGCAAGGGGTTCCTTCGCTTTCAAACCGTAGGTGGCTGGTGGTCACAAGTTATGCTTGCCCAGCGGGTGACGATCGTGACGAGCCAAGGGGAAGTGACAGGAGTGATCGGTTCCAAGCCGCCGCATATCCTGCCTCCTGAAGCACGTAAAAAACCCGTCGACATCAAAGATATGTTCATTGATATCGGTGCATCAAGCCGTGAGGAAGTACAGGAATGGGGAGTGAAACCGGGAGATATGGTGGTCCCCCATTTCGAATTCACGGTCATGAACAACGAGAAGATGCTCCTTGCCAAAGCTTGGGATAACCGCATCGGATGTGCGATTGCCATCGACGTACTGAGAAATCTGAAGGATGAAAGTCATCCGAACGTCGTATATGGAGTCGGTACCGTTCAGGAAGAGGTTGGTCTCCGTGGAGCGAGAACCGCTGCCGCCAAGATTCAGCCTGATATCGGCTTTGGTGTGGACGTTGGAATCGCTGGGGACACACCTGGTGTTTCTGATAAGGAAGCATCAAGTAAGATGGGTGAAGGTCCACAGATCATTTTATATGATGCGTCCATGGTTTCCCACAAGGGACTTCGCGACTTTGTGACGGATACAGCGGATGAGCATAGCATTCCGTATCAATTCGATGCCATCGCAGGAGGTGGGACGGATTCCGGTGCCATCCATTTGACAGCCAATGGAGTTCCTGCCTTATCCATCACCATTGCGACACGTTATATCCACTCACATGCAGCGATGTTGCATCGTGATGATTACGAAAACACCGTTAAATTGATTACAGAAGTGATCAAGAAGCTTGATAAAGAGACTGTTGCGAAGATTACATTTGATTGATAGCAGAGAAAGAGACCCTTTTGAATCAGGGTCTCTTTATTTTGTCTTTATTTAAAAAGTCATGTCTTTCGCGGATGTCATATCTGCGTCAATCGTCTTTCGGATGATGCGGATCGCGCTTTCATTGTCCTCTTCGGTTTCCGAAGCCATGCAGTCCTGTGGAATCGACATGTCATACTCCCTCATATAGGCATCATTGGCGGTATACAGCACACAAATGTCACCTGCGATCCCTGTTAGAATCAGATGCTTCACATCAAGCTGATGCAGCAGGATATCAAGCTGTGTCCCGAAGAAACAGGAGTGCTTCGGTTTGATGATGAAATAATCGTCTGTATCGGGATGGAGCTTTTCGATCACGTCTTTTCCTTTCCCTTTTTTGCATTCCTCTATGATGTCATTCATATTATCCTGCCAGAGGCCGTAGTTGTCATTCACATATATGACCGGCAGCCCGGCTTCCTTCGCTTTCTTCTTCAGATCCCGAATGTTTTCGACGATGTTCATTGTGTTCTCGTATAATTCCTCTCCGCCCTGAAAATCAAACGTATTAATCATATCGATGATCAATAATGCGCTTTTCTTTTGACTCATACATGCGTCTCCCCCTTCGTTTCCTTATGTATGTTGTATTACCACTGAAAGAGTCGGACTGAAACACTCGTTTTCACATTTCCATTAAACAAGGGCAACCCCGATTCAGGATTGCCCTTGCCTTTACTGCATTTGTTGCTGCTGCAATGATTCCTCTAATGTTTCAAGAACCATTTTCTGCTCCTCTGGATCTGCATTTTGCCAGAAGACTTCAAGGAGTACGCCGAGACCTGGAAGGGTTTTTTCTTCTCCACCCTGGATGGCATCGACGATGGTGTCTCTCAATTCGTCCTGGTTGTTTCCAGATACATTGTGTATGATCGCTTTTCGTAAGTTAAGATTCATCACGCATTTCTCCTTTTTGCTAGGATGAGGAATTCATTGTTATCTTGTCTCAAATTGAATTTATTATGTATGAAAGTTCATGTATAATGAGACCTTGAATAGTAATCAAAAGGAGCGGATACGATTGAAGTATATTCAATCCTCGAAAAATCCTGTTGTGAAGCAGTGGAAGAAATTATTGACGAAAAAAGAACGGGATCTTACCCGTACATATATCATTGAAGGCTTTCACCTTGTGGAAGAAGCATTAAAGCAGGAGGATACGGTCCTTGAACTGATCGTGGTGGAAGGAATCGATCTTCCTAAGAAATGGACGGTGGACTCGATTCCCGTCACCATGGTATCGGATGAAGTCGGGAAAGTCCTGGCAGATACCGAGACCTCTCAAGGGGTTTTTGCGATTTGTAAGCAAAAAGAAAATGAGCATAACCTGGAAAAGGCAGCCACATTCATGCTGCTCGACGGTCTCCAGGATCCGGGGAATATCGGCACGATCATCCGCACAGCCGATGCAGCCGGAATCGATATGGTCGTGTTAGGTAAAGGGACGGTGGATCCATATAATCCCAAAGTGTTACGCTCGGCACAAGGAAGTCATTTTCATATCCCGATCGTCAGGAAAGAGCTGCCTGAAACCATTTCAGCCTTGAAAGAGCGCAGCATCCCCGTTTACGGGACGGCTCTTGAAAATGGAGTGGAGTACACTTCGATCAGCCCGCAATCTTCTTACGCCCTCATCGTAGGGAATGAGGGGAACGGCATGTCGAAGGACCTTTTAAAGGAAACGGACCGGAACCTCTACATCCCTATTTACGGTAAGAGTGAATCATTGAATGTGGCCATTGCGGCAGGCGTTTTATTGTACTATTTTAAAAATGGGCAGTGAATTTCGTGAAAAGGTTTGAATTATGCCGTGAAATTCACTATAATAATGCACATATAACTTAAAAAACGTTGAAAGAGGAAAGTAACACATGAACTTCTTCAAGGGAGAGAATGCCCTGGACTGTAAGCATTCTTAAGAAAACATGATGTGAACATTTCACCTCTCGAGTTGGCATCGGGACCATTCCATCTGCGAATGTAAAGATGCTCCGGCATAAGCCGTTATCCGAATGAAGTGAGTATATCCCCTGTGGATATGCTTATAAGGGTGGTACCGCGATATAAACCTCGTCCCTTTTTGGGATGGGGTTTTTTTATTTGTCTTTAGGTTTTTGTACTCTACTTTGATTGGAGCGGAAGGCACTCGACTCCTGCGGGAAATGTGGGACAGGTGAGACCCCGCAGGCGCTGGCGCCGAGGAGGCTCACCGCCCACCCCGCGGAAAGCGAGTGCCTGGAGCGGAAATCAATCACACCTAAACCCATCTACATGACTATTCGGACGATATACATTAAAGGAGGAAGAACAATGGAGGACAAATTACGATCCCTTCAACAAGAAGCCATCGAAAAAGTGAACGAAGCACAAGACCTGAAAGAACTGAACAACATCCGAGTTGCTTACTTAGGGAAAAAAGGACCTGTCACCGAAGCCTTAAAAGGCATGGGGAAACTTTCAGCGGAAGAGCGCCCTAAAATGGGGGCACTTGCCAATGAAGTCCGTGGAGCGATCACAGAAACAATCGAAGCAAAGCAGGCCGTTCTTGAAAAAGAAGCGGTCGAAAAGAAACTTCAATCAGAAACGATCGATGTCACATTACCTGGCCGCCCTGTGAAAAAAGGGAATCATCATCCCTTGACGATGATCGTGGAAGAAATCGAAGACCTCTTCATCGGAATGGGCTACACGGTTGCTGAAGGACCGGAAGTGGAGAAGGACTATTATAACTTCGAAGCCTTGAATCTCCCTAAAGGACATCCGGCACGTGACATGCAGGATTCTTTCTATATTACGGAAGAAACCCTTCTGCGTACCCACACGTCACCGGTTCAGGCAAGAACGATGGAACTGGCCAAAGGGAAAGGTCCGATCAAGATCATCTGTCCCGGTAAAGTGTACCGACGTGATACGGATGATGCGACACATTCACATCAATTCACACAGATCGAGGGCCTTGTCATTGACGAAAACATCCGTATGAGTGATCTGAAAGGAACACTCAATGTATTTGCCAAGAAAATGTTCGGGGAAGACCGTGAAATCCGCCTGCGCCCAAGCTTCTTCCCATTCACAGAGCCATCTGTCGAGATGGATATTTCATGTAAGATCTGTGGAGGGAAAGGCTGTCGCGTATGTAAAGGAACGGGCTGGATTGAAATTCTTGGAGCAGGGATGGTTCATCCGAATGTCCTTGAAATGGCAGGATTCGATTCAAAGAAATACACAGGTTTCGCCTTCGGTATGGGACCAGAGCGTATCGCCATGCTGAAATACGGCATCGATGACATCCGTCATTTCTACACAAACGATACTCGCTTTGTGACACAGTTCGGAACACAAGAGTAAAGAAAAACGATAGGGAGGTACTAACACATGTTTGTTTCATATAAATGGTTAGAAAATTATGTAGACCTGTCAGGTGTCACACCTGAAGAGTTGGCGGAGAAGATTACAAGAAGCGGGATTGAAGTCGAAGGTGTCGAACGGATCGGTGAAGAAATCAAAAATGTGGTCGTCGGGCATGTCCTGCAGTGTGAGCCGCATCCCGATGCGGATAAATTAAATAAATGCCTGGTGGACGTAGGGGAAGAAGAGCCTGTCCAAATCATTTGCGGTGCACCGAATGTGGCAAAAGGCCAGAAAGTGGCTGTCGCGAAAGTAGGGGCGGTCCTTCCTGGTAACTTCAAAATCAAAAAAGCCAAACTTCGCGGCGAAGCATCCCACGGAATGATCTGTTCCCTGCAAGAGCTTGGAGTCGAAGGAAAGCTCGTACCGAAAGAGCATGCAGAGGGGATTTATGTATTCAGCGATGAGGCAGAAGTCGGTCGCAATGCGGTTGAATTATTGAACCTGGATGATGCGATCCTGGAATTGGGATTGACACCCAATCGTTCGGATTGCTTGAGCATGCTAGGAGTGGCATATGAAGTCGCCGCCATCCTGGACCGTGACGTAAAGCTTCCTGCAACCGGGGTTTCAGAAGGCAACGGTAAAGCATTGGATTATGTATCGGTAAAAGTGGAAGCGAAAGAAGATAATCCTCTTTACGGGGCTAAAATCATCAAGAATGTAAAAATCGGTCCTTCTCCACTCTGGATGCAGAATGCACTGATTTCAGCCGGGATCCGTCCACATAATAACGTAGTCGACATTACGAACTACGTGTTATTGGAATACGGTCAGCCCCTTCACGCTTTCGACTATGACCGTCTCGGTTCTAAGGAGATCCTTGTTCGCCGGGCAAACGACGGCGAAACATTCGTGACCCTGGATGATGCGGAAAGAACGTTATCAAAGAGCCAGCTTGTGATTACGAACGGGACTGAACCTGTTGCCCTTGCCGGAGTGATGGGTGGAGCAAATTCAGAAGTACAGAACGATACGACGACTGTCCTTCTTGAAGCAGCTTACTTCACCGGTGCCATTGTCAGAGGTGCATCGAAAGACCACGGACTCAGAAGCGAAGCAAGCACCCGTTACGAAAAAGGTGTGGATCCGAATCGTGTCCTGAAAGCAGGAGAGAGAGCGGCTGGGCTGATGGCTGAATATGCCGGTGGAGAAGTTCTGGAAGGAACTGTTTTATTTAATGAATTGGATGTTGAACCGGTCAAGGTTGAAATCACCCTTGAAAAAATCAATTCTTCTCTTGGAACGGCCATTTCCGTTGAAACAGTGGAAGATATCTTCCGCCGACTTCAATTTGAAGCAGAAGTAAATGGCGAAACGTTTGTCGTAACTGCTCCTACAAGAAGAGGGGATATCACCATACCTGAAGATTTACTGGAAGAAGTGGCCCGCCTCTATGGGTATGACAATCTTCCAATGACACTTCCAGAAGGAGAGGCAACACCTGGTGGGCTTTCGAATCACCAGTTGAAGCGCCGTACGGTTCGCCGTTATCTGGAAGGGGCAGGACTCCTGCAGGCGATCACGTATTCATTGACAAACGATAAGAAAGCTGCCCAATATGCACTGGACGTCAGGGAGCCTGTCCACTTGTTGATGCCGATGAGTGAAGAACGCAGCAACCTTCGTTTAAGCATCATTCCACAGCTTCTTGAAGTGGTTTCATATAACAAGGCCCGTCAGAATGATTCTCTTGCCTTTTATGAAGTAGGTTCCGTATTCTTAACAGAAACAGGAGAAGAACTTCCCCGGGAAGAAGAGCATATTGCAGGAGCGCTTACTGGCCTGTGGCACCAGCACCCTTGGCAAGGCGAGAAGAAGCCTGTCGACTTCTATGTAGCAAAAGGGATCCTTGAGGGCATGTTCGAAGAAATCGGTGTATCAGAAGCCGTCTCATTCCGCCAGGCAACTGTAGATGGTATGCACCCTGGACGTACGGCCGAGATTCTGCTGGACAATGAAGTGATCGGTTTCGTTGGAGCGATCCATCCGGAAGCGGAAAAAGAATTGGATCTAAACGAAACGTATGTGTTCGAGCTGAAGGCATCACCTGTCTTCCATTATGAAAAGCCGGCATTAAGCTACACGCCGATCCCTCGTCATCCATCGATCACAAGGGATATCGCCCTTGTAGTGAACACGGATGTGAATGCCGGGGACCTTGCATCCATCATCAAAGAAGCGGGAGGAAAACTTCTTAAAGAAGTGTCCGTCTTCGACCTGTATGAAGGCGAGCATATGGAAGCAGGCAAGAAATCACTTGCATTCTCCTTGAAATACTTCGATCCGGCGAAAACATTGACCGATGAAGAAGTAGTGAAAGTGCATGATGGAGTACTTGCTGCCGTAAAAGAAAAAGCAGGAGCGGAATTAAGAGGATAATCCGATTCTTGGAGAGGGGTGTCAGACATTGGTCTGGCATCTTTTTTTGTGTGGTGGTTCGTTTGCCTGTTGAAATAGGAGGGGATTTTGACAGGAGAAAAAAAGGAGAAATTCACCTGTTAAAATATCCCCAACATTCAACAGGTAAAATAACGGCAAAATTCACCTGCTGAAAAACAAAGAAAAATCAGCAGCTGATTCCCAACGAAAATCCACCTGATGAACAACAACCAATCCACCACCCCAAAAAAACCATACAAAAAAACCCCACCGGATAACCAGTGGGACCTTCCTTATTTCCTCGCCAACCTCATCGCCTTCTCACTATTCGCAAAATGCCATTTCGTCATCGATTTCAATTCCTCGATTCCTTTTCGTTTGATGATCTTCGCGGCCGCCACATCCACGTGTTTTCCGGCGCCTTTCGGTATTTCCACCCCGGCTTTCGCACTCAGCTTGTCCATTTCTTTTAAGAATGCGTAGCGGGCTATGATCGATGCAGCTGCCACTGCCAAATGGATGCTTTCTCCTTTTGTGCTGAAGTATACGCGTTCCCGCTGGATTTTCGTTTGGGCAGCGATATGTTTGAAATATGTATTCTTTTCGACGAACTGATCGATCAAGATGCCTTCTGGTTGTTCAGGTGCCATCTTTTCAAGCAGGTTCAGTATGGCTTTGTTATGGAGGAGTGCTTTCATTTTCCCCTGGGTCATTCCTTTTGCCTGCATCTCATTGTATTTCGGGTTGTGGAGAATGAGCAGTGAATAGGGAATGGTGGAAATCAGATCCTTTGCAATACTGATAATTTGAGTGTCGGATAAGTTTTTGGAATCCTTGACCCCGAGCTCTTTCATGAGTGGGATCTGCTCTTTCTTTACGTAAGCGCTCACCACGGTGATCGGGCCGAAGAAGTCTCCTGTCCCTACTTCGTCAGAACCGATGACGGACCAATTCGCGAAATTTTCAGGGAGGTTGGCAGTCCCTTGGGAGGGGGATTTCACCTTGGTTGGGGCGATGCTTCCCCACTGGCTTGCTTCTCCTTCACCGTTTGCTCCTTGAAACATCACTTTACCGGATTTATAGGCTGTGATCGTACATCCGGATGGCTTTGCTACAAAGACTGCCCCCGGCGGCAGTTTTTCGACTAATGCATGTTTGTAATGGCTTTTCATTTTCTCGATTGTATCTTTGGTTGTTTGTATGACGGTATTGGCCACGTTTCTCTCTCCTTATGACAAATATCTTGAATTTAATAAAAAATGTGAGCGTATATGACAAATTCCTTCCATAATCAAAAGACTTCATGGTATGATTATGTGTAGGATTCTTATGAATGGGGGGCTTTCAGGTTGTCTGAAGAACAAAAAAATCGCACCACGGTGGACATATATGGTCAACAATATACGATTGTTGGGACTGAATCAACAAGTCAAATCCGATACGTTTGTTCTAAAGTGGATGACAAAATGAGAGAAATCAACTCCATGAATCCATCTCTCGACACAAGCAGGCTTGCGGTTTTGACAGCTGTTAATGCCGTGAATGATTATCTCAAACTTCAGGAAAAGTTTGAAGAGCTTGAACGGGAAATTAAACGATTAAAGGATTGAAATAAGATGTTGGACTTAGCTTTGTTGGTCATCCTTGTGATAGGGTTTTTAATAGGTTTAAAACGTGGATTCATACTACAGGTGATCCACATTTTCGGATTTATCGTTTCTTTCATTGTAGCATACATATATTATGATCAGCTTGCACCGAAGTTAACTTTATGGATTCCTTATCCTGTTTTGGACGAGCAATCCACGTTGAATATGATTTTTGAATCGACCCATCTGGATCAGGCATATTACCGGGTAATCGCGTTTGCGATGATTTTCTTCGCAGTGCGCATCATTCTTCAAATCATTGGATCGATGCTTGACTTTGTTGCCCATCTCCCTCTTTTGAAGCAGCTGAATGTTCTTGGCGGCGGGATACTCGGTTTTGTAGAAGCCTATTTAATGATATTCATTCTTTTGTATATTGCGGTATTATTGCCGATCGAGTCGGTTCAGACATTCATCAATAACTCATTCATTGCACAAGCAATGGTGAAGCATACTCCTGTTTTCTCCGATATGGTGAAATCCTGGTGGATTGAATATGTAGCCTGATAAAGGGCTGACTATAAGTATGTAACTCAAATTCGTTAGGGAAGCCATTAACGATTTGTTCATCTTATAAGTCAGTCTTTTTTCTTTTTCTGCCAGTTTTGCTACTATATAATTGGAGATGTTATGGATTTTAGATGAACGTCGAGTGCTGAAGGTTAATTCTATGATTGTAGGTGAATCCCTTGAATAAAAAAGATATTATAAAATTATTAGAAAAAATTGCGATATATATGGAGTTGAAAGGCGAGAATTCATTTAAAACATCCGCCTACCGAAAAGCGGCAGCGGCCCTTGAGAATGATGACCGGAGCCTCCAGGAAATCAGTGACTTCACAAAGCTCGCCGGGATCGGCAAAGGGACGGCCTCCGTTATCGAAGAGTACATAAAGGAAGGAACATCTTCAGTGCTTGAAGAGTTGAAGGAAGAAGTTCCGACGGGGTTGATCCCTCTATTGCAATTGCCGGGTCTTGGAGGGAAGAAAATTGCGAAGCTATACAGTGAGCTTGGGGTCGAAAGTATAGAAGACCTGGAAGAAGCGTGTAAAGAGAGCAGAGTACAGGCACTTGCAGGTTTCGGGAAAAAGACAGAAGAAAAGATTCTTGCTTCCATTGAGCAGGTCGGGAAGAGACCGGACCGACTCCCAATCGGCTTTATGATGGGCATAGCGGAAGAAATAGAAGGCTTTCTTTCTGAAATCGACAGCATTGGAACGTATTCGAGAGCCGGAAGCTTACGAAGGATGAGAGAGACCATTAAAGATCTGGATTTCATCGTTTCGACAGAGCATCCCGAAAAGGTGAAGGAAGGGCTCTTGAAGTTGCCGAATATCGTTGAGACAATTGCTGCCGGGGACACGAAGGTGTCATTGACCCTTGCATACCATTGGGATGTAAGTATTGATTTTCGAATCGTGAAGCCTGAAGAGTTCGCGACGACTCTGCATCATTTCACGGGATCGAAGGATCATAACGTCCGTATGCGAAAGCTTGCCAAAGAACGCGGAGAGAAGATCAGTGAATATGGCGTGGAGAACAGTGAAACAGGTGAAGTGAAAACCTTCGATTCCGAAGAAGCATTTTATCATCACTTCGACCTTCCCCTGATCCCGCCCGAGCTCCGGGAAGATGGAAAAGAAGTGGAAGAGTTCAGCAAGGATTATCCGCTCCTTGACCTGACAGATATAAAAGGCGATCTTCACATGCACTCCACATGGTCCGACGGTGCCCATTCCATAGAAGAAATGGTGGAGGCGTGCCGTGCCAAGGGGTACCACTATATGGCCATCACAGACCATTCCCAGTATTTACGGGTGGCGAATGGCCTCACTCCCGAGCGGTTAGTGAAACAGATCGATGAAATAAAGGAACTGAATAAGAAGTATGATGATATAGAAGTCCTGTCAGGGATCGAGATGGATATCCTTCCTGACGGTACCCTCGACTATGAGGATGACCTTCTGGAAAGAGTGGATCTCGTCATTGCGTCCATTCATTCAAGCTTCTCCCAGCCCCGTGAAAAAATCATGGAGAGACTGAAGACCGCATTGAAAAGTGCCCATGTGGATATCATCGCCCATCCTACGGGAAGGATCATCGGCAGGCGGGAAGGGTATGACGTCGATATGGACCTTCTTATCCAATTGGCGAAAGAAACCGGTACGGCTCTTGAACTGAATGCAAATCCGAATCGTCTGGATCTTTCTGCTGAAAACATCCGGAAAGCACAGGAGCAGGGTGTGAAGCTCGTCATCAACACGGACGCACACAGTATCGATCACCTTGAGTTCATGGAGGTGGGTGTCGGTACGGCACGTAAAGGATGGATCAAGAAAGATACGGTCATCAATACATGGGATAAAAATGAGTTCATACAATACATTAAGCGAAACTGATAAAAGGTGGAATACATTCCGTGAATTCTAAAGTATTAAAAACGTTAGAGTTTGATAAAATCAAAGAATTATTAAAGCAATTTGCTGCATCTGCCCTTGGTCATGCAAGGGTTTCCTCCCTCATGCCGTCGATCGATTATGAAGAGATCACTGCTCTTCATGAAGAGACGGATGAAGCCATGACGATTCTCAGATTAAAAGGTCATGCCCCGCTTGGTGGGATTTTTGATATTCGGCCTCACGTGAAGCGTGCCCAAATCGGCGGTATGCTTTCTCCGTCTGAATTCGTCCAGGTGGCAAGTACGATCCGGTCAAGCCGGAAGCTGACCCTTTTTGTAGAAGAGCTCTTGGAGGAAGAGGTGGATATTCCCCTCTTACAAGGAAAGATGGGTACGGTCATCCCGCTTCCTCATTTAGAGCAGGATATACGTAAAGTGGTGGATGACAACGGTGAAATATTGGATACGGCGAGTGAAACGCTCCGTACGATCCGTACGCAGCTCCGTGCCAACGAAGGGAGGATACGGGAGAAGCTGGAGCGGATGATCCGTTCATCCAACGCTCAAAAGATGTTATCCGATGCGATCATCACCATCCGGAATGATCGATACGTCATCCCGGTCAAACAGGAGTACAGGGGTCAATATGGCGGGATCATCCATGACCAATCTTCTTCGGGACAGACGTTATTCATCGAGCCTGAAGCGATTGTACAGCTGAATAACCAGCTGCGTGAGCTCCGGTTGAAAGAGCAGACGGAAATCGAGAAGATCCTTCAGCAACTGTCTGAAAGTGTACAGGAATCGGGAGAAGAATTGCTCCTGATCGTCAACGTCCTGTCCGACGTGGATTTCATGTTTACGAAAGCAAAATTCGGACGATCGATCAAAGGGTCAAAGCCGACGATCAATAATGAACGCCGGGTGAAGCTGAATAAAGCACGTCATCCCCTCTTGCCCATCGATGAGGCAGTGGCGAATGATATCGAACTCGGGAATGAATTTTCTTCCATCGTCATCACCGGTCCGAATACCGGGGGTAAAACCGTCACATTAAAAACGCTGGGCTTAACAAGCTTGATGGCACAGGCTGGTCTTCCGATCCCGGCACTTGATGGTTCCGAAGTCGGTGTATTCCGAACGGTTTACGCTGACATAGGGGATGAGCAATCGATTGAACAAAGTTTGAGTACCTTTTCTTCCCATATGGTGAACATAGTCGACATCCTGAAAAAGGTCGATCATGAGAGTCTGGTGCTGTTCGATGAGCTTGGTGCCGGCACGGATCCTCAGGAAGGGGCGGCCTTGGCGATTTCCATCCTTGATGAAGTCCATGCTACTGGGGCTAGGGTCGTAGCGACCACTCATTATCCCGAGCTGAAGGCGTATGGGTATAATCGTGAAGGAGTCGTCAATGCAAGTGTGGAATTTAATGTAGAGACATTAAGTCCTACGTATAAGCTGTTGCTTGGGGTACCGGGAAGAAGTAATGCCTTCGATATTTCAAAACGTCTTGGCTTGTCAGATGGTGTCATTCAACGGGCGAAGTCACATATAGGTACCGATAGCAAAGAAGTCGAGAATATGATCGCTTCACTTGAAGACAGCAGACGCCAGGGCGAACGGGAGCTCGAGGAAGCCCATGAGCTGTTAAGACAGGCTGAAAAGATGCATAAAGATATGCAGAAGCAAATGATGGAGTATTACGAGAAGAAGGATACCCTTTACGAAAAGGCACAGCAAAAAGCCAGTGAGGTCGTTGAAAAAGCGAAGGCGGAAGCTGAGCAGGTCATCAAGGATCTCAGGAAAATGCAGCAGGAAAAGTCAGCCCAGATCAAAGAACATGAATTGATCCAGGCGAAAAAGCAGCTTGAAGATGCGACTCCTAAGCTGAAGACTGGCCAAAAGAAGAAAGTGACCGGATCCAAGCATGAATTGAAGGCTGGGGACGAAGTCAAAGTACTGAGCTTTGATCAAAAGGGTCATTTGGTCGAGCGGGTATCGGCGAAGGAATGGCAGGTTCAGATGGGCATCATGAAGATGAAAGTGAAGGAATCAGATCTTGAATTCATTCAATCTCAACAAAAGGTCGAAACGAAGCCTCTCGCTACGGTAAAAGGGAAAGACTTTCATGTCAGCCTCGAACTTGACTTGCGCGGAGAACGTTTTGAAAATGCATTATCCAGGGTTGAGAAGTACATTGATGACGCTCTGCTTGCAGGCTACCCACGAGTTTCCATCATCCACGGAAAAGGAACGGGAGCTTTAAGACAGGGAGTCCAGGAGTACTTAAAGAATCATCGGTCGGTCAAGAGCATCCGTTTCGGGGATGCAGGTGAAGGTGGAACCGGCGTAACGGTCGTTCAATTTAAATAACAAGGTAAAGGGAGCTTTACGATGGAGAACTTTTGGGAAAATGAATTTGTTCAGACGGCGGGGAATTACAGTGTGGTCATCCTTTGTCTGGTGTTGTTCTTAGCGATCTTTGAACTGGTGACGAAATATCGGAACTGGGAAGAAATCAAAAAAGGAAATATGGCCGTGGCCATGGCAACGGGAGGGAAAATATTCGGGATCGCGAATATTTTCCGGCATTCCATCAGTCACAACGATACCATCCTCACGACGATTGGATGGGGTGTGTTTGGCTTTTTACTCCTGTTGATCGGGTATTTCATTTATGAATTCCTGACCCCGAAATTCAGGATCGATGAGGAAATTGAAAATGATAACCGGGCGGTAGGCTTCATTTCATTGGTCATTTCAGTCGGATTATCCTATGTCATAGGAGCCGGTATATCGTAAGGAGAGGGAATATGGAAACATTGGCGAAAGTTCTGCTCACCCTGTGCGGCGGCTTTATAGTCGTCGGCATCATCTATATGCTGTTCTTTACTTGATTCAGAACACTCAGGGGGAAAACACAATCCCAAAATAATAATATTGTACAAACAGACTGTCATATGGTGGAATAGGCAGTCTTTTTTCTTTTGAAAAAAGTTCTGTAAGAGAGGTCAAGCTTCATGGATAGGAAGATAGTATGGTCAGCGATTTTTTCAAATTGTAACTGAAGTCCCCTTATATTATAATAATGAATAGAATAAATTTTCTAACTATTCAGAAGGAGGGATTACAATGAACCAACCATGGCTTGCTGAATACCCGGCGGAAATACCAAAGGAGCTCAACCTTGTTGAAAAACCTTTGCAGTCCTATTTGACCGATGCCGCTTCTCTGTATGGAGATAAAGCAGCGATTCATTTCATGGGCAGGGAGATAGGATACAACGAACTATACGAATCTGCCCTCAAGTTCGCCGGCTACCTTAAAACACTGGGGATCAACAAAGGCGATCGGGTGGCGATCATGCTTCCCAATACCCCTCAATCTGTCATTGCCTATTATGGCATCCTTTATGCAGGCGGAGTGGTGGTACAAACCAATCCATTATATATGGAAAGAGAAATCGAATATCAAATGAAGGACTCCGGAGCCAAGGTGATCCTCACATTGGACATTCTGTATCCAAGGGTATCAAAAGTAATGAAAAACACCGACCTTGAGCACATCATTGTAACCGCTATCAAAGATTATCTTCCTTTCCCTAAGAATCTCATTTACCCATTCATCCAGAAGAAACAATATGGTATCGTCGTGAAAGTGGATCATAGAGGTCAGAATCATTTATTCACGGAAATTATGAAAACAGGGGTGGCTGAGGCGATACCCCATGAAGAATTCGATTTTGAAAATGATCTGGCACTGCTTCAATATACAGGTGGTACGACAGGTTTCCCGAAAGGCGTCATGCTGACCCATAAGAATCTGGTGGCGAATGCCTCCATGTGCGATGCCTGGCTGTATAAGTGTACAAAAGGGGAAGAAAGAATGCTCGGGATCCTTCCATTCTTTCATGTGTATGGCATGACTGCCGTGCTGATTCTCTCCGTCATGCAGGGATATAAGATGATCCTGCTTCCTAAGTTTGATGCAGAAACAACATTGAAGACGATACAGAAACTGAAGCCTACCCTGTTTCCAGGAGCCCCTACGATCTATATCGGACTCTTGAATCACCCGGATTTAAAGAAATATGATTTATCATCCATCGATTCATGTCTCAGTGGAAGTGCGCCATTACCGGTTGAGGTACAGCAGCAATTCGAGGAAGTCACGGGCGGAAAGCTCGTCGAAGGATACGGATTGACCGAATCATCCCCGGTCACACATTCCAATTTCCTTTGGGATAAAGCGAGGATAAAGGGTAGCATCGGTGTTCCATGGCCGGGTACGGACAGTGCCGTGTTTTCAATGGAAACGGGTGAACCCCTGCCTCCAAATGAGATGGGTGAAATCGTCGTCAAGGGTCCACAAGTGATGAAAGGATACTGGAACCGGCCGGAGGAAACGGAACAAACGTTAAAGGACGGATGGTTGTTGACGGGAGATATAGGGTATATGGATGAAAAGGGCTACTTTTACGTAGTGGATCGTAAGAAAGACATGATCATTGCCGGAGGTTTTAATATCTATCCCCGGGAAATCGAAGAAGTCCTGTACGAACATCCTGCCATTCAGGAAGTTGTGGCAGCAGGGGTCCCAGATCCGTATAGAGGGGAAACCGTCAAGGCATACGTCGTCTTGAAAGAAGGCGAGTCCCTGACCGAAGAGGAACTGGATGAATACTCCCGTAAATACCTGGCCGCCTATAAAGTGCCGAGGATTTATGAATTCAGGAAGGAACTGCCTAAGACAGCTGTCGGGAAAATCCTCAGAAGGGCCCTCGTGGATGAGGAACGCCAAAAGATCGAGGATGAGCAGAAAACAAGTTAGATTATTCCCCCCTTTAGCTTTTTCTTTTTGATTGAAAGTGGGACAGGGATCCCTTCTTGACATTCAATGAGAAACCTTTTATTATTGAAATATGAATGAATGGTCATTCATATTTTGTTAAGGCAGGTCAGAACTTATGAAACGAAATAAACCAAAATACATGCAAATAATCGATGCTGCTGTAATTGTGATAGCAGAAAATGGGTACCATCAGGCACAGGTGTCAAAGATTGCCAAACAGGCAGGGGTGGCTGACGGAACCATCTATCTTTATTTTAAAAACAAAGAAGATATCCTGATTTCGTTGTTTAAAGAAAAAATGGTTCTCTTTGTCGAAAAAATTGAAGAAGTTATTGCAGGAAAACAGACAGTTTCAGAGAAATTATTAGTGATGATTGAAAATCATTGTAGGATACTGTCGGATGATCATCATCTCGCCATCGTCACACAATTGGAGCTTAGACAATCGAATAAAGATATCCGATTGAAAATCAATGATGTTTTAAAGGGCTATCTGGAGCTGGTCGATAAGATCCTGATCAGCGGGATCGAATCAGGCGAGTTCTCAGATGATCTGAATGTTCGCCTCGCCCGCCAAATGATCTTTGGTACATTGGATGAAATGGCGACGACATGGGTAATGAACGATCAAAAATACGACTTAGTCGAACAAGTGCCTGCCATTCATAAGTTATTGCTTCATGGATGCGGCGGCAGGAATTAAACTAGTTTAGGGGGATAAAAGATGGAAAGTTTATCATGGGTCTTAGAGGGACAGGTCGCAACGATCCTGATTCAAAGACCTCCCGCAAATGCACTCGCAAGTGGACTCATCAAGGAAATCGACGCGGTTCTTGATGAACTTGAAACAAATTCGGATGTCCGGGTGATCTTACTGAAAGGTGAGGGACGCTTCTTCTCGGCTGGTGCCGACATCAAAGAATTCACGACGATCGAAAGCGGTGAAGAATTCTCCAAGCTTGCGAAAAAAGGACAGGACGTCTTTGAACGGATGGAGAACTTCCCGAAACCGATCATTGCAGCCATTCATGGAGCCGCTTTAGGTGGTGGGCTGGAACTCGCGATGGGCTGTCATATCCGATTGGTGAGCGAAAATGCCAAACTTGGCTTACCTGAGCTTCAACTCGGGCTGGTTCCCGGATTTGCAGGATCCCAGCGCCTTCCGAAACTGGTCGGACGGGCGAAAGCGGCAGAAATGCTGTTGACGAGTGAGCCGATCAGCGGTACAGAAGCGGTTCAGTGGGGTCTGGCCAATAAGGCATATCCGGAGGACGAGCTTTTCGATAAGGCGAAAGAAATGGCCGATAAGATTGCGAAGAAGAGCCCGGGAGCGATGAAGGCTGCCATTGAGCTGTTAAGTTATACGAAAGATGATCGTTTCTATGAAGGTGTTATGAGAGAATCGGATCTTTTTGGTGAAGTATTTGTGTCCGCCGATGCCAAAGAAGGAATTTCGGCGTTCGTTGAAAAGAGAGAACCACACTTTAAAGGCTAGAATACATTCTAGTAATATAGTAAACTATTACTTGAGGGGCAGTGTTGAATATCAATGCTGCCCATTCAAAGGGGTTAAATTGTCGAAATCTTTTTAAGGGAAAGAATGTTTACATTATTAGGAGGGACTTACGAATGAACATCTATGTACTTTTGAAAAGAACGTTTGATACAGAGGAGAAAATTTCGATCCAAAACGGTCAAATTGCCGAAGACGGAGCTGAATTTATCATAAATCCTTACGATGAATATGCAGTCGAAGAAGCAATTCAAGTCCGTGATGCACATGGCGGCGAAGTGACAGTGGTAACTGTCGGCGGGGAAGAAAGCGAAAAGCAATTGAGAACGGCTTTAGCAATGGGTGCTGATAAAGCAGTCCTCATCAATACAGAGGACGATCTTGATCATGGAGATCAATTCACTACGGCAAAGATCCTTGCTCACTATTTAAAAGAGCAGGAAGTAGATTTGATCCTTGCAGGTAATGTAGCCATTGACGGCGGATCAGGACAAGTCGGGCCACGTGTGGCAGAACAGCTTGATATCCCTTATGTAACGACGATCACGAAATTGGAAATCGATGGTGAAACGGTAACGGTCACCCGTGACGTTGAAGGGGATTCAGAAGTCATTGAAACGTCTCTTCCACTGTTAGTGACAGCTCAACAAGGATTGAACGAACCTCGATACCCATCCCTTCCAGGAATCATGAAGGCAAAGAAGAAGCCTTTGGATGAAGTGGAATTGGACGATATCGATTTAGACGAAGATGATGTAGAAGCAAAGACCAAGACAATTGAAATCTACCTTCCACCGAAGAAGGAAGCCGGTAAAGTATTAGAAGGCGAATTGGACGCTCAAGTATCAGAGCTTGTTTCCCTTCTTCGCAATGAAGCGAAAGTTATATAAGCGAGAGTCACAGGAATAACTAACATTCAGGGGGTATTTTAACATGGCGAGAAAAGTATTAGTACTTGGAGAAGTTCGGGACGGATCATTACGTAATGTTTCCTTTGAAGCGATTGCGGCTGGTAAGACAGTATCGGAAGGCGGAGAAGTCGTCGGCGTTTTAATCGGCAAAAGTGTAAGCGCTTTAGGGAATGAAATGATCCAGTACGGTGCCGATAAAGTAGTGGTTGTAGAAGACGATAAATTGGAACAGTATACGTCGGATGGATATTCACAGGCGATCCTGTCAGTCATTGATGAAGAGAAGCCTGAAGGAATCATTTTCGGCCATACGGCACTTGGAAAAGACCTGTCTCCTAAAGTGGCAAGCAAACTCAGCACCGGATTGATCTCGGATGCAACGGATCTTGAGGAAGCAGGCGGTAACCTCGTCTTCACAAGACCGATCTACTCAGGAAAAGCATTTGAAAAGAAAATCGTGACTGACGGAGTGATCTTTGCGACGATCCGACCAAACAACATCGAGCCTTTGGCGAAGGATGAGTCACGTACAGGAGAGGTTACATCCCTTTCTGTCGATATTAAAGACTTGCGTGCCATCATTAAAGAAGTCGTTCGCAAAGCCAGCGAAGGGGTGGATCTTTCTGAAGCGAAAGTCATCATCGCCGGCGGACGCGGAGTGAAGAGTGAAGATGGATTCAATCCTCTTAAGGAACTTGCTGACGTGCTTGGCGGAGCTGTCGGAGCTTCCCGTGGAGCATGTGACGCTGACTACTGTGACTACTCATTACAAATCGGTCAAACAGGGAAAGTCGTAACGCCTGATCTGTATATTGCATGTGGTATTTCAGGAGCTATCCAGCATCTGGCAGGTATGTCCAACTCCAAGGTCATCGTTGCGATCAATAAAGATCCTGAAGCGAATATCTTTAACGTAGCGGATTATGGAATCGTTGGAGATCTTTTTGAAGTCGTGCCGATGCTGACGGAAGAATTCAAGAAATTAAAAGTATCTTCTTCTTGATCTGTTCATACGTTTACAGGAACGATTAAGGGGTATGAGAATAATATGAATACAAATAAGACGTAGCTGAATCACGGGCTGCGCCTTATTTTTTCTCCCCGGGTATATTCCCTATTCAAACGGGAATATTACCTACGAGCAGAAAGATAGCATCCATAAAAAAACGGTGATATACTTACGTTACATTCAAAGAATTTAGGAGGCGCATATATATGGCTATAACACATGCTACTGATCAATCATTCACAACTGATACAAACTCTGGACTGGTACTTGCAGATTTCTGGGCTCCTTGGTGTGGACCTTGTAAAATGATCGCTCCAGTATTAGAAGAGCTTGATAGCGAAATGGGCGACAAAGTGAAAATCGTCAAAGTAGACGTTGATGAAAACCAGGAAACAGCAGGTAAATACGGGGTTATGAGTATCCCGACTTTAGTTGTCCTTAAAGACGGCGAAGTCGTAGACAAAGTAATCGGTTTCCAACCTAAGGAAGCACTTGCTGAATTATTAAACAAACACGTATAAGTAATGTTGACGAAAACCGGGGCTGTCTTCAGCCCCGGTTTTTTGTTTTTTTGTCAACCTATTATAAACGTGCTGCACCCCCAATTTGCCGCAACAAACCCTCCAAAGTATTCCCATCACTAAATTTTCAAAAACTCGTTGACTATGAGAATCGTTCTCGATATAATTTAAATGGAATTGAAAATCATTATCATTTAAACAGTCGGAGGTTTATACATATGAGAAAAAGAGATTTGACGAAGATTTTTGCAGCATTCTTATTAACAGGTTCTGTTTTGGCGGGTTGTGGAACAGATGAGAAGAGTAGTGAAGACAAGACGTCTGCTTCAAATGATTCAAAACAGGTTGAAAAAGAAGATGAAGCTGAACAAGAGGAGATTGATTTCTCTGCCTCATTTGAAGAAGCAAAGGCTGAACTTTCAAAAGCGAAAGAAGACAAAGAAGTCGATTATGATAAAGTGACGTCCATTTATAAGGATGATTTACAAGAACTTGTGCAAAAACGTGATCAGGAATCGGAAGGTACAGTGGATGAACATATTTCCACAGCCCTTGAAGCAGGTAAGGATGGTTCCCTTGATCAAGTGGTGGTAGCGCAGATTTTTGATAAATTAATGCAAAAAGTATTCTATACATCGATGAAGCATGAATTTACGGAAGTAGCGGAAAATTGGGGAAATAAAGAAGAAGTGAATGAAGAAATAGAAGAAGCGAAAGAGTTCTATGCGATCCTGGAGCCGACTGTTCAAAAGCGTGACCAGGCTTATGATACGAAAATGATTGATGCGATCAATGGTGGATTCAGTGAAATGGAGAAGGCGGTTGAAGAGGACAAAGAGCTCGGCTTCCAATTGGGGAAACAAGTCGTCGATAAGACGCTCATGAAGACATTTTATCTTGCAGCAGGTGCCCTTCCGAACGGTTATGCTATGAAGGCCTCTGAAGAAGCGAAAGAAAATGCTGAAGCTGCAAAAGCAGAGCAGGCAGAAGGTTGGGCATTCTATCAATCTCTTGATAGTTATCTATCAGGGAATGCGCCGGAAGAAGCAGAAATGATCAACAAACAATTTGATCTCCAAACGGATGTGACCTCCATCGATCCTGAAGCAGTGAACCATGCATTTGTCCGCGGTTTCTCGAAAATCGCCATACACGAATATGAAGAAAGCGGAGAGAACTGGGGCGAAGATAAGGCGGCAATCACGGCCTTGGAAGGTGCACTGTTCATTGATCTTATCTCTTCAGATATAAAGAGTATTATGGGTGAAGAAGCTTATCAATCTCTATCGAGCAATGCTCAAAGCTACTTAGAAGCTGTTAAGTCACAGGATAAAGAGAAAGCAGAAACGCTAAGAACGGACATTCAAAATGTGTTGAATGATGTGGTGGCGAAAGCGAATAAATAGTTTTTTGGGTTGACCCTGTACATTGTGTAAAGTCCATCCTTCAAGTTCTGCTTGGGGGATGGTGCTTTTTTTGCACATTGGGGTCAACCCTTTTTCACATTCTCTCTTAGGTGAGGTACAATATAGAAATGATTAAATCGTAATGTACGAGGTGTAAGAAATTGAAGATTATTGTTACAGGCGGTGCCGGGTTCATCGGTTCCCATCTATCCAGAAAACTCATTGAAGAGAAACACGAGCTGTTGATCATAGACAGCTTTCATCCCTATTATTCACCTGAAAGAAAAAAGAGGCAATTGTCATTTGTACGGGAAATGGGATCATTCCGCTTCGTCCAAAAGGATTTACTAATAGATGAAGAAGATTTACAAGACGTGTTCCACGATTTCAAAGCCGATTGCGTCGTGCACTTGGCGGCGATCCCTGGCGTTTCCCATTCCTTGCTGGTGCCGAATGAATATGTGGATTACGACATTAAAGCGACGATCAACACGCTGCGGATGGCGGGGGAGAGCGGCATCAGGAAATTTATCTTTGCTTCTTCTTCATCCGTTTATGGAAACACAAATCATATTCCATCAAAAGAAGAGGACGCTACCGGTGCGGTGGTGTCTCCTTATGCCGCTGCAAAATACAGTGCCGAATCGTTCTGTAAAGCCTATGCGTCCATTTACGGAATGGACTTGACAATCCTTCGTTTCTTTACGGTTTATGGGCCTTGGGGCAGACCCGACATGGCCATTTATTCGTTTATCAAAAAGCTCATGAATGGTCAGGGAATCCCGATATATGGACTGGAAAATAAGAGGGATTATACTTACATAGATGATATCGTGGATGGTACATACAAGGCAATCAAAAGTGAAGAGTCAGGAACCTTTAATCTGGGGAATGGTTCACCCATTTCAATGGAGGGCCTGATAAGTGAACTGAGAACACACTTTCCAGCACTTGAACTCCGCGTCACGGATAGAAGAGTTGGGGATGTCACGTCAACCTATGCAGATAGTAGGAAAGCAAAAGAGATCCTGGGCTATTCTCCTTCGGTTTCCTTTGCGGAAGGAATCAACAGGACGGTTCAATGGATGAAAGAATATGAACAAAAGGATCTATAAGTTCGCAAAGAATGTTGTTAGATTAGTATTATTGGGTCTGTTTTTCATCTTGGTCACCTTCTATTTTGACAAAGAGTATATGATCAATGCCATCGAGCAGATGCTTGATCACCCTTTTATCCTATTCAGTGTTTTGGGAATCTATTTTTTATCCTTTTTGCTGAAAGGGATGGCGTGGAAAGTCTACCTGAATGAACATGTGCGGTTATCAAGCTGTTTAATCGGATTGTTCTACAGTTTGTTGTTTAATCATTTGTTTCCTTTGAAGGTGGGAGACGGGCTCAGGGTCATGGTGATGAATCAGCGTGAAAAGCAAATCAGTGTTGCACGTTCGTTTCATTCTGTATTCGTGTTGAGAGTGATGGACATTTTATTTCTCATGTTTCTGGCAGGAATCGGCCTGCTATACTTTCCTCTTCCACTAAAACTGCCAGGTTTATACTCGATTGGATTGGCCGGGTGTTCCGTGTTGATAGGGGTACTCCTCCTGTGGTACTTTGCTTCCGACTTTCTTTCTAGGCAACTCAGTATGCTGAAGCGTGCTTTATCAGGACGCAGGGGGCTCATGGTCATTACCCTTGTATTCATGAGCTGGATATTGGAAGGGGCCATTCTTTATGGAGTTTCCATCATCATGCTGGAGCCTCTTTCTATGGGAAAAGCCATTTGGATCAATAGTGTGACAATCATCGGCCAATTATTTCAATTTGCCCCTGGAGGACTGGGTACGTATGAATCCGTCATGAGCTATACATTGCTCTCTGCAGGTATCCCACTTGGAATTGGTCTTTCCATGGCGATATTGAGTCATGGGTTAAAGTTTATATTCTCCTTTATAGCAGGAGGAATCGTAATCGCTGTATCTCCGGTTTCCATCAAAAATGTGAAACAGTGGAGCAGGATGAAAGGATGAATGAAATTGAAAAGCGCATCAAAATTTGAAAAAACGGCGGCCAGATGCTGGAACCTGCTGAATGAAGGGAAACCATTCACCCCTATATTCGTAATAGGGACCATGACACTCTTTCATCTTCAAGGGTTGCTGCAAGGGGAATGGTTCCCGTTCCTCATAAGCTTGCTGTTTACACTCCCCCTATTTATATTGTATTTCTATTATGATTTTCCACTGTTCCTGAGAAACTATTTATGGATTCCGGTCATTGGGTATCTGTTATTCTTTGAATCCCCTAATTTAGCTCTGTGGGGCTTCGGGATTGGTCTTTATTTCTTTTTTACCGTCTTCTTCTGGGGAACATTTTATTATCATCTCCGGATCGGGACAGATTGGCTGAATTTCACCCGGTTTTGGAAACTGGTGTTGAAGAACAGTGACTCGACGAGCGGGAATGCTCAAGAGCAGCTTCCGAAATTCCTGTTGCTGTTGGCAGTATGGGATGGAATGATGACGAATCTGGCCACTGGAGAACTGCTTCCGGCCACTCATTATTTCGTATTCTGCGGTGCTGTATTCGCCTTGTCGTTCATTCTTCACCATTTTCTTTTTGACTGGAAGCCGAAGCAATATGACTCCTTTACAACCGGTGAAGCGGTTGATGAGGAGATGACGAATGAAAAAGTGGTTGTCATTGTGATCGACGGGATGAGAAAAGAACGCTTCTATGAAGCAAATACACCATATCTTGATGGATTGATGGAACAGGGGACCGAGTATTTGAATATGGAAACCGTGTATCCTGCAAGAACGGTTGTCTGCTTTTCTTCCATGTTCACAGGCACTTATCCGAAGGAACACGGCATGAAATCCAATATGGTCTGGAAGCTTGGAATCAAGGTAGAGAGCATCTTTGATTCTCTACGGAAAGTAGGGAAAAAAGGGAAGATGCTGGGGATTGCCCATCTGGTGGATTCCTTCGGAAAAGATGTTGAAACGGTCACTGCCGTGATGCATAAAGACAAAGCAGATCGAAATATTATCAATAAAGCAAAAAAAATTATGAAAGAGGAAGATCCTGATCTCTTTATCGTCCAATTAATCGGTACAGATCAAATCGGGCACAGCAGGGGAGTCCTTTATGACGAATACATCGAAAAGATTGAAGAGGCGGATCGTTTAATACAAGAATATGTGGAGTGGCTGGAAGCTGAAGGGAAAATGGAGAACACGACCCTCATGATATGTGCCGATCACGGACAGGCAGATGGAATCGGCGGACATGGTCATCTTGATGAAGGAGAACGATTCGTTCCTTTCTTTATGGTTGGTCCAGGGGTCAAACCTGGTGAAAAGATTCAGGAAAAGCACAGTCTCGTTTCTATGGCACCGACCATCGCCCATTTATTAGGGGCCCCTTTTCCAGGGAACAGCAGAGGACCTGTATTGAACGAGGCATTAAAGGAGAGTTGGAAGCAACATGAATAAACAGAAAGTCATTGTCTTCATGCCAGCCCATAATGAAGAAGAGTCAATCGGGGACGTCATCAGGCGTGTCCCGCGATCCTTCCACCACTCTGTTGAAGTGGAAGTGTTGGTCATTAATGACGGGTCAACGGATCGAACGGTTGAACTGGCACAGGAAGCAGGTGCCGATCACATCGTAACATTCGATCATAACCGCGGTTTGGGCGCAGCAGTAAGGGAAGGGTTGAAGGTTTCCGTTGAACTGGGTGCCCATATCGGTGTCATGATTGATGCAGACGGAGAGTATCCACCCGAACAGATACCTGATCTATTACAGCCGCTTTTCAAGGGAGAAGCGGACTACACCATGGGATCAAGGTTCCTTGGTACCATCAACGGGATGAAGCTCCACCGCCGCTTAGGAAATTACTGCTTCACAGCACTGCAATCGCTTTTGCTCAGAAAGTGGATTTATGATGGCCAGTCCGGGATGCGTGCGTTTTCTAAACAGGCGATGGAACATGCAGAAATCATCCATGATTACAATTATGCTCAAGTGCTGACCTTGAACCTTGTACGCAAGGGGTTCAGAGTGAAGGAAATCCCGATACTGTATCATGTACGGACAACGGGAAGCTCCTTCATAAAGTTCAAATCCTATATGTCTTCAGTTCTGCCTGCCATTTTGAAAGAGATGCAAATGCCTGTAAGGAAAGTTTATGTAGAAGAGCAGGCCCATTTCATCCCTTCTGAGGAAGGCACAAATCATTTCGCTAAATAAGGTAGGATAGCCTTTGTCTAAATCGTAAAAAATAAGTACTCTCCTTGTTTTGAGAGTACTTATTTTTTATTGACAATACGAATGATAATCATTATCATTGAAAACAGGAGGGAATCATAGATGAAAAAATCGTTCATAACCACTGTACTACTGTTTGTATTAGGAAATATCATGCTGTCTCCACAGGCATCCGCCTATTCATATGGCGACCCGAGTGAAGAGAAAATAGCAGAAGCGTATAAAGAAATCATGATCAAGCTTGATGAAGACCCTCCGAATTATTCAGAGTCCAAAAAGATTTATGAAACGGTTCAAGAAGAAGTTGACCAGCATATGGGTAAAGAACCTTCCAAGGTCATCCTTCAGAACCTTGACAATAAAGAAAAGCGAGAGGCAATTGAAAACCTGGATGAACTCCTTGTCCTCAATATTGCCAGAAGACTTGAAAGCATTGATAAAAACTTCTCGGAATATGATACGAGTAAGCGATTACTCGCAAAAGGATTTGCTACATATAAAACGTTAGCCCCGAAAGTAGAAGGGGAAAACCCTGAATTGGATCAAAAGATCAGAACTGAATTCGATCAGGCGTTGGAATCCCTCGGGAACCCGGGGTTGTTCGGAGTCGGGACAAAGGAATCCGATCAGGACGCGTTTAAAGAAAGTAAAACATTCATAGTGGATTCGCTGCAAAAAGAATTCGACATTAAAAGTCTTGAAGTGGGACATTTTTCTGAAAGTGCCACTGAGGACGCAAGCGGGAAACAGGAGTGGACGGATATTTCAAACCTGAAGAACTGGTTACCCATCATCATTATCGTGGGGGTTCTTGCTGCAGCGATTGTATATGCCGTCAGAAAACGTAAATAAGGTCACTAAAGAAAAAGTCTTTAAGCAAGTAAGGGGGAAACAATGTGGAATTACAAGCTTTACTGATCACCTTTCGTGAAGTCCTGGAAGCGTTACTGATCATCGGGATCATCACTACCTATCTGAAGAAAACGAATCATGGCCGGTTTACGAAGTTTGTCTGGCTGGGGGCCGGATTAGCGATAATCGCAAGTGTCGGTGTAGCGATGCTCTTTCAGGTCGTCTTTACGGGATTTGCCGCCATGGGAAGCGAGATATATCTGAAGATCGGCATCATGCTGGTCTCCTCCGTCCTTCTTACCCAGATGGTCTTTTGGATGGCGAAGCACAGCCGTGACCTTAAAGGGAACATGGAAGGGAAAATGAAGCATTTTATTTCGACAGGTAATATTGTCGGAATGGTGATCCACTCGTTCCTCGTCGTTCTCCGCGAAGGTGTGGAGACCGTATTCTTTTTCGCCGCCATTACAGGTGGGGATATCGGAGCGGCGATGCAGGGCTGGGGAGCGATTACGGGAGTCGTCATCGGTTGTGTCGTAGCTTACTTCTTCTTTAAAGGCACAATGAGAATTTCATTGAAGAGCTTCTTTAAAGTGACCGGCGCATTTATCATCCTTATATCTGCAGGACTTCTTGTACAGGCGATTTCCATGATGCAGGATATAGGGTTGATCGGAAGTGTAATTCCACATCTTTACGACCTGACCTGGTTACTGCCTGAGCATCCGATCGATTACGCCCATTTCCTCCGTGATACGGGAACTGCCCCATTGTTATCAGGTGATGTTGGCATTTTCCTTAAAGCGTTGTTCGGATATTCTTCCATGCCGTCCATTGAAGAAGTGATTTCGTATATCGGCTATTTCGTAGCGATTTACTTCCTCACTTCACCGAAGCGGGAGTCAGTGAAGGTAAAGGAAGAGGTCAATTCCGGAGTGAAGGATTTGAGTCCACAAGCTAAATAAATGTGTCAGTACCAAACCTCATTGCCCTTAAAGATTGAACACCCTTTTCGAAAGGTGTACACTCTTTAAAGGAATGTATGTTTGGTGCTTTTTTTAATGGTTGAAAGTCTATCAAAGTATGAGGGTGAAGTCGTTGAGATTGAAGAGTGGGGAGTTTATGAGTTGGCCGAATGTGGCAGGGGCATTTGCCGTGATGGCTGTTTTTATTCTGCAGGTGATGTGGATCCCATCCTACGCGGCTACTTGGGATATGGTGGATTTTGCACTGGGTGTCCTGCATTTTGATATGTATCAGATGCAGCCACATTTTCCAGGGTACCCTTATTTCATCTTGGGTGGGAAAGTCCTTCATCTGATGGTGGGGGACCCCGTCCAAGCCCTGACACTTTTTAATATCATCGTGTATGGGAGTGCCATCATCCCCCTTTTTCTGTTAATGAAAAGAATTGTGCGTCCGGCTTATGCAGGGATGGCGGCAGCGATGGTTTATACGAGCAGCTTTACAATCCTGATGGTGAATCAGCCGATGTCCGAGGGAGCAGCAGTCGGGATGATGTGGTGGTACATATGGAGTTTAGTCTTGACCGATGAGAAATCCCATAACGGATTCCTCATCCTTCCCCTGCTTCTATTCAGCGTGCTTCTTGGAATCAGGTTATCTTATCTGATCCTTGGAATCGGTATCCTGATTGTCCTGTACAGAAAGTGGAAGGAAGGCATGGTAACATTCCTGGATACCTCCGTTTACTTACTCATTGCGATTCTGTTCCAGCTCCTCTGGGTATCGGGCATCAGCATGTCGGAAGGGGGATATGAAAGTTTCCTCCGATTGGCTCTCTCCTTCACGAACGGACATTTCCAGGAATGGGGTGGAACGATCGGCGCCTCCGATCTAAGTTTGATGGACAGAGTCGTGAAACTGACCCTTGTAAACACAATTTGGGTTGGGGGTGTCGGTGAGTCCATTCCCCTCCTCATTCTGATGGTTGTCGGTTTGGCTGCAGGAAGGAAGGATTCAAACGGGAATCGTTATATGACAAGCCTGATGCTGATGCTTATGGGCAGTTATTTTCTTTGGGCCCTATTCGCCCAGAATGTGATGAAGCCCCGTCATGCTCTGCCATTGATCGGCATCGCTTTGTTCCTTGGAGTGCGAAGGCTGCTTTCACAACGACTCACCCGTGCAGGTTCCCTTCTTGTCCTCTCATTCCTTCTGCTTCAGGTTTACCATACAAGTACGTTATTATATAAACATGAGTCGGATATTCCGGCTGTTTATCAAATGGCCGATTATTTAGAGAGTGGAGGTCAAGGACAGCCTCTCGTCGTATATACATGGGAAGAGTCCAGGGTACTCGAGTATCTTGACGTTCCTTTTAGTCATAAGAAAGTACAAACGTACGAAGTATTTGCCACTGACGCAGGTTATTACCCTGAACGGGATATTTATCTGACGGATAACGTAGTCGAAGGGTTTAAAAAACAGGGGGTTCAGGTGGATGCATTCATTAAAGTCGAGAAGCATTTTCATTCGAGTGAGCTCATCGACCCGATCTACCACGACCTGACATTATATAAATGGGAGAAACAGAGGGAGGAGGAAGATGGATGAATCAGAATATCACGAATAAATTAGCACTGCTGCCTGACCAACCGGGTTGTTATTTAATGAAGGACAGGCAGGGTACGATCATCTATGTGGGAAAGGCCAAAGTATTGAAAAATCGGGTGCGTTCGTATTTCACAGGCTCCCATGATGCGAAAACCCAGCGGCTGGTAGGGGAGATCGAGGACTTCGAGTACATCATGACGTCATCTGACCTGGAAGCCCTTGTCCTCGAAATGAATTTGATCAAAAAGTATGACCCTAAATACAATGTCATGTTAAAGGATGATAAAAGCTATCCGTTCATTAAGTTAACGAATGAGCGGCACCCGAGGCTCATTACCACAAGGAAGGTCCAGCGGGGAAAGGGAAAGTATTTCGGTCCTTATCCAAATGTCGGAGCGGCAAATGAAACGAAAAAACTTCTCGACCGCTTGTATCCTTTACGGAAATGCTCGACGCTTCCCGATCGTGCCTGCCTTTACTATCATATGGGCCAATGTCTCGCTCCTTGTATTAAAGAAGTGAGCAAAGACACGTACCGTGACATGACAGATGAAATAGCCAGATTCTTGAACGGCGGCTACAAGGAGATCAAGAACCAGCTTACGGTGAAAATGAATGATGCCTCGGAAAATCTGGAATTTGAAAGAGCGAAGGAATTCCGCGATCAGATTCTCCATATCGAAGCGACCATGGAAAAACAGAAAATGACGATGACAGACTTCACCGACCGTGATGTGTTCGGATATTCCGTTGATAAGGGCTGGATGTGTGTTCAGGTATTCTTCGTACGGCAAGGGAAGCTCATAGAGAGGGATGTATCTTTATTCCCTCTCTATAATGAACCTGAAGATGAGTTCCTGACGTTTTTAGGTCAGTTCTACTCAAAGTCCAATCACTTTAAGCCGAAGGAGATCTTTTTGCCTGAAGAGATTGATATCGATCTCGCAGAAAAACTTCTTGAGGTGAAAATGACCCAGCCGAAACGGGGAAAGAAGAAAGAGCTTGTGAAGCTTGCCGAGAAAAATGCCCAGCAGGCACTCGGGGAAAAATTCGCCCTGATCGAGAGAGACGAAGACCGGACGATTAAAGCCATTGAACGCCTCGGGGATCATATGGGCATTTATACGCCTTTCCGGATTGAAGCCTTTGATAACTCAAATATTCAAGGAAGTGATCCCGTATCGGCGATGATCGTCTTCTTAGACGGGAAACCTGCCAAGAAAGAATACCGAAAGTACAAGATTAAAACCGTCAAGGGGCCAGATGATTATGATTCCATGAGGGAGGTTGTCCGGAGAAGATATACGAGAGTGTTGAAAGACGGACTTCCTTTACCCGACCTCATCATCATCGATGGAGGAAAAGGTCAGATCGAAGCGGCAAGGGATGTGATCGAGAATGAATTGGGTCTTGACATCCCGATCGGAGGACTTGCGAAAGACGACAAGCATCAGACGTCGGAACTGCTGTACGGAAACCCGCTGCAAATCGTCCCCCTTGAAAAGCGCAGCCAGGAATTCTATCTCCTCCAACGCATCCAGGATGAAGTCCACCGGTTCGCCATCACCTTCCACCGTCAGCTCCGAGGAAAGAGCGCATTCCAATCGACCCTCGATGAGATCGACGGCATCGGACCAAAGCGAAAGAAACAACTTCTTAAGCACTTTGGTTCCATGAAAAAGATGAAAGAAGCGACAGTCGAAGAATTTACAGAAATAGGAATCCCAGAAGCGGTGGCGAAGGAATTGGTGGAGAAGTTGAAATAAGTAATGCTTGAAAGTCATTATCTAGTTTAGAAGTAACTAGTGAATAAGCAGAGTTGATTTCCGCTGCAGGTGCTCGACTCCTGCGGGAAATGCGTGGAAGTTGAGACCCCACAGGGCTTTAGCCCGAGGAGGCTCGACCCACGCCCCGCGGAAAGCGAGCACCTGCAGCGGAAATCAACCACTATTTGCTCATGCAAAACAGCTAACGAACAAATAATCTACAGGAAAATGAAATATTGATCCAATTAGACATTGAATCAATATTTCCCCTATGCTATAATAAACAGAAATTTATAACATTATCACTTTTTAAGTGGTGATAGAGGTGCGAACTTCAAGAGTACAGGTAAAGAGGGGTATGAGCCCCGCCGACATGCCTGGAAAGGGGAGAATCGCCGAAGTGGTTATAGTCTCATGCTATATCCGCTGGTCCTGCGTTTAAGAAATGCAGGATTGTCAAGATGATTCAATCTTGGAGAGCTATCTCACAATGCCGATGAACCTATTTGTATGTTCTGCTGTATGTTCATAAAGCAATGAGATATTATTCTCATTGCTTTTTTTATTATCAGCGCAGGATTTTGTTCATAAATATCCTGGCCAATGAACGTTTAGGATGATTGTGATTGTACTCTTCATCATCAAAAAGAGCGGCGACGCTCAGAAAGAGGGAGAAGTCGTGAGTATTATTGTTCAAAAATTCGGTGGGACTTCAGTAGGGTCAGTGGAAAGAATTCAAAATGTTGCGTCAAGGATCATTGAAGAAAAAGAAAGAGGGAATGATGTGGTCGTCGTCGTATCTGCCATGGGGAAAACGACGGACACACTTGTTGGTCTTGCAAGGGAAATCACTTCTCAACCGAGCAAAAGAGAAATGGATATGCTGCTCTCAACCGGGGAACAGGTGACTATTTCACTCCTTACGATGGCCCTTATCCAATCGGGTCATGATGCCATTTCATTCACAGGCTGGCAGGCTGGCATCGAAACGGAATCTGTCCATAGCAATGCACGGATCACAAATATTCATACCGATAAAATGGCGGCTCACCTTCAGGAAGGAAGAGTGGTCATCGTGGCGGGATTCCAGGGCATGACAGAAACGGGGGAAATCACCACACTCGGCCGCGGCGGGTCGGATACCACGGCCGTTGCGATCGCAGCAGCCCTGAAAGCGGAGCGCTGTGACATCTATACAGACGTAGACGGGGTTTACACGACAGACCCCCGCTATATTAAAGGAGCAAGGAAGTTAACGTCGATTTCCTATGATGAGATGCTTGAACTTGCGAACCTCGGGGCGGGGGTCCTGCATCCAAGGGCGGTGGAGTTTGCCAAGAATTATCAAATTCCTTTAGAAGTCAGATCCAGTATTGAAAGAGTGGAAGGAACGTATATTGAGGAGGAAGCAAGCATGGAACAAAACTTAATTGTACGAGGAGTAGCCTTTGAGAATGAAATTACACGCGTCACTGTATTTGGACTGGGAAATGCTTTAACGGGACTATCATCTGTGTTCACTACGTTGGCTGAGAATCATTTGAACGTTGATATCATCATTCAGACTCAGACGGATCAGAATACGACCAATCTATCTTTCTCCATCAAGGAACATGATCTCGATGAAACCCTTGCTGTTCTTGAACGAAATAAGGAGCGGTTGAATTTCACCCATGTTGAGCATGAGAGTGGGCTTGCGAAAGTCTCCATCGTCGGCTCGGGTATGATTTCAAACCCTGGTGTGGCCGCGGAAATGTTTGAAGTACTGGCTCAAAATGACATTGTGGTGAAAATGGTCAGCACTTCTGAAATTAAAGTGTCTACAGTAGTGGATGGGGAGAATATGCAAAAGGCAGCAGGGGTCTTACATACGGCCTTTCACCTGGATGCAGTGAAGATGGAAGAAATCACGCTGTAGGGTTAATATAGCAAAGGGTTGCCCTGAATGTTTTAGGGCAACCCTTTACTTGGAGCTTGACTACTCAATCCGGTCTTTGTCGTCCCATCTTACAACCACTTTGACCGATTGACTTCGTTTATGTAATTCGTCAGCAGCCTCTGCCACACATTTTCTCTGAAGCTGAATTTGTTCGGCAATAAAGCCCGTTTCCAGTTTGAAATTCACATCCGTTTTCAGTGACAGACGCCGTTTGATCACTGGGCCGTTCAATTCAAATGTCATCTCATTTCTTTTTTGTTCCAGAAGTGTAAGGCTGCCCCATCCTGCTTCATCGAAAAAGGAAGATATTTCTTCCGTGGACTGCAGGGGAAATTTCCTCGCGAGCTGCTTTCCTCCCCAGTACAGGATATCGGGTGTGTGTTTTCCTAATATGTCTGGAATCAAGATGTCGCGTAACATTTCATATCCGAAGATTGGAACGGACGGCTGATGTGCTTCTTCTTTTTTCTGTTCCAAGTAAATCCCCTCTTTCTATAAAACTATTATATACATGAAAGAGGTAATTATCATCCCATACCTTGAAAAAATGACCTTGGGATATTTTGGTGGTATAATATTTATTGTTTATTTATTAGAATTTTCGAACATTTAATCGGGTAAAACCTCATGTTTTCGGTTGTTGATATATTGAAAATATTTTTGCGATATTGTCGAATTTATGTATACGTTTTCTTGACGCTTCCACTCCTTGGGAGTAAAATGAACATGTCACATTATTGTTACAATATAAAATATGTATCGTTGTCTAATCATCAGTGAAAGACATTAGAAAACGAATTCATATTTTATCATTAAGGGGGGTAAATCATGGCTGGAAATCGAGAATTTAATTATCGCAGGCTTCATTCATTGCTAGGTGTTATTCCAGTTGGATTATTTTTAACACAACATTTAGTCGTGAACCATTTTGCCACTGGTGGGGAAGAATCATTTAACCAGGCGGCACATTTTATGGAAAGTCTTCCTTTCCGTTATTTCCTTGAAATCTTTATCATCTTCCTTCCATTGTATTTCCATGCAATTTACGGAATTTACATTGCATTCACTTCCAAGAATAATGCAAGCAAGTTTGGTTATTTCCGTAACTGGATGTTTTTACTTCAACGTGTATCTGGAGTGATCACATTTATTTTCGTTACATGGCATATTTGGGAAACAAGAGTCGCTGCGGCGTTCGGAGCTGAAGTGAACTTCCAGATGATGGAGAACATATTATCCAATCCGTTGATGTTAGGATTTTACGTGCTTGGTGTTCTTTCAACGATTTTCCACTTTGCAAATGGGTTATGGTCATTCTGCGTTAGCTGGGGACTTACGGTTACACCTCGTTCTCAATTAATTGCTACATATGTTACGATCGGGATTTTTGTCGCGTTATCGATTGTCGGTATGCGTGCAATCTTTGCCTTCGTATAAGCAGAAAAATATACAAGTCTGATAGATAAGCAAGTGCACTCGAAGTATGGTAGGAAAAGGAGTGAGTCACGATGAGTAAAGGTAAAATCATCGTTGTCGGTGGCGGTTTAGCCGGCCTGATGGCCACAATTAAAGCAGCAGAAAAAGGAACGCAAGTCGATTTATTCTCACTGGTACCCGTTAAGCGTTCTCACTCTGTATGTGCACAGGGTGGAATTAACGGAGCCGTTAATACGAAGGGAGAAGGGGATTCTCCTTGGGAACATTTTGATGATACGGTTTATGGTGGGGATTTCTTAGCGAATCAACCGCCTGTTAAAGCAATGACGGAAGCAGCACCTGGGATCATTCACTTACTCGATCGTATGGGGGTCATGTTTAACCGTACTCCTGAAGGATTACTGGATTTCCGTCGCTTCGGTGGCACGCAGCATCACAGAACCGCTTTCGCTGGTGCTACCACTGGTCAACAATTATTATACGCTTTGGACGAGCAGGTACGCCGTCATGAAGTGGCTGGATTAGTAAGCAAGTTCGAAGGCTGGGAATTCCTTGGAGTCGTCATTGATGATGAAGGCGTGGCAAGAGGGATCGTTGCCCAGAACCTTCAAACGATGGAAATCAAGTCATTTGCAGCAGACGCCGTGATCATGGCATCAGGTGGACCGGGGATCATCTTCGGTAAGTCTACGAACTCTGTCATCAATACGGGTTCTGCCGCATCGATCGTTTATCAACAAGGTGCTTATTATGCAAATGGTGAGTTCATCCAAATCCACCCGACAGCCATTCCTGGTGACGATAAGCTTCGTCTTATGAGTGAATCGGCACGTGGTGAAGGTGGACGTGTCTGGACGTATAAAGACGGTAAGCCATGGTATTTCCTTGAAGAGAAGTATCCTGCATACGGTAACCTTGTACCCCGTGATATCGCAACACGTGAAATCTTTGATGTGTGCGTAAACCAAAAGCTTGGTATCAATGGCGAAAACATGGTTTACCTCGATCTGTCTCATAAAGATTCAAAAGAGCTTGATATCAAGCTTGGTGGAATCATTGAAATCTATGAGAAGTTCATGGGCGATGACCCGCGTAAAGTACCAATGAAAATCTTCCCTGCCGTTCACTATTCAATGGGTGGACTATGGGTCGATTATGATCAAATGACGAATATTCCTGGTTTATTCGCTGCAGGGGAATGTGATTATTCTCAGCACGGTGGTAACCGATTAGGGGCTAACTCATTACTATCCGCTATCTATGGCGGTATGGTTGCAGGTCCTAATGCGATTAAGTATATTGAAGGACTTGAGAAAACAGTAGAATCTCTCCCTTCTTCACTATTCGACCGATATGTGAAACAGGAAGAAGAAAAATGGAACAACATCATGTCCCTGAATGGCACCGAGAATGCTTATGTCATCCATAAAGAGCTTGGGGAATGGATGACGGATAACGTAACGGTTGTACGTCATAATGACAAGCTTCAACAAACGGATGAAAAGATCCAGGAACTGATGGAACGTTACCAAAATATCAATATCAATGACACGGCTAAATGGAGCAACCAAGGGGCGACATTCACCCGTCAATTGTGGAACATGCTGCAGCTTGCCCGCGTCATAACAATCGGTGCATTAAATCGTAACGAGAGCCGCGGAGCTCATTACAAACCTGACTTCCCGGACCGTAACGATGAGGAATTCCTGAAAACGACGATGGCAAAATACAATGCCGCGACGAACACTCCAGAATTCCATTACGAGGAAGTTGATACTTCATTGATCGCACCACGTAAGCGTGACTATTCTAAGAGCAAAGGGGGAAGTAAATGATGAGTGAAAATAAAAAAGTCCGTTTTATCATTACTCGTCAAGAAAGCCCGGAAACTGCTCCTTTTCAAGAAGAGTTCGAACTTGATTATCGTCCGAATATGAACGTGATTTCCGCATTGATGGAAATTCGTCGTAATCCGGTCAATGCAAAAGGGGAGCACACCACTCCAATCAACTGGGATATGAACTGTCTGGAAGAGGTATGTGGAGCTTGTTCAATGGTGATCAACGGAAAGCCGAGACAATCTTGTACGGCATTGGTCGATCAATTAGAGCAGCCGATCCGTCTTGAGCCTATGCGCACTTTCCCTGTTGTCCGCGACCTGCAGGTAGACCGCAGCCGTATGTTCGACAGTCTGAAGAAGGTAAAAGCGTGGATCCCGATCGATGGAACATACGATCTTGGTCCTGGACCCCGTATGCCGGAGAAGAAGCGTCAATGGGCATATGAATTATCAAAATGTATGACTTGCGGTGTATGTCTGGAAGCATGTCCAAACGTAAACAGTAAGTCAGACTTCATCGGACCCGCTCCGTTATCACAAGTACGCTTGTTCAATGCGCATCCAACTGGTGCCATGAATCAGGATGAGCGCCTTGAGTCGATCATGGGTGACGGTGGACTTGCCAACTGTGGTAACTCACAAAACTGTGTTCAATCTTGTCCAAAAGGTATTCCTTTGACGACTTCGATTGCAGCACTGAACAGAGAAACCACGTTCCAAATGTTCAAGAACTTCTTCGGAAGCGACCATATGGTTGATTGATACTTTCTTATGAAAAGCACTTTCCTTCGGGGGAGTGCTTTTTTGTGTTCCCCAAAAGGTCTATTAGATGAAGGTCGTTTGAAAAATAGACCGTTCCTTTTCTCTCCAGGCATTTGCTTTCCTCGGGGAGGAAGTCAAGCCTCCTCGGGCGATGCACTGGTCCCATAACGTTGGACACTTAAATTTCTAAGCAGCTAATTCAGTACTTACTCGATAAGCTACCGGACT
>NZ_JANIOC010000024.1:35436-56120 GCF_024733565.1 Rossellomorea sp. SC111 | reverse complement strand
ACCGGAGTGTGGTTTCCACACGAGGATCTGAACGAGTGAAGCGGACGAAGAGATTCGCCGCTCATCACTGGCCGCAGTCTTCAGTGCCGATGGTAGTTGGGGCTCCCCCTGTGAGAGTAGGACGTCGCCAGGCAAATAGGAAAAGAGTAGCTCTTAGGGGTTGCTCTTTTTTTTAGTTTTGATTGTACAAGTGGATGTGCAGAGGAAATTTTTAAGGTATTATTTGGTAATAAACGCAATAAAAGAAAAAATGACGCAATAAAATGAAAAACGACGCAATCCCGACCCAGCGAGCCCATTCAATTTATACGCAGCCACTATTCATTGCCTCCGTTTCTCCCATTCTATAACTCTACAAATGCACACTAAAGATATACCAACATCTTTTCACAATCTTTTTTATAGAGACATACACAGACTTGATAACGGCAACATAAGATTAAAGTACACTTGATTATTCTGTCAGTTGAAATGTTTAAAATTATGTATACAATTGGCGGTTTTGAGGCAGAATAGATTGTATGGAGGTGGAGGGCCCTATGGTAAATCAGGAACGTAAGGCGGCTTTGGAAGAGTGCATCGTTTGTCACGTTGAGAAGAAGGTTGGAATCCATCTATACACATCGTTTATCTGCACAGAATGTGAGAAGGAAATGGTTCACACAGAAACGAATGATCCTCTGTATAAGACGTTCATACAAAGGTTGAAAAAAGTGAATACTCCTCAAATCTACTCATAACCAGAAGGTATACATGGTTATGATTTTTTTTTGCTGTCAGAGTCCGGTGTTTTATGAGTTTCATTGACTCACCGCTATACAAGTAAGATTTGAATTCCCTGAAGCATTGTAGCGGGTGGTTATGATACGATATGATTGGATATTTACTTTAAGGAGATAAATTGAATGAGGCGAAATCATACAAGAACCCCGCTGATTGAGGCAATCGAGAGGCATAGGTCCATACATCCTATTTCATTTCATGTGCCAGGGCATAAGAATGGTTTATTGGTGGGGGATCATCCCTTTTATCAAGGGGATCTTACAGAATTAAGTGGTTTGGATGATTTGCATGATTCCCATGAGGCGATTCGGGAAGCTGAGAAATTGCTTGGGGATGTATATGGGTCTTTGGAGAGTCATTTTCTGGTGAACGGAAGTACGGTAGGAAATATTGCAGCGATTCTTGCTTCCTGTGAAACCGGTAATATAGTGTTTGTTCAACGGAATTGTCATAAATCGGTGCTGAACGGAATCAGGCTTGCGAAGGCGGTTCCGGTTTTTATAGAAACAGAGTGGGATGACGCGGGAACGGCCCTTGGGATACGACTGGATGCTGTCAAGGAAGCAATGAAGGCATTCCCACAAGTGAAAGCATGTGTACTCACGTATCCGACTTATTATGGGTATACATACAATCTTAAAGAAATCATAGATGAATGTCATAAGCATGAGGTCATCTGTATCATTGATGAGGCTCACGGTGCCCATTTCACCCTGGGTTCACCTTTTCCCGAATCTGCCATGGAGTATGGGGCAGATATGGTCGTTCATTCTGCTCATAAGATGCTCCCGGCCATGACGATGGGATCGTATTTACATATTGGGAGTAAACGGGTCGATGCGCATAAGGTAAAAGAATATTTAACTATGCTACAATCAAGTAGTCCTTCCTATCCGATTATGGCATCCCTTGATTATGCGAGGTCCTATGTCGGGACGTTCATAAAAGAGGACTTGGATCAAACACTTGAGGGCATTCGTGAACTCATAAACGGGATTGAACGGATCCATCCTCAGCTCATTGTTCAACAGGCAGATGATCCATTAAAACTTATCATGAGGCTTGAAGGACGAACGGGCTATGCACTCCAGGAGCTGTTAGAGTCTGTAGGTGTCTACCCGGAGCTTGCTGATCCGAATCAGGTACTGTTGATTCTTCCTTTAGTAAAGAAGGGTCTTTCTTTTCCGTATACAGAAGCGATCGGCAGGATAAATAAGGCTCTTGAGAATGAGCCTATGGTGGAAGTCATTCCTATGGAGGGGATAAGCACCTCGAGAAGGACAACCCCTTTTTCTACCCTGGCATTAAGCTTGGAGGAAATGGACGGGAAAGTAGAAGCACTGATCTCCCTGGATGATGCAGAAGGAGAAGTTTCCGCAGGGATGGTGACACCTTACCCACCGGGCATTCCGTTGTTGGTGCCGGGTGAACGGATCACTGCTGATGTAATCCGGAGGTTGAATGAATATATAGTGAATAAGGCTAACATACAGGGACATCACCGATTGGCTGACCACTGTGTGTATGTGTATCGATAAAGCGGAGGGAAATAGATGACAAGAGGAATGTTCATTACCGTTGAAGGCCCCGAGGGAGCCGGGAAATCAACGATATTATCAGAGTTATATCAACAACTGCTGAAGGACGGCCAGGATGTAATCCAGACGAGGGAGCCTGGTGGCATTTCCATAGCTGAGCAGATCAGGGAAGTCATTTTAGATACAAGGAACACGGAGATGGACAAGCGGACGGAAGCGCTGTTATATGCAGCTGCGAGACGTCAGCATCTGGTGGAGAAAGTGATTCCGGCCCTAGAAAAAGGCAAAATCGTGATTTGTGATCGGTTTATTGACAGCTCCCTTGCCTATCAGGGGAATGCCCGTGGAATCGGGATGGAAGAAGTAATGGATATCAATCAATTTGCGATTGAAGATAAGATGCCGGATCTCACATTGTATTTTGACATTGATCCCGAAGAGGGGTTAAAGAGGATTGCGAAGCATAATGGCAGAGAAGTGAATCGATTGGATCTCGAGTCGGTTGAATTTCATACCCGCGTCCGTGAAGGGTATCAGAAGTTAATCAAACAATATCCGGATCGCATTCAAGTCATCGATGCCAGCAGGAGTAAGGAAGCGGTATTTACTCATGCATATGAAATCGTGACGGCTTATTTAAATACGTGAGGCGAATAGGAGAGACGGACAACCGGGCAAAATTCGTTGCTCGGTCATCCGTCTCTTTTTTAGATGAAGCATTGAAGTCTGTTCAATGATATAATAGAAGGAAGTAAATGGCTTTATAACGGAGGAATTCATTCATGAAGGTAATTATGGCAGTTGTACAGGATAAGGATAGCAATCGTTTGTCTAATGCCCTGATGGAACACAATTTTCGTTCGACAAAATTAGCGAGTACCGGCGGGTTTTTGAAATCCGGCAATACGACATTCATTATTGGTACAGAAGATATTCGTGTGGAGAAAGCATTGCAGGTCATTAAAGAAAACTGTCAGTCACGTGATCAGATGGTAGCTCCGGTGTCCCCTATGGGTGGAAATGCAGATTCCTATGTGCCTTATCCAGTAGAAGTGGCCGTAGGCGGGGCAACGGTATTCGTTCTCCCTGTAGAACAGTTCCATCAGTTTTAAAGTGAGGTTGGATGACTATGAAAATTAATCAGGACCACCGTGTGTCCTTAGATAGCGTGGCGAAAGATCAGAGAACTGGCGGTACCGGCCAAGTTAAGTTCGGTCAACTGGTTCAGAAACATGATCAGAAAATGCAGATGGACCAGCTCAATAAGCTTCTTGGCACTATAGAGGATGCCGGCACCCGTTTAGCTCAGTCAAGGACATTCAAAGATCTGGCCAAGTATAAAACATTGGTCAAGAAGTTTGTACGGGAAGCAGTCGACTTCGGAATGGACCTGAAGCAGTCCCATACTTGGAATCAATATGGTGAGGGACGAAAGCTGAATATCGTCGAAACGGTGGATCAGCATCTTGTCGGATTAACGGAAGATGTATTGGATAAAGAAAAGAAGTCCATTGATATATTAGGGAAAATCGGAGAAATTAAGGGACTGCTTATTAATCTTTATATGTAAGAGAGTGATGTTAGGACATGTTGTTTGAAGAGATACAACCATTTCAGCCAGTCGTCCTTCAGATGCTGAAGAATAGTATATTGAAGGATCGTGTCGCTCATGCTTATTTATTCGAGGGTGAAAAAGGGACACGAAAGAAAGAAATGAGCATCCTGTTTGCCAAAGCATTATTATGCCTGAACCGGGTAGATGGAAAGCCCTGTGAAGACTGCTCCAACTGCAAACGGATCAATCACGGGAATCACCCGGATCTGCATCTGGTGGAGCCTGATGGTCTATCTATCAAGAAGGATCAGATAAAAAGTCTGCAAGAAGAATTTTCGAAAACAGGTGTAGAATCCAAGAAGAAGATCTACATCATCGTTCACGGAGATAAAATGACGGCGAATGCTGCTAACAGCCTATTAAAGTTTCTTGAAGAGCCGTTAGCGGATACAACCGCGATTCTCATCACAGAAAATATTCATCGGATTTTGCCAACCATTCTCTCCAGATGCCAGACCGTTTCATTTAAGCCGTTACCGAAAGAACAGCTGACAAAACAGTTATTGGAAGAGGGGATCCCCCCTCACTTTGCAACTCTTGCAGCCAACTTGACGAACCATTATGAGGAAGCTGTAGAAATATGTCAAAATGAGTGGTTTGCACAAGCAAGAATAATAGTGTTAAAATTATATGAAGTCCTCCAGAAAAGTCCCTTCCAAGCAATGGTCAAAATACAGGAGGATTTTGTACAGCACTTCAAAGAAAAAGATCAAGTCGATCGAGCATTGGATCTTTTACTTCTGATATATAAAGACTTACTTCATATCCAGTTAGGAAAAGAAGAGCAGCTCGTGTACCCGGACCAAAAGGAAAACTGGAAATCCAACGCACTTCAGGTATCAACCAATCGTCTTTCTACTAATATGACGGTGATCCTTGAAGCAAAACGCAAATTAAACGCCAATATGAATTCGCAGCTGCTAGTAGAACAGCTTATGCTAAAACTGCAGGGGTGATGGTCCTTTGTACGATGTTGTAGGAGTTCGCTTTAAAAAAGCGGGTAAAATCTATTATTTCGATCCGGGTGAATTGGACATTCAAAAAGATTGTTATGTAATCGTTGAAACGGTCCGCGGAGTCGAATTTGGTAAAGTAGTCGTAGAGAGAAAGCAAGTCGGAGAAAATGATGTAGTTCTTCCGTTGAAAAAAGTGATTCGGATCGCCGATCAAAAAGATCGATTGATCGTTGACGAAAACAAGTCGTCTGCAACGGAAGCCTATAATGTATGTTGTGATAAAATTAATCAGCATCAATTGGATATGAAACTGGTGGATGTCGAATATACATTCGATCGTAATAAAGTCATATTCTATTTTACGGCTGATGGACGTGTTGATTTCCGGGAGCTGGTGAAAGATCTGGCCTCCATTTTCCGTACGCGCATTGAACTTCGTCAGATTGGCGTTCGAGACGAAGCAAAAATGCTTGGTGGTATAGGTCCTTGTGGCCGTATGCTGTGTTGTTCAACCTTTTTAGGGGATTTTGAACCTGTGTCCATCAAAATGGCGAAGGATCAAAATCTATCCCTTAATCCCACGAAGATTTCAGGTTTATGCGGACGTTTAATGTGCTGTCTGAAATACGAGAATGACGAGTATGAAGCAGCGAAAGAAGAATTACCTGATATCGGAGAAGTGATTAAGACACCTCATGGAAAAGGTAAAGTGGTAGGTCTTAATATTCTGGAACGTATTCTTCAGGTCGAAATCAAAGAAGAAGAGCGGGTTCTGGAATTCACATTAGATGAAATTATGAACGAAGGTGCCGTATCATTCCAAGCCACAGAGTAACGGGGTGTAGTGTCGTGGATAAGAAAGAGTTCTTTGATTCAGTCAGTAACATGGAACAACAAATTGGTGACTTATATCATCAATTAGGTGAGCTCAAACAATGCCTAGCTGAAATGTTAGAGGAAAATAATTCTCTAAAGTTAGAAAATGAACATTTGCGCCGTAGACTGGAACAAACAGAGAACTCACCAAAAAAGGTACAAACAAACAGCGATGCGGGTACGACGAGTGAGTCAGACTTAGAAGATAAAACACTGGATATCGGAGAAGGCTATGACAACCTTGCTCGACTATACCAGGAAGGATTTCATATTTGTAACATTCATTTCGGAAGTCCCCGGAAGGATGAAGACTGCTTATTCTGCCTTTCTTTCCTAAACAAGAAATAAAGGACACTTCATTCTTCTGAATAGAATACAGATTAAAAAGGACTGATCCATATGTAGTGGGATTGGTCCTTTTTAGTGATTATACCGGTAACAACATATAATAGAAGAAAAGTGGGAGGAAACCTATGGTCGAGTTAAAAGAAGATGAGCGTTTAGATTATCTATTAGCTGAAAACATGAGAATCATTCAAAGTCCTTCCGTGTTCTCTTTTTCAACAGATGCGGTCCTTTTGGCCCACTTCAGCTATTTACCGATTCACAAGGGGAAAGTCGTTGATTTATGTTCAGGGAACGGCATCATTCCCCTTTTGATTAGTGCAAGAACCAATGTCCACATAACAGGTGTGGAAATTCAGGAACGGTTGTTTGATATGGCACTGCGGAGCGTCGAGTACAATGACCGTCAACATCAGATAACAATGAAAATGGGGGATGTAAGGGAGATTGACCAACTCCTCCATCATTCTCACTATGATGTGGTAACATGCAATCCTCCCTACTTCAATACGCCGCCAGGAGATAAACGAAATGTGAACGAGCACTATGCGATTGCCCGTCACGAAATATTATGTACCCTTGAGGATACCATCAAAGCTTCAAGCTACCTGTTGAAGCAGGGGGGAAAGGCTTCCTTTGTTCATCGTCCGGGTCGCTTGATGGACATCCTGTCATTGATGAGGAAGCATCGTCTTGAGCCAAAACGGCTGCGCTTTGTTTATCCAAAGCCTGGAAGAGAAGCCAACACCATATTAATAGAAGGAATAAAAGATGGGAAACCAGACCTAAAGATCCTTCCGCCATTATATGTGTACGATGAAAAGAATGAGTACTCTAAAGAAGTACATGATATGCTATTTGGATATAATGAAAATAGCCAAACGTGATACAGGAGGTGAGCTTTACAATGAATCAGCAAAAAAGTTTTCAAGATAGTGACAGAGGAAGCTTATATCTTGTTCCTACACCAATAGGGAATTTGGAAGATATGACGTTTCGTGCCATTCGTATGATGAAGGAGGCGTCAGTGATTGCAGCCGAAGATACAAGGAATACGAAAAAGCTATGCAATTACTTTGAAATTGACACGCCTATCATTAGTTACCATGAGCATAATAAGGAAACAAGCGGCAAGAAGCTGATTGAACGAATGGAAAGGGGTGAGCTCGTTGCCCTTGTAAGTGATGCAGGAATGCCTTCGATTTCAGATCCTGGTTATGAACTGGTGAAAGAAGCAATCGAACAAAGCATTGCCGTCATTCCATTGCCCGGGGCGAATGCCGCTCTGACGGCTCTCATCGCCTCAGGTTTAGCGCCTCAGCCATTTTATTTCTATGGTTTTTTACATAGAGGCAAAAAAGACAAAAGAGCTGAACTTGAAGCACTAAAATCGTTGGAAGATACATTTATCCTTTACGAATCACCCCACAGATTAAAAGAAACATTAAAAGAACTATATGCTGCTTTAGGAAATAGACAAATCGTCATCTGCCGAGAGCTCACGAAGAAGTTCGAGGAGTTCATCCGCGGTACGATCGAGGAAGTGATCGAATGGGCGGATGAAGGAGAAGTGCGGGGTGAATTCTGTTTATTAATCGAAGGGGCAGGCCCGCAAGAAAAAGAGGAAGAAGACACTTGGTGGAGCAGCTACTCCTTGCAGGATCATGTCCAGCATTACGTTGATGAAGAAAGCATGTCATCAAAGGAAGCCATCAAACAAGTCTCTAAAGAGAGGTCCCTCCCTAAACGGGAAGTGTACCAGGCTTATCACGTGGAATAACCGCAAAACAAAAAGGCCTGAGTCGAATGGACTCAGGCCTGTCATATAGCAATGAATTATTTTGATTGTAAAGATTCCTGGATTTCTTTAAGTAACTGATCTGCACCCTCACGGCTAAGAACTAATTTACCATTTGCAAGTTTGATGTTGTCATCAGAAACTTCACCAGTGATTTGGCAAGTCATGCTTGGCTTATATTTCTTCAAGATGATTCTTTCGTCATCCACATAAATTTCCAAAGCATCTTTCTCAGCGATACCTAATGTACGACGTAATTCGATTGGGATAACGACACGGCCCAGTTCATCAACTTTTCTTACAATACCTGTAGACTTCATTTGAGAATCTCCTCCAAATAAATATTATTTATCTTATCTCTATCTGTTTCGTCAATATTCGACAAATTTCATTAACTGATACTATCATACCAACGATTATGAATCACGTCAATAATTAAATCTGTAAATTATTAATAATAAATGGATGATTGAGACTTGTTATAATAAGCTTTACGCTTTGTTGTAAAAAAATGTATTACCAATTGAATATTATTGTAATGAAAGTAATGAAAAATGATAATGTCGAATTTTCTTTATCAACGGTATTGGTTCGACAAAATTCGACAGATTTCAATATCTATTTCGACAAAACTTAAAATCAACATTGATTAGTTGCAGAAACCCTTTATTTTAGGTATATTTTGATGAGATAAGAGGTTAAGATGATAGGTAAGATAAAGAATGGATGCATATAACAGACCTACCACTATAAACCATACGGAGTCTGATTTGGCTTTATGGGGGTAAGTGAAAAATGAGGAGGAACAGGAAGTGGAAGAAAAGTTGAACACCTTCTATATTACAACGCCGATTTATTATCCGAGTGGAAATTTACATATTGGACATGCATACACCACGGTTGCCGGTGATGCCATGGCCCGTTACAAGAGAATGCGTGGATTCGATGTCATGTACCTTACAGGGACGGACGAACATGGACAGAAGATCCAAAGAAAAGCCGAGGAAGAAGGAATCACACCTCAGGCATATGTTGACGGTATTGTAAGCGGCATTAAAGACTTATGGGAGAAATTAGATATTTCCTACGATGACTTTATCCGGACGACGGAAAAGCGCCATAAGGATATCGTGGAAAAAATCTTCAATCAGCTTGTCCAGCAGGGCGATATTTATTTGGATCAGTATGAAGGATGGTACTGCACGCCATGTGAGTCCTTCTTTACGGAAAGACAATTAGAAAACGGAAATTGTCCGGATTGCGGTCGCCCGGTTGAAAAAGTAAAGGAAGAGTCGTATTTTTTCAAGATGAGTAAATATGTCGATCGCCTTCTTGCTTATTATGAGGAGAATCCCGAGTTCATTCAACCCGAATCCCGGAAAAACGAGATGGTGAATAACTTCATTAAACCCGGTTTGGAAGACCTGGCTGTTTCCCGTACGACCTTTGACTGGGGAGTGAAAGTACCTGGAGATCCGAAGCACGTCATCTATGTATGGATCGATGCTCTTTCTAACTACATCACGGCTTTAGGATATGGCAGCGAACATGATGCAAACTATTTGAAATATTGGCCTGCCGATGTCCATCTGGTGGGAAAAGAAATTGTCCGTTTCCATACGATTTACTGGCCGATCATGCTGATGGCTTTAGATCTTCCGCTTCCCAAGAAGGTCTTCGCCCACGGATGGCTTCTGATGAAAGACGGGAAAATGTCCAAATCCAAAGGGAATGTCGTGGATCCCGTTACCCTTATTGACCGATACGGTCTTGATTCTCTGCGCTACTATTTGTTAAGAGAAGTGCCATTTGGATCTGACGGTGTCTTTACACCGGAAGGATTTGTAGAAAGAATCAATTTTGACCTGGCCAATGATTTAGGTAATTTATTAAATCGTACTGTGGCCATGATCAATAAATACTTCGATGGAGTCATTCCAACTTATGTTGATTCCAAAGGAGAATTTGATCAAGCACTCCTGGATATGAATAATGAAACGGTAAAGAAATATGAAGAAGCCATGGAAAACATGGAGTTTTCAGTTGCGCTATCCAGTCTATGGCAGTTGATCAGCCGTACGAATAAGTACATTGATGAAACCCAGCCATGGGCCCTTGCAAAAGATGAAAGCAAGAAAGAACAGCTTGGCAGTGTGATGAGTCACTTGGCTGAATCGTTGAGAAGAGTGGCAGTCCTATTACAGCCTTTCTTGACAAGAACACCTAATAAGATCTTTGAGCAACTGAATCTACATGCTGAAAAGATGCACACATGGGAAAGCCTTGAGCGTTTCGGAGCAATCCCTGCGGGCACAGAAGTAGTCAAAAAAGGGGAACCTATCTTCCCGCGCCTTGAACTACAGGAAGAGGTTGCCTTTATTAAAGAAAAAATGCAGGGATCTGCCCCTGTTGAGGAAGAAAAGAAGGAAGTTTCTGCACCGGAATCCTCAGAGGAAATCGGTATTGATGATTTCATGAAAGTCGAGCTTCGCGTAGCTGAAGTACTTGGAGCAGAACCGGTGAAAAAAGCCGATAAGCTTCTAAAGCTGCAATTGGATCTCGGTTTTGAGAAACGTCAAGTTGTATCAGGGATTGCGAAATTCTATCAGCCTGACGAACTCGTTGGCAAAAAAGTGATCTGTGTAACAAACTTGAAGCCGGTAAAACTTCGTGGGGAACTTTCCCAAGGAATGATCCTTGCCGGAGAAGAAAATGGAACCCTGTCTCTTGCTTCCATCGATCAGTCCTTACCAAATGGAACAAAAGTTAAATAAATGATTCTTTGTGATATAACAATAAAGGGATGTTCCACGTGGAACATCCCTTTATTATATAAGTATATCGAATATTCGGGTGTAATCTTAATAATTAGGTAATTTCCTTCATTATAAACTATTTTAATATAATTTAAAAAGAGCGATAAACAGATGATTTTGGTTCTGACACTAAAATGGATAAAATGAAGTGTGACTGTAATTTGAACGCCGTAAATAAAAAATATCCAAAGAAACCATAATATGTAATATGAATGTTACATGACTGAGATGCTTGTCATGCGTTTTTATATTAAACTTATCTTTATTACAAGGAGTGTCTTATATGCTATTTGATACACATGTTCATTTGAATGCTGAACAATTTGAAGAAGATCTGGAGGAGGTATTGTCAAGGGCAAGAGAAGCTGGAGTCGGAAAAATGGTGGTTGTCGGCTTTGACCGTCCGACCATTAATCGGGCCATGGAACTCATTGGTCAATATGATTTTCTATATGCCGCAATCGGATGGCATCCAGTGGATGCAATTGATATGAATGATGAGGATTTAGCTTGGATAGAAGAACTTTCACAACACCCTAAAGTAGTGGCGATAGGGGAAATGGGACTTGACTATCATTGGGATAAATCCCCCAAGGATGTTCAGAAAGAAGTATTCCGAAAACAGATTCAACTAGCTAAGAAAGTAAAACTCCCGATCGTGATACACAACCGTGAAGCCACACAGGATATAGTGGATATTCTCAGGGAAGAAGGGGCGGAGGAAGTCGGAGGGATCATGCACTGCTTCAGTGGAAGTCCTGAAATCGCTCAAGAATGTGTAGAAATGAATTTCTATATTTCCCTTGGAGGTCCAGTAACGTTTAAGAATGCCAAGAAACCAAAAGATGTGGCAAAAGAAATCCCACTTGAGAAGCTTCTGATTGAAACCGATTGTCCTTATCTGGCCCCTCATCCATATAGAGGGAAGAGAAATGAACCGGCTTACGTGAAGCTTGTAGCGGAACAAATCGCTGAACTGAAAGAAGTGTCTATAGAGGAAGTAGAGAAGATTACAACAGAAAATGCAATGAAATTATTCAACATAAATTGACATCAGATATTGTCGAGATTTGAGAGAGCTTGTCCAAATAGTAAATCAAAACATAAAGTTCTACATAGGAATACTGTTTCATAGGATAAACGTGTCGATAACTCTCTCTTTTCTTTTTCTTGCGTTTTCTGCATAATATGTTTTGTGTTCCCTGGGTTGCAATATTTTGCTAGATTAGGTTAGAAGAAGTAAGGGTTGACAGTCACTGGATAACTCTATATAATCACTCCGAGAAAAGGAGGCGTTTTTCATGAACTTTAAAGCCATGAAAAGCCTGTTTTCCAAGTCTTTGAGTCGAAGGAAATGGATTGTTACAATCGGAACTATCGTAACATCGGCAGCTGTATTCGGAATTCTTTTTTATGAAGGATCCAAGAACACTGTAGCATTGACCTTAGACGGCGAGCAAAAAGAGATTAGGACGCATGCAAACACGATTCAAGATATATTAAAAGAATTAGAGATTTCACCCCGCTCAGAAGACTATTTGTACCCCTCGGGGAATACGAAGGTTTCAAATAACATGAATATTGTTTGGGAACCGGCAAAACAGGTAGGGATAGCAGTAGGTGGCCAGGAGAAAAAAATCTGGACGACTGCTGAAACAGTAAAAGAGTTACTCTCTGAAAATGAAATTCAGGTAGGAGAGCATGATAAGGTCCAACCCGGCTTATCAGAAAAAGTAACAGGGAACATGAATGTAAAGATTGATACCGCATTTTCACTCAAGCTTGTAAACGGTGGAAAAGAGCAAAAGGTATGGTCTACTTCGACTACGGTCGCTGACTTTTTAAAGCAACAAGGAATTACACTAAAAGATTCAGACCGTGTTGAACCAAGTTTAGACAAAGTTGTTAAAGCAAATGATGTCGTAAATGTCGTTCGAGTTGAAAAAGTCACCGATGTAGTGGAAGAGACAAAGAATTTCACCGTTGTTTCAAAGAAGGACTCCGACCTTTCAAAAGGGAAAGAGAAAGTCGTTCAAGAAGGCAAAAACGGAAAAGTTGAAAAGAAATATGAAATCGTAAAAGAGAATGGCAAAGAGGTTTCCAGAAAATTAGTGAGTGAAAAAGTCGTGGAAGAAAGTCAGGATAAAATCGTGAATGTCGGAACAAAGGTTTTAGTGGCCCAGGTTTCACGTGGACGATCATCATCCAGTGCAGAAGTGTCAGCCGCTCCTAGTGGTGGACGGGAATTCTATGTCAGTTCTACTGCGTACACAGCTTCTTGTAATGGTTGCTCCGGCCATACGGCTACAGGCATCAATCTAAAATCGAATCCCAATGTAAAAGTGATCGCAGTCGATCCTTCCGTTATTCCTTTAGGTTCAAAGGTCTATGTGGAAGGCTATGGATATGCTGTTGCGGCAGATACAGGCGGAGCGATCAAAGGGAATAAGATCGATGTATTCTTCTCATCCAAATCAGACGCTTATCGTTGGGGAAGAAAAACCATCAAAGTGAAAATATTGAACTAAGAGCAGGGTGTTTTCCTGCTTTTTTTTATTTCTGAGTTAAAACCGTTATAATAGCTTTAGGTCTTCATTTATTAGACGAATTGAAATGCAAAAATGTTTCAACTTTTTTGGAGGAATTATGAAAATAAAAGAAATCATTGTAGTGGAAGGGAAGGATGATACGGTAGCCATTCAGCGTGCCGTCAATGCAGATACGATCGAAACGAATGGTTCTGCGGTGTCTCCCGCTACTATAGAGAAAATCAAGCACGCCCAGGAAAAAAGGGGCGTTATCATATTTACGGATCCCGACTATCCGGGAGAGCGAATTCGAAAGATTGTGAGTGAAGCGGTGCCCGGATGCAAGCATGCCTTTGTACATAAGAAAGACGCGCTGCCGAAATCAGGCAGGGGGATAGGTGTCGAACATGCAAGCCCAGACGTTATAAGGGAGTCCTTGAAGGAAGCTCATTTGTTGGATGTCGATCAGGCAGAAATCATTTCAAAGGAAGATTTGATCGATGCCGGTTTAATTGGAAGCCCTCAGTCAAAAGACAGGAGAATAGCCCTTGGTGAGAAGCTTAGAATCGGATACACTAATGGAAAACAACTGCAGAAACGATTACGGATGTTTAATATTCAAAAAGAAGAGTTCAAAAAAGCGTTAATGGAAATCATTCAGGAGGAAGAACATGCATAAAGATATTGCAACCCCGATACGAACGAAGGAAATCCTTACAAAGTACGGCTTTTCGTTTAAGAAAAGCCTTGGCCAAAATTTCTTAATTGATCCCAATATTTTAAGGAACATAACGGAATATGCGGGGCTGTCCGAGAAAACGGCCGCCATCGAAGTCGGACCTGGAATCGGAGCGCTGACTGAACACCTTGCCCGTACTTCAGGAAAGGTCGTAGCTTTTGAAATCGATCAGCGGCTGATCCCGATTCTCGGTGACACCCTGTCTCCTTATGATAATGTGAAGATAATAAATGAAGATATCCTGGAGGCGGATGTTGAAGCGATCATAAACGAAGAATTTGAAGGGTTCGACGATATTATGGTGGTAGCCAATCTTCCGTATTACGTCACTACACCCATCATCCTGAAATTATTGATGGAGCGTCTCCCGATCAGGGGAATATGCGTCATGCTTCAGAAGGAAGTAGGGGATCGTATTTCGGCTCAGCCGGGGACAAAGGCATATGGATCACTGTCCATTGCCATTCAGTATTATACAGAGGCTGAGATGGTCATGACTGTCCCGAAAACGGTCTTTATGCCCCAGCCGAATGTAGACTCTGCCGTCATCCGTCTAACGAAGCGTGAGAAGCCTCCTGTAGACGTCATCAGTGAAGACTTCTTTTTTACCGTTACACGTTCGTCATTCGCTCAAAGAAGGAAGACGATCTTGAATAACTTAACGAGTCAGCTGCCTCAAGGGAAAGAAAAGAAAGAGTTGATCCTGGATGCTTTATCTGCAGCAGGCATCGAACCTGCCCGCCGGGGAGAGACACTGACTATACAAGAATTCGGCCGATTAAGCGATGAGCTGTACCCGAATTTCAAATAAAGCAAGGATGGATGGCTAAACGTGAAAGCGCGTTTAGCCTTTTTTGTATATGCAAACTGAATAATCGATTCCCATTTTGTTGACACCGAACATTCCGGAGATGCATAGGTTATCACAGGGAATATTTACTTAAAGGATGATAAGGAAAGGCTGGAGAAGGGCAGATACTGACCCTCCTCGGCTTGTTGATTTCCTATTTTGTTTTATCAACGAATGTTTAGCCCATGGGAGTGACTGATGTGAATATCGAAATCAATGATGTCGTAGGTCGCCTTTCATATCGATGTGATATTTTATTCAGGGTAATAGATATCCGCATGATAGATGGTCATAAAACGGCAGTGCTGTATGGTGAAGACTTTCGATTAATAGCGGATGCTCCTTTTCATGATTTGAAGAAGATGGACCCTAGAGAACAGGACCGCATCACACAGGAGTTTCGTTCGAAAGAAGAACAATCCCTGGACCTGTTCCGCCAGGATATAGAGCTTCTCAAGTATAAGCAGGAATACAGGGTAACAAACGCTTATCGAGACGATTACAACTATTTCCAAGTTCCAGGGAAAGTGCTTCATCTTGATGGAGATCCCAGCTATTTAAGGAAATGCCTAGATCTTTATGAGAAAATTGGTGTCCCGGTAAAAGGCGTCCACTGCAGCGAAACAGAGATGCCTAACCAAATCGGGTCCCTTATCGATAAATATAGACCGAATATTATTGTACTGACAGGTCACGATGCATACTCCAAGTCGAAAGGGGCCAAGGCTGATATCAATGCTTACCGCCATTCGAAGTATTTTGTTCAGGCAGTAAGAGAGGCCCGCAGTAAATCCCCCCACCTGGATCAGCTTGTGATCTTTGCCGGCGCTTGTCAATCCCACTTTGAATCCCTGATCCATGCAGGTGCCAACTTTGCGAGTTCCCCTTCGAGAGTCAATATCCATGCCCTGGATCCCGTTTATATCGTGGCAAAGATCTGTTTCACCGGATTTAAAGATTCGGTGAATGTCTGGGATGTCATCCGCAATACATTGACAGGAGACAAAGGATTGGGTGGAATCGAGACGAAAGGTGTTCTTCGTACAGGAATGCCTTACAAGATAACAGAAGAAGAATAGGGAAGGTTCGACAAAACCTTCTAAGACCTTACAATTAATTGTAGGGTCTATTTCCTTTTGAGGTGACATATACTGGTTGGGTGGTGGTTTTTATCCTTGTCGGGCCAGATCAAGCCGCCTCCACTTTTATTGTTATCCAGCTCCGGCGGCTAGAGGCTCGAGGTCATAAGCCAACCCTGCCAAAAAGGCAAAGAACGCCTTTCCGGCAGGCTCGTCTTATGCTTGTCGCCTCTGGGCAAAGCCCTTCCGCTTTTAGTGTTATCCAGCTCCGGCGGCTAGTCCCTCGAGGTCATAAGCTAAATGGTCCAAGAAGGCAAAGAGCGCCTTCTCAGCCCATTCATCTTATGCTTGTCGGGCCTGAGCAAGCCGCCTCCGCTTTTAGTGTTTACATAATTTTTCAACCTTTGGGGAATGTTAGGGTTGTAGAAAAAACGTACTTTTTGTTGAATAAAATATATTGACAGTTGTTCATGATTCTTGTTAAAATAATAAATTTATTTGACTAAAATTACATAATGTGTTATATTTAATAACAGTGAGGTGGAAGCGAAATGCCAAAAACATTAGCCGACATTAAAAGATCCCTTGATTCTAATCTGGGGAAACGTTTAATGCTTAAAGCAAACGGTGGACGTCGAAAAACAATTGAGCGTTCAGGTGTTCTAGCCGAAACGTATCCTTCTGTATTCGTGGTTCAACTGGATCAAGAAGAGAATGCGTTCGAACGAGTTTCTTACAGCTATGCAGATGTTCTCACTGAGACAGTTCAATTAACATTTTATGATGAAGCAACAGGAAATATCATCTTTAGCCAGCAGTAGACAATTGTTTGCTGCTTTTTTATTTGCTTAAAAATACATGTTTTACATAGGATCTCTCAACATTTTTTACCCCTTATGTACACATACTAACGATGTGGTGCATCTAAAGGAGGTAGACAATGAGTAGAAGAAGAGGGATCATGTCTGATCAATTAAAAGAGGAAATCGCTCAGGAATTAGGATTCTATGACGTTGTTCAGAAGGATGGCTGGGGCGGGATCACCTCCCGGGACGCGGGGAATATGGTAAAGCGTGCAGTTGAACGCGCAAGCCGGCAGCTGTCCGAACATCATCCACACTAACTTTTTTTACACATATGGATTACATCTTTTGTCAGTACCATATACAAAGGGCCGCCTAAAAAGTGTCATACTTTTTAGGCGGCCTTTGTTTATAAGAGGCAACACTATCTTTCCTATCAGTACTTTACGTGATAAAATAACTTACTTGTATGAGTATGTTTAGAAGTTAACACTCTCTATAATAAGTGTATGATACAATATAACAAAGAGTATTGGTAAGAAGGTGATGAAATGAGGTTATTAGTAAAGGCGCCGGCAAAGATTAACCTATCACTTGATGTTTTACATAAACGTTCAGATGGTTACCATGAAGTTGAGATGGTTATGACGACAATCGATTTAGCGGATAGAATTGAGCTGACGAATCTTTCAGACGATACGATCAAAATTCTTTCCCACAATCGGTTTGTGCCGGACGATGGAAGAAACCTTGCCTATCAGGCTGCACATCTGTTGAAAGAGAAATTGAACATCAAGAAGGGTGTAGCCATTTCCATCGACAAAGTGATTCCTGTAGCGGCAGGGTTGGCAGGGGGAAGCAGTGATGCAGCCGCAACCTTGAAAGGGCTGAATCGCTTATGGGATTTAGGTCTTAGTATGGACGAACTGGCAGAGCTTGGCGCAGAAATCGGATCGGACGTATCCTTCTGTGTTTATGGAGGGACGGCTTTAGCGTCGGGAAGAGGAGAGAAGATCAAACATCTTCCTGCTCCGCCGAACTGCTGGGTGATCCTGGCAAAGCCGACGATAGGCGTTTCCACAGCCGATGTGTATAAGAATCTGGATTTGAAAAACATTCAACATCCGGATACCAACGCAATGGTTTCAGCTTTAGAACATGGGAATTATCGTGATATTTGCTCTAATCTCGGGAATGTACTCGAATCGGTTACATTGGATATGCATCCTGAAGTATCTCAGATTAAAGATCAAATGGAACGGTTTGGTGCCGATGCGGTTCTGATGAGCGGAAGCGGCCCGACGGTATATGGATTGGTGCAATATGAATCAAGACTTCATCGAATCTACAATGGTTTAAGAGGGTTTTGTGATCAAGTTTTCGCTGTGCGCATGCTTGGAGATTAAGAGCTCTTGCCGAAATCCGTATATTAATGATATATTTACTTTATAATATTCGGATTTAGGAGGTTTCTTTGGTGAAGTTTAAGCGCAGCGAACGATTGATTGATATGACGCACTATTTATTAGAACGGCCCCACCAACTTGTTCCTTTGACTTTTTTCTCTGAACGGTACGGTTCTGCCAAGTCTTCCATCAGTGAGGACTTGACGATTGTAAAGGAAACATTTGAAGGACGGGGTGTCGGTACGGTCCAAACGGTTCCCGGGGCAGCAGGTGGAGTGAAATATGTACCAAAGGTAAACAGTCAGGAAGCGAAGGCTATGATTGAAGAGCTTTGTGTTCACTTGGAAAGCTCCGATCGTCTATTACCGGGCGGGTACCTATATATGACTGACCTGCTTGGTAATCCTCAGCTCATGAAGAGTGTCGGGAAATTACTGGCGTCTGCATTTGCTGAAAAAGATATTGATGTCATTATGACAGTCGCAACGAAGGGAATCCCGATTGCCAATGCGATTGCCTCATATTTGAATGTTCCCGTGGTCATTGTCAGACGGGACAGCCGTGTAACCGAAGGATCGACAGTGAGCATCAATTATGTGTCCGGTTCATCAAAGAGAATCCAATCCATGGTTCTTTCTAAAAGGAGCTTGAAGGAAGGGTCTAAAGTATTGGTTGTCGATGATTTCATGAAGGCTGGCGGAACCATCAATGGAATGAAAAACCTGTTGGAAGAGTTTTCTGCCACCTTGTCGGGAATCGGGGTTTTGGTTGAATCCAATAGCATGGACGGTCGTCTGGTGGATGATTATGTTTCATTGTTGAAATTGTCTGATGTAAATGAAAAGGATAAACAGATTTCCTTAACGGAAGGAAATTATTTTCAATCGAATCTAACATTTTTACCATAAGGGGAGGCATCTACTATGCGTGTAGTTTCTACTAAGGAAGCACCAGCAGCAATTGGTCCATATTCACAAGGTATCGTCGTAAATAATCTGTTCTACAGTTCAGGACAAATTCCATTAACGGCTGAAGGTTCAATGGTTGAAGGGGATGTAGCGGAACAGACACATCAAGTGTTTCGCAATCTTCAGGCAGTATTAACGGAAGCCGGGGCAACATTTGAAACAGTGGTCAAAGCAACGGTCTTCATCAAGGATATGAATGATTTCGGGGCGATCAATGAAGTGTATGGGGAATATTTCAGCAACCATAAGCCGGCCCGTTCTTGTGTAGAAGTAGCCAGGTTACCTAAAGATGCCCAGGTTGAAATTGAAGTAATCGCACTCGTGAAGTAATCTTCACGGGTGTTTTTTTTTGTATCAAAAAGAAGTATAGTTCAAACGAAATAGAAATAAAGATGTGAAAAATAAAATTTTTCAAAAAATTTTACAATTTAAGAAGGAATATCTAAATAATTCGTTGAATACATAGAGTAGATTTCATCTAGGGAAAAAGGTGGTGAACAGAATGGAAGTAACAGACGTAAGATTACGCCGAGTAAACACCGACGGTCGCATGAGAGCTATCGCATCTATTACGCTGGATAATGAATTTGTTGTTCATGACATTCGGGTTATTGATGGGAATAATGGCTTATTTGTAGCGATGCCAAGCAAGCGGACTCCGGATGGGGAATTCCGTGATATTGCTCATCCAATCAATTCGGGTACCCGCGGCAAGATCCAAGATGCCGTTTTAGTTGAGTACCATCGTTTAGGAGAGCTTGAAGAAGTTGAGTTAGAAGAAGCTGGGGCTTCCTAATAGGATCTATAGCATCAAGAGCCTACTTTTGTAAGGCTCTTTTTTTTGTTTTTTTTTAAAGCCCCTTTTTCAAAAAAGTTGGTTCTTACGTTTTTTGTATACCCAGGCTTATGGAATGGCGAAACCTCTAAATAAACATTTTTTGTTTTTTTGTGGTAAAGAAAATTCGACAAGGGGTTTTGGTTTTGGGAAAGCTGGTGTTTTGAATTGGGAAATGGATTAGGATGGCCGAAGTACGGTATAAGTTTAATCCTTTCCGGGTTACTTGGCTTATGCTTGTCGGGCCTGAGTAAGCCGCCTCCGCTTTTCGATATGTCCAGCTCCAGGGGCTTGGGGCTCGAGGTCATAAGCCAAGTAACCCAAAAAGGCAAAGAACGCCTTTCCGGGTTACTCGTCTTATGCTTGTCGCCCCAGTGCGAGCCCCTTCCGCTTTTCTGTGATGTCCAGCTCCGCCGGGTAGTCCCTCGAGGTCATAAGTCAAATCAACCAAAAAGGCAAAGGGCGCCTTTCCGGTTGATTCGCCTTATGCTTGTCGGGCCTGAGCAAGCCGCCTCCGCTTTTGGATATGTCCAGCTCTGGCGGCTAGAGGCTCGAGGTCATAAGCCAAGTAACCCAAAAAGGCAAAGAACGCCTTTCCGGGTTACTCGTCTTATGCTTGTCGCCTCTGAGCAAGCCGCCTCCGCTTTTCTGTGATGTCCAGCTCCGGCGGCTAGTCCCTCGAGGTCATAAGTCAAATCAACCAAAAAGGCAAAGGGCGCCTTTCCGGTTGATTCGCCTTATGCTTGTCG
>NZ_JANIOC010000024.1:0-35338 GCF_024733565.1 Rossellomorea sp. SC111 | reverse complement strand
CGGGCCTGAGCAAGCCGCCTCCGCTTTTCTGATGTCAAATATATGTACTTTTACATGAATCCTTGAAATGATAGAGTTTTTAGGATATATTCGTTATGGATAAAAAGGTTATTGGAGGACCAAAAATGACAAATCGATATGCCGTTATATTAGCTGCCGGACAAGGGACGAGAATGAAGTCGAAGCTTTATAAAGTTCTTCATCCTGTGTGTGGCAAGCCGATGGTGGAACATGTGGTCGACCAAATTTCAACACTACATATAGAGAAGACTGTCACAATCATCGGTCATGGAGCTGAGCTTGTGAAGTCGCATTTAGAAGGCAAGAGTGATTTTGCTCTTCAGGCTGAGCAATTAGGGACGGCTCATGCCGTGATGCAGTCTGAAGATGTCCTGGGTGACTTGGAAGGTACGACTTTAGTGGTATGTGGTGATACGCCGCTCATTAAAGGAGAAACGATGGAAGCGCTTGTGAAGCATCATGAAGGACAGGGTGCCAAAGCGACCATTTTGACGGGTCATACGGAATCCCCCGATGGATATGGACGGATCATCCGCAACCAGGATGGATTAGTAGAACGCATTGTGGAACATAAAGATGCAAGTGAAGAAGAACGAAGCGTGAAAGAAATTAATACCGGGACGTATTGTTTTGATAATAAAGCGTTATTCGATGCCCTTAAGAAGGTTTCGAATGATAATGTACAAGGTGAATATTATTTGCCGGATGTCATTGAAATCCTTCAATCGGAAGGTGAAATCGTCAGTGCATATCAGACAAGTGACTTTGATGAGACACTTGGTGTCAACGATCGTGTGGCCCTTTCTCAAGCAGAGATAACAATGAAAAAGCGCATCAATGAATTCCATATGCGCAATGGTGTAACGATCAAAGATCCAAACAATACGTATATTGATGCGGATGTAACGATCGGAAGAGATACCGTGATCCTGCCTGGCACAGTGCTTCAAGGCAGTACATCAATCGGTGAAGATGCCATGATCGGACCGAGCTCTGAGGTGAAGGATTGTCAGATCGGGGACCGTACAGTCCTTAAGCAGTCTGTGGCTCATGACAGTTCGATCGGCGCGGATGTTCAAATTGGGCCATTTGCTCATATCCGCCCTGCTTCTTCCATTGAAGATGAAGTGAAGATCGGAAACTTTGTAGAAATCAAGAAAGCAACATTCGGTAAAGCGAGTAAGGCCTCACATTTAAGCTACATTGGTGATGCTGAAGTGGGACGTGATGTCAACATCGGGTGTGGATCGATCACCGTGAACTATGATGGGAAGAACAAGCATCTGACAAAGATTGAAGATGGTGTATTTGTAGGCTGCAATTCTAATCTTGTCGCCCCTGTCAACGTAGGGAAAGGTGCATACATTGCAGCTGGTTCTACCATTACCGAGGATGTTCCCGGTGAGTCTCTTTCCATTGCGAGAGCTCGCCAAGTAAATAAAGAAAATTATGTACAAAATCTAAATCATAAGAAATAATGGGAGGTCCACAATGCCAAACTCTTATATTAATTCCAAGTTGAAAATCTTCTCTCTTAATTCAAACTACCATCTTGCAAAGGAAATTGCTGATGAAGTAGGAGTTGAATTAGGTAAATCGTCCGTTAAACGTTTTAGTGACGGTGAAATCCAAATCAACATCGAAGAAAGTATCCGTGGTTGTGATGTGTTTGTCATTCAATCTACTTGTCAGCCGGTAAATGAAAACCTGATGGAGCTTCTGATTATGGTGGATGCCCTGAAACGTGCTTCTGCCAAGACGATTAATATCGTGATGCCTTACTATGGTTATGCCAGACAAGACCGTAAAGCGAGAGCACGTGAGCCGATCACTGCTAAATTAGTGGCGAATCTATTAGAAACAGCCGGCGCTACACGTGTTATCACGTTGGATCTTCATGCTCCCCAAATACAAGGTTTCTTCGATATCCTGATCGATCACCTCATGGGTGTGCCGATCTTAGCGGATTACTTTGAAGAAAGAGGATTCAATACGGAAGATCTTGTTATCGTATCCCCGGACCATGGTGGAGTGACAAGAGCACGTAAGCTTGCAGAACGCCTGAAAGCTCCTATTGCGATCATTGATAAGCGTCGTCCGAAGCCGAATGTGGCAGAAGTGATGAACATCGTCGGGAATATCGACGGGAAAATCGCGATCTTGATCGATGATATCATTGATACTGCAGGTACGATTACACTGGCAGCCAATGCGTTAGTTGAAAACGGAGCAAAAGAAGTCTTTGCATGCTGTACGCATCCGGTCCTTTCAGGTCCTGCCATCGAACGCATCGAAAACTCCAATATTAAAGAACTGGTTGTAACGAACTCCATCCCACTGGGTGAAGAGAAGATGATCGGTAAAGTGAAGTCCCTGTCAGTGGCTCCTTTGATCAGCGAAGCGATCATCCGCATCTACGAGCAGCAATCTGTCAGCACGCTTTTTGATTAAGAATTAATATTTGTAGTTTGTGCATAGAAAGAAGAGCTTGTCCCTTCGGTTGGGACAGGCTCTTTTTTTGGTTCCCCTCCACCCTTGCAGGAGGCATGTAAATGCTCTTATGGCAACATTAATGGAACGATCCTGCCACTCCAATATCTTTTTCTATGTTTATTTCAAATGCGATTGGGGTAATTACTATATATAGAACTTTAACTAACATAAAAGATTAGGGAAGGTGTTGGATTAGACATGGCAACAGAATTAAAAGCAAATACGAGGAAAGATTTTAAACGATCTTCATTAACAAAGCTGAGACATGAGGGGAATATCCCTGGAGTCGTGTACGGCTACAAAGCAGATAATACATCAATTATGGTAGACGCCATTACATTTATTAAAACGATTCGCGAAGTCGGAAGAAACGGAATCATTTCTTTAAACGTAGATGGCAATAAACAAAACGTCATTTTAAGTGATTACCAGCAGGATCACCTGAAGGATGCTGTCACACATGTTGATTTCCTTGCTGTGAATATGTCAGAAGAAATCGATGCGGATGTTCGTATCGAGCTTGTAGGAGAAGCAGCCGGCGTAAAAGACGGTGGCGTGATGCAGCAGCCGTTGCATGAGGTATCTGTAACAGCCAAACCGAATGATATTCCGGAATCCATCGAAGTGGATGTAACCGAGCTCCAAGTGGGAGAAACGGTAACGATCAGCGATATCCGTGATAAGTACAGCGTCACTCTTAATGAAGAGGATGACCGCACGATTGCTTCCATTCTTGCTCCAAGACAAGAAGAAGAAATCGACAGTGGTGAAGAGCAGGAAGCTGGCACACCTGAGAATGAAGAAGGCAGAGAATCGGAAGCCAGTGACGAAAGTGAATCGAAGGAAGAGTAAAATCAATATTTTTTGGCGTAACCTTTTGCAGGTTGCGCTTTTTACGTTATTCTAGAGGTATAAGGTCAGAAGAGGTGTTAGAAATGAAATTAATCGTAGGGCTCGGGAATCCGGGATCACAATATGAGAAAACGAGACATAATATCGGTTTCGTTATTATAGATGCATTAGCCGATCGACTGGGCGTTTCGTTGAACCAGTCCAAGTTTAAAGGGGTATACGGCACATATCATCATAAAGGTGAAAAGGTCGTTCTTTTAAAGCCGCTTACGTATATGAATTTGTCAGGAGAAAGCATTGTACCCCTGATGGATTATTTTGAAATTGAAGATGAAGATTTACTTGTCATTTATGATGACCTGGACTTGCCTGTAGGAAAATTAAGATTTAGGCAAAAGGGAAGTGCCGGGGGGCATAATGGCATTAAATCGACCATTGCCCATTTAGGTTCACAGCAATTTAATCGACTGCGGGTGGGGATCGACCGCCCGACCAATGGAATGAGCGTCCCGGATTACGTCCTGGGTAAATTTTCGAAGGAAGAGCAGCCGGAACTGGATAAAGCCATTTCTTCAAGCGTGGAAGCATGTGAAGCCTGGTTGGATAAACCATTCCTAGAGGTTATGAATAAATTCAACTGACCGTGTCATATACTTAATTTCCAGGGTTTTTTCATCATCAATCCTTTAACCGGTTTGAATAACTCCCTTCTAACAGGTTCATACTAACAGTATAAATGTGTATGGAGGGAAAGATATGGCGATCCATTACCAGTGTCGGCATTGTGGGACAAATGTCGGGACTCTTTCAAATGTATCCGTGCATTCCGAGCAGCTTGGGATTCATATGCTGACGGATGAAGAGCGGTTACATATGGTTCACTATCAGGACAACGGGGACATCCAAGTGAAAACGATCTGTGAAGATTGTCAGGAAAGCCTGGAAAGAAATCCTGACTACCATGAATTAGATCATATCATTCAGTAAGAACGCTTTGGTGAAGAGCCAAAGCATTTTTCTGTTTATACTTTTAGCTTATTTATAGAAAGAACCACAGGGGAGGAGCGTACACTTGAAAGGTATTTTAAAGCAGGTTCACCAAAGTGAAGAATTACAGTCCATCATCGCTGGGGTGGAGGAGCGTCTGTCTGAACAGCTTGTGGCAGGATTGTCCGGCTCATCCCGGACAGCATATATAGCAGATGTATATTTACAAACCAATAAATCCACCGTAGTGGTGACGCATAATTTGTTTCAAGCCCAGAAAGTCTATGACGATCTCATTCAATTTTTGTCTGAGGACGAAGTATATTTATATTCTGCTAATGAGCTGATCGCAGCTGAACTAAGTGTGGCAAGCCCGGAGTTGAGGGCACAGCGGATCGAAGTAATGAATAAGCTCTCCAATCAGCAGCAGGGTGTCTATATTGTACCTGTTGCCGGATTTCGTAAAATCCTTCCACCTAAGTCGATGTGGGCTACGAATCAGATCCGCTTTCAAATGGGTGAAGATATCGACTTGGATGAAGTATTAAATCAATTGGTGCAAATGGGCTATCAACGGACAGGGATGGTCAGCACACCTGGCGAATTCAGCCTTCGCGGGGGGATTGTCGACATTTTTCCATTAACAACTCAGAACCCTGTCCGGATCGAATTATTCGATACTGAAATTGATTCGATCCGCCTCTTTTCGGTTGAAGACCAGCGTTCGATTGATAAACTTAATGAGATAGAAATAGGCCCTGCCACAGAGGTCTTATTGAAGTATGAAAATATGGAGAGGCTGATTCATGAAATCAACGCAGGTCTTTCCACAAGCTTGAAGAAGGTCAAATCGGCGGCCGTTAAGGAGAAGATGACAGAGTACATAGGTCATGAGGTGGGGCAGCTTGAGAACGGGCAGGTTCCTGAGCAAATCTTTAAGTACTTGTCCCTCGCATATGAAAAGCCTAGTAGTTTGCTAGATTATTTACCCGAAGACGGGGTTCTATTCTTTGATGAGTTCAGCCGCGTCCAGGAAATGAGTGACTCCCTCGAGAAAGAGGAAGCAGAATGGTATACTTCCCTGCTTCAGGAAGGACAGATCATTCATGACGTACATGTCTCCCATACATTTTCATCGTTAGTCAGTAAGACGAAGCTGCCAAAGGTATATTTCTCATTGTTCCTGCGTCATATTCCGAATACCAGTCCACAAAATATCTTTAATGTCTCAACGAAGCCCATGCAGAATTTCCATGGGCAGATGAACGTATTGAAGGCGGAGTTGGACAGGTGGAAAAAAGGAAAATATACCGTTGTCTTGTTAGGCCCGGATGAAGACCGCGTTAAGAAGCTTCAAAGGGTACTGGACGATTACAAAATTGAGATTGCCTTTGTCGAAAACGGGGATAAACTTCTGCCGGGAACGATCCAGATGATCAATGGAAGCCTGACAAGCGGGTTCGAGCTCCCCCTTCAGAAGCTTGCGGTTATTACGGAAGAAGAATTGTTCAATAAGAAAACCCAAAAGAAGCCGAGAAGGCAGAAACTTTCAAACGCAGAGAGGATCAAAAGTTACTCTGAGCTGAAAGTAGGGGACCATGTGGTTCATGTGAATCACGGGATCGGTAAATTCCTTGGGATTGAAACATTGGAGATCAACGGGGTCCATAAAGACTATCTCCATGTGAAGTATCAAGGGAATGACAAACTTTATGTACCGGTCGATCAAATTGAATTGGTCCAGAAATATGTCGCATCCGAGAATAAGGATCCAAAGCTTTATAAACTGGGTGGAAGTGAATGGAAGAAGGTCAAGTCGAAGGTTCAATCTTCTGTTCAGGATATCGCGGATGATCTGATCAAGCTTTATGCTGAACGGGAAGCAGCAAAAGGTTATGCCTTTTCTCCCGATGGGGACATGCAGAGAGAATTTGAATTGGCTTTCCCTTATGAAGAAACGGATGATCAGCTGCGTTCTGTCAGTGAAATCAAGCACGATATGGAAAGAGAACGTCCGATGGACCGGTTATTGTGTGGGGACGTAGGCTATGGTAAGACCGAGGTTGCGATCAGGGCCGCCTTCAAGGCGATTGCAGATGGAAAACAAGTGGCCATCCTCGTGCCTACCACCATCCTTGCTCAACAGCATTTTGAAACGATCAAGGAGCGTTTTCAGGACTTCCCGGTGGAAATCGGTTTATTAAGCCGTTTCCGAACGAGAAAGCAGCAACAGGAGACGACGAAGGGGCTCAAGAATGGAACGGTGGATATTGTAGTGGGAACTCACCGACTTCTCTCAAAAGACATTCAATACAGGGATATAGGACTCTTGATCATCGATGAAGAACAAAGGTTCGGTGTCACGCATAAAGAGAAGATCAAACAATTAAAAACCAATATCGACGTACTGACCCTAACGGCCACACCGATTCCCCGTACCCTTCATATGTCGATGCTCGGTGTAAGGGATTTATCGGTTATTGAAACACCACCTGAAAACCGGTTCCCGGTTCAGACCTATGTGATGGAGTACAACGGTGCCCTTATTAAAGAAGCGATTGAAAGGGAAATGGCAAGGAATGGCCAAGTGTATTTCCTCTATAATCGTGTAGAAGATATAGAAAGAAAAGCCGATGAGATCTCCATGCTAGTACCCGATGCCCGGATTGCCTACGCTCATGGTCAAATGAGCGAGAACGAGCTCGAAGCCGTCATATTAGGCTTCCTTGCAGGAGAATATGATGTGCTTGTCACCACTACGATCATTGAAACGGGTGTGGATATCCCGAACGTCAATACGTTGATAGTGTTTGATGCCGACCGGATGGGTTTATCCCAGCTTTATCAACTAAGGGGACGTGTCGGCCGTTCGAACCGGGTGGCTTATGCCTATTTCACCTATAGGAAAGATAAGGTCCTGACAGAAGTGGCTGAAAAACGATTGCAGGCAATCAAAGAATTCACGGAGTTAGGATCCGGATTCAAAATTGCCATGCGTGACTTGACGATCCGTGGAGCGGGTAATCTCCTCGGGGCACAGCAGCACGGATTCATTGATTCTGTCGGATTCGACCTGTACTCCCAAATGCTGAAAGAAGCCATCGAAGAAAGAAAAGGAGATCTTCCGAAGCAGCCTGAGTCAAGCTTTGAAGTGGACATTGAAATCGACGCTTATATTCCGGATGATTATATTAAAGATGGTCATCAAAAGATCGAAATGTATAAACGATTCCGATCCCTTTCTTCCCTTCCTGAAATCGAGGAACTTGAAGAAGAGATACTGGACCGGTTCGGAGAATATCCGGAAGAGGTGGGCTACTTATTCCTCATCTCTGAAATGAAGATCTATGCCAAGAATACAAAGCTCGAATCCATCAAGCAGGACAAGAAAACGGTGAATATCTTTATGTCACCGGAAGGAACCGCACATATCGACGGTTCCAAAGTATTCAATCTTTGCAACAAACACGGCCGTGCAGTCGGACTTGGAATGGAAGGCTCCAGACTTAAAATATCGATTAACACAGCACGCCTGGAAGCGTCCAAATGGTTTAACATGGCGTATGACATCATCAAACGCCTGGATGAAGCGGTGAAAATAGAAGAAAGCGTGTGATCATTTCATCATTTCGACACAAACCAGTGGCATTTCTTCCCTTCGTTATAATAATGTAACCAAAATGTAAACGCGCAGATTGTTTTACTTTACTATGATAAGGGTATTAGTATTTATGCAGCTGCCAACAATGGAAAAAGATACCTGCATTAGAATTTTAGTGAAATTACAGAAAAAATAACTGAATGTGTATAGAACTTCTAAGTTGTAAGATACTAAACTCAACAATGGTAAGTATTCAACTAAAGTGAATACATTGCCAAATAAAAATCATCTGATGAAAGTGAGGCAACTATAGATGAAAGCAACTGGTATTGTTCGTCGTATTGATGATTTAGGTCGTGTCGTCATTCCGAAAGAAATTCGCAGGACATTAAGGATTCGCGAGGGAGACCCCCTGGAAATCTTCGTTGATCGTGACGGAGAAGTCATCTTAAAGAAATATTCCCCAATCAGTGAACTTGGTGACTTTGCTAAGGAATATGGCGAAGCATTGTACGACAGTCTGGGAAGTGCCGTGTTAATTTGTGATCGGGATGCTGTCATTGCCATCTCCGGCGCTTCGAAGAAAGAGTATTTAAATAAGAACATCAGTGAACTCGTTGAGAAGGTAATGGATGACCGTACGTCTCTATTACACACTCAACAGGGACAAGCTGAGCTTGTTGATGGACATGGTGAGGATCTTGCTTCCTATACGATTGCTCCGATTGTCGCAAATGGAGATCCGATTGGTGCCGTTGCGATTTTCTCAAAGGAACGTACAGTAGGCGAAGTGGAACAAAAAGCAGTAGAAACGGCAGCTGGCTTTTTAGCAAGACAAATGGAGTCATAACCTAAAGGAGTGGCAAATTGCCACTCTTCTTTTTTTGCCGTCAAACCCACTAGAGAAAACATCCAGCCCTTTATGGTAAAATGACCAGTACATAATTGATTTTTTCTTCGGTCTGGATCAGATTGAAGGAAGTGGTACAGAAAGGCAGGAAAACGGGTTGAGTAAGAAGTACTCCTCCAGTCAATTTTTAAAAGGGGCCATGGTCTTAACGATTGCGGCATTGGTAACAAAAGTATTAAGTGCTGTTTACCGGGTTCCTTTTCAAAATATTGTTGGAGATATCGGATTTTATATATATCAGCAGGTGTATCCGTTCTACGGGATTGCCCTCGCCCTCTCCACATATGGATTCCCTGTCATCATCTCAAAGATGGTAGCAGAGAAATTAGAAGGGGATGATGAAGAAGGCGCAAAGAGAGTGGCCATCACCTCCTTTCTATTCCTTTGTCTCGTTGGGTTTTCCTGGTTTCTCCTCGTCTACCTCGGTGCAGGCATGATCGCACGTTGGATGGGAGATCCCCTGCTAAAGCCGTTACTTCAGGTGATTTCTTTATCGTTCCTATTATTAGCTCCCCTCTCCGTCATCAGGGGGTATTATCAAGGGAAAGAAGATATGGTGCCTACGGCTGTCTCTCAAGTGACGGAACAAGCAATCAGGGTGGCAACGATTCTGTTCTTTTCGACCATCTTGGTAACCCAAGGGTACTCTTTATATATGACTGGGAAAGGAGCGCTGTTCGGGTCGATTACCGGTGGTCTGGGCGGACTTCTGGTTCTTCTTTCCTTCCTTACTGCACGCAGGGAAAAGTTGTTTTCACGAAAATATCTGTCTCTGCCTGCCGATTACGTACAGATCTGGTCCCGGTTATTCAAGAACGGAACAGCTATCTGTGTAAGTGCCATGTTGCTCGTCTTACTCCAATTTGTTGATTCATTAAATGTATACTCCCTCCTCCTGTCTTCAGGGATGGAAGCGGAAAGTGCGAAGACGTGGAAGGGGATTTATGACCGGGGCCAGCCCTTTGTACAACTAGGGACAGTAGTGGCTACATCCATCTCACTGACCATCGTCCCATTGGTGACGAATGCCTATCTCAAAAGAAGAGAAGCTTTAGTAAGGGAGTACAGTCAGTTGTCCCTTAAGATCAGCATTACCATCGGATTTGCTGCCACACTGGGGATCATCAACATCATGGTACCGACCAATACGATGCTATTTGAAAATGCCCTCGGTTCAAAAGTCATCGCTGTCTTCTGTCTTTCGATTTTCTTCAGCTGCCTCATTTTGACGTTTGCAGGCATTTTTCAGGGAATCGGGAGGATCTATTACCCGGCATTCTGCATAGTAACGGGAATTTTAGTGAAATACCTGGGCAATGCCTGTCTCATCCCAATGTTGGGAGTCATGGGGGCATCTGTCTCGACTGTTGGCTCTTTAAGTATGATTGCCATCATGATGGTGATAAAGCTTAGAAATCTGTTTCCGATCCGTTTTTTCACGTACTCTTTTTATAAAACATTGTTGCTCAGCGGAGCGGCCATGACAATTGGATTACAGGGACTTTTATGGATATATGATACACTTTTGGTTAATGGAATGCCTGGTCGTCCGCTTTCCGTCCTTTTTTCATTAGGGGGCGTTTGTATCGGAGGCGTCATATTTTTGATTGTGTTTTTAAGAGGGAACGTCCTTTCAAGAGAAGATATCAGTTTCTTGCCATTTGGGAGTAAATGGGTGTGGTTGATGAATAAAGTTCAGCCGAATAATAAGTAGCGAGGAGATTAACATGAATACGATAACGATAGTCGGGTTAGGCGCAGGAGATATAGAACAGCTGCCACTGGGAGTATATAAAAGGATTAAAAACAGTTCACATCTTTACTTAAGGACGAATCAGCATCCCGTCGTAAAGGATTTAGCAGCAGAAGGAATCACGTATCATTCTTTCGATGCTGTCTATGAAAAATATGATCAGTTCAATCTTGTATATGAAGAGATTGTTCAAGAACTGATCGCTGCATCAGAGCAGCATTCCCTTGTCTATGCCGTTCCGGGTCACCCGCTGGTCGCTGAAAAAGCTGTTCAAATGCTTCTGGATCTTCATAAAGAAGGGAAGATTCACGTCGAGATCGGTGGGGGACAGAGCTTTATCGATGCTTTATTTACTTCTGTAGGAGCGGACCCGATCGATGGTTTCCAGCTCCTTGATGGTACCAGCTTAAAGCTTCATGATATTCACATGAACCAGCAGCTCATCATCGGGCAGGTGTATGATGCATTCATCGCATCTGAAGTAAAGCTCACACTGATGGAGCTCTATCCGTATGATTATGAGGTTGCTCTTGTAACGGCTGCCGGAAGCGGGGAAGAGAAGGTGGAACGGATCCCGCTGGTGGAGCTTGACCGGGTTGCCGGTCTGAGTAATTTGACGAGCCTTTATGTGCCTGCAGTGAAAGAAATGGAATCTTCCTTTAAGCAATATGCGACACTAAGGGAAATCATCTCGACGCTTCGGGGACCGAATGGCTGCCCGTGGGACAAAGAACAAACCCACCACTCACTCAAGAAATATCTCCTTGAGGAAACGTATGAATTACTGGAAGCCATCGAGGAAGAAGATATTGATCATATGATCGAGGAAATGGGAGATGTCCTCCTTCAAATCATGCTCCATGCGCAAATAGGCGAGGACGAGGGTATGTTCACAATGGAAGAAGTAATGGAAGGACTTGCCTCTAAGATGGTCCGGAGACATCCTCATGTATTTGGGACCGTTCAAGTGGAAAACACCGAACAGGTGAAAGCAAATTGGGAAGAAATCAAAAGCCGTGAAAAGCAGAGTGGAACTGAACCGATGCTCAAGAATGTGGCTAAGGGCATGCCTGCTCTCATGAAGGCATATGAATACCAGAAAAAAGCCGCGAAATCAGGCTTTGATTGGGCAGACCCTCAAGGGGCATGGGAAAAAGTATGGGAAGAATTAAAGGAATTTGAAAGAGAAGTCGAGAATAATAGTGAACACGACATGAAAAAAGAATTCGGAGATGTGTTATTCGCTCTCGTTAATGTCGCCAGATTCTATAAGATCTTTCCTGAGGAAGCATTAGCCATGACGAATACGAAATTTTACCGCCGCTTTTCTTATGTTGAAGAGCAGGTCCTGAAATCCGGCAAGAGCTTTGAGGATTTCACATTGGAAGAGTTAGACCGATTTTGGAACGAAGCGAAAAAGATGAATATCGAATAAGGGGAAATGTACAATGGTATCTATGAGATTAGATAAATTTTTGAAAGTATCCAGGCTCATTAAAAGAAGGACATTGGCGAAAGAGATTGCCGACCAGGGACGTATCACCGTGAACGGCCAGCAGGCCAAAGCAAGCTCCAATGTAAAAGTCGGGGATGAATTAAGCGTAAGGTTTGGCCAAAGAATTATGAGGGTAAAGATTGAAAGGCTTCTTGAAACAACGAAAAAAGAAGAAGCGAGCGGGCTTTATTCTGTCGTTTCAGAGGAAAGGGTCGAGGAAACAGAGTAAAGGGATACAAGCATTTGGTCTGTTATTTGGTTCTATTTTTCCCCTATACACATAAACATAGTTACAAAGCTTGTACTATGGGAATGTGAGGGATGGATATGAATCAATATGATGGAAACAAAGATAAAACGACCTTTCAAGAACATGACGTGATGATGAGGGGCCGAAAGCTTCTCGATATTACAGGAGTGAAGCAAGTGGAAAGCTTCGATAACGAAGAGTTTCTCCTTGAAACCGTCATGGGATTCCTCTCTGTCAGGGGCCAGAACCTTCAAATGAAAAATCTGGATGTGGATAAAGGCATCGTCTCTATAAAAGGAAAGGTGTTCGATCTCGTTTACCTGGATGAACAAAATGGGGAGAAGGCTAAAGGCTTCTTTAGCAAGCTGTTTCGATGACCCTCTCGACCCAGTTCTATACCATGCTCTCCATGATCGGCATGGGGGCACTATTTGGTATGACGTTGGACACGTATTCCCGGTTTTTACACCGGTCCGAGAGAAAACGATGGCTTGTATTCATCAATGACATCATGTTTTGGGTTTTGCAGGCACTGGCGATTTTTTATATTTTATTCGTCGTGAATTTCGGTGAGATCCGTTTTTATATTTTCATTGCCCTATTATGCGGTTTTGCTGCTTACCAGGCGTTAATCAAGCAGCATTATATGGCGTTCCTTGAACGGCTGATATTGTTTTTTATCTCCCTGTACAATTTCGGAGTGAAAATGGTGAAAAGATTGATTTATTCACCGATAAAATGGATGATTGTGCTTCTGATAACGATTGTATTATCTATAGGAAAAGGGCTCTTATCCGTCATATTATTCCTTTTTAAGGTGATTATGAAAGTGGTGCAATGGGCGATTAAGCTCGTAATCACACCGATATGGTGGATATTGAAGGGCATTTGGAATTTATTGCCGAAAAATCTTACAAAAAGAGTCGAGAAGTTATATAATAAAGTGGCAGGAATTTTTAAAGCTTACATCAAAAAAGTATATAGAGTGGTAGAAAAGTTCAAAAAGAAACCTAAAGATAAAGAATAGCGCTTAAGGCTTTGCCACTCCATATTGTAAAGGAGGTTTGGGAATGAGAAAAAACGTGACACCAATGGAAAATGAATATGTCCGTCATCAGGAGCATATGCATAAATCTTCTTCTAAGAGAAAAAAGCGTTTGGTCCGTCGATTAGCAGTTTTCTTTGTTTTAGTGTTGGCAATTAGTGGATTTTTAATCTCGACCCTCATTTCCAGAGCCCAGGTTTTAGAAGATAAACAAACGGAAAAAGCACAATTGGAAAAAAAGTTAGAAGACCTGAAAGATAAGCAATCAGCCTTGGAAGAAGAGATTGTGAAGCTTAACGATGATGAATATATAGCCAAACTGGCACGCCGGGATTACTTTTTATCAGATGAAGGTGAGATTATTTTCAACATACCTGAGCCAGATAAAGAGAAAGAAGAAGAGGTGTCTTATTGACACTCTTTTTTTTAATTGGCTATAATATATAATAAGGTTTATCTTTTATAATTTTAAGGAGGAGCATTTCTTTTATGTCAATCGAAGTAGGCAGCAAGTTACAGGGTAAGGTAACAGGTATTACAAATTTTGGAGCGTTCGTGGAATTATCGGAAGGTTCAACAGGTTTAGTTCACATTAGTGAAGTTGCAGACAACTATGTTAAGGATATTAATGAACACCTTAAAGTCGGCGACGAAGTAACGGTTAAAGTTATTAATGTTGAGAAAGATGGGAAAATCGGTTTATCCATCCGTAAAGCGAAAGATCAACCACAACGCCCGCAGCGCCCTCAGCGTCCTCAACGCCCGCGTAGTAATAATAAACCGAACGACACTCGCACCAAAGAGAGTTTCGAACAAAAGATGGCACGTTTCTTGAAAGACAGTGAAGATCGTTTATCATCTTTAAAGAAGAATACTGAGTCTCGTCGTGGTGGAAAAGGGGCGAAAAAAGGTTAACTTGCTGTCTATTAACCCATATAGCAGGTTGTGAACGGAAAACAGGCATACCCATTTGGATGGGTATGCCTGTTTTTTTTATTTTAGATAGAACCCATTACACAGGAAAATCACCTGCTCCTATCGAATAGTTAGAGATAAATAACTTGAGTGGGGGCAGAATGGATGAAATACGATCAGATGATCGATCATTATGAGTCATTTAAGATATGGTTGGAGGAGTTGAAGCTGCTAAGTGAATATGAATGGTTCAGACCTATTGAGGAAGGTAAATGGTCGATCGCTGCCAATATAGCCCATATCATTAGATGGGATCAATATTCTTTACAGGAGATTCTCCCTCATGTTGCAGAAGGGGTGGAACTCTCACCTTTTCCGGATTTTCAGAAATTTAATGGACAAGCGGAAGAATATGCTCATCGGGTAGTGAACCAGGAAGATTTAATCGAAGAAGGTATAAAAACGAGGGATAGGATGATCACATATGTAAAAAGCCTCTCGGAAGATGATGTTGATCAATCGTTCAAAGTGGGGGAGCAAAGCTTCACCCTGAAAGAATTTTTTGAAGACTTCATCGGTCACGATAAGCACCATCAAGAGCAGATCGAAGAAGTGGTATCTGCCGAAAGGGTTTGACCGGGTAATAGAATAAACAAAAAAGACTATCATCATGATAGTCTTTTTTCTATGACCCGTACGGGATTCGAACCCGTGTTACCGCCGTGAAAGGGCGGTGTCTTAACCGCTTGACCAACGGGCCGGAACAATATGGTAGCGGCGGAGGGGATCGAACCCCCGACCTCACGGGTATGAACCGTACGCTCTAGCCAGCTGAGCTACACCGCCATTTGGATACGCGCCTTTTTGGCACAAAAACTATGATACCCAGAAAGGGTTTGCTTGTCAATATCCAATGATAAAGAAATTGTCAAAATTCCCTTAAGCTTGGTTGCATAAGCATTTGAAAAGAAAAAATCCAAACTCGACAGGAAAGGAAACTTGAATATTCTGAATATTTTACCGGAAACCATAGAAAGACGTCGAAACATTCTCGGAATACATTCCCTCATTTTGACAAAGTTTTAAGCTTGTACCATTTATACTGAAAAAAAAGAAATGGGGAGTGTTTCATACATGGGGAAAGTCGATCAGTCGATCATCGAACCAGTTCAGAACGTGGACATCGAACACACGAGGGTGGAACTGTCCAAGGGGATCCGGTCCATTTATTCAAAGCTTGAGTGGCTATTTGTAGAAAAGGGGGTTGCTTTATTCGTCATCGGGTTTCTCCTCGGAAGAGCCTTAATCCTTTCACATCTGACACCTTTTGCCCTGCCGTTCTTTGCGTCTGTTTATATTATCCGGAGGGAGAAGTCACCGATCGCACTCATCGGGTTGCTGGCAGGAGCACTCACCTTATCCATTCCTAGTATCAGTTATACGTTTGTCAGTGCGGTATTATTCCTGTTAACGTATCGATTGTCGCAGAAATATCACAAGAATAATGTGAGGGCTGTCGCCTTTTATGTGTTCTTTACGGTGATGGCTGCTAAGCTTGGGTTCGATTATATCCAACAGGGACAAGCCTTGACGATCTATAACGGGGTCATGGCGGTAATTGAAGCGAGCCTTGCGTTTCTCTTAACCTATATCTTCATCCAGAGCGTTCCCCTTGTAACGGTTCAGCGCAGAAGGAAATCACTGAAAACAGAAGAAGTGGTCAGTTTGATCATCCTCCTCGCCTCGATCATGACGGGAACGATCGGATGGTCATTATACAATCTGTCTGTGGAGCATGTATTATCAAGATATCTGGTACTGCTGTTTTCCTTCATAGCAGGGGCCACAGTGGGCTCGACGGTAGGGGTCGTGACCGGTCTCGTCTTCAGCTTAGCCAATGTTTCGAGCTTTTATCAAATGAGCTTGCTTGCTTTCTCCGGACTTCTGGGCGGACTCATGAAAGAAGGAAGGAAATTTGGAGCGGCAATCGGTTTGTTAATCGCTACATTATTGATGGGAATGTACGGGGATACGGATACAGTCATTACGAAAACACTTTATGAATCGGGAGTAGCGATATTACTCCTGTTTTTAACCCCGCAAAGCTTGACGTCTAAAATTGCGAGACATATACCAGGGACGGCTGAATATCAGCATGATCAACAAGGGTACATGCGCCGGGTCAGGGATGTGACCGCTCATCGGGTCACTCAGTTCTCGTCGGTGTTCCAGGCTTTATCAAACAGCTTTCAACAAATAGAAGACCGATTTGAAGAGGAGGAGGATAAAGAGTTTGACTATTTTCTCAGCAATGTCACGGAGAAAACGTGTCAAACCTGCTTTAAGAAAGATCAGTGCTGGGCACGGAATTTTGATAAAACCTACAATCTTATGAAAGATGTGATGACTGAGTACGATCAGGGTAGGGTCCCCCTTTCCCCGAAACTTGCAAGAGAGGTAGAGAAGCATTGTACGAGAGAGAAGAAACTGAAGGATACAATCTATCAGGAGCTTACCTTCTATCAGGCCAATCTGAAATTGAAGAAACAGGTTCAGGAAAGCAGGAAGCTTGTGGCTGACCAATTGCTCGGTGTATCGGAGGTAATGGGGAATTTCGCGAAAGAAATCCAAAGAGAAAGGGAAAATCATCATATTCAGGAAGAGCAGATCCTGGCAAGTATCGGAGAGTTTGGGATCGAGATTGAAAACATTGAAATCTATAACCTGGAACAAGGGAATGTCGATATCGATATGACGATGCCTTATTGCGGAGGACACGGTCAGGGGGAAAAGCTCATTGCACCCATGTTATCCGATATATTAGGAGAAAACATCGTCGTACAAAAGGAGGAGTGCGCTCAATTTCCAAATGGTCAGTGTCATGTAACCTTTCAATCTGCAAAGAAATTTGTCGTCGATACAGGTGCATCCCATGCAGCAAAAGGAGGAGGACTGGTTTCAGGAGACAGTTACTCCATGATTGAATTGGGAAGGGGGAAGTATGCCGTTGCGATCAGTGACGGGATGGGGAATGGTGAACGGGCCCATTACGAAAGCAATGAAACACTGAGACTATTGAAAAAGATCCTGGAGTCGGGGATCGAAGAAGAGGTGGCGATCAAGTCCATCAATTCGATTCTCTCCCTCAGAACGAATGATGAAATTTTCTCCACATTGGATTTAGCCATGATCGACCTGCAAAATGCGTCTTCGAGGTTCTTAAAAATAGGTTCGACCCCAAGCTTCATTAAGCGGGGAGATAAAATTCTCAAGGTGGAAGCCAGTAACTTACCGATGGGGATGCTTCAGCAGGACTTCGATGTCGATGTCGTCTCGGAACAATTGAAAGCAGGAGATCTTCTCATCATGATGAGTGACGGAGCCTTTGAAGGACCGAAGCATGTAGAAAATTATGATCTGTGGATGAAGAGAAAAATAAAGGAACTCGAAACCGATGATCCACAGGAAGTGGCAGACATTCTAATGGAGGAGGTCATCCGGTCGAGCTCCGGATTAATAGAAGATGATATGACCATCGTGGTGTCGAAAATCAAGCATAACATACCGAAGTGGTCATCCATCCCTATGCAAAAAGGTAAGTCGAAAGATAAAATTTCCTAGGGTCCGCACCCTTTAAAATAGTTAACTAGAGTATAAACTCCTCCTTATTCGGCGAAGATGATATCAACTTTAGAATGAGGAGGGGAGTCTGATGAAGCCAGGTACACTTCGTCAAATTCTATTAATTACGGATGGTTGCTCGAATCAAGGAGAAGATCCAATTGCGATGGCGGCCCTTGCCAAGGAGCAGGGAATCTCGGTCAATGTGATTGGTGTGATTGACAATGATGTCATAGATGACAATGGAATGCAGGAAATTGAAGGGATTGCTCTATCGGGGGGTGGGGTGAGCCAGATTGTATATGCACAACAGCTTTCTCAAACGGTACAGATGGTCACGCGTAAAGCCATGACCCAGACCTTGCAGGGAGTTGTAAATAAAGAGTTGAAACAAATTCTCGGGAAATCTGCCTCTATGGAAGAGCTTCCTCCCGAACAGCGTGGAGAGGTTATGGAAGTAGTGGATGAACTGGGTGAATCCGTCGATATGGAAGTGTTGATTCTTGTCGATACATCTGCAAGTATGAAACATAAGCTCCCGACGGTCAAAGAAGCCTTGCTGGATCTATCATTAAGCCTAAATGCACGGATGGGTGATAACAAGTTTTCTGTATTTGTATTTCCCGGGAAACGACAAGATGTCGAAAAATTGCTGGATTGGACACCAAGACTCGAAACACTGACGAGTATTTTCTCTAAATTGTCTCCAGGCGGAATCACTCCAACCGGACCGGCGATCTCAGAAGCCATCACACACTTTAAGAAAAAACGTTCGTTAAGGGGATTGCTCTCTCGTGGCGATGATGAACAATACTTCGAAGAAACCATTTAGTTTCAATCCTGGAACAGTTATAAGAGGTAAGTGGTATAAACATATCTATACGATTGTAAAAGAATTGGGATACGGGGCGAACGGGATTGTATATCTTGTGCAAGGGTCCTCAGGTTACCAGGCGTTAAAAATGAGTGACAGCAATGTGTCGATTACTTCTGAAGTCAATGTATTAAAAGCTTTCTCAAAGGTCCAAGGTTCTCCCCTTGGGCCAAAGCTTCTTGATGTGGACGATTGGGAGGTAAGGGGTCAAAAAATCCATTTCTACGTGATGGAATATATACAGGGAACCGATCTGCTGTCATTTGTTCAATCGAAGGGATTCTCCTGGACAGGTGTCCTCGTTGCTCAGCTCCTGACAGACTTGGAGCGGATTCATAAGGAAGGATGGGTTTTTGGGGATTTAAAACCTGAAAACTTAATTGTGACAGGTCCTCCTTACAGGATTCGCTGTATTGATGTTGGGGGAACCACCATTAACGGCCGGGCGATCAAGGAGTTCACGGAGTTTTTTGATAGAGGGTATTGGATTGGGGGATCCAGGAGGGCTGAATCCTCCTATGATCTTTTCTCAGTAGGGATGATCCTTATCAATTTGGCCTATCCAACGCGTTTCACTAAGACCGGGGAAGGGAATATAAAACAACTGAGGCAGGCTGTGGATTCGAAGGACCAGCTGAAAAAATTCGCAGGGACGATCCAGGGTGCCCTCGATGGCAAATTTCAAACCGCCAGCGAAATGAGAGAGAGTCTTTTACATGGACTCTCGCATGCCCAACCGGTGCAGCAGCCGAAACCGAAACCGAAGGCCCAACGATCTGTTCAGCAAAGTGCTACTGTAAGAACAGCTTCCCCCCATCCAAGCAGATACCAGAACCAGCGGAATAAAAATTCAAGTCACTTTCTGGAGACGGTACTTGTTGTGATCATTGTCTCACTCCTATACGTTTTGTATATTTATGGAGAATTGTTGTAGCATATCGGTGTGAGAAACCAGTAGAAATTGATACAATGGGGAAAATGGTTGTAGGAAGAGGAAGCACAATGTTAGAGCATACGACAAAACGATTTATTCAAGATCACCAGCTCATTCAAAAGGGCGACCGCATTCTGGTAGCAGTATCGGGCGGACCTGATTCCCTGGCGCTGCTGCATTTTCTTGACTTGAACAAAAGAGGGTTAGGAGTAGAAGTGGCCGCAGCCCATCTGGATCATATGTTCAGGGGGGAGGAATCCTTCCAGGAGCTACAGTTCGTCCAGGATTTCTGTCACGGGCGGAATATCCCCTTCTACGGAAAACAGCTGAATGTTTCGAGGGAAATCGAAGCCACAAATGGAAGCATGCAGGATATGGCCCGAAAGATCCGCTATGGGTTTCTGGAGGAGGTCATGGGAGAGCTGTCAGCCACCAAACTGGCCCTGGGTCATCACGGGGATGATCAAGTGGAGACGATCCTGATGAAATTGACAAGAGGGGCATCGGGGGCGAGTAGAGCCGGCATTCCCCTGAAACGATCATTTGCTGACGGTGACATTATCCGGCCGTTCCTCTCTGTGACTAAAATGGAGATCGAGGATTATTGTGATAGACATGATCTAGAACCGAGAAGGGATCCCAGTAACCAGAAGGAAGTTTATACAAGGAATCGGTTTAGAAAGAGAGTCCTTCCATTCTTAAAACAGGAAAACCCTCATGTCCATCTGCAATTCCAACGATTTAGTGAAGAAATAGCAGAAGATGAGGCATATTTAGAGGAATTAACAGAAGAAAAGTTGAATAAGGTATGGAATAACACCGGGGATTTCTCCTCAATACATATCGATGGTTTTCTTGCAATGGCTCAGCCTTTACAAAGAAGAGGGATTAATCTAATATTAAACTATCTTTACAAAGTAAGACCATCTTCCTTATCGTCTATACATATTTACGATGTATTGGGTATTTTAAAAGGAAAAGCGCCGAATGCCAGCATAGACTTACCAAAGGGGCTTAAGGTAACACGTGCGTATCATACATGCTATTTTCACTTTGGAGAATTAGCCTTAACCGGGGTTCCATATTGTTATGAGCTCCAGGTTGATAAGGGGCTGGACATTCAAGGTGAATATCAGTTTCATCTCTATTCTTCCCCGCACACCCCGGATGAAGCCAGTGATGTGATCTATCTTGATCCAAGCGCTGTATCCCTCCCTCTTTACGTGCGAACGAGAAGGAGTAAGGACAGAATGAAAGTGAAGGGGATGGCAGGCTCCAAGAAGCTGAAAACCCTCTTTATCGATCATAAACTTCCCGCGCACCTTCGTGAGGAGTGGCCGGTTGTAGTAGACGCTGAACAACATATCCTCTGGGTTCCGGGAATGAAGAAGTCTATTTACGATTTGGGAGAAGAGCAGGAAAATAGTTTAGTACTACAATTTACAAGCAATCATCTTCTAGGAGGCAGTTGAACATTGTTAAACCAAGATATTGAGAAAGTGTTAATTTCAGAAGAAGAACTTCAAGAAAAGATTAAAGCATTAGGTGCACAATTAACAGAGGAATATCAAGATCGTTTTCCTTTGGCAATTGGCGTTTTAAAAGGCGCGATGCCCTTCATGGCTGACCTTTGCAAGCGCATGGATACTCATATGGAAATGGATTTCATGGATGTATCCAGCTACGGGAACTCTACTGTCTCTTCAGGAGAAGTAAAGATTGTGAAAGATTTAGATACAAAGGTGGAAGGCCGGGATATCCTCATCATTGAAGATATCATCGACAGCGGATTGACATTAAGCTATCTGGTGGAGCTTTTCCGCTATCGTAAGGCAAAATCAATCAGCATTGTGACTCTGCTTGACAAACCAACCGGTCGTAAAGCAGATATCAAAGCGGACTACGTCGGCTTTATTGTCCCTGACGAGTTCGTGGTCGGATATGGTCTTGATTACGCTGAAAGATATCGTAATCTGCCGTATATCGGTGTTTTAAAACCAAGAGTGTATACAACTGGAGAATAAGTATATTCTAAAGAGGAATCTTGTAAGTGCAATTTGTTGTAATGCCATGATTTTCTATGATACTATTTTACTTAGTTTGTTTACCCGTGGGAGGAGGTAAGGGATGAACCGGATCTTTCGAAACACCATATTCTATTTACTAGTCTTTTTAGTGATTATAGGTGTGGTGAGTTATTTCAGTAACAACAACGAGCCAACCAAAAATATCGAGTACAGTACATTTATTAATAACCTTGAAGACGGAGATGTTTCTTCTTTTTCAATTCAGCCTGGCAGAGGTGTGTATGAAGTAAAAGGACAAATGGAAGGGGCTAAAGAAGGAGAGTACTTCTTGACCTATGTCCTTACCACAGATGGAAAGCTGATGGATAAGATCAATACTGCGGCATCGGAGCAAGGCATCGATGTGGAAGTATTACAGGCCAAGGAAACAAGCGGCTGGGTATCTTTCTTCACAACCATCATCCCGTTTGTCATCATCTTCATTCTGTTCTTCTTCTTACTTAACCAAGCTCAAGGCGGCGGAAGCCGTGTCATGAACTTCGGTAAGAGTAAGGCAAAACTTTACAGTGAAGAGAAGAAGAAAGTCCGCTTTAAAGATGTAGCGGGAGCGGATGAAGAGAAACAAGAACTTGTGGAGGTAGTGGAATTCTTAAAGGATCCACGCAAGTTCTCTGAAGTGGGTGCCCGCATTCCGAAGGGTGTCCTTCTAGTGGGACCTCCTGGTACAGGTAAAACCCTACTTGCACGAGCGGTAGCTGGAGAAGCGGGAGTTCCTTTCTTCTCAATCAGTGGTTCCGACTTCGTTGAAATGTTTGTCGGTGTGGGTGCATCTCGTGTACGTGACTTATTTGAAAACGCGAAGAAGAATGCACCATGTATCATCTTCATTGATGAGATCGATGCAGTCGGTCGTCAACGTGGAGCAGGCTTGGGTGGAGGTCACGATGAGCGTGAACAAACCCTTAACCAGTTACTTGTTGAAATGGACGGTTTCGGAGCGAACGAAGGTATCATCATCGTCGCTGCAACAAACCGACCTGACATTCTGGATCCGGCATTATTGCGCCCAGGACGTTTTGACCGTCAAATTACAGTAGATCGTCCAGACTTAAAAGGCCGTGAAGCTGTTCTTAAAGTACATTCTCATAATAAACCGCTTGATGAATCTGTCGATCTAAAAGCGATTGCAATGAGAACACCAGGCTTCTCAGGAGCCGATTTGGAAAACCTTCTGAACGAAGCGGCACTTGTGGCGGCTCGTGAAGATAAGAAGAAAATTGATATGCGCGATATCGACGAAGCAACGGACCGTGTCATTGCAGGTCCTGCCAAGAAGAGCAAAGTCATATCTGAAAAAGAACGTAAAATCGTGGCATTCCACGAAGCGGGTCACACCGTGATCGGATTAGTCCTTGATGAAGCTGACATGGTACATAAGGTAACCATCGTTCCTCGTGGGCAGGCTGGCGGCTATGCTGTCATGCTTCCTAAAGAAGATCGTTACTTCATGACGAAGCCTGAGCTTCTTGATAAGATTACCGGATTACTCGGTGGTCGTGTGGCAGAGGAAATCATCTTCGGAGATGTATCCACCGGTGCACACAATGACTTCCAACGTGCAACTGGAATCGCCCGTAAAATGGTCACTGAATATGGTATGAGTGATAAGCTCGGACCACTTCAGTTCGGTCAATCCCAAGGTGGTCAAGTATTCCTTGGACGTGACATCAATAGTGAACAAAACTATTCAGATGCCATCGCGTATGAAATTGACTTAGAAATGCAGCGTCTCATCAAAGAAAGCTATGAGAGAGCGAAGCGAATTCTTACTGAAAATCGTGACAAGCTTGAACTCATTGCCAAAACTTTATTAGATATAGAAACTTTAGACGCAGCGCAAATCAAATCTCTAATGGATCACGGCAAATTGCCTGAACGCACATATGAATCCGATCAGGAAAACAGTGACGTGAAGGTGAACATCCAGAAGAAAAATGAAGACACTGCGATTGTAGAAGACACGACTTCAAAAGAAGACGACTCTAATACTGATCGCACATGATAGTGAAGGATGCATCCATTTGGGTGCATCCTTTTTTTGATTATAAATGAGATAAGCTGAATCGATGCTTAATAACGTTAAACATTAACAACGAAATGATATTTGAGAATAAACGCCTACCATATCTAGAAAAGGGGGCTTCTTTTGTTTTTCAATTATTAGGAAGTCATAAATGTAGGAGCAAAGAGTGGATTGTAGCGGAAGGCACTTGACTCCAGCGGGAAAAAGAGGAAAGGTCGAGACCCCGCAGGGCGAAGCCCGAGGAGGCTCGATTTCCTCCCCGTGGAAAGCAAGTGCCTGGAGCGGAAAGGAACGGTCAAAGTTTTCGCGCTGCCACTTATGGTAAATGAATTTTTTGGGAATTATGCAAAACAAATGGACCTAACCAAGCTGGTTGCGCTCTTATACCATCCAGCTCCACCGGCTAGCCCCTCGAGGTCATAAGTCAACTTCACCAAAAAGGCAAAAAACGCCTTTCCGGTGAAGTCGCCTTATGCTTGTCGCTTCTGTGCAAAGCCCTTGCGCTTTTATACCCATCTAGCTCCACCGGCTAGTCCCTCGAGGTCATAAGTCAATTACACCAAAAAGGCAAAGGACGCCTTTCCGGTGTAATCGCCTTATGCTTGTCGGGCCTGACCAAGCCGGTTCCGCTTTTGTACCTATTCTAAATAAATTATGGTATGATGTTGGCAGTGTGAAAACAATTGGCTTAGTAGGTGAGGATATTGATTTTTGTAATGGATGTAGGGAATACCAATATTGTATTTGGTGTATATGAAAATGACCATTTAAAATATCATTGGAGAGCTGAAACGAATCGACATAAAACCGAAGATGAGTTTGGCATGCTTGTAAAGAATCTGTTTGAGCATGTGAATTTAACGTTTGAAGAAATTGACGGCATCATCATTTCTTCCGTTGTCCCTCCAATTATGTTCAGTTTGGAACGCATGTGTGAGAAGTATTTTCATATTACTCCACTGGTTGTCGGTCCTGGGATCAAGACTGGTTTAAATATTATGTATGAAAACCCAAGGGAAGTCGGAGCGGATCGAATCGTCAATGCAGTCGCTGGCATTCATGAATACGGCGGCCCGCTCATCATCGTTGACTTCGGTACAGCGACGACGTATTGCTATATCAATGAAGAACGACAATATATGGGTGGTGCGATCGCCCCGGGAATAGGAATATCAACGGAGGCCCTGTACTCGAAGGCTGCCAAACTGCCAAGGATTGAAATCGCTCGTCCAGAACAGATCATCGGAAAGAATACCGTAACAGCTATGCAGGCAGGTATTCTTTATGGATATGTTGGACAAGTCGAAGGTATTGTTCAAAGAATGAAAGCACAAAGTAAGAAAGAGCCAACGGTCATTGCTACGGGAGGATTAGCCACGCTGATTGCGAAAGAATCCAATAGCATTGACGTAGTAGATCCATTCCTGACGTTAAAAGGGCTAAAATTAATCTACAAGAGAAATATGAATTAAAGTGAAGGGGGCTGCAACCATGAGTGATTATTTAGTAAAGGCGTTAGCTTATGACGGGCAAGTACGTGCGTATGCTGTCAAAAGCACGGATACAGTAGGGGAAGCACAAAGAAGACATGGTACATGGCCGACTGCATCTGCAGCACTTGGTCGAAGCATTAGTGCCGGTGTGATGATGGGGGCCATGCTTAAAGGTGAAAATAAATTGACGATCAAAGTAGAAGGCGGCGGTCCGATCGGAGCCATCCTTGTGGACAGCAATGCAAAAGGGGAGGTCAGAGGATACGTGACCAATCCCCATGTCCACTTTGATTTGAATGAGCACGGAAAGCTGGATGTCCGTCGTGCGGTCGGGACGGAAGGTACGTTATCGATTGTGAAAGATATCGGTATGAGGGATCATTTCTCAGGTCAGGTTCCCATTGTTTCAGGGGAACTTGGGGAAGATTTCACCTATTATTTCGTCACGTCAGAACAAGTGCCTTCCTCTGTAGGGGTCGGAGTGTTGGTCAATCCAGACAACTCGATTCTTGCTGCAGGAGGATTCATCCTCCAGCTTATGCCGGGTACAGAGGATGAGACGATCACAAAGATTGAGGAGCGTCTGGCGAAGATCCCTCCAATCTCTAAATTGATCGAAAAAGGCCTGACACCTGAAGAGGTATTGGAAGAAGTGCTTGGAGAAGGGGAAGTCAAAGTGCTTGAAACACTTCCGGTGGCGTTTAAGTGCCAATGTAACAAGGAGCGCTTCTCTAATGCGATCATCAGCTTAGGGGAACAGGAAATTCAAGAGATGATCGATGAAGATGGAAGTGCGGAAGCAAGCTGCCACTTCTGTAATGAAACCTATATTTTTTCTAAAGAAGAATTAGAAGAACTGAAATCAAGCGCCAAGGAATAAATTACATCCAGGGAGAATGGGAGAAATGAGAATTAAACGGTCTGTACTCATGGTGGTCATCGGGGTATTGCTTGTCACGAATCTGATCACGCTTGTGTGGAACTGGTCCTCAGGGGAAGTCGGTACTCCGGAAGTAGTGGCATCGGTTGGCGGAGAATCCGTGTCCCGGGAGGATTGGTTATATGCACTGGAGCAGCAATATGGAAAAGAAGAGCTGAGGGCTATGGTCAATCAAAAAGTGATCGATCATTTAGCGGAGAAATACGATATTTCTGTTTCAAATAAAGAAGTAGAACAGGAATATTATCTTATTCAATCCGTTTATAATGCCTATGATGAAGAAAACCTTGAAGATGAAGATATGCTGAAAGAGCAGATCAAATCTGAATTATTATTAGAGGAGCTCATCACGAAGGATGTCCAGGTTCCTGAAAAAGAGATGAAAAAATTCTATACTCAGAATGAGGACCAGTATTCAATCCCTAAAATGTATAAGCTGAAGCAGCTGAAGGTAGCAGATCAAACAGAAGCGGAGCAGGTTCTGAAGGAACTCGATGGCGGATCTGACTTTGAAGCATTGGCCATGGAACGGTCTACCGATGAACAAAGCGCACATTTAGGAGGGGACATTGGGTATGTCCCCATTGATGGGGATATTCTTTCTCCGGAAGCGAAGTCGGAAGTAGAACCGTTATCACAGGGTGAATGGACATCACCGATTCATCAGGATTCAGAATATGTGATTTATTACGTAGACGGTATCCTGAAGGAGAGAGACTATTCGTTTAAGGAAGTAAAATCACAAATTCGCAGACAGATTGCTTTAGAACAAGTCGAAACACCTCTAAAGCCTGAATCCTTTTGGGATGAAGTGAACGTCGAGTGGTTTTATGGCAAACAGGAATAAGGAAGGAGCTGGCTTCGGTCAGCTCCTTTTACATACTTCGATCCCTTTCAACGTAACATAGGATAAGTGTAAGCTGCATATAAATGTAGGTGAGTGAGGGGGGAGATCACGGCTTCTGCCGTGGAGCGGTGCCCTGGAACGAAAAGCATTATCATTGACAAATATATTGAATATTGTTACATTTTATTAAAACCAACAAATTTACTTGGAATTAGGAGTGATGAACGAATGGTGAGAGTAGCCAATTCAATTTCAGAATTAATAGGTCAGACTCCAGTGGTAAAACTGAATCGATTAGTGGATGAGAACAGTGCGGATGTTTATTTGAAATTAGAGTATATGAATCCTGGCAGTTCCGTGAAAGACCGGATCGCCCTGGCAATGATTGAAGCAGGGGAAGCTGCAGGTACGATTAAACCCGGAGATACAATCGTTGAGCCGACAAGCGGCAACACGGGTATCGGCCTTGCCATGGTCGCTGCCGCTAAAGGATACCGTTCTTTGCTCGTCATGCCTGACACAATGAGTACAGAAAGGCGCAACCTGTTACGAGCCTATGGTGCTGAATTGGTTTTAACACCGGGTTCTGAAGGAATGAATGGCGCCATTCGCAAAGCGGAAGAGTTGTCGAAAGAAAAAGGCTTCTTCATGCCTCAGCAATTCAAAAATGAAGCCAATCCTAAGGTTCATCGTGAAACGACCGGACCGGAAATCGTGGAACAGATGGGTGATCAGCTTGATGCCTTCATCGCAGGGATCGGCACAGGCGGAACGATTACTGGCGTTGGCGAAGTGTTGAAAAAGCATTATCCATCGGTTGAATTATACGCAGTCGAGCCGTCGGATTCCCCTGTTTTATCAGGAGGAAAGCCGGGTCCTCATAAAATCCAGGGAATCGGAGCCGGGTTCATCCCTGAGATTTTAGATACAGATGTATATGACCACGTCATACAGGTCGATAAGGATTCAGCATTTGACTTTGCAAGAAGGGCGGCAAAAGAAGAAGGGATCCTTGGCGGAATTTCCTCAGGGGCAGCCATCTACGCCGCTCTTGAAGTAGCGAAGAAGTTAGGGAAGGGCAAAAAAGTGCTGGCCATCATCCCTAGTAACGGAGAACGCTATTTAAGCACCCCTCTTTACCAATTTGATGAAGAATAGAATGTAAATGGAGGATCCTGAAGTGCACGCTGCTTCGGGATCTTTTTTTATGCCAAAATCGCTCCGCCTGCACATAATTTGAATTTTTTAACGATGAAACCTTCCCGAAGTTCATGTATCATGAAAGGAGATAAACATTAGGAGTGTGAGGGGTCCGTGCAGCACCTGTATTTTCATAAAAACCATACAACCAAAGAACAATTCTTCGCAGCATACGAACAGCTTAGTCAGCATCAAACACATCATATTTTGTTGGAAAGTGGAAGAGGTGGACGATATAGTGTGGCTGGTCTGCGACCTGACGTCATTTTACAAAGTATTCCGGAGGGCTTGAGTATTCAAGACTCATCTGGAACTGAAGTGATTCATGGAGATCCGTTGATTGAGTTGGAAAAATGGATGGCCCCCCATCGAACGGAAAGGAAAGAGGATCTCCCTGACTTCCAGGGGGGAGTGATCGGTTTTCTTAGTTATGACTATGCAAGAAAGATCGAGAAACTTCCTTCTCTGGGGCGTGATGATCTGGAGATTCCCGACCTTTATTTTTACTATCTGAAAGAGTGGGCGGTTTTCGATCATCAGGAGAACTGTTTATGGACGATGATTTTATCCGATCAAGAGACGGAATCGGCAAAGGGGGAGCTTTCACGTTGGACATCCTCCTGGACGGGTGCCTTCTCCTTCATGAATGATACGAAGAGAAAACCTCTGCCTCAAGACAGGGCGGATATTGAAGTGTCGATGGATAAGGAAGAGTTTTCAGAGGCAGTGAAAAGAATTCAATCTTATATCTCGCAGGGGGATGTCTTTCAGGTGAATTTATCTGTCCGGCAGTCTCAACAGTTGAGAACAGAGCCATATGCGGTTTATAAAAAGCTTCGGGAATTAAATCCCTCCCCCTATATGAGTTATATCCATAGCCCGGAATTCCAGATTGTTTCCGGGTCACCTGAGCTACTAGTGAAGAAAAAAGGAACGGAAGTAAGCACCAGGCCGATCGCAGGTACCCGTTCCCGTGGTGAGAATGCAGAAGAGGATGAAAGACTTGCCCTGGAACTGATCCATAATGAAAAAGAAAGAGCCGAGCATGTGATGCTTGTGGATTTGGAGCGGAATGACCTGGGGAAGGTATGCCAATACGGGACAGTCGAAGTCAACGAGTTCATGGTTATCGAAAAATATTCCCACGTCATGCACATCGTATCCAATGTCAGGGGGAAACTGGATGAAACCAAAACGGGGGCGGATGTCATTCGATCTGTTTTTCCCGGGGGAACGATCACAGGTGCTCCTAAAGTGAGGACGATGGAAATCATCGAAGAGCTTGAACCGGTCAGGCGGGGTATTTACACAGGCTCCATTGGCTGGATCGGGGTCAATGGCGATATGGAATTGAACATCGTCATACGGACGATGCTTGTAAAAGAAGGAAAAGGGCACATCCAAGCAGGAGCGGGAGTGGTGATTGATTCAAATCCAGCGTACGAATACAAGGAATCTCTTAAGAAAGCGAAAGCCCTTTGGGTCGCGAAGGCAATGGCGGAAGGAGAAAGTCTATGATTCTCATGATTGATAACTACGATTCATTCACCTATAATCTTGTGCAATTCTTAGGAGAGCTTGGGGAGGAACTGATCGTGAAGCGGAACGATGAGATCACCCTCGATGAAATTGAAGCTATGTCCCCGGATTATTTGATGATTTCTCCGGGTCCGTGCAGCCCTAATGAAGCGGGTATCAGCCTGGAAGCGATCCGGACATTTGCCGGGAAGATTCCGATCTTCGGCGTTTGTCTCGGGCATCAGTCCATCGCCCAGGTTTTCGGGGGAGATGTCATTCGTGCCGAACGGCTTATGCACGGAAAGGTCTCCCCGATGATCCATGATGGGAAAACCGTATTTGAAGGGATGCCGAAACCTTTCAATGCAACGAGGTATCATTCCCTGATCGTTAATCGGGAGACCCTTCCTGATTGCTTCGACATTTCTGCCGAAACGGCGCAGGGAGAAATCATGGCGATCAGACATAAATACCTTCCAGTGGAGGGAGTACAGTTCCACCCTGAATCCATCATGACGGAGCAGGGGAAGCGGCTGCTCCTTAACTTTCTGAACGCGTATAAAAAAGTCGGGATGGCCTGACCCATGTATCTATATCTAAACGGGGATATCGTTCACCAGTCAGTAGCTTCCATTTCTCCATTTGATCACGGCTACTTGTACGGCATGGGAGTGTTTGAAACCTTTCGCACCTATGACGGCCATCCATTTTTGTTAAACGATCATCTGAACAGACTTTCCCGGGGGCTAAAGGAATTGAATATTGAAGCCCACCTGGATGAGGAAAAAATCAGGTGGACCATCTCGGAGCTGTTAAAGAAAAATGACCTTAAAGATGCGTATTGCCGGTTCAATGTGTCAGGTGGGCCTGAAGAAATCGGTTTGAAGACAGCTCCTTATGAGGATGCAACCGTCATACTTTTTCAAAAGGAATTACCGCCTTCCCCCCCTTTAAAGGAAAAAGAAGGTGTACTCTTACAGCTTGGAAGAAACACTCCGGAAACGGGAGAACGTCTCAAATCCCATCATTACCTGAATAATATGGCGGCAAAAAGGGAAATCGGAGCCTCGTCAGATCAAGAAGGTATTTTTCTGACAAAAGAAGGGTTCCTCTGTGAAGGAATCACTTCCAACCTCTTCTGGGTAAAGGACGGAGAATTATATACGCCTTCGGTGGAAACCGGACTGTTAAACGGAATCACCAGGCAGTTCATCCTGGCTCTTGCCGATCGGTTGAATATACCAGTACAAGTCGGGATGTTTGAAAAAACGGAAATGCTTGCAGCGGATGAAGTGTTTTTCACGAATTCCGTTCAAGAAATCATACCGGTAAACAAAATGGGTTCCATACAGTTACCAGGGCGGCATGGAAAGATTGTTGGACTCTTTCATGAGCAGTACACTAAATATAAATATCACTTGAATTCAATACAGGAAATGAAGTGAGGGGGATGACGCAGTGAAGTGCGGAAAATACGAACTGGATTTTATACAGAAGACCCTTATTATGGGGATACTAAACATCACTCCTGATTCGTTCTCGGACGGCGGGTCTTTCAATGAATTAGACCGGGCTGTGGAACGTGCGAAAGAAATGGTGGAAATGGGTGCAGACATCATTGATATTGGTGGTGAGTCGACCCGGCCTGGCCACGAGACCGTATCTGCGGAAGAAGAGATTTCACGGGTTGTGCCGATTATAGAAGCAATCTCCCGTGAAGTGAACGTGCCAATCTCCATTGACACGTATAAGGCTGCCACGGCAAGAAAAGCGCTTGAAGCAGGGGCGAGTATGATTAATGATGTATGGGGTGCGAAAAAGGATCCTGAAATGGCGCGAGTAGCGGCGGATACCGGTGCCCCGATCATTCTCATGCATAACCGGGAAAATCGGGAATACAGCCACTTCGTACGGGATGCGATTCAAGATTTGCAGGAGAGCATCTTCATCGCTAAGGGGTCGGGTGTAAAAGATGAACAAATCATCCTCGATCCTGGCATTGGTTTTGCCAAAACAGTACAATTGAACATAGAAATGATGAGGCATCTGGATGTCATCGTCTCACTTGGCTATCCGGTTCTGCTCGGAACGTCACGGAAATCCATCATCGGACATGTCCTTGACCTCCCTGTCGAGGAAAGAATGGAAGGGACGGGGGCTACAGTTTGCTACGGTATTCAAAAAGGCTGTCACATCGTACGTGTTCATGATGTAAAGGAAATGGCATGTATGGCAAAAATGATGGATGTTCTCGTTGGAAAGGAGAAAAGGTATGGATAAGATTCTTTTGAATGAGATGGAGTTTTACGGCTATCACGGTGTATTCGAGGAAGAGAACAAACTTGGACAACGTTTTCGTGTTAGTGCAGAGTTGCATTTAGATTTAAGGAAGTCCGGTCAAAGCGATCAGCTTGAAGACTCCGTAAACTATGCGGAGATCTATTCCATCACTAAAAGTGTTGTGGAAGGTGAGCCCAGGAATTTGGTCGAAGCTGTGGCTGAAGACATCTCTTCCCGGATCCTGGAAACATTCAACGCTGTCAAGAGCTGTAAAATCACACTAATCAAGCCTGATCCACCCATTCCAGGTCATTACCAATCGGTGGCGGTGGAGATTAATAGGAGTCGATAGGATGAATACTGCATATATTTCACTTGGTTCCAATATGGGAGACAGGGCGGGTTATTTAGAAAAAGCCATAAACATCTTAGGCAGTCATGGTAAGATAGAGGTAACGAAACAATCCTCTCTGTATGAAACAGACCCGGTAGGATTTACAGAACAAGATGAATTTTTGAACATGGTCATCGAAATTCGTACCAGTTTAAGTCCAGAAACTCTATTACATCAGTGCTTGCAGGTGGAAGTCGACCTTGGAAGGGAAAGGGAGTTCAAATGGGGTCCGAGAATAATAGACCTGGACATCCTACTCTTTAATCGCGCTACGATCGAAACAGAGAATCTACTCATCCCTCACCCAAGGATGCAAGAAAGAGCATTTGTATTAATCCCGTTATTAGAGGTGGCTCCGCGGATTGAGCATCCTTCTTTTAATGCCCCGTTCGCTGAATTTCTGGACGAAATACCTGACAAAGAAGGAGTTCGGTTATGGAAACAGATAAATGGGGAAGACGCATTCGTGCATTCAGAAAGCTAAAAGGATTTACTCAGGAAAGTTTGGCCAAGGAGCTTTCCATCTCCGTGTCGGTCCTTGGAGAAGTGGAAAGAGGGAGTCGGATACCGAAAGAGGATTTCTTGGTGAACGTTTCAGAAGTACTGAACATCCCCCTGAACGATCTCATCCCTCAAGAAGAATCCGACCGTAGTGAGTAAATGCCGCTTGATTCACCTGTATTCCTTTTTATGTTATTCTAGATAAGGCTGAAACCAATATGTGACACAGTCACCCAATTGGATCGGCCTTTTTTAGATTTCTCAATAGGTTTTCGTGCTTCTCGACGTACGTTTCTGAAATTACTCGTACTTTAGGGGTGTTACAAACATAGATATTGTGTAAAATAGTATGGTATATAACCGTATTAGTCTACTAAAGCAAGCAGATAGAATAGGAGTGAAACACATGAGTCACGAAGAAATTAATGACCAGCTTCGCGTCAGACGCGAAAAGATGGAAGCCATCCGTGAAAAAGGACAGGATCCATTCGGTAAACGATATGATCGTACACACAGTTCATCGGATATCAAATCTCAATTCGATGAGTTTTCTAAAGAGGAACTGGAAGAGAAAGATATCACCGTCACGATTGCAGGCCGTATCATGACGAAGCGTGGAAAAGGAAAAGCGGGATTTGCCCATCTTCAGGATCTGGCTGGACAAGTTCAAATCTATGTTCGTAAAGATGCCATCGGTGACGAAGCTTATGAGGTTTTCAATACAGCAGATCTTGGTGATATCGTAGGGATCACGGGTACTGTATTCAAAACAAAGGTAGGGGAACTTTCTGTTAAAGCGAAAGAATTCCACCTGCTGACGAAAGCACTTCGCCCGCTTCCTGAAAAATTCCACGGTTTAAAAGATGTTGAACAACGTTACCGTCAGCGTTATCTGGACCTGATTACAAGCCAGGAAAGCAAAGAAACGTTCATCGCCAGAAGCCGCATCATTCAATCTATGAGAAGATACCTGGATAACAACGGTTACTTGGAAGTAGAGACACCAATGATGCACGCAATCGCAGGTGGGGCTTCTGCCCGTCCGTTCAACACACATCATAACGCTCTTGATATGCCGCTTTATATGCGTATCGCCATCGAGCTTCATCTAAAACGCCTGATCGTCGGTGGGTTAGAAAAAGTATACGAAATTGGACGTGTCTTCCGTAACGAAGGAGTTTCAACAAGACATAACCCTGAGTTCACGATGATCGAGCTTTACGAAGCGTATGCAGATTACCGTGATATCATGGCTTTGACTGAAAATCTTGTTGCCCATATTGCGAAAGAAGTATTCGGATCTACTACGGTTCAATACGCTGATAATGAAATCAATCTTGAGCCGGAATGGACTCGCCTTCATATGGTAGACGCCGTTAAAGAGCATACGGGTGTTGACTTCTGGCAGGAAATGTCCGATGAAGATGCCCGTGCCCTTGCAAAAGAACACGGCATCGAAATCAAAGACAATATGCAATATGGTCATGTCGTCAATGAATTCTTCGAACAAAAGGTGGAAGATAAGCTGATTCAGCCTACCTTCATCTATGGTCATCCTGTTGAAATCTCTCCACTTGCGAAGAAGAATGATGAAGACCCGCGCTTCACGGATCGCTTTGAACTATTCATCGTTGGCCGTGAACATGCCAATGCCTTCACGGAGCTTAACGATCCGATCGATCAAAGAGAACGCTTTGAGGCACAATTAAAAGAAAGAGAAGAAGGAAACGACGAAGCCCACATGATGGACAATGATTTCATCGAGGCTCTTGAATACGGAATGCCGCCAACTGGTGGCCTTGGAATCGGCATCGACAGACTTGTTATGCTGTTAACCAATTCCCCATCCATCCGGGACGTACTGTTATTCCCATTAATGCGTCACCGTGACTAATAAGATATGTAGGAACAGCCAAGGCTCAGCCTTGGCTGTTTTTTTTGAATCGTATCGAAGAGGATGGTAGATAATAATTTGGTACAAACAATCAAACGGGACTAAAGGAGCTCTTTATTTTACGTAAAAATGAAAAGAAACAATGTCATTAGACTGATATTATATAGAAGTTAAAAAAGAATCATAAAAACTATTGCGCCAAGGTTTTTATGGTGGTATAGTATTATCTGTTGCCGCAAAACGCGACACACAACATGAAAAACTTTTTAAAAAAAGTTATTGACTTAAAAGAGTCGATAATGTAATATTTAAAGGGTCGCTTCAAACGAAGCACTTACACATTGAACCTTGAAAACTGAACAAAACAAGACAATACGTCAACGTTAATTCTAGATTTATTTTTAAAGAGC
>NZ_JANIOC010000023.1 GCF_024733565.1 Rossellomorea sp. SC111 | reverse complement strand
GATGGGGAGGGGAACGGCGTAGACTCCTGCGGAAAAACGGACGAGACAAGACCCCGCAGCGAATGCGAGGAGGCTTGTTCGTTCGTCCGCCGGAAAGCGAAGCCGTTCCCCTCACCATCTATCCCATACTCACATAGACAGAGCCTCGGCATTTCCTATGTTAGAAAACAACAACCTTTGAGAAAGTGCTTTATATAAACCGTATAAACGGCTTGATGTCGGGCATCTGTTTGCTGAGGGACGGTAAAAAAGATAGGTTGATAGAAAGTTATGATCATATACAGGAATATAAATGGACTCTTTAGGGTAAAAGATAATGTTTCTATGATTTTTTAGAATGCTCTGAAAAAAAAGTGTTCGAGAAAGGTAGTCCTAATCCTTCACTTGAAACGAACAAAGCCTAAAAGGGGTGAAAGCAGGATGAGTGACAGATATTCCCGTCAAGTATTGTTTAAACCTATTGGAGAAACCGGGCAGGGAAAAATAGCTGAGAAGCATGTCGTGGTGATCGGGGCGGGGGCGTTGGGATCTGCCAATGCGGAATCTCTTGTCAGAGCGGGGATAGGTAGATTGACGATCATTGACCGAGATTATGTGGAGATGAGCAATCTTCATCGTCAGCAGTTATATACAGAGAGTGATGCCATGGAGGGGTTACCTAAAGCCGTCGCCGCCAAAAACCGATTGGAAAAGATTCACTCAGGAGTACATATCACTGCCTCGGTGGCAGAAGCTGACGCAGAGTGGCTGTCGGAGTCCGCTAAGGATGCGGATCTGTTGTTGGATTGTACGGATAACTTTGATATTCGTTTTATCATAAATGACATCTCCCTTAAATATCACGTTCCGTGGATATATGGATCTTGTGTCGGGAGCACAGGGATGAGCTATACGATTCTTCCAGGAAAGACGCCTTGCCTGAATTGTCTCACGGGATCCGTTCCGATGTCAGGTGGGACGTGTGATTCTTCCGGTATCATCGCTCCTGTTGTCCAAATGGTAGCAGCCTATCAAGCAACGGAAGCTCTGAAGCTTTTAGTGGAAGATCACGACTCATTGAGAAGCGGGCTGATCACCTTCGATCTGTGGGGCAATCAATCCTGTACGATGAATGTATCAAAAGCCAGAAGGGATGGATGCCCTTCCTGTGGTATAAATCCGGTGTATCCATATTTACAGTTTGAAAACCGTACCAAGACAGCGGTCCTTTGTGGAAGGGATACAGTGCAGATCAGGTCGCCGCATCATCCACACTCATTAAATGAACTGGAACGAAACTTGGAAGGTTTAGGAGAAATGAAGCGGAATCCCTATTTGCTTTCATTTGATTATGCGCCTTATAGGATCGTGTTCTTTCATGATGGCCGGACATTTATCCATGGTACCAATGATATGAACGAAGCTAAGAAGATTTATCATCGCTTAATCGGATAGGAGGGGGCAGATGTTGGAACGTCGAACGCCCATTAAGGTAGAAGAAGCCATAGAATGTCTTCTGAAGTATAAACAGAAAGGCACAGTCGAAAACGTGGAAATCGAAAAGGCATCCGGCAGATTCCTTGGGGAAAATCTATTTGCCGATCATGATGTCCCGCTATTTGACCGCTCCCCGTACGATGGGTTTGCCATAAGAGCCGAAGATTCTACATATGCGTCGAAGGATAACCCTGCTTCTATGGAAGTGGTTTCTGAAATAGGAGCAGGAAGTGTATACAGTCAACCACTAAAAGAGAACCAGGCCGTCAGGATCATGACAGGCGCACCGATTCCAGAGGGAGCGAGCGCAGTGGTCATGCTTGAATTGGTGAAGAACTATGAAGAAAACGGAAGAGCGTACATTACCATAAACCGGCCATATAAGGAGGGGGACAATATTTCCTTCCGCGGGGAGGATACGAAAAAGGGGACGATCCTTGCTGAGAAAGGAACGTACATCAATCCAGGGATCGTGGCGCTCCTGGCCACATTCGGCTATAAGGAAGTACCCGTCAGCAGGAAACCGAAAGTAGGGGTCCTCGCGACTGGAAGTGAATTGCTTGAAATAGATGAACCACTCGTACCCGGCAAGATCCGGAATAGTAATTCCTATATGGTCCTCTCCCAGATTGAACGGGCAGGCGGCGAAGGGATCTTCCTGGGACAATTGAGCGATGACCTTGACCTGTGCTTCGGGCATGTGGAAAAAGCCCTTCAACAGGTGGATTTCCTGATCACGACAGGTGGTGTATCCGTAGGTGATTATGATTACCTTCCGGATATTTATAGTAAGCTTGGAGCAAATGTCCTGTTCAATAAAGTGGGCATGCGGCCTGGAAGTGTCACAACGGTTGCCGAGAAGGATGGAAAGCTCCTATTCGGATTATCCGGCAATCCTTCTGCTTGTTATGTAGGCTTTGAATTATTCGTCAGACCCGTCATTCGATTTTATTTACAGTGCTCCCATCTCTTTGTCAGAAGGGAAGAAGCCGTTCTCGGTAAAGATTTCCCTAAACCGAATCCCTTTACCCGGTTTGTCAGGGGGGAAATGACGTATTCAGGAGGAAGCGTGTTTGCCGCACCTACAGGTCTGGATAAATCAGGTGTCGTTTCCTCATTGGCTTCTGCCAATGTCCTGATTGTCCTTCCGAGTGGAACAAGGGGATATAAGGAGGGACTGAGGGTGCACGTATTACTGTTGGAAGACCAGCAGGGAAGCGACCTGACCGGTGATTATTTTCAGAAGAATGAATCTAGTGAAGAAAGGATGCAGCTCCGTGAATGATGATTTATTTGTGATAACAGATGCCCCTATTCATCCAGAGGAAGTTTCTGCGAAAGTGGAAAGCAGTGACGCCGGAGCCATAACCATTTTTTGCGGCACCGTCAGAGAATGGACGAAAGGAAGAAGAACCCTCTATTTAGAGTATCAGGCCTATGAATCAATGGCTGTGAAGAAACTTGCAGAAATCGGGGGGCAGGTCCAAGATAAATGGCCGGCTGCCAAGGTAGCAATCACACACCGGGTGGGAAGGCTCGACATATCCGACCTGGCAGTGGTCATTGCCGTATCATCCCCCCACCGTAAAGCGGCCTATGAGGCTAATGAATATGTGATCGAACAGATTAAGAAAATTGTCCCGATCTGGAAGAAAGAGCATTGGGAAGATGGGGAACAGTGGATAGGAGATCAACTCCAGCATGTGGAATATCCGGACGGGAAACCAATGAAAGGAAGTGGAGCGGATGATTAAGGTATTCCTTTTTGCCCATCTGCAGGAAAGGGCAGGGCGACAAGAGGTGACGATAGACCAGGGGGAACTTACTGTGAAAGAGTTAAAGGAAAGGTTGATGGATGACTATCACCTTCCTTCTTTAGATGGCGTCATGGTTGCAGTCAATGAACAATACTCCGTGGAAGATGAAGTGATTTCCTCAGGAGACGTTGTGGCGCTCATTCCTCCAGTCAGCGGGGGATGATAGAGGTACCCGACAGACGATGAAGATATGAAAGGAGATGATCCATTTGCTGGAGGAGCATAGGAAGGCATCGGCTAAAGTAGTCTCATGTAAAGTGGTGACAGTAAGCGATACAAGAACAAAAGAAACAGATAATAGTGGAAAGCTTCTAATGGAATTTCTCCAACATTCAGGACATGCAGTCGCTGAATACGAGATCGTAAAAGACGATATCAGCACCATTACGGCTTCACTGGAAAAAGCGATACATAATCAAGAGATACAGGCAGTATTATTGAATGGTGGAACAGGCATAAGCAAAAGGGATGTAACGATAGAAGCAGTGAAATCTTTATTGGATAAGGAACTGGTGGGCTTTGGTGAACTGTTCCGTTTCCTAAGCTACAGGGATGATATTGGCTCCGCTGCGATTTTATCTAGGGCGATTGCAGGGGTATCGGGTGACACGATCATCTTTTCCATGCCGGGATCATCGGGAGCCGTAAAACTTGCCATGGAACAATTGATCATCCCCGAAATAGGTCATATTGCAAATGAAATGACAAAGGATTTCAGGTAGAAGGAAAAATGATGACTAAAAGGATATGGATCCTTATCACCATCATATTCCTCGTAACCGGCTGTTCCCCTAAAGACCAGGACAAGGTCACCCTGACCATATCGGCAGCGGCCAGCCTGAAAGATAGTATGATGGAAGTGAAAAAGGACTTTGAAAAACAGCATCCCGGCATTCAAATTCTCTTTAACTTTGGCGGAACCGGCGCGTTAAGAAAACAGGTGGAACAAGGGGCCCCGAGTGATGTGTTCCTTTCTGCATCCAAAAAGGATTACGAAAGATTGATAGACGGAGGATTGATTGACTCAACCCTGGGAGGGCCGTTCTTAGCAAACCGATTAGTGATCATCGCCCCTGAATCGAGCAGTGACCCAAGTCTTGATGCCCTTTCCCGCTCCAAGGATAAGCTTGCTATAGGAAACCCGGCATTTGTTCCGGCGGGAAACTATGCAAAACAGGCATTGATGGGTATGGATAAGTGGAATGAGGTCAAGGATCAGCTCGTATTGGCCAAAGATGTAAGAGGGGTGCTTACGCTGGTGGAAAATCAGTCTGTTTCATTGGGGATTGTCTATGCCAGTGATTTGACTTCAAGCAAAAAGGTGAAATCCATACAGTCGATCAACCCTTCCCATCATTCAAAAATCGGTTACTATGCAGGAGTACTACAAAACAGCAAGTATCCAAAAGAAGCAGCCGTTTTTTATAAATTTGTCATCAGTAATAAAAGAAAAGATACGTTTGAAAAATTTGGATTTACTAAAGGGTAATTTGTAAAGAAGTAGGTGGACATTCAGATGGAATCATTTTGGTTCCCTATCAAGCTTTCCCTTTTGGTCGCAGCGTCAGCAACCATTTTTACGTTCGTTATTTCTGTAGCACTTTCACATAGGTTCTCCCGGATCAACTTTCGGGGCAAGACTGTTTTGGAGACCCTGTTCATGCTGCCGCTCGTATTACCACCGTCTGTCGTTGGGTTTATCCTTCTCATATTGTTTGGGATCAATAGTCCAATAGGGAGAGGAATAGAAAATGTAATGGGAGAAACGATTTTGTTTACCCCATATGCCGCCATCATTGCCGCTGTCGTGGTGGCGTTCCCGTTGATGTATCAATCTGCGAAAGCAGGATTTCTGAGCATAGATGGAGATATTGAGGATGCCTCAAGGGTGGATGGGGCTTCAGAGTGGAAGACACTCATGTATGTGTCGATCCCGCTTGCAAGCAGATCACTGCTGACAGGGGCGGTACTCAGCTTCACAAGGGCCTTGGGTGAATTCGGGGCCACTTTACTGTTTGCAGGAAACATTCCTGGAAAAACCCAGACCATCTCAACGGCCATTTACGTAGCTATTGAATCCGGGGAAGACGGACTGGCGTGGAAATACGTCGGGATAAGCATTGCGGTTTCCTTCATCTTCCTGCTGTTGGTGAATCGAATCAACGACCGGCCCTGAAGATCGAAGACCGGAAGATTCACAGGGGGAGCGTGTCAGAGATGGTCCCGGTGGAAATCACCATTTTTCCCGCCCGATTTATGCAATAAGTAGGTCTGTCCGATGATCATCCCTTTATCTACAGACTTACACATATCATACACACAAAGGGCTGTTGCCGTAGCGGCAGTCAAGGCTTCCATCTCCACCCCGGTGCTCCCTTTCGTTTTTACTTCTGCCGTTATATGTAACTCATGGGAGGCATCATTCATTTCTTTCCAGTTAAAAGAGATATTGACACTGCTGATGGGAATGGGATGGCACATCGGGATGATGGCAGATGTTTGTTTTGCCGCCATGATACCGGCAACCTGTGCGACTCCAAGGACATCGCCTTTTTTAAAATCATGATGGACTATTTTTTGATGAATTTCCTGATTGACTTGAATGGAAGAGTGAGCAATAGCTGTTCGGACGGTTTCCTCTTTACTGGAGATATCAACCATTTTCGCTCTGCCCTCTTCATTAAAATGAGTAAAGTTAGACATTATGTTCACCTCTGTTTTTAGTGTAATCGTAATGTGGAGGAAAGTAAAACATCCATCATCCACTTTTGTACAGCTGAGTTGCACCAATTAAGGTACATAACACTGAGTGGTTTCTCCCTGTTATGTGTTAGATAGTATAGGTTTTTCAGAGATTATTGCCGTCGACGAAGCGAATGGTGGTTGATTTCCGCTGCAGGTGCTCGCTTTCCGCGGGGCGTGAGTTGAGCCTCCTCGGGCGTTGCCCTGTGGGGTCTCAACTTTCCCGCGTTTCCCGCAGGAGTCGAGCACCTTCCGCTCCAATCAACTGACTAAGGAGTGGTCATTATTAGTGTAAGAATAGTACCTTCTGAAAACATGAATTACTTGATTTGAAGTCTATAAAGGTAAAAAACAGTGGTTCAAGTGTCTATTCATATAGCTCTGTCACTCCAAACATGTTTAGAGGGTGAGGGGAACTGCGTAGACTCCTGCGGAAAACGGGCGTGTCGAGACCCCGGAAACGAAGTGTGCTGAGGAGGCTCGGCCGAACGCCAGCTGCAAGCGAAGCAGTTCCCCTCACCCTGAAGCACACACTGGTTGACAGAGTATGGAGTCACTGTAAAAAACAACAATGTTTATGATAACAGCCTTGCTATGAGAACCTGCATTCAATTGAATTTGAAATACCAGAATCAGTAAGTGGAAGTGAGGTGACGGGGTGTGTTGAAAGATCTTTCGGTGATCCAGGTGGTTGGTTTTAAAAATAGCGGGAAGACTTCCCTGGTTTGCAATATGATCCGATGGGCTGCTGAATCAGGGATTTCCGTCTCTTCATGCAAGCATCATGGTCACGGTGGAAAGCCCGACATGGTTGAAGGCACAGATAGTACTTTGCATAAGAGGGCAGGAGCAACGATAGCAGGTGTAGAAGGAGATGGCATGCTTCAGCTGGCTATTTCAAAACGGGACTGGCAACTTGATGACATTCTCTCAATCTATTCTTATATGAAAACGGATCTGATTATAGTAGAAGGATACAAGAGGGAACGATATCCCAAGATCGTTCTTCTTCGGAATCAGAGTGATCGTAGAATCCTTCAGGAAACCGAGAATGTGATTGCGGTGATAGCCCCTTTTCCGATTGAAGAGCAGAAAGAGACGATCGCTTATTTTTCAAAAGACGGGATGAAGGAATTTGAAAAATGGTATCTTTTATGGGTTCAGGCATCTTTGAAAAAGGAAAGGGGTGCTAGAGGATGAGTGATATCAAAATAGCCGGAGTCATCGTGGCAGGGGGACAATCCAGGCGGTTCGGAAGCGACAAAGCTTTTACTCTCTATAAAGGAAAGCCGTTCTTCCAGCACTCACTTCAGGCCGTTTCTTCTTTTGCCGATGAGGTGATCATTGTAACGAGCGCAAGGTTATTCCCCCGATTCGGTGCTTTGCCAAATATACAGGTAGTAGAGGATGTAGACGAATTCAAAGGCTGTGGACCTCTGGCTGGGATCTACACCGCCATGAGTGAATACCAAGCGGAATGGTACGCCGTACTTCCTGTCGATGTACCGCTGGTGACGAGTAGCTTAATGGATCGGCTGGTAAGTAAAGTGGATGAAAGGTATGATGCCATTGTTCCGGTCATTGGCGGTAAGCTCCAACCTTTATTGGCCCTGTATCGGGAGTCTGTCAAAGAAACGATCCATGACCAGCTTGTTAAAGAAGATTACAAAATGGGTAGTATACTTAAAGGCCTCTCTGTCCTATATCTGACAGAAGAGGAATTAGCAGAAAGGGAAGCCTTTCATAATATCAATACGAAGCAAGATTACGATACTCATATTAAATGAAAGTATGAAATATGTAACTGGAGTGAGCCCTGCATGGACCATATCATAGACAAGAGAACCCGAACCCTTCGTGATTTGAGGATTTCTGTAACGGATCGATGTAATTTCCGGTGCAGGTATTGCATGCCGAAAGAAATTTTTGGTGCAGATTATCCTTTCTTAGAAAGAGAAGAGATTCTTTCATTTGAGGAAATCACTCGTTTAGCCGGCATTTTTTCTGAATTCGGTGTGGAAAAAATCAGGCTCACGGGGGGAGAACCCCTGCTTAGACGAAACCTGCCCGCCTTGATTGAAAGCTTGTATAAAGTGTCAGGTATAAAGGACATCGCCTTAACGACAAATGGTGTATTCCTGCCGAAGTATGCAAAGGCATTGAAACAAGCCGGTCTTACAAGAGTGAACGTAAGTCTGGATTCCTTGAATGATGAGGTATTTATGAAAATCAATGATATGGGCAGGGGAGTGAAGCCCGTATTGGATGGAATTCACGCTGCACAAGGGGAAGGCCTTGAAGTGAAAGTGAATATGGTAGTGAAAAAGGGTCTTAGCGACAATGAAATCATGCCAATGGTTCATTATTTTAAACAAGAAGGGATCACGCTTCGATTCATCGAGTTTATGGATGTCGGAACCACAAATGGCTGGAATTATAAAGATGTGATCAGCAAGAAGGAAATCCATGATCTCATAAACAGTCATTATCCATTGGAACCCGTCGAGCCGGGTTACGATGGAGAGGTGGCCAAAAGGTACCGGTACAGTGGGACAGATACGGAGGTAGGATTCATTTCCTCCGTAACGGAAAGCTTTTGTACGAGCTGTAATCGGGCACGGGTATCCACAGATGGAAAGCTGTTCACCTGTTTATTTGCCGAAAGCGGATTCGACTTGAGGGCCATGATCAGGGGCAATGCCTCTGATGATGAATTGAAGGAAGCGATCAGAAGCGTATGGGAAAAACGGGATGATCGTTATTCTGAAATAAGGACGGAAGAAAGCCAGGCATCCCGGAAAATCGAGATGTCCTATATTGGAGGATAAATGAAAAAGCAAGGGTTTCTCATCTAAGAGAAATCCTTGCTTTTTTGTACGGGTCGACGGGGTCACTGATAATTGACGACTGCCGGACTCGGATCCATCTTTAGCACTTCTTCGGGTGTCAGGACTGGGAAATCCTTCTCATAGAAGACTTTGAAGGCACCATACTGAGTCGGTTCATCCCGAACGTATCTGCCATACAATGCCTGTTTATCCGCGGCTGCACCCCAGCCATCGAAGTTGATGGCGACTTCGACGTTTTCAGTGGGTTTGATCGCATCTTTGTTCGTCAGCACGGGACCGGTAAATTGGTGGATGAGGACCAGTTTATCCGGCAGGTTATTTTTTTCCGCCATCGCTGATATATACTCGATGGCTTCCTGGATTTCGCGGCCATCGACCTCACCGAGATCCTCTCCGGGCTTTTCCCCTTCGGCTACGTGGAATTCCGTATCGATGGCAAGGTGAACATTCGGGCGCTTAAGCCACTTTTCAACCATCTTCACCTGATTCATCACCGTATCCGTTCCGAGTTGAATATCGAGCAATACAAGAGCATCATGCTTCTCGGCAAGCTTCACATACGTTTCGATATTTTCCTCAGACGTCATCTGCACATAATCACCGTCCGGGCCTGGCGCATTCTGGGCCATGGTGGTAATCAATTCAATCGTCGGGACCGCTGGACGATCCGGGTCGAGATCGGAATAGACCTGGGTTTGTTCTTTCAGTTTCTTTATGTATTCTTCTGGTTCGTATTTTCCGAGAATCCCCATATGTTTGGATGCTGGTGTTCCATAGTAGGTCACGAGCCGATGGTTCTTCAATGGTCCGTCTGATGGATCTTCCACACCGTTTGCAAGGGTCTCACCAAAAGGCACTGTCCGCTGAGGTTTATCCTTCTGCCCCTCCTGATCGGTCTCAGCTTCTTCGGACTGTGCTGCTTCAGCCAGACTTTCCTTCAGGGACACTGCATCTTCAGCAGGTTCCAGCGGTTTGAAAGGTGGCTGACTCTCTTCCTTCTTTTCTGCCACCTTGTCTTCTTTCAGTTTCTTTTCTCCCTTGTCTTGTTCCGAAGTGGCTTCTTTCTTTTCCTGTTCTTTAGTTGCAGTGGGGGAGGAACAGGCTCCCAGTGCAAGTGTTACGGTTAACATTAGCGGCAAGTATTTATTCATTGCCTCACACATCCTTTTTCTTAGAAGATTATGGAGGAGTTTAACACATTTTCCTTTATAAGAAAGCTATGTAAACAAATTGATAGAAAGATTTAATCAGAAAAGCGCCAAGCCCAGACACATACTTTGGACTTGGCACTTATTCTATCATTCTATCATCTCTACTGTACACTTGTTAGTCTTAGATCAAATCGATGGCTTGTGTTTCAGTTGCTGCCGGATGGAGTAAAGGGCTCTTTCGACGGTTTGTTTGTTCTTTTCCGTGATTTCCCCTTTTCTCGGTATCGGCTTATAGATATCGGGCGCATCTGTCCATTCTGTCGGTAACGTGACGCCTGCTTTTCCTTTCCAGCGTTCGACCCATTTGGATGGAAAAGAGGAGGCAAGATCCATCTGCCCCGTCATTTCCATCCAGATCATGCTCCAGGCACGGGGGACGACTCTCCAAATATCATAGCCGCCGCCACCGACGGCAATCCATTTCCCATCACAGTACTCGTGGGCAAGCTCATGGGCGATACGAGGGATCTCCCGGTAAATGTTCATGGTTGCCGAAAGATGGGTGAGTGGATCATAGTAATGGGCATCCGCCCCATTTTGGGTCAGGATCACGTCCGGTTTGAAGAATTCAATGACTTCCCGGAAGGACATCTCATAGGCCTCGAGCCACGACTCATCTTCCGTGAAGGCATCAAGGGGGATATTGAATGAATATCCATATCCTTTTCCGTGACCGCGCTCATTGATATTGCCCGTTCCGGGGAAGAGATACCGGCCTGTCTCGTGAATCGACAGGGTGCACACATCGGGATCATCGTAAAATGACCACTGGACCCCATCCCCATGATGGGCATCGGTATCGACATACAATACCCTTGCCCCGTATTTTTCCTGTAAATAGCGGATAGCCACGGAACTGTCGTTATAAATGCAGAACCCGGAAGCCTTACCCTTGAACCCGTGATGCAATCCGCCCCCCAAGTGGAGGGCATGCTTCGCTTTACCCGTCATGACGCAGTCAACGGCCGTCAGAGTGCCTCCCACTAAATACGCGCTTGCTTCATGCATACCTTGAAACATAGGGGTATCTTCTGTACCGATCCCGAACCCTTCTGCCTGATCTTGAGAAAGCTGGCCATTACTCGCTTGTCTGACAGCATTTACATAGTTGGGATCATGATTTAGAAATAACTCTTCGTCTGTAGCCATTCGCGGAGGAACGATATCATCCGGTTGAAGAGCCTTCACTTCCTTTAAGAGGTCCATCGTCAGGGTAATCCGGGTCTGATTGAAGGGATGCTCATCAGAGAACCGGTACCCCAGCAGTTCATCTGAATAAATAAAGACAGCATCCTTTGTCATGATGAAATTCCCGGCATGTTTGGCCATAACACGTCATATCCTTCATTCTTAAGGTCACTGATCACGTTCATCGGGTTCATCGTCCGTACCCGGAATACAAGGATTTTAAAGGCATCGTCTTTCTTATCCGGATAGACAAGGACACTTTGGATATTGGAATTATGCCGTCTGATGATGCCGGCCACTTCATAGAGGATGCCTGCTTTATGAGGGACCTTCACTTCAATCTGAGATCCGGGCTGATGTGCACCGGTCAATTGAATGAGGGTATACAAGAGATCGGTTTCCGTAATGATGCCAACGAGCTTCTCTTCCTTCAGGATTGGAAGACAGCTGATATGATGCTCATAAAAAAGGGCAGCGACTTCCTCCACGAAATCCAGTGGATGCCCCGTGATCACGTCGGTCTTCATAATGAATTTAAGAGGCTTCTGTAACTCGGAAGTAACAGATCCATCATGGAAAATAGAAGGTGTACCATCCTTCACGTCCCGGTCACTTACGATGCCGACGACTTCCATCTCGTCATTCGTGATCGGGATATGTTTGATTTTCTTTTCCCTCATTAAGTTTATAGCCGATTCAATCGTATCATCGGCTTTCAATGTTTCGATTTTCGTTTTCATTATCTCTTCTACAATCACGCTCTCCACCCCTTTTAGAAACAGTCACGTTAATACATAAAACGATTCATGAATCGAAGCTGGTCAAATTGCTGAATGGAATCCGAATCCACTCGTTTCCCGATTCTTGCCATCAAGCAGTTGGCCGGATGGGAACTGATTTCAGGGTCATCCGTTGCGTAATATTCCAATCCGCCGGCGTTCATCATCTTCTCCATCACTTTCCGGTATTCCCATACGTTCAGGCCAGTCCCTTTGAGGTCCCAGTGCCAATAGTATTCTGTCGTAATGACGATGTAATCTTCCATATGATCATCCATCATGGATACTTTTAATAGATTCTTCCCGACGGCCGCCCCGCGGAATTTCGGGATGACTTCGATGGCACCAAGCTCGATCAGATTCTCCATCTTTCCCTGGGACCACCGTTCGAGGGGGTCAGGGTATAAGTATGTAACGTATCCGACAATGGTATGATTGTCTCTTGCAATCAAGATACGCCCTTCAGGTAAACCGGCAATCTCGATAAGGGCTTTGTGCTGCTGGGCAGGAGGTCTGAAAGCAACCAGGTCCTCGTGGAAATCAAGGCGGGACAACTCTTCTGCCGAAATCGGACCTTCAATAATGATATTTCCTTTTGTTGTCTTTAACTCTGTTGCATTATAGGTTTTTTTCAATTTCATCTGGACACCACCTAAAGATATTCCTCCCTTCCATTATACATGAAATTAAAAACGAGAGAGCGCTTTCACAAAAAATTCAGACGTTCAGATTAGGATTGTTATTCTGAAATACCTATTAGTGACAGCGTTTAGAAAGGATTTCACTGAAGAATCCAGTCCGTCTACTCTATGGCAGATTTTTTAAAAAATTGAGAAAATATTCGTTTTATACTATAATAAGATTGTAATTTCTTACATAAGGGGGATACGGTATATGAAAGTGGAAGCGCTACCAGTGACGAAGGGAAACTATAATCTTGAAAGCTATGAAAATACGTATGATTCATTCGATTGGAAAGACGTCGAGAAGGAATTTTCATGGGCGGAAACAGGTCGCGTCAATCTTGCACACGAAGCGATTGACCGGCATGCAGTGTCTTTCAGGAAGAATAAAGTCGCTCTTTATTACCGAGATGCAGAACGTGATGAAAAATATACGTACTCTGATATGAAGAAGATGTCGAACAAAGCAGGAAATGTATTGAAGAGGTTTGGGGATGTTGAGAAAGGTGACCGTGTCTTCATCTTTATGCCAAGATCACCGGAATTGTATTTCTCCGTTCTAGGTGCGATCAAACTCGGAGCCATCGTGGGACCCCTGTTTGAAGCATTCATGGAGGGAGCTGTCCGGGATCGCCTGGAGGATAGCGAAGCAAAGGTTCTCATCACCACTCCCGAGCTACTGAAAAGGGTTCCTGTAAGTGAGCTTCCGAATCTGAAGCACGTCTTCCTTGTAGGAGAAGGTGTGGAGGAAGATGATGTTCACGTAGACTTCATGACGAAGTTTGCTGAAGCAAGCGATAAGCTGCAAGTTGAATGGGTGGACCGGAACGATGGTCTGATCCTTCACTATACGTCCGGTTCCACTGGAAAGCCCAAAGGGGTCCTTCACGTCCATAACGCAATGATCCAGCACTATCAAACGTCTAAATGGGTCCTGGACCTTCAAGAGGAAGATGTGTATTGGTGCACAGCGGATCCTGGCTGGGTCACAGGTACTTCCTATGGAATCTTCGGTCCGTGGCTGACGGGCGCCTCCAATGTCATTGTCGGGGGACGTTTCAAGCCGGAGAACTGGTATAAAACGATTGAAGACTACGGTGTGACGGTCTGGTATAGCGCACCGACTGCCTTCCGGATGCTGATGGGTGCAGGGGATGAAGTCGTGAAGCAATTCGACCTGAGCTCCCTCCGTCATATCCTCAGCGTGGGAGAACCATTGAATCCCGAGGTTGTCCGTTGGGGAATGAAAGTATTCAACCTGCGCATCCATGATACGTGGTGGATGACGGAAACAGGCGGTCAGCTGATCTGTAACTATCCAAGCCTTGAAATCAAACCGGGCTCCATGGGAAAACCATTCCCTGGTATCCAAGCCGCGATCGTTGATGATCAAGGAAATGAAGTAGAACCTTACCGGATGGGGAACCTGGCCATCAAAAAAGGCTGGCCATCGATGATGAATCAGATCTGGAATAACCCAGAGAAGTACGAATCATACTTCATGCCTGGCGATTGGTATGTTTCAGGTGATTCCGCTTACATGGACGAAGACGGATACTTCTGGTTCCAGGGACGGATCGATGATGTCATCATGACTTCAGGGGAAAGGGTAGGTCCTTTCGAGGTGGAAAGCAAGCTTGTCGAACATCCCGCTGTCGCAGAAGCTGGTGTAATCGGGAAGCCGGATCCGGTCCGCGGGGAAGTCATCAAAGCATTCATCGCCCTTCGTGACGGATACGAAGTGACAGACGAGTTGAAGGAAGAGATTCGCCAATTCGTGAAAAAAGGACTCGCTGCCCACGCGGCACCGAGGGAAATCGAATTCCGCGACAAGCTTCCGAAGACGCGTAGCGGAAAAATCATGCGCCGCGTATTGAAGGCATGGGAATTAGATTTGCCGACAGGTGATTTGAGTACAATGGAAGACTGATAGATAAGTGGTGTGGACCCCTGCTCTTTGTGAGTGGGGGTTTACTTGTGGGGTGCAAAACGGTTAATCGTAGACCAATTCAAATAGCAAATCACCTAAACTTCCACAATATAATTCACAGTTTATATCACAGTCAAAAAGGCTTAGAGATGCAGATATCTCTAAGCCTTTTTTTAAATTTATTTTCCATGTTCAATAAAGGAAGGAGGCTAAAGCCAGTTTGGTAAATAAGCGGAAGAATTCCGCTTATTTATCAAATAGCACGGAAAATCACCTTAAATAGACGGAAAGATTCCGACTATTTAATCGGAAAACGTGTAAATGGTAAATTTTCCTTTGCTTAGTCGGAATACCTCCGCTTATATCCAGAAGAAAGCTCTATTCTGCAGTCTTAACCGGAAAATCTCCGCTTATTCTAACTATCAGTGGTTGGTTACTCAATTAAGGATAAGACACCATAAAACAAAAAGAGGGAGACGTCATAACGACGTTTCCCTCTTTGCAATCAAGCATTAGTTCTCTGCTGGTGGTGGATCGGGTTCTGTAGGTGGTTCGGTTCCGCCTCCGTCACCCCCGCCGTCGCCGCCTCCGTCATCTGCAGGAGGTGGTGGCTCCGGCTTGTCCGGTTTATCGGGTTTTGGCGGTGGATCGGCTGGTTTATCACCAGGTGGTTTCGGATCTGTACCCGGTTTTTCAGGCTTGGGATCCGGTTTTGGTGCGGGTTGTCCGATCTGGACCGTGTTGGAACGGGCAGATTCTTTGCCGGCTACATCGACGGCCACCACGTAGAAATCACCGTTTCCGACGGATACTGCTAAACTTGAGCCGGATTTGACGCTTCCGACTTTTCCGCCGGATGTCCGGTATACTCTGTATCCGACGACGTCGCCACTTGCGGATGGCGTCCACGTAATTTTGTTCCCGTTTCCGCTTGCATTGACGGTTCCAGGAGCTGACCCGTCATCGGAAATCTTGTTCTCAGCGATGAGGACATTTTTAAATCGTTCGTCCCCATCCGGAATGAGTTTGTCCGGATTCCCAGGAACGGCACCGAAGATGTTTTTCACAAAGTCAGGGTTCAGGATGACACCCGGCTGTGAAAATTCTGCCGGCGTATTCGGTAATGCCAGGTATTTCTTTCCGTTCACCATTACGTACCGGCTCATAAGTAAGCTGTCATCCGTTTTGGTTGGTACGTATTTTGCATTGAATAAATCACTTTTAACCAGTCCCGCCTGGCTGCATGCTTCGGATGGAAGCAGTCCCGAGATGGAACAGAAGGATCTTCTGACGATTCCTTCCGGCTGTTGGAACGAAGCATCAGGGTCGATTAGGTCGGGTGCAAGATCCCTGACATCATTCAGCAGATACGACCATAATCGGATGTTACGCAAGCCGTAATGTCCATATTGAGCACGGGATGAAGCTGTGTTCAATGAAGAAGGTTTGTCATAACCGAACCAGGTTCCGAAGGTGATGCTGGGATTCGTTGCCACGAACCAGTGATCTTTGTAATCCTGACTCGTTCCGGATTTCCCTGCCCAGTCTGAATTAAAGTTCAGGAAGGTTTTCGCATAACGACCTGTACCAAGATTATGATCCAGGGTATCTCTCATCATATCGATCGCTAAATAAGCGGTTTGCGGACTGAAGACATCCACCGGCTCTGTCTTATGTTCAAAGACGACCTTGCCATCCTTGTCGACGATCTTGTCAATCATGAAGGCATCGATGAATTTTCCTCCATTGGCAAAGGTGGTGTATGCATTCACATTTTCTTCGACCGTGACACCTGTCGTCGTTGCCCCTAGAGTAAGGGACAGGTTATTGTCATATCTGCTTGAAAGGGAATCGAAGCCCATTTTCAATAGAAACTCTTTAAAAGGATTACGGTTGTAAATATTCGCATACGTTCTGACCGCTGGAAGATTCAATGATTCTGCCAGGGCGAACCTAGCAGGGAAAAGCCCGCGCTCCCTGAACGAATAGTTTTCCGGTTTCCAGCCATTAATGTTGACACCAACATCAGGAATCGGTGATCCCGGTGAGATGTACCCGTATTCGAGTGCTGGACCGTAAGCGAGTAAAGGCTTCATGGTAGATCCGTTTGATCTGTGTGACTGAGTGGCATGGTTGATTTGTTCCAATTTAAAATCACGGCCGCCGATGAAGCTGATGATGCGGCCCGTTTTGTTCTCGATCATAACGGCGCCGACCTGAACCGGCTCTTCGATTTCTACTTCTTTCCCTGTGTCAGGGTCTTTTACCGTTCTGGTTTTGGTAGGACCGTACATATCATACGCATCCTTTGTTTTTTGCATTTGGTCATAGATCTTTTTGTTGATGGTCGAATGAATTTCATACCCGCTTTGACGGACATTGCGGTCAGCAAGCGTCTGGTATTTATCTTCAAGTTCATCATTATTTTCGAGATCCTGTTCAGAATATCCATCTTCCTTGGCAAGCACATTTTTCATGATTTCCACTGCTCTGCTTTCAAGTTCGGCAGTGAGCCATGGGTATTGCTCCCGAGGTGATGACTTAGGCTTTACAAAGTCCTTTGAGATGTCATAGGCAACGGCATCGTCATATTGCTTTTTCGTGATGTAACCTTCCCGGTGCATCCGGTAGAGGACCGTGTTTTTACGGCTCATCCCGGCTTCGAGATTCTCTTTTACCTCTCCATTATTTTTAAATGGCGTGTAAGAGAAGGGTGCCTGTGGAAGTCCGGCGATGAAAGCTGACTGAGGCAGGGACAAATCCTTTGCATCCACTCCGAAGATCCCTTTGGCAGCAGATTGGACGCCGGCGATGTTTTGACCGGAAGAGTTACGCCCAAGAGTCGCTACATTCAGATATGCTTCCAATATTTCATCTTTTTCAAAAAATCTTTCCAGGCGAAGAGCGAGAAGGATTTCTTTCGCTTTTCTTTCAAATGACACTTCATTCGTGAGGATCTGATTTTTGATCAGCTGTTGGGTGAGTGTACTCCCGCCCGATTGGGTAGATGAATTCGTGAATTCCTGTAGGACGGCGCGCATGATTGCTTTCGGCACGACACCGTTATGTTCGTTGAAGTACTCATCTTCCGTGGCGATGACGGCATGCTGCAGATCTTCTGAAATATCTTCAAGCTTCACTTCTTCCCGTTCCAGGTCGGTCCGGAGTTTCCCGAGATATACATCATCCGAGAAGTAAAGTCGAGAGGTTTCTTCGTAGTTGTAGATGTCCTTTTTCATTTGGTCATAAGGACGGATCGGTTCTTCCTTGACGAGTGAAGCGAAATAACCCGCTCCGACTCCTCCTGCAAATGCGAATCCCAGTACAAAGATGACGGCCAGGATTAAAGAGAGGTTCCAGAATACACCGTATGTAATTCTTGCTCGTTTTTGAAGTCTAGTATTTGAAAAGAACCTGATTGCAGGGTCTAATTTTTCACGTAATATGTTCCATTTTTCCTTCATATATCATTCCCCCCAGAACATTCCCATTATAGCATAATTCCAGGAAGGCTGTCGTAAAAAGTCAAATAAAATGGTCTTTTATCATGCATTTAGTTGACTATTATTTTAGAATATGGTAAAAACCTAATATAGTGATAGTAATGATAATCCGTCATCTATCGGATTTTTGTACAAATAATACATGCAATGAGAGGAATAAGTAGTCTGCCTTCCCTGTTACGAAGAGAGTCAGTGGGTGCTGTGAACTGACACAAATGGCCGATGAATTACATCCTGGAGCTTTTGCTGTGAACACTGGTAGCAGCAAACGGTACAAGCCGTTATCTTGAATGAGTGAAGGATGTTATTCCTTAATTTGGGTGGTACCGCGCGACAGCGTCCCTGCATATATGCAGGGACTTTTTTGTTGTCAGCATGTTTATCAAAAGGAGGAAATAAAGATGGATTTACTAAAGGACTTGGAATGGCGTGGGATCACGTATCAGCAAACGGATGCAGAAGGCTTGAAGGACTTATTGAATAAAGAGAGCATTTCGATTTATTGCGGGATCGATCCGACAGCGGACAGCATGCATATCGGGCATCTGCTTCCATTCCTGACGCTTCGCCGTTTCCAGAATCAAGGGCATCGTCCACTTGTACTGGTTGGAGGGGCAACAGGTTTGATCGGTGACCCAAGCGGTAAAAACGAAGAGCGTAAACTGCAGACAATTGAAGCAATTCAGGGAAATGTAGCGAGCATTAAAAAACAACTCCAAAGCATTTTTGATTTCGAAGGGGAAAATGGCGCAGTGATGGTGAATAACTATGACTGGATTGGAGCGATGGATGTTGTCACATTCCTTCGTGATTTCGGTAAGCATGTAGGGGTGAATTACATGCTGGCGAAAGATACTATCTCGTCCCGCCTGGAATCGGGTATTTCGTTCACTGAATTTACGTATACGATTCTGCAGGCGATGGACTTTAATCATTTATACGACAACTACAATTGTAAGCTGCAGATCGGAGGCAGCGATCAGTGGGGGAATATCACGACCGGCCTTGAATTGATCAGACGTACACATGAAGAAGAAACGAAGGCATTTGGTTTCACGATTCCACTTGTCACGAAAGCGGATGGAACGAAATTCGGGAAAACGGAAAGCGGCGCGGTATGGCTCGATCCGAAGAAGACGTCTCCATATGAGTTCTACCAGTTCTGGATCAATGCAGCCGATGCGGATGTCGTGAAATACTTGAAGTACTTCACATTCCTTTCTCATGAAGAAATCGAGGAACTAACTGCTTCCGTTGAAACAGAACCTCATCTTCGCAAGGCACAAAAGACGCTTGCGGAAGAAATGACGAAGCTGATCCACGGAGAAGAAGCCCTTGATCAGGCGATCCGTATCACTCAAGCGTTATTCAGCGGCGACATCAAGTCATTGTCTGCATCGGAAATACTGGAAGGATTCAAAGATGTACCATCCTTTGAACAATCCAAAGGGGAAGAAATCGGATTGATCGATCTCCTCGTCAATGCGAAAATCTCGCCTTCCAAACGTCAGGCACGTGAGGATGTTGGCAATGGAGCAATCTACATCAATGGAGAACGCGTAACGGACCTTCAACATGTGATGGGTGAAGATGACAAGATTGAAGGACAATTTACGATCATCCGCCGAGGAAAGAAGAAATATTTCAGAATTCAGTACGTATAATAGAATATAGAATCTATCAGCGCGGTATCCGTTTCTCTTATTTTGGAGCGGGTGCCGTGCTTTTTTGTTGTTTTCTAACATAGGAACTGCCGAGGCTCTGTCTATTTGTGTATGGGTAGATGGTGAGGGAAAGCGAGCACCTGCAGCGGAAATCAACCACTCCTCACTACCATCCATGATATCAAAGTTTACGAAAAGAGCCTATTTAGAATACAAAAAAAACACTGCCCACATAGTGGACAGTGTTTTTGTACAAAGATTAACGAGAGTAGAACTCAACGATAAGAGCTTCATTGATTTCAGCTGGTAATTCAGAACGTTCAGGAACGCGTGTGAATGTACCTTCTAATTTGTCAGCATCGAAAGTTAGGAATTCAGGAACAAAGCTGTTCACTTCCATCGCTTCTTTGATGATGTCAAGGTTGCGTGATTTTTCACGAACTGAGATTGTTTGACCAGGAAGAACGCGGAATGAAGGGATGTCTACGCGAGATCCGTTCACTGTAACGTGACCGTGGTTAACAAGTTGACGTGCTTGACGACGAGTACGAGCAAGGCCTAAACGATAAACAACGTTATCCAGGCGGCACTCAAGTAGCGCCATGAAGTTTTCACCGTGTTTACCTTGTAATTTGCCAGCTTGGTCAAATAGGTTACGGAATTGACGCTCAGTTACTCCGTACATATGACGAAGTTTTTGCTTCTCTTGAAGTTGTAAACCGTATTCAGAGATTTTTTTACGTTGGTTAGGACCATGTTGTCCAGGAGCGTAAGGACGCTTTTCTAATTCTTTACCCGTACCGCTTAGAGAGATTCCAAGACGACGAGATAATTTCCAGCTTGGGCCAGTATATCGAGCCATGAATGACTCCTCCTTTATTGTTTTTATTTTGTTGTAAAATAAAAACACCTGTGAATAAACAATTATGTGCATTTTGTTTTCATGTACCTTCGCCCTAGCAGCAGAGGGTTACAAGATACACCTCAAAGTGTAGAGGAACAAAATACGAGCATAAAGGACTTCACTGAAGCTGCATTATTTTACACAAAGAATATTATATGATGCGAGAGAATAGAAGTCAAGTAAGTATTTTATAGATTCAATAAAAGAACGATCTAGATTGCACAAACAAAATAGTCCATAAGTCATTTGTTGTGATATAATGAAAGTTGAAAATTATGTTAAATAGGTGAGCAGATTTGCAGGAATTAAATAGAGATAAATTTCTTCGATATCTATTGATCGGTATCTGTCTGCTTGTCGTATTGGGAGGTTTCCTTTATTCCTCCTCATCCGAAAAAGTCGATGAGATGGAACCTACCATTCATGCCGAAGTATTGTCCAGGGGAGACGAACATCATAACCCGGTCATTGCATTGGCAAAGGTGGTAGAAGAGCAGCCGGTCCTTGTCATATATGAAATTGATCAACAAAACCAATATTACTTTAAGGTATTACATAGTGTGTCGTTACATAATACAGTGAAAACGCTCGGCGTTACAAAGGAACAGAATGGGATATGGGTCCAGTTGGAAGAGAAGAAATGGATACTATTTTCCGAATCGTTAGAGGTTCTACAGGAGCGGGATAGTGCTCCTTCTACCGTCATTTCAAGCCGTCAGTCCTTTCACATTCAGGAAGGCACCGGATTCATCAGCATTCCGCGGGGGGCTGATGATGTCCAACTGGATCTTACAGACAAAAGCGGGGAACCTAAAGAAATTCATTCCTTATCTGGAGACGATTCAGTATGGCTGGTTGTCTTTCAAAAGGATATTGTACTGGCCAGGAGCCGGTGATGTAATTTGTTTCACAAACCTTTCAGGTGTGGGTGAGAAAAATGTACGTTATCCAACATGCATTGCATGAATACAAGTCAAAGTTATTCGATTTAATCTATGAAGAAATGTCAGCAGACGCAGATCATTCTGTTCAATTGCAAAAGTGGGTGACGGTTGTAAAGGATTGCCTGGAAATCGATCAGGCATTTTTATATTTTTATACCGATTCTACCTATTTCCTGTACCACCCCCATCATGATGGAGGTGTTCCCCTCACACTTGCTGAAGCGTCAGAGGAGTATATCCTCAGTCCTGTCTTAATAGAAAGGGAAGACCTTTCTTCCATTAAGTTTCACTTTACGAAGAGTGATGGAAGTCCTTTGGCGATCCTCCAGTTGAAGACGGAGGATTCAAAAGGGTGGGCCGATGAAAGCTGGCTACATTCCTTTTGGAAGGCAAGTAATCAGTTTTTACAGCATACAGGCGGCATCCAGACCGTCCTTGAAGACGAGAGAAGATATAGGGAATTATTCAAAGTGACAGAGATTTTCCATTCAACGAGGGATGTTCATACGCTCCTTGTACAGATCTTCGAAACGTTGAAACAGGTATTCCCGATTGATGAATTCCGTTTGTTATTGTCCAATGACCGGTATGAATTCGGAGAACTGCCCATCAAGAATTTCGATTTTGACCGTGCAACTGAATCGGCCATGCAGGCATTTGTGAATGGAAGCATAGAGTCCGGCGAAGAAGATATCCTTTATGCCCCCTTAAAAGGGAAGCAGGGGATCTATGGGGTCCTTGAGGTGAAATCCGTTTCCCATGATACCTTTACAGATCAGAAGATCGAGTTCATCCGCCTCTTAGCCTATACAGCGGGGAGTGCCCTGGAGAACGCCAAGCTTTATGAACAGTCGAAAAGGCTCATCACCGATCTTCAGCTCATCAATGAAACGTCCCATCAATTAAACTTAAATTTACGTTTATCTGAAACGGTCCTGTTTTTAAAGAAACAGATTAAGCGTTCCTTTCAGGCATCCGCCATTGGATTCGTCCTCCTTCAAAAAGGGGAGTATATCATTTTGGACGAAAGCTCTCCTGTCTTTTTTGAAGAGATCGGCAGGAGTTATATTTCGTACGTTAAGAAGCGTATTGAAGAGGAGAAGGACTCCATCTTTCTAGGGGATGTCAGTGATCGAATGGAAGAAGCGACAGCCTTTCCGTCGATCATGGCTGCTCCAATGGTTCAAAATGAAGCTCTGATCGGATTCTGTGTGGTGCTCCATGAAGAGCCGTATATGTTTTCATTTGATATGTACAAGCTGCTACAGTCGTTTATCCATCATTCCACCCTGGCCATCACCAATGCCACCCTTCGTGAAAAACTGGAGCATATGGTCATCACCGATCACATGACCAAACTGTTTGCACGGAATTATTTGGATGATGAAATGGAATCCTCCATGAATAAGGATGAACTGGGTACACTGCTCTTGATCGATATCGATGACTTCAAATCCATCAACGACAACTACGGCCATCAAATCGGGGATGAAGTCATCATAGAAGTCTCGAATCTCATCAAGGGGATCGTCAGCCACCACGGATTCGTCGCAAGATGGGGAGGGGAAGAACTGGCCGTCTACCTGCCGTCCCTCGGTCGCAAAGAAGGAATGGAAATCGCAGAACGCATCATCAAGGACGTCCCATTGAAAACCGACCCTTCCGTCACCCTTTCCTGCGGACTATCCATATGGAGAGCGGACGATGACCACTGTCCCAAATCCGTCAAAGAACTAGTCAAAAAAGCCGACGAAGCGCTTTACCTAGCCAAGAACAATGGGAAGAACCAGGTCGTGAAGGATTGTCAGTGAAAAATACAAAATCAACAGGATGAGCCCACAGTGGTTCTTCCTGTTTTTTTATTTTGAATGAATTTTTCAGAATCTGATATGAAGCGGTAGAACTTGAAGATGTTGATAGGAAAGCTTCATTGTGGGAAAAGTTGGGGATTTAACTTTACTAATTATGCATAACACACGCTTGTAAGTTGATTGGAGCGGAAGGTGCTAAGACTACTGCGGGAAACGCTGGACAGTACGAAAAGCGGAGGCGGCTCGCCCAGCCCCGACAAGCATAAGATGAATGGGCCGAGAAGGCGTTTTTTGCCTTCTTGGACTATTTAGCTTATGACCTCGAGGGGCTTGCCGCCGTAGCTAGACAGGTGAGACCCCGCGGGCGAAGCCGAGGAGGCTCACCGCCAGCCCCGCGAAAGCGAGCACCTGCAGCGGAAATCAACCAACGCGTCACTTTGTATGGAAACAAAGATTAAGAAACAGCTTTTAACATACTCCCTTTACCACTTTAGTGTAAACGCTTTCTTTTTCATCCGGATTATCATATTCTAGAATAGTAGTTACTTAGACTTAAAGGGAATACTGGGAGGAATACTGCATGAAAGAAGAGAAACGTTTTGAAACAAGAGTGATTCACGAGGGATATCAATCGTCTCAGCATTTTGATAGTTTAGCACCTCCATTATACCAAACTTCAACCTATACCTTTGCAAATGCGAAACAAGGGGAAAATCGATTTGCAGGTGAAGAAGAAGGATATATATATTCAAGACTGGGAAATCCGACAGTAGCAATCCTGGAAGAACGAATGGCGTCTTTGGAGGGGGGAGAAGCAGCCCTTGCATTCGGTTCCGGAATGGCGGCAGTAAGTGCGGTGTTATTCTCGTTAACGAAATCAGGAGATCATATCCTGTGCTCCCAAGGGGTGTATGGCTGTACGTTCGGTCTCCTTGAGCTCCTCCAGGAGAAATTTGCGATTGGACATGATTTTTCTTCCATGGATTCTGAAGAGGAGATTCGCGGGAAAATCACGGGAAACACCAGCTGTATCTATGTAGAAACCCCAATCAATCCCACTATGCAGCTCATTGATCTGGAACTTGTCGTGAAGGTGGCCAGTGAAAAAGGGATTCCTGTCGTGGTGGACAATACATTCTGTTCACCGTATTTACAACGTCCATTAGAGCTTGGGTGCGATATTGTCATCCACAGCGCAACGAAATATATTGGCGGACATGGAGATGTCGTTGCCGGCATCGTCGTCGGTACACAGGAAAAGATGGCCGAGATCCGCATGACGACTCAAAAGGATATCGGAGGAATCATTTCCCCATTTGATGCATGGTTATTGCTGAGAGGGTTGAAGACACTGGCTGTACGGATGGACCGTCACTGTGACAGTGCTGAAAAGATTGCCGATCTATTAGCCGGGCATCCCAACGTGGAAACGGTCATCTATCCCGGACATACCACTCACCCTCAGCACGGGGTCATGAAGAAGCAGATGAAAAAACCGGGCGGAATGATTTCCTTCACACTGAAAGGGTCCAAGGAAGAAGCGCAGAAATTCATGGATGATCTCGAAATGATCAAGATCGCTGTCAGTCTTGGCGATGCTGAAACATTGATCCAGCATCCTGCTACCATGACTCACGCCGTCGTACCTGAAGAATCTAGAAAGAGCATGGGGATCAACGATTCACTTCTGAGGCTTTCTGTAGGGCTTGAAGCACCGGAGGATATTTGGAGTGACTTATCACAGGCGCTGGAGAAGGCGAAGTAACCTTCATGCGTGTGTGGAGCATAGTTTCATACAGTAAACAAGCGCGTGCCATACATCATGGCACGCGCTTGTTTGTTAAGAGGGTATTATCAATCATTCATTGCTTGCTCGAGAGTCTTGATGTTTTTCTTCATCAATGAAAGATAGTTTTCATTGTTTTCAATGTCCGATTCTGTCAATACAGAAAGGTTATGAACTTTCAAAGGCTTTGCATTGATTTCTTTCCGGATGATCTCAGCAACCCGTGTAGTGACGTTTTGTTCGAAAATGACATAATGAATAGAATGCTCTTTGGCGGTTTCGATGATTTCCTTCAATTCTTTCTGGGAAGGCTCATCGGTAGGAGAGAGTCCGGCAACAGCTAATTGTTCAATTCCATAGGCGTCCTCCCAATAACCGTAGGCAGCATGGGAAACAAGGATCTCTGGATGGTCACTTTGTTGAGCCAATGATGTAAATTCAGTATCAATACTCTCTAAATCTTTTTTTAGTTCATCGAAGTTCTGGTTGAATGTATCTTTATGTTCAGGTTGAAGATCAATGAGAGCGTTACGGATATTTTCAGCCAACCCAATGGCACGGTTTGGATCTAGCCAAACGTGAGGATCATAATCCCCGTGATGGTGCTCCTCTTCATGACCGGCACCATCCTCTTCCTGTTCTCCTTCTTCAGAGTGACCATGAGAGCTTGCGATGACATCGACTCCCTTCGTTGCTTCTACCATTATGGTATCCTCATTTTTTAGAGAATGAGTGATTTTTTCAGCATAAGACTCCATCCCAAGTCCGTTATAAATAAATAGATCTGATTCTGCGATGCTAATCATATCTTTAGATGTCGGTTCAAAGGTATGGGCGTCAGAACCAGGTGGGAGCAGGGCTTCTACCTTGACCAGAGCTCCTCCGATTCGTTCGGCAAAATACTGAAGAGGATAAAGGGAAGTCATGATGCTTATTGACTCTCCCTCTTCAGATTGACTGCCGTTATTTCCTGTGGTTTTATTAGCCTGATTACAGGCAGAAAGAAACATGGATAAAATAAAAATAATTGAAATGAATAGGTGTTTTTTCATCGTGACCTCCTTTTTAAAAGATTTCAATCAATACTTTATCGTAATCATTACGATTTGTAAATAAGAATAATTTCGATTTGTATTATAATTTTCGTTGCACACCGATCATTTGTGTGGTTAAATACGTTTATAGTTTATAAAACGAAATCGTTACGTTTTGAAGAGGGTAGTGTTATTTTATTTGAATGATCATTGGTAGGGAGGATTCAATTATGTACAGGAGTTACATTTTCCGTACCAAGGAAAGCATTTCTCCACAGTTTAAATCGTAATGATTTTGATTTAAGAGAGAAAGGATTGTGAATCATGAAAGTACCAGTAACAGTATTAAGCGGCTATTTAGGGTCTGGAAAGACGACGTTGTTAAATCATATTTTAAACAATCGGGTGAATAGGAAAATTGCAGTTATTGTGAATGACATGAGTGAAGTGAATATCGATGCTGCCCTCGTCAAGAGTGGTGGTTTTACCAGAACAGAAGAGAAATTGGTGGAACTTCAAAACGGCTGCATTTGCTGCACGTTAAGGGAAGATCTCATGATAGAAGTTCAGCGCCTGGTCGATCAGGGGGATATCGATTATATCGTCATTGAGTCCACCGGGATTTCTGAACCTATTCCGGTCGCCCAAACCTTCACGTATCTGGATGTAGAAATGGATATTGACCTTACGAGTAAAACAAGGCTGGATACGATGGTTACGGTTGTAGATGCCAATCGTTTCTGGCACGACTTCGCCAGTGGAGAAACATTGCTCGACCGGAAGCAGGCAAGTGATGAAGCAGACACAAGGGAAGTGGTGGATTTACTGATCGATCAAATTGAATTTGCCAATGTGATTGTGTTAAATAAAATCGATTTAGTGGAAGACGTGGATGTCATCGAATTAAAAGCTATTCTTCAGAAGTTGAACCCGGGTGCAAAAATCATTGCTGCTACTCACTCCAACATCCCGTTGAATCAAGTACTGGATACGAAACTGTTCGATTTTGAAAAAGCAAGCCAGGCAGCCGGTTGGATAAAAGAATTACAGGAAGAACACACTCCTGAAACCGAGGAGTATGGAATCTCTTCCTTTGTGTACCGTCGAAAGAAACCATTTCACCCTGAACGTTTCATGAAGTGGATGGAGGCATGGCCTGTTGATATTGTGAGGGCAAAAGGCTTTTTCTGGCTGCCGACACGTAATGACATGACAGGACTATTATCCCAGGCTGGCCCATCGATTATCATCCAGGGAGCAGGGGAGTGGGTGGCAGCGTACCCTGAACATGAAAGAAAGGAAATTCTTGCTGAAGAAGTGGAATTGAGGGGAAAATGGGATCCGGTTTATGGAGATCGAATGAACGAGATCGTTTTTATCGGTCTGGAGATGAACAAGGAGGAAATAGAGCAGTCATTAGACCGTTGTTTATTAACAGAGAGGGAAATGTCAGAGGATTGGAATGCATTCAAAGACCCGATTCCTGGATTTATAGTAGAAGATAAAAAGATATTCACGTAACCGGTTATCGCTTATTCATTCTATTTGAGATAAAGAAAATTAAAAAGGTCTGAGGAATGATTCCTTCTTCAGCTACATAAAAATGTATGGACTTTAGGACAATACATTAATTGTTGTGTCATAAAGTAGATCTAGAAAGAATAGCTGTAGTATATGATATAAAACGTAATAATTACGGTTTGTTGAGAGAGGAGTTCTATGGTCTTTGAAAGAATTAAAAAAGGTAGGACAGGACCTGACCGGTTTTTTCCTTTTTGTTTTGATCATTGGTTTATTTTTAACCGGTGAATTTATAAAAGGGTTTGAACCGGATGAATTTTTCAGCGGTTCTCTGGTCAATGTCATCACGATATTCTTAAGCATCCTATTAGAGGCCATTCCGTTTATCTTAATTGGTGTGTTTGCTTCTGCACTCATTCAGGTATTTGTTTCTGAGAGATTATTGCAAAGGCTGGTTCCAAAGCGGTACCCCTATCTTGCCCTTTTACCTGCCGTATTTGTAGGTGCCCTGCTTCCGGTTTGTGAGTGTGCGATTGTTCCGGTTGCCAGAAGATTAATCAAGAAAGGGATGCCGACACATCTCGCTATCGTCATAATGGTGACAGCTCCGATTTTGAATCCAATCGTCCTAATTTCAACCTACTATGCGTTCCAAAATAATCTTACCGTTGTCATAGGGAGAATGGGGCTAGCGTTCATCGCAGCACTGATCATTGGTGCATTATTGTACAAGCTGTTCGGAAAGCAGAATCCTCTAAAACAAAAAAGTCATGATCACGAGCACCATCATGACCATGAACACGACCATTCAAGCAATAAATTGATGCAAACACTTGTCCATGCCAGTGATGAATTTTTTGATATGGGGAAATTCTTAATCATCGGTGCCTTATTGGCAGCCGTGTTTCAAACGTATATTGATCGTGAAGCCATTGTGGCATTAGGCTCGAACGATTGGGCCGGACCTGGAGTCATGATGGGGTTTGCTTACATCATGTCCCTGTGTTCCGAAGCAGACGCCTTCGTTGCTTCTTCATTCGGTAATCTGTTTTCAACGACGTCCCTGCTCGCATTTCTTGTGTACGGTCCGATGATCGACTTCAAAAATACTTTATTGATGCTTGCCTATTTTAAAAAACGGTTTGTTCTATTATTTATAGGGGTTGTGACTGTGACCGTTTACGCTTGCGTAGTGATTTCTCAATTTGGGTGATAGGGAGGGAACATTAAGTGAATTCATCTGTTCGATTTCATACCTATATAAGGGGAATTATCTTACTAGGTTATGCATTACTCTTGCTTAAACTGTTTTTAACCTTCAATCTTCAATACTTAATTGCCCCGAAAATGAATGGGTATTTGTATTTTGCATTAGGAGTGTTTCTTTTACTGGGGGCCATTCAGGTCATTCGTGGAACATCCTCTAATACAAGAAGTCATTCTTGTGATTGTGAAGGTCATGAGCTGCCGAGGGGGGCAATGAAATCCTTCATGATATACACACTGTTTGTCTTCCCCGTCGTTCTTGGTTTCCTCCTGCCCGATAATGTGCTGGACAGTGCCGCCGCGGCAAAAAGAGGCGTAAAAATCGGGAATACGATGTTTTCCACTCCACCGGCGATTGGCGACCAATCGGAAAATACCGGAGAGCCAAAGCAAGATTCCAAGCAAGGTTTGCAGCCGACGCTGGATTCATTTAAAGACTTTCCGGTTGAGAAAGACTTCGACAAGCTCAAAGACATCGTCAATAGTAAAGAGAAAATCATCGTACGGGATGAACAGTATGTTCAAACGCTCAGTATAGTAGATGAGAAGCTCGATCAATATGTAGGAAAAGAAGTTCAACTGACAGGATTCATTTATAAAGATGAAGGATTCGAAGCAAATCAGGCCGTCATATCAAGGTATGCTGTTTCTTGTTGTGTGGCAGATGCGTCCGTTTACGGTTTATTGGTTCAGGATAAGGATATGTCAAATTTGGAACCTGATACGTGGGTGAATGTAAGTGGGATTATTGATGCCGTGGAGTTTAATGGTAGAACCATGCCGGTCATTATGAATCCCGTATTTGAAAAGGTCGATCAGCCAGAGAATCCGTATGTGGAAGAATTTTATATCAAGGTCGAATAGGCTTTGCTACTTTACAAAGGAAGAAAAACAGGATGGAACCCGGTTAGCGGTTCCTTCCTGTTTTTGTCTACTATTCTTCCAGATAGGTTTGCTTTGATTTCTTTGTACTGACTCCATAAAGCTCGAACATAATGCCATAAAGGAATACCGATAAAAAAATCGAGCTGGTCACATCGAGGACATAATGCTGTTTCACAAAAAGGGTTGAAAGGATGATCAGTGATCCCATCACCGGTACAAAAATAATGTGGAATAAATGCTTATCCTTAATATTGAAAATTCCGAGGATTACGGCAAAAGTCGTTAAAACATGGATGCTCGGAAACGCATTATAAGGCTGATCATGATTGTAGATCATCCGGACAAGGTCGGCAAACAATCCGTCACCCGCCACATCCGGGCGTGGTACCGTGGTCTGGAAATAAAAGTAGATAACGAAACAAATCAGCTCACCAATCACAATGATACCGAGAGTTTTCAGAAATGTCTGGACATCCTTATACCAAAAGTAAAAAAGGTATCCTAAAATAAAGGCGTACCATAATATATACGGCACAATGAAAACCGGCACGAATGGGATCCATTCATCAATGGTCGTTGATAGGACGACCGCTTCCCGGGCATCCGTATTCAATAGTGTATATAAATAACCTAATGCCGGCATCACCAGCAAACATAATAAATAGGGTAAGTCTTTTTTCTTAGCGCTCATATTACACCTCTTTTTACCTATACTCCATTCTGGATATTGTATGGGATATCTCTGTGTAAAGTTCTCAAGTATGTTACTCTTTTCCCTATAATAAGGGCGGGGAAACGTGAACTTTTTAACAAGTAACCGAATTTATTCCAATACAAAAAAACACCCTGTCGGAAATGTCGTATTCCCGGCAGGGCTTTATCCCCATTATACAGTATTATAGATGTCTTAAAAGCTCATCTGTAAAGATTTCCAAATACTTCTGGTCTTCTTCATCAAATCTTCCTTTTTCAGGGCTGTCGATGTCGAGAACTCCGATCAGTTTACCGTCTTTGACAAGAGGGATGACGATTTCGGATTGGGAGGCAGCGTCACAAGCGATGTGGCCAGGGAATTGATGGACATCTTCGATCCGCAGCGTCTTCTGATCACTTGCAGCCGTACCGCAAACACCTCTTCCTATAGGAATCCTTACACATGCAGGCAGTCCCTGAAAAGGTCCGAGTACCAATTGATTGCTTTCTTCTTCAACTAAATAAAAGCCAACCCAGTTGATGCGGTCCAGGAATTGGTTCAGTAAGGCGGAAGCATTGCTTAAATTCGCAATCTGATTCTGTTCACCTTCCAATAAAGCCTTCAATTGTTTCGTGACAAGACCAAAGCCCTGTTCCTTTGTACCTTGATATTTTTCTACTTGAAACATCAACAACTCCCCCAATTCTACATAATATGCGTTATTTCATGTTTGGATGATCCCATAAGGCTTCCTTGCAACAAATACTGTCGAGAAATACTTAAAGGAAATCCATCGTAAAACACGAATTCTTTGAGTAAACAAACTATAATAGAAACATCTATTGAACCATTTTTAGCATATTTCTTTATAACCTTCAATGATTTCGTTTTTTTCTGAGAAGTTTTTATAAATTGATCCTCGCCACTGTTTTTTTCATTCGCCTAATATACAGGAAAGAAGGGGAAATATGAAAAAACTTGATACTTCCAAGTCGACGAAAGAGTGCATTTTCAAAGCGGCTGTCTACCTGTTTTATGATCATGGGTTCGATGGGACGTCCGTCAGGGATATTGCAAAGCGGGCGGGTGTGAATCCAGCAACGATCTCCTATTACTTCAAAGGCAAGCAGGGAGTATTGGAAGCGTGCTTCACCCATTTCTTTGAACCGTACCTGCGTTTTCTTCAGGAAGAGGTGGAGGCGTTGAATTATGTCAGTGCCGACCTATGCTTGAAGCGGGCAGTCTATAAAATATTGAAATTCCAGAGCGATAATCATCAATTATCCCGATTCATCTGGAGGGAAGTATCCATCGATTCCCAGGTGGTCCGGGAAATCATTTCCTCTTATTTAATGAAAGAAAGGCATTATATGAAACGGTTATTCGAACAGGGGATGAGGGACCACGCCTTGAAAAAACAGCCCGTCAGCTTCCTCGTCATCCAGCTCAAGTCCATGCTGACGATGCCGTTCCTTCACAGTCAGCAATTAAGGGAAGTGTGGCAGATGTTCCCTCAAGAATACTACTTCATTGATCAATATTATAAAAACATTGATCAGTGGATCGATCTCTTACTCGTTTCAGAAGCGAAAGAGGTCCTGAAAAAAGAGCTGATCATCTGAAAGAAAGACCTCTTCTCCGATTGAAGAAGAGGTCTTTCCTTTTATTTCATCAAGGCTCTTCCCTGATCCAGTCCGTCAGCCGTATGGGCATCAGATCCATAGACGATTTTGATTCCCAACGCGCGCGCCTGTTTGATGATATACGGCGGTGGATAGGATTCCCCGCAATACGGTTTCACGAATCCGGCCCCGTTATAGTCAAGCTCCAAATCCCTTGCGGCCATTTCCTGAAGGATGAGGGAAAGATCATCCGAAAACGACTGGGAAGCAGGAAACAGCTGCTGAAATTTCTTTACAAGAGTGATGTGACCGATACGTTTCGGCTTATGGGAGCCCAGGTCTGCCCGGATCGATTGAAGTACCGTCTTATAATACCACTTATAGATCTCATCAACCGACCCATAATAACTCATCATGGATTCGAACACATCGGGGCTGAAATCAAGACAATCCCACTTGCCACGGTGCTGTAAAAAATGAACAGAAAGAATGCTGTCATCCATCCGCGGCCCGTAGGTCGAAAGGAAGTCTTCCGTCTCTTTCTCAAACCCTTCAATATAATCAACCTCAAGTCCGGATCGGATCGTGATCTTGTCCTTATATTTCTCCTTCAAGCTGTCAAGTGTATCAAAATAGTCTTTAATCCGAGAAGGATCCATTCCACTGTCCTGATCAGGCGTCGTATCCCTGAACCCGACCGGCAGCGGAGCATGCTCCGTAAACGTTATCGCACTATAATTTAAAGAAATCGCCCTCTCCACATACATCTCAAAAGAATCCCCACTGCCATGCGGACAAAAAGGCGTATGCACATGCCCATCGACCTTAATCATCAGACTTCACACCCTTGTTAAAATAATCATTTGTGCTGTTTGATTGAATATGATAGAGATCTTGCAAATTTGATAGGGAAATAAGCGCTATGGGAATAGATTACCCCCGATTAGAAAAATGAATTGAAACTAAATAAGTTGATTGAAGCGGAAGGTGCTCGACTCCTGCGGGAAACAACGAAAAGCGGAGGCGGCTTGATCAGCCCCGACAAGCATAAGATGAATGGGCCTAAGAAGGCGCTTTTTGCCTTCTTGGACCATTTAGCTTATGACCTCGAGGGGCTAGCCGCCGGAGCTGGACAAGGGTAGGACACCGCTTGCCGCCGAGGAGGCTCACCGCCAGCCCCGCGGAAAGCGAGCACCTGCAGCGGAAATCAACCAGCAGTCACTCATCCAAACGGTTCAAAACAACTAGCCAAATCAGCACCAAACCCAATAATCATACCCATTTCCCCTCAAATTTGCTAAAATTGACTTTTATCACTAAAAAATCAGAAATTAATAGTCAAAAAATGTCGTTAACATGGTATCATTATAGCAATGACAAATTATTAATGAAACATTCACATTCATATAGATGTCTACTGAATAGTTGAACAGGGGGCTTAAGATGCAATACGTCATCGCTGGAATAATACTTATCTTAATCGTATTCCTAATCGGATTTATCTCTAGAAAGAAATATTACGCCGAAATCGATCGGTATGAAGCCTGGAAAATCGATATCATGAACAAACCGGTTTCAGACGAACTTTCCAGGGTGAAGCAACTGAATATGACAGGTCAGACGGAAGAATTGTTTGACGGCTGGAGACAGGGATGGGATGAGATTGTTGCGGTGCAGCTTCCTGATGTTGAAGAACTACTATTCGATGCAGAAGAGTACACCGATAAATTTCGCTTTAATAAAACGAAAGCTGTCCTATCCAGAATCGATCAGGTTCTCACCGAAACTGAAAAGAAGATCGAACAGATTCTGAGCGAATTAAATGAACTGGTCGGCAGTGAAGAGAAGAACCGCGAAGAAATCCTGGCTCTTCAAGAAGAATTCCGAAACAGTAAGAAACAATTGCTCGCCTATCGCCATACATACGGTCAAACGGCAAAGCACATAGAAGCGGTCCTTGATAAGCTTTCTGAACAAATCAAACAGTTCAATGAGCTCACGGAGCAGGGGAATTATCTGGATGCAAGGGAGATCGTGCTTAGTCTTGCAGAGGAAATGAAAGATATTGCCTATAAGATGGAAACGGTGCCGAAACTGATCGCCGATTTTGAAAACGTATTGCCCTCCCAATTGTCCGAGCTTGAGGCAGGATATGTCGAGATGAAGGGGCAGGGATACACCCTTGATCATATTGAAGTGGACAAAGAAGTGGCCTCATTGAAGGAAACCCTGCAACACTTTAATAAAAATCTTGAGGAGCTAAAGGTCGAGGAAGTGGAAGAAGGCATACAGGAAATAAAAGTGAAGGTCGAGAACCTTTACGATTTATTGGAAAAAGAAGTTCATGCCAAACATTTTGTAGAGCAGTATAGAGATCAAACGACGGAAGGGCTCATCAAAGCAAAGGAAGATAATGATGACATTCAGTCGGAAGTAAGTATCGTGAAACAAGGCTACCATCTTCATGATGCGGATCTTAGTACTCCGAGCGAGATTGATAAGAAGATCATCCAGCTTTCAAAACGACATGAAATGCTGATGCACAAGGAAGAAACCAGTGCGACGGCTTTCTCGAATTTAAGTGATGAGTTGAAAGAAATCAGAAGTGGACTGGAAGAACTGAATCACCAGCAAAGTGAGTTCTCCGTCTATCTGCAGAACCTTCGTAAAGATGAATTGGCTACAAGGGAAAAAATCCAGGAGCTTAAGAAAAAGGTGGCTGAAGCAAGCCGGATGATTTCAAAAAGCAATGTACCGGGATTACCCCCTGGTTACAAGGATCTTCTTGATGAAGTCCACCGAAAGATTGAACAAGTGAATGCGAGCTTAACGGAAAAGCCTTTAAACATGAAGTTCATCCAGGAAACATTATTGGATGCTGAGGATACGGTCGACCATTTCTATACGAAAACGGGAGACCTGATCGAGAATGTTCTCTTATCCGAGAAGATCATTCAATATGGAAATCGCTACCGCAGCAAATACAGCACGGTACGGGAAGGTCTTCAGACGGCTGAAGAAGCCTTCCGTCAATATGATTACCGCAGAGCGTTGGAAGAAGCGGCCACAACCATCGAGAAGGTGGAGCCGGGCGCACTGAAGAAAATCGAAAAAATGATGGATCTTGAAGAAAGATCATAATAAAAAGGACTGATGTAGAGGTTTTAATCTGCATCAGTCCTTTTTTCATGGGATGGCTTCAATTCGCTTCGATCGTCCGTTTGGTTTGTCCTGCGAATAAGGCAATGACGAACCCGATGATGGCACCGATCATAGCCGGGAGGAGCCAGCCGATTCCTTGAGTATAAAATGGAAGGAATTCAAGTGATTGGCTGACGGCCGTCACGTCAACGCCGGCTGTCTTGATACCATCGATCAAACTGATGAGACCCGTTGGAATCAATGCCCCTACATAGACAAGGGAGTAACCGTTAAATCCATTATGCATGAATGATAGAAGAATCAGTACAATCGCCAATGGATAAATGAATATTAGAACAGGTAAAGATACTGCGATCAACTGGGTCAATCCGATATTGGCGATGATCATGCTGAATAGAGAAATGATGATCACCAATTTAGGATAGGATACCGGCAGAATCTTTGCGAAAAATTGTGAGCATGCCGACACAAGTCCGACTGATGTCGTAATGCACGCAAACGTAATCGCAAGTCCGAGGATGATTGTCCCCATTGAACCGAATAAATGGCTCGCAGCGGCTGAAAGGATCGCTCCACCATTTGCCTGCACGCCGATGGAATCCGTGCTGCTTGCACCGATATAGCTTAAAGATAAGTACACAAGTGCAAGTCCTGCTGCCGCAATGAATCCGGCAATGATCGTAATGCGGGTCAGGCTGGCCTTACTGGTGATACCGCGGTCTTTAATGGAATTGATGACGACAATCCCGAACACTAAAGCAGCGATCGTATCCATTGTCAGGTATCCTTCAATGAATCCCTTGAATAATGGCCCATCCTGATAGGCTTCATGCGGAGAACCGAATTCTCCCATTGGACTGATGATACTTTTGACCACTAAGATCGTAAGGATTACGATAAGGGAAGGTGTCAATATCTTCCCGATCCGGTCCACAAGCTTTGACGGATTCATCGCAAGCCACGCCGTCAACCCAAAGAAGATAATCGTATAAATCAGTAGAGGAACTCCATATTTCGCTGTTTCTTCAGGTAAAAATGGGATGACCCCGATTTCATAGGCGACGGTTCCGGTCCGTGGTATTCCGAAGAAGGGCCCGATAGCCAGATACATCACAATCGTAAAGATTAGTCCGAATAATGGATGTACCCGGTTTGCAAGTGTCTGAAGATCCCCTCCGGATTTCGCAATGGCGATGACACCCAGTAAAGGAAGTCCCACTCCTGTAATAAGAAAGCCGACGATACCGGTCCAGACATGTTCTCCGGCCTGCTGCCCCAGGAATGGCGGGAAAATCATATTTCCTGCTCCAAGAAAAAGAGCGAAGAGCATTAATCCAATCGTCAAGATTTGACTGAATGATAGCGCTTTCTCGTTCATATATATCCCTCCGTTTGTAATCGTTATCATAAGCAGAAAATATCTTATCATAAGTTTGTAGAAAAATGTCGAAAAACTAAATAGTCTTACAATTTAGTATATTTAAATAACTTTGGTTTCTGTTACCTTTTAGATTCTCGCAAAAATTCTGTCAGTTTTCAATAATAATTTTTGGAAAATGAAAAAATATTTGTGAATGATTTTCTAAATCGCTTTTTTACTATAATTTATTCTCACACCAAAATGAATTTCATTTGGGATGGGCAGGATTTATGGTAAGATTAATGATTGAGTATAAAAGCGTCATGTAAAAGAAGGTGTAAACTTTGATCTATTTTGATAATAGTGCAACAACCAAGCCATATAAGGAAGTGCTGGACACATTCCTGAAAGTAAATGAAAGCTATTATGCCAATCCATCGTCCATCCATTCGTTCGGTGGCCAGGTGGAGAAATTAGTTCAACAATCCAGGGAGCAGATCGCTTCTCTATTAAGGATAAAGACAAAAGAGGTATTCTTTACCTCTGGCGGGACTGAATCAAATAATCTGGCGATAAAAGGAACCGCTCTGCAATACGGTAACAGAGGGAAGCACATCATTACGACTAAAGTTGAGCATCCTTCCGTCATCAATGCCTTTAAGCAGTTAGAATCGTTTGGTTACACAGCTACGTACCTCGACGTGGATGCAGAAGGCAAGGTCCGTCCCTCAGAATTGAAAGAGGCGATTCAGGATGACACAATCCTTGTTTCGGTGATGCAGGTGAATAATGAGATCGGGAGCATCCAGCCCATCAGGGAAATCGCTGAGATCCTGAAAGATTATCCAAGAATCATCTTTCATGTCGATGCTGTACAGGCCTGCGGGAAGGTCCCCCTTATTCTCGACGAAAAGCTCATCGATTTATGCAGCCTGTCCGCCCATAAAATTCATGGAATCAAAGGAACCGGCATGCTATATGTGAGGGACGGACTTGAGATTTCGCCTATCCTGTCAGGTGGCGAGCAGGAGGGGAACCTGCGAAGCGGCACGGAAAACACCGGCGGAATCGTATCCTTCGCGAAGGCACTCCGAATGCATATGGAAGAAAGCGAACAGAAGTTGGTTATAATGGAAGAAAACCAACAATTCCTGAGGGGAGAGTTGGAGAAAATCCAAGGTGTGACGGTTCACACACCGGTACGGAATCATGCCCCGCATATCCTGAATTTTTCAGTGGCGGATTTTAGAGGGGAAGTACTCATACACGCCCTCGATCGGCATGAAGTGTACGTATCGACGACAAGCGCTTGTTCATCCAAGCAAAGCAAGCCCAGTCAGACCCTCTTATCCATGGGTGTAGCGGACAACCTTGCTGGCAATTCGATCCGGATCAGCCTATCATTCCATAACACGATGAAAGAATGCAAAGAATTCATTGAACTACTAAAAAAAGAAATCGAAATCTTACAACATACAATGAGGAGATCAAGATGAAATATAATCGCATACTCGTACGATACGGTGAAATTTCTACCAAAGGAAGAAACCGAAAGATGTTCACAGCCAAGCTCCGTGAAAATATCCTGCACACGCTGAAGGATTTCACGACGATTTCCGTTGCGGCGAGCCGGGATCGCCTCCACATCCAATTGGGAGACGAAAACGCAGAGGAAATCATCCCGAGACTTGAAAAAATCTTCGGGATCCAATCATTCAGTCCTGTCGTCAAAGTCCCTCAAAATATGGAGGACATCATGAAAGCCGGACTTGCTCTCGTCGAAAAGAGCTTTTCCCCTGGCAAAACCTTTAAAGTGGCTGCCAGAAGAGCGGATAAAAAGTTTGAACTCGACACGAATGAATTAAATTATGAAGTAGGGTCCTATATCCTCCGTAATTTGGACGGATTAAAGGTCGATGTAAAGAATCCCGATATTCAACTGAATGTGGAAGTAAGAAAAGAAGGCGTATATCTTTCTTCTGAAATTTATCAAGGGTCCACCGGGATGCCGGTCGGGGCGAGCGGGAAGGCGATGCTCATGCTTTCAGGCGGAATCGACAGTCCCGTCGCCGGATATCTGACGATGAAAAGAGGGGTGGAGATCGAAGCCGTCCACTTTCACAGCCCTCCGTTTACAAGTGAACGGGCGAAGCAAAAGGTAATCGACCTTTCAAAAAAGCTCTCTGCCTTCAGCGGAAAAGTGAAGCTTCACATTGTCCCATTTACGAAAGTGCAGCAAACGATCCATGATCAGGTTCCTGAAAATTATACGATGACGTCAACACGACGGATGATGCTCAGGATCGCGGATCAAATCCGTGAGAAGAACGAAGGACTGGCACTCATAACCGGGGAAAGCCTCGGCCAGGTGGCGAGTCAGACGTTAGAAAGCATGCAGGCGATAAACGACGTGACGAACACACCGGTGTTAAGACCTCTCATCGCCATGGACAAGCTTGAAATCATCGACATCGCCCAGAAGATCGATACCCATGACATTTCGATTCTACCTTACGAAGATTGCTGTACGATATTCACACCGCCTGCACCGAAAACAAGACCTAAAAAAGAAAAAGTGGAGTACTATGAAAGCTTCGTTGATTTCGAAATCCTCCTTAAAGAAGCGGTGGATGGTACAGAAACGATGACAATTGACGGTTCTACAGGATCAAATGTAGAAAAAACATTTGACGAATTACTTTAAAAATTTAGGATAATTTACCAAATAAAATAACTGTATGAAGCCATGTGTTTTGACACAATCTATATTCAACAAGGAGGTGAAAACACATGGCAAACAACAGTTCAAATCAATTAGTAGCTCCAGGAGCTCAACAAGCAATCGACCAAATGAAATACGAAATCGCTTCTGAATTCGGAGTTCAACTTGGTCCAGATGCAACAGCACGCGCTAACGGTTCTGTAGGTGGTGAAATCACTAAACGTTTAGTTCAAATGGCTGAACAACAAATCGGTGGCGGATACTCAAAATAATTAAATACAATGGCTACAAGGAGCGGGATTCCCCGCTCCTTTTCTATTTGTATAAAAAAGTAGGCTGTTTTTCGAAATTCAAGAAGCGAGTGCTGGTTGATTTCCGCTGCAGGTGCTCGCTTTCCGCGGTGCTGGCGGTGAGCCTCCTCGGGCTAAAGCCCTGCGGGGGCTCACCTGTCTAGCTACGGCGGCAAGCCCCTCGAGGTCATAAGCTAAATGGTCCAAGAAGGCAAAATAAACGCCTTCTCGGCCCATTCATCTTATGCTTGTCGGGTCTGGGCGAGCCGCCTCCGCTTTTCGTACTGTCCAGCATTTTCCGCAGGAGTTGAGCACCTTCCGCTTCAATCAACTTTCAAAGCTTATTCTTAAATTCATTCGCAATCAGGTTCTAGTGGATAAGAGTGATTATATATTGCAACTAGCACTTCTTTTTTTATTTTTATTCCATTTAAGTCTGGCTGTCCCCCTATAGTAATGGCTCCAGTAACAGAGCATTTGAAAATGATACTCTGTGTAAATTAACTAAAAATTTTGTAATCTTCTTTTCAGGTGTAGGCGGATTATAAATCAATAAACCTTATCCAGGTAATATCTATATTTGAATTATGTTCTAAAATCCGGATAAACACGTTCTTTTTAAAAACAAAAATAAAGTATTTTTTGCAGTTTCTAGCTATTGATTGGAGTGCAAGACGAAGACTCCTGCGGGAAAAGCGGAATAGGTAAGACCCCGCAGGAGCGTAAGCGACGAGGAGGCTTGCCTTCCGCCCCGAGGAAAGCGAAGTCTTGCACGGAAATCAATAGCGGTGTAACAAGTGATCCTAAAAATTATTTTATAGGATTGATCGTATTTAGTAGTGTTTGTCGAATAACCTCACATATTGACGTTGATAGGATATAACCAAATAATTTAAAAAATTTAAATTATTTTGTATAATAGAGAAGAATCGACAAACAAGGGGGAGTCATAAGTGAAGAGGGAAGAATTGATCGCACCGGAAAAGTACAATTTGGTGGAAGAAGTAGAGAAGTTTGCAAGTGATGGAGAGAAGCTTGCCATCAAGTGGGAAAATGAAGAAGGTAAAAAAGAAGACATTACATACAAACAATTATTGAAAAATGTAAATAAAATTGGAAACGTTTTCTCTGGGAAGGGACTTGAAAAGGGTGACGTCATCCTTGTCATGGTTCCCCGCTTAATTGAGGCATATGCTGTTTATCTTGCAGCACTGAAATCCGGGCTTGTCGTGATTCCAAGCTCTGAGATGCTGCGCACGAAGGATCTCGAGTACCGGATCGATCATGGGGATGTAAAAGGGATTGTAGCGTATTCTCCATTCGTCGAGCAGTTTGAAAACGTAAGGGGCATGGAGAATCTCAAGAAGTTCGTCGTAGGTGACAAGCAGGACGGCTGGATTGCCATTGAAGAAGAGATGAAATCCGTTCCAGAACTCCTGGCATTCGCTGATACGAAACGGGACGATATGGCCTTCCTCTCCTACACGTCTGGAACGACGGGAAATCCAAAGGGGGTTGTCCATACCCACGGCTGGGCATATGCTCACCTGAAAACGGCGGCACGTGAATGGTTATGCATCGAAGAAGGAGATACGGTGTGGGCAACGGCAGGCCCGGGCTGGCAAAAGTGGATCTGGAGTCCGTTCCTTTCTGTCCTCGGTTCCGGTGCCACTGGTCTAGTGTATCAAGGGAAATTCGAACCGAACAAATATCTTCAGATGCTTGAGGACAACCATGTCAACGTCCTGTGCTGTACGCCTACAGAGTATCGCCTGATGGCCAAAGTGGATAACCTGGGAACATATAAGCTCGATCACCTGCACAGCGCCGTGTCGGCTGGAGAGCCGCTTAACAGGGAAGTCATCGATGCCTTCAAGAGGCACTTCGAGATCGAAGTCCGTGACGGCTATGGTCAAACGGAGAATACCCTCCTTGTCGGAATCATGAAAGGGATGGAACTGAAACCGGGATCCATGGGGAAACCGACCCCTGGAAACAGGGTGGAAATCATCAATGATGAAGGCTACCCTTGTGAAGTTGGCGAAGTTGGAGACATCGCGGTTCACGTAGAAACGCCTGCCCTGTTCAAAAATTATTATAAAGATCCCGAACGGACGGCCATGCAGTTCAGGGGAGATTACTATATTACCGGAGACAAAGCGAAGAAGGATGAAGACGGATACTTCTGGTTTGAAGGCCGCGGGGACGATATCATCATCAGCTCAGGTTATACGATAGGACCTTTCGAAGTGGAAGATGCCCTCGTGAAGCATCCATCGGTTCAGGAATGTGCCGTCGTAGGAAGCCCCGATGAAGTAAGGGGACTGATCGTAAAGGCATTTGTCGTCTTACGTGAAGATGTGGATCAGGGTGATCCCGAGCTGATTCCTTCCCTTCAACAGCATGTGAAAGACTTAACGGCCCCTTACAAATATCCGCGTAAGATTGAATTTGTGAAGGAACTGCCGAAAACAACGTCAGGAAAAATCAGAAGAATCGAATTGAGACAAAAAGAATTGAGTTCAGTGAAAAATGGATAGTGAATGGGGGGCCATCAAGGCTCTCTATTTTTTATGGTTTTTATCATTTCAGAATCTTCCTATAATATGATACATTTGAGAAATAGACTTTTAGGAAAGAAGGCAATGCATCATGGGAACTTTATGGAGAAACGGCACCATCTATACAATGCAACAAGAAGGACATCATGTTGAGGCGGTTTTTACAGAGAATGGCCTGATCAAAGGATTGGGCACAACGGATGAATTAGAGCAGAAGTTCACGATTGATTCAGTAGTGGATCTAGAGCAGAAGGTAATGTTCCCGGGGTTTGTCGACAGTCACATGCATCTCATAGGTCACGGCGAGACGCTGATGAGACTCGATCTTTCCAGTATGAACAGCAAGCGTGAAGTGCTGGATGCCATCAAGGAAAAAGCCAAAGGCGTCGAAGAAGGAAAATGGATCATCGGGGAAGGCTGGAATGAGAATCTATGGAGTGATGCGGCGGTTTTGACCAAACAGGAAATCGATGCAGTCGTTCCGAACCATCCTGTGCTTCTAAAACGGATCTGCCGACATGCCATGGTGGTGAATTCACTTGCCTTCAAACATGCAGGCATCGACGAGAACTCCCCGAATCCTGCAGGCGGCTTGATTGAACGTGACGATAATGGCGAATTGAATGGTTTATTAAAGGATAAGGCACAGGATCTCATGGTCGATGCCCTGCCTGCCATTTCCTCGGAGTATCTCGTCGAAGCCCTGACCAAAGGGATCGAAAGCTGCTGGGAGCACGGGTTGGTTGGCGGTCATACAGAAGACCTGAGCTATTACGGAAACTTCAAGAAAACATACAATGCATTCCTTAAGGCCATCAACGAAGGCAAAAGAAAATTCAGGGCACATCTTCTCGTCCATCATGAAGTGATTGAAGATTGGAAGGAAGATGGCAATCAGTTCCTGAGCGGAAATGACTTCATTGAGTTCGGCGCCATGAAAATTTTCGCGGATGGTGCATTGGGCGGGAGGACGGCACTCTTAAGCTATCCGTATGCCGATGATCCAAGCACGACGGGAGTCAGCATCCATACGAACGAACGGCTTCTGGAACTTGTGAAGAAGGCAAGAAAATATGAACTGCCGATCGCCGTCCATACGATCGGGGATCAGGCATTTGAAAATGTCGTCGACAGCATTTTGGAGGCACCAACCCTTCATGGGAGACGGGACCGGCTCATCCATGCCCAGATCCTCCGTAAAGAACTGATCGAGAAGATCAAAGGACTGCCCCTCATCCTGGATATTCAACCAAGATTCGTGGCATCGGATTTCCCATGGGTCGTTGAACGGCTCGGAAAAGAAAACATGAAGTACAACTATGCGTGGAAAACTCTTCTTGACGAAGGCATCCCGTGTGCAGGCGGCTCGGATGCCCCGATCGAACCGATCAATCCACTTTGGGGGATCCATGCGGCCGTAACCCGGACCAACCCGATGGATCCCGACAAGACCGTGTATCGTCCGGAAGAAAAACTGACGATGTATGAAGCCGTATCCCTCTTCACAAAGGGGAGCGCGTATGCCTGTCACCATGAAGAGGATCGAGGAGAGATCCGTGAAGGGTACACAGCAGACTTCACCGTCTTGGATATCGATCCATTCAACGTCGAAACGGACCAAATACTTGGCAAAGTCGTCGATATGACCATCGTTGACGAGACCATCGTCTATAAAAAAAATAAATAATCATTGCCCCCAAAACTGTTCACCGATATAATGGAGATATTTCGGAAATAGAAATAGTTTTGGGGGTGTTTTTTATGAAGCAAGATCAAGCCGGGATCCTGTATACGGCGTTTTCATACTTATTATGGGGGATTCTGCCGATCTATTGGAAATGGGTCAATCATGTGTCGGCGGATGAAATCCTCGCAAACCGCATATTTTGGTCGTTCTGGTTCATGCTTCTATTTTTGTTCGTCAGCAAGCGTTGGAAGGAATTCACCAACTATCTGAAAACATCTCTCACTAAAAAGAAGCAGTTATTCGCTTTGCTGCTTGCTTCACTGCTGATCAGTACGAACTGGTTTATTTACATATGGGCCGTGAATACGAATCAAATGGTGGAAGCAAGTCTTGGTTACTATATCAATCCACTCGTCAGCGTACTTCTGGGCGTATTCATCCTGAAGGAAAGCCTGTCGAAAGCACAGATCATTTCCTTTGGATTAGCCGCCATCGGGGTACTGATCCTGACTCTTTCATACGGGGAATTCCCCTGGATCGCCATCGGTCTCGCGTTCTCATTCGGCCTATACGGATTAGCCAAAAAGCTCATCCAGGTCGAATCATCCATCGGCCTCACACTCGAAACGATGACCATCGCACCATTATCCCTGATCTACCTTGGCTACATGTACCAAGAAGGAACCCTTTCCCTCTTCCACGTTTCAGCAGGGACGGACCTCTTACTGATGGGAGCCGGGGCAGCGACAGCGATTCCATTATTGTTTTTCTCCAAGGGTGCCCAGCAGATCCCCTTGTACATGGTCGGGTTTCTGCAATATATCGCCCCGACGATCACGTTGATACTTGGTATTTTTATGTATCATGAAGAGTTTTCTGTTACCCATCTCGTATCGTTTATGTTCATTTGGCTCGCATTGACGGTCTTCACCGCGTCGCGTGTGCAGTATGCCAGGAAGCGCAGACGGGATGCCCGATTGTCGGCATGATGAAAAACGCTCCAGTCTTTTTTGACTGGAGCGTTTTTGTTTTATTTAGGAAGAACAGTGCCCGCAAATTCTTTCAACTTCAGTACCAACTAATCCATCTTCCCTACAAAAACGATCTTTTCACTTTTTCCCAGAAAGAGTTATCCTTCAATTTCACCGTTTTGATGATTTTATCACTCAGTTTCGCTTCGACTGTTTCCACGTGTTGAATGCTTAACGCTTCGTTGTCCATGCCCATCGCCGGATAATCGTTTCCGTCTTGGATGATCTTCAGAACCAAGCGGCGCTGTCCGCTCACGATAAAGGAGGATCCGAGTGTACGGTAGCGGTTGTTATTGAGGGTAGCCATTTCGCTCACCTGGATGCAGGGGAGCATCGGATCGACAATGGCCCCGTTGACGGATTTGTTATAGGCAGTACTTCCCGTCGGGGTGGCGAAGATCATGCCGTCTCCCCGGAATGTCTCGAAATGTTTGTCGTCGATGAAGACGTCCATGACGAATGTCTTGATGATGCCCGAGCGGATGCTGAATTCATTCAGGCAGTGAAAGGATGTCTGATTGTCAACGGTCACTTCGATGGTCGGATATTTACGTACTTCGATCTGCTCGGTTGTCATGGCTTCGATCATCTTGGACGTGTCATCGATATGGAAGTCGCAGTACATACTCAACGTGCCCCCAGTCGAAATTCCTGCGTACAGGCAGTCCTGTCTGAAACCGGTTTGACGCACGGCCTGAAGGAATGTTCCGTCGCCGCCGATACTGACGATGATATTGGCTGTTTTAGGAGATTCGACAATATTGAAATGATAGCGGGTTGCAAGTTCATATAAATGATCGAGCTTCGCCTGCATGCCTTCTTCGTGTAAAGCATAGAAATAGATATTTCGTCGATTATTCATCGTATGTACCTCCCGGAAAGATAATTTTTCCCATTTCCATGAAATTTTGCTAGAATCTAACTTAGTGAATATTCTATCATGTTTCCACATGAGAATGATATTCATATCCTTACATAAGATAGGGTAAACGAGGGAGGAATATACAGATGAATGCAAAAAGATGGACAGCATTAGGGATCGCTGGCGCACTATTCTTTGTTTCGGTAGTCGTCAACTTTGCGACCTCTGCTGTGACAGGTGATGTGAATCAGGCATTTGAAGACATGTTCGGAGGGACGGACACCCCATTCTCCGAAGAAATCATTGATGAAGGGAACGCAAACAAACGGATCGCGGTCCTAGAAGTGGAAGGTGTCATCCAGGATACGGGTGGTGCAAGTTCCTTTTTTGAAAGCCCGGGCTATAACCACGAGCTCTTTATGGATAAGCTTGATGCCGTTGAAAAAGACAAATCTGTCAAAGGGATCATCTTGAAAGTGAACTCACCAGGCGGCGGCGTTGTGGAAAGTGCACAGATCCATTCGAAGCTTGTAGAGATTATGGAAAAAACGAAGAAACCGATTTATGTATCGATGGGCGGTACGGCGGCATCCGGCGGCTATTACATATCGGCTCCTGCCACGAAGATTTTTGCCAGCAAAGAAACGCTGACAGGTTCTCTGGGAGTCATCATGCATAGCATCAACTACTCGGAACTTGCTGAGAAATACGGCGTCGATTTCGTCACGATCAAAAGTGGACCGTACAAAGACATTATGAGTCCAACCCGTAAAATGACCGATGAAGAACGGAAGATCATTCAATCGATGATCGATAATTCGTATGAAGGTTTCGTGGATGTCATCGCCAAAGGGCGTGATATGTCTGAAGCGGAAGTGAAGAAGATTGCCGACGGACGTGTGTACGATGGAATCCAGGCGAAGGAAGTCAATCTGATTGATGAATTCGGCTATGTGGAAGATACGATTGCAGCGATGAAGAAGGATTATAAATTGAAAGATGCACAAGTATTTGAATATACGGCGGGTGATCCTTTCTCCGAATTCTTCAGTATGGGTGCAAAGAAAATGATGGGTCAGGATATGGAAGCGGCGGCACTGATGAAGCTTTTATCAAACCCAAGTTCTCCACGATTGATGTATCTCTATTCTGAATAAGGAAGGTGAATGAAGTGAGTGATCGCTATGAACATAATGAAACACGGGAGCATATCGAAGTCCAATCTTCTTCTCCTGACTTTTCAAGGACCATCCCGCATGACGGCTTTTACCTGGCGGGATTCTGGATACGCTTCTGGGCTTATCTTGTCGACTTGATCGTCATCGGAAGCATCACGAGACTGATCGTGAACCCGATTTTTAAACTATTGGACATTTCTTTATCCGACGGTTCGATGTTTGCCCCGATCTCGATTCTGACGAGCATCGTCTTCTACGGGTATTTCATCTTAATGACGAAATACTTCAGTCAGACCATCGGCAAAATGGTATTCGGCATCCGGGTCATCGAGCTGAAAGGCACGAAACCATCATGGGGAACCATCCTATTCAGGGAGCTGATCGGCCGCTTCATCTCCACGACAGTCTTTATTTTATACGTGATTGTGGCCTTTACCCATAAGAAGCAGGGTATCCATGATCTGTTTGCGGATACGACTGTGGTACAGGAAAAGAAGAAGCTGGAATTTACTCCGGCTGTGTAGAATAGAAAAGCAAACCTGCTGATTGGGCGGGTTTGTTTTTTTGTTTTGTGCATAATTACCATTTTGTGGTAAAATACGCAATTACTCTGTGAAATGATGCAATTAATGAAATTATGACGCAATCCCCCTGGAAATGACGCAATTAATCAAAAAAAGACGCAATCACCATCAGGCACACTCCCCAAGAGCCTCTTTTCACCGCAATTTCCACCTCCTCAAGTTTATTTTCCTCAGCAAAGGCCATAATAAGAGGTTGAAGGGTGTGAATTTATGAGCTGGTGGATCTGGATGTTAATCATTATCGCGGCACTTATTATTTTTCTATTATTCATTGTTATTATTACGAAGCTTACGATCACGATTTCTTTGTACCATGGAAATGACAATGATCATTTCAAGGTGAAGCTGAGGGCGTGGTTCGGTTTGATCAAATATACGATCGACATTCCCCTGGTGCAGCTTGATGACGAAGGTCCGAATGTCGTCGTCGAACAGGAAACGAAGAAAGGGAGCGAAAGCAACCCTTCTGACAAGAAGGCCTCTAAAAAGAAAATCACGCCTCACGATTTCATTGCCAGTTTAAATGATACGAAGGAAATCGTCCTTCATGTTCAGTCCATGCACAGGATCATCCGGGGGTTTCTTAACAAAGTCAAATTGGATCAAGTCCATTGGAAGACACTATTTGGCAGCGGGGATGCGGCATCGACAGGAACCTTAACCGGGGCCATATGGGGATTAAAAGGGAGCATCATTGGCATCTTGAGCGGGTATATGCGGCTTCAATCCATGCCTGTCATCGAGGTGACCCCGACATTTCAGCATGCTGTGATTCAAACGCAATTTTCATGTATTATCCAGTTTCGCATAGGGAATGCTATCCTAGTAGGTTTCAAGATACTTCGGTACTGGAGAGGCGGTATGGCTAAGTTTAAGACAAAGCCCCTTTCCACCATTTCTGAAGAAAAACATTCAGTCTAATTAGGAGGTCTTCACATGTCAGAACATCCGATTGAAGGTCTGATGACCACGGCAATGGAAAATTTAAAAGAAATGATCGATGTGAATACGATTATCGGTGATCCCGTTGAAACACCCGATGGAAGTGTCATCCTCACCGTTTCAAAGGTGGGTTTTGGGTTTGCTGCAGGTGGCAGTGAGTTCATCATCGACAGTAAGGGTAAAGGCGACAGCGGTAAAGGCGGAGAAGGCGGTGGTGACAAGTCATCCCCTAAGCAGCAGCCGTTTGGCGGAGGTAGCGGGGGCGGTGTCTCCATTACGCCGATCGCGTTCCTGATCGTAAGCTCGAAAGGAATCAAGATGCTTCATTTAGATGAAAGCACTCACCTGATCGATCGTTTGCTGGACCTTGCTCCTGGTGCCATCGAGAAGATTCAGGGCATGATGAAAAAGGACGGCAATAAAGAGGATCACAACGGGCAGCACAATCAAAATCATAAGATGGAACTGTAAATGATTGAGAGCTTACTCGAATGAGTGAGCTCATCTTTTTTTTGAAAAGGATCCCTATGATTTGCTTTCCCCCTTCCTTTTTCTGTACTATGAAAGGGTACATACTATTTATAGAGGAGGAACAAATAATGGCAAATATCACGTTTAAGAATAACCCTGTCACTCTATTAGGTAATGAGGTTAAAGTAGGCGACAAAGCTCCCAACTTCACAGTATTAGCTAATGATCTATCGGAAGTCACACTGAATGATTCCAAGGGCAAGGTACGTTTAATCAGTGTCGTTCCTTCCATCGATACCGGTGTTTGTGATGCGCAGACACGCAAATTCAATGAAGAAGCAACGAAATTTGATAATGTAGAAGTATTGACGGTTTCAGTGGATCTTCCATTCGCACAAAAACGCTGGTGCGGAGCGAACGGAATCGAAAATGTCCAAACCCTTTCCGATCACCGTGACCTTTCTTTCGGAGAAGCATTCGGCGTACACATCCAGGAACTTCGTCTTCTGGCACGTGCTGTATTCGTTGTAAACAGCAATGATGAAGTAACGTATGTGGAATATGTGAGCGAAGCGACTGATCACCCGGATTATGATGCTGCCGTTGAAGCAGTGAAAAACGCGAAATAATCCTGTCCCAATCAAATAGTTCTAAAAAGCATGCTGACCTGACTTTTTTATGGTCAGCATTGTTTTTTTTACAAACGTCTAGGACAAAGGTACAATAGATGAATGAAATTGAGATAAAGGAATGAATGCCGATGATTAATTCGCCAGTCGAATCATTATTTGGAATAATCGATGAAACGGCCACCCTGCTGAAGGATGAACTTGCCTGCAGTTATTTAGAAGCCGTTGCCGAAACAGGGGAGAACCTTTTTCAAGGGAATGTCCTTCAGGAAGAAGTCAGCGAACTCACGAAGAAACGCCTGAATAAAAAGTACGATGAAGTGAACATTTCTCAATTAGAGAATGAAAATATCCGTAAAGCCTTTCAATTCGCGATACTAAAAGGAATGAAAGAAAACGTCCAGCCGAATCACCAAATGACGCCGGACTCACTCGGGTTATTCATCAGTTATCTGGTCAATAAATTCACAGCAGACATGAATAAGCTGACGGTTCTGGACCCTGCGATCGGAACAGGGAATCTCTTGACGACGGTATTGAACCAGATGCCGGGTAAAGAAACCGAGTCCATCGGGGTGGAAATCGATGAAGTACTCATCAAGCTTGCCTATGTGGGAGCGGATCTCCAGAAGCATCCACTTCAGCTCTTTAACCAGGACTCACTCGAGCCGTTGTTCATCGATCCCGTCGATCTTGTCCTTTGCGACCTGCCGATCGGGTATTATCCTAACGACCTGCGCGCCCAGGATTATGAGCTGAAAGCAGAAGAGGGCCACTCTTATGCCCACCATCTATTCATCGAACAAAGCCTGAAGCATACGAAAGACGGAGGATACCTCTTCTTCATCGTGCCGAACGGACTTTTCGAATCGCCGCACAGCGCACAGCTTCAAGGCTATTTGAAGGAGAAAGCAGACATCCAGGGCTTCCTGCAGCTGCCGCTTTCCCTGTTTAAAAATAAAAACTCGGCGAAAAGCATCCTGATCCTTCAGAAGAAAAAGACAGGAGCCAAGCCTCCTAAAGAGGTCCTGCTTGCGCAACTGCCAAGCCTATCAAACCAGAGAGCCCTTCAGGATATCCTGTCGAAGATCGATCAGTGGCTTGTACAGAATAAGTAAAGACTGCCTTTGGGCGGTCTTTTTTTTATGTGTTTTATTGGACGGGTGTTGGGGGTATGCAGAGAATGAGGAGTTTATCGACCTTTTCAAAAGATATCGACCGTTCAGCATGAATCGACAAGTTTCATAAAAATTGCGAAAACATTTAATTTAACATGAAAACGATATCATTTCAAGCTTTTTCTTGAAATAGGTTGGAGTCAGTGATTTAATGGGGAATTGAGAGATAAAAAACGATTCAATGAACAGAATAAATAAGAGTCGATAGATCGAAATTAAAAGGAGCGATACAACGTGGCAAAAAAAGTGATTGCAATTAATGCTGGAAGCTCTTCGTTAAAGTTTCAGCTTTTTGATATGCCTGAAGAAACGGTTATTACAAAAGGTCTAATTGAACGTATCGGACTGAACGATGCGGTTTTCAATATAACAGTAAATGATGAGAAACGTGAAGAAGTGACGGACATCCCGAACCATGAAGTAGCGGTTAAAATGCTGCTTGAAAAGCTGACAGGCTATGGTATCATCAACTCTCTTGATGAGATCGATGGAATCGGTCACCGTGTCGTACATGGTGGAGAGGTCTTCAATGATTCCGTTCTGATTACAGAGGAAGTTGTGACGAAAATCGAGGAACTGTCTGACCTGGCCCCACTTCATAACCCGGCAAACTTAACAGGTATCAAAGCATTCCAAAACGTGTTGCCGAATGTTCCTGCGGTTGCTGTTTTTGATACAGCGTTCCACCAAACGATGCCTGAAAGCTCATTCTTGTACAGCCTTCCATATGAGTATTATGAAGATTTCGGAATCCGTAAATATGGTTTCCACGGAACTTCCCACAAGTATGTATCTCAGCGCGCAGCTGAAATGCTTGGCCGCCCGGAAGAGCAAGTGCGCCTGATTTCTTGTCACCTAGGGAACGGTGCAAGTATCGCAGCCATCGAAGGCGGTAAATCCATCGATACGTCCATGGGCTTCACACCACTTGCAGGTGTTGCCATGGGAACTCGTTCAGGTAATATCGACCCGGCCCTTATCCCGTTCATCATGGAGAAAACAGGATCAACGGCTGATGAGGTATTGAACATCCTGAACAAGAAATCCGGTATGCTTGGTGTATCTGGATTCTCAAGTGACCTTCGTGATATCGAGCTGCAGGCTTCAGAAGGTAACGAGCGTGCGGAACTTGCTCTTGAAGTGTTCGCTAACCGTATCCATAAATACATCGGTTCATATGCATCACGCATGTACGGTGTAGACGCGATCGTCTTCACGGCAGGTATCGGTGAAAACAGTACACTGATCCGTGAAAAAGTCCTTCAAGGCTTGGAATTCATGGGCGTATACTGGGATCCGGCACGCAATCAGGTCCGCGGAAAAGAAGCATTCGTCAACTACCCGCATTCACCTGTCAAAGTCATGATCATTCCAACGAATGAAGAAGTCATGATCGCTCGTGATGTTGTGGAAAAAGGAAATATCTAATAGATGAAACGGGATCGCTTGCTATGGCGGTCCTGTTTTTTGTTCGAAAAAAGAGGGACGGACCTGAAAACTTTAGCTGGGATCCCCTTCGCTGAGGAATCATGCGGAAAATGACCTGTATCATGCCGGATTTACGATATTCATGCGGTTATTAAAACTTTCATGCGAGATCCACATTTATCATGCGACACTCCAACTAATCATGCCGGGGTGTCGAATTTTCTTTACAAGTTGAATTTACTGACTATTCCCACCACTCTCCCTGTCACAAAGGAATTGTCCCTTCCATATATGATATACTATACGTAATTTAAGGAATGTAAGGAGTGGGGAGAAGTGAACTGGTCAGAACGTGATAATCAGGTATGGCAGGCGATCAAGACTTGGAGAGAAGAGTTGTATGAATATGAAGCGAATGATTTGGAGCATACATATGTGAAGTGGCTGGACTACGCCTTTGAATCGATTCCTGAAGATGTTCAGGATCAATTTTTTCAGCGGCTGGATGGCTGGTTGTTTCATATGCATTCCCTGATTCAAGGTTCACAGATGCAGAATGACGCTCGGGAGCGGATCCTTGTGACGGCGCGGGCATTCAATCAGGATATTCAGACGGTCGAGGATCTTCACTATTTAACGATTGACCAGCTTCATTACATAGCGGAACAGCATGCGGGACGCCATCGCATCTACTCCCTGTTACAAGGTGGGGTGACGGGTACCGGTGGGCTTGTGGCTCTTGGGTCGGATCTGCCTGCGATGCTCGTCATCAATCTGCGTTCCGTGCAGCTCATCGCCATCACGTATGGATTCGATGTTCAGACGCCGTTTGAAATGATGACGTCATTGAAGGTGTTCCATGCAGCGACTCTGCCGGCAAGGCTACGGGCCCTCGCTTGGGAAGATCTGAAGGAGGATCTGAACAAGAAGGATTCCAATTACTTCTATGACGGCTCAGAGCAGCTGACGGATTATACGTGGCTGGAAGGCTCAATGAAGCAGGCACTGAAAGCGATGGCCATCACCATGTTCAAAGGGAAAAAGTGGTCGGGTCTGCCTCTTGTCAGCATTGCCATCGGTGCGGGATCCAATTATCAGCTTTCCAGGAAGATCACTGATTTTGCAGAGAAATATTATCAATACCGCTATTTACGCGATAAGAAAAATGAACAATAAAAGAAAGGGAATGATGTGCTCATCGCATCATTCCCTTTCTGTTTTTTCCGGATTGGTCCGGTACCAGAGCCATAAATCATTGATCTCTGAAGCCCTTTCGGAGATTTCATGATTGATCTTGCAGGATCGGTCAAAGTTATCTTCCCCAGCCAGTTCATCCTGAAGGCGCTCGATCTCCACATCAAGTTCTCCGATCCGGTCCGGAATCGTTCCCCGAATACGCTCCCACTCTAGGAGGATCACTTCCTGTTCCTCTGACGAATACATCGGCCATTCCTCCAACTGCAATGGAAGATGGATGCCGAGTCTTGAATCATATGAAAAAAATTCGTTCCTCATCTTTCTGGATGCTCCTCACTTTCATTCTTCTTTCATCCTACAATAAATTCTGCACGAAGCCCAGTGCGAAGGCGATGTCATCAATTGTCCATAAAATAATTATACAAATTGATGAATAAGTATTGATGTACTCCTTATAAACTGCTAATATAAATTCATCTTAAAGAATAAATATTCATTTTATATAAAATCAACAGGAGGAGATACGGATGAATAAAAAAGTGGTATTAGCCTACTCAGGTGGTTTGGATACGTCGGTTGCGGTTCAATGGTTAAAGGAGAAAGGATACGAAGTCATAGCATGCTGCCTGGATGTCGGGGAAGGGAAGGATCTTGATTTTGTACAAGAAAAAGCGCTGACGGTTGGAGCGTCGAAAAGCTATGTCATCGATGCAAAAGAAGAGTTCGCGAACGAATACGCGCTTCTTGCCCTGCAAAGCCATGCCCTATATGAAGGGAAATACCCGCTGGTGTCCGCTCTCTCAAGACCATTGATTGCCAAAAAGCTTGTTGAGGTCGCTGAACAGGAAGATGCAACGGCTGTTGCACATGGCTGCACGGGGAAAGGAAATGACCAGGTGAGATTCGAAGTGTCCATCGCGGCATTGAACCCGTCACTGGAAGTAATCGCGCCGGTTCGTGAATGGAAGTGGTCACGTGAAGAAGAAATTGAATATGCGAAGGATAAGGGGATTCCGATTCCCATCAATCTTGATTCACCATATAGCATCGATCAGAATCTTTGGGGAAGAAGCAATGAGTGCGGGGTGCTGGAAAATCCTTGGACGGCACCACCTGAAGATGCATACGATCTAACATCAAGCATCGAAGAATCACCAAATGAAGCGGATGTGGTTGAAATCACGTTCTCCAAAGGGGTGCCTGTGGAGTTGAATCACGTGGCATATCCTCTTGATGAAATCATTGCGAAACTGAATGTGCTGGCCGGTAAGCACGGAGTCGGCCGTATCGATCATGTGGAAAACCGCCTTGTCGGGATCAAGTCACGTGAAGTATACGAATGTCCGGCCGCCATGACCCTTTTAAAAGCACATAAAGAACTGGAAGACCTCACATTGGTGAAAGAACTTGCCCATTTCAAACCGGTGATCGAGAAAAAAATGACGGAATTAATTTATGAGGGATTATGGTTCTCTCCATTAAATAAAGCGTTAAAGGCTTTCCTTGATCAAACACAGGTGTATGTGAACGGTGTCGTACGTGTGAAATTATTTAAAGGTCATGCCATCGTCGAAGGAAGAAAATCACCGAATTCATTGTATGATGAAAACCTTGCAACGTATACAAAAGCGGATGAATTCGATCATGATGCTGCCATTGGATTCATTCAACTATGGGGTCTGCCGACGAAGGTGTCTTCCATGGTCAACGCTGAGAAGAAAGAGAAAGTCACTCTATGAGTAAGCTGTGGGGAGGACGTTTCACCAAGAAGCCGGAAGAATGGGTGGATGAATTCAATGCCTCCATCTCATTCGACCAGGAGCTTGTACTGGAAGACATTGAAGGCAGCATCGCCCATGTGAAAATGTTGAAAAAATGCGGAATCCTGACAGACAGTGAAGCCGATCAGATTCTCGGTGGTCTTCACGTCCTATATGGCAAGGCAGAAAAAAATGAACTGGAGTTTTCCGTTGAGTATGAAGATATTCATCTGAATCTGGAGAAGCATCTGATCGATTTAATCGGTGAGGTCGGCGGCAAGCTCCACACGGGCAGAAGCCGTAACGACCAGGTCGCGACGGATATGCATCTCTTTTTAAAAAGACGGGTGGAGGAAATCGTCAAGCTCGTTGAGGACCTGCAGGAAGCGATCATCGTCCAGGCGGAAGCGAACATAGAAACGATCATTCCTGGATACACTCATCTGCAGCGGGCCCAGCCGATCTCGTTCGCTCATCATCTGATGTGTTATTTCTGGATGCTTAACCGTGATAAGGAGCGACTCGCTGATTCCCTGAAAAGAATCGACATTTCCCCATTAGGTGCGGGGGCACTCGCTGGGACGACATTCCCCATCGACAGGGAATATTCAGCCGAGCTCCTTGGCTTCGGTGCGTGCTATGAGAATAGTCTCGATGCCGTGAGTGACCGTGATTTCATCTTGGAATTCCTGAGCAACAGCTCGATCATGATGACCCATCTTTCCCGCCTGGCGGAAGAGATGATCCTGTGGTCCACGGAAGAGTTCCGATTCATCGAACTTGATGACAGCTTCACGACAGGAAGCAGTATCATGCCACAGAAGAAGAACCCGGATATGGCGGAGCTTGTCAGAGGGAAGACGGGCAGGGTGAATGGGAATCTCATCTCACTCCTTACCGTTTTAAAAGGTCTGCCGCTTGCCTACAACAAGGATATGCAGGAAGACAAGGAAGGCATGTTCGATACGGTGAAAACCGTGGTGGGATCGCTTAAGATCTTTACGGGCATGATTTCAACGATGAAAGTGAATGCGGCAGTAATGAAGGAAGCGGTCGGGAATGATTTTTCCAATGCGACAGAGCTTGCGGATTACTTGGCGACAAAGGGGATTCCCTTCAGACAGGCCCATGAAATCGTCGGGAAGCTTGTGCTGTATTGCATTGAAAAGGGCTGCTATCTGAAGGATGTATCGCTTGAGGAGTATGGTGAGTTTTCTTCGATGATCGAGGAGGATATTTATTCTATTCTGACTCCGTATTCGGCGGTGGAGAGAAGGAATTCGTATGGTGGTACGGGGTTTGAGCAGGTGAAGGTGCAGATTGGAAAGGGGAAGGCGCAGTTGGGAGCTTTTGTTGAACAATCTGTGTAGAGGAAAGAGTACTAAATCCTTTGCCCGTAGCTACGTGCTGGTTGATTTCCGCTGCAGGTGCTCGCTTTCCGCGGGGCTGGCGGTGAGCCTCCTCGGGCTTTTGCACTGGTCCCATAACGTTGGACACTTAAATTTCTAAGCAGCTAATTCAGTACTTACTCGATAAGCTACCGGAC
>NZ_JANIOC010000022.1 GCF_024733565.1 Rossellomorea sp. SC111 | reverse complement strand
GGTAGTTCAGTTGGTTAGAATGCCTGCCTGTCACGCAGGAGGTCGCGGGTTCGAGTCCCGTCCGGACCGCCATTTTTGTTCATTCAAACGAAACATTGTTTCGTTTTTTTTATTGTCTTTTTTCAGAACCTTTACTCTCATACCTTAAAAAGGGTAAACTACATATATACATTCTCCCTTAGGGTAACAAACAATCCTAAGGTTTTTTTATACTCTAAATGATGATTGAGGAGATTAACATGAATCAGTTTGAGATTATGACGAATAGTCCGGAGGAAACAGGCCAATTTGCAGAAGAGCTGGCAGGACTTTTAAAGCATGGGGCTGTGTTAACGCTGGAAGGTGATCTTGGGGCAGGGAAGACAACCTTTACGAAAGGGCTTGCCAAGGGTCTTGGTGTCACTAAAACCGTGAACAGTCCCACTTTTACCATAATTAAAGAATATAAGGGGCGTCTGCCCCTTTATCATATGGATGTATACAGGCTGGAAGATTCCTTTGAAGATTTAGGTTTCGATGAATACTTTGAAGGAGAAGGTGTGACCGTCATTGAGTGGGCTCACTTAATAAAGGATCAGCTACCGAAAGAATTATTAAGTTTATCGATATACCGGGAAGGCGACACCAAGAGAAGGATCGTGTTGACGCCCCATGGAAATCGATATAGTGAATTGTGTAAGGAGATTGTGTCATGACGATATTATCGATAGATACTTCCAATTACCCATTTGGGGTTGCCCTTATCGAAGAGGATAAGGTAATTGGGGAATATATTACGTATATGAAAAAGAACCATTCTGTAAGAGCCATGCCGGCTATCGAACGGTTGTTAAAAGACTGTGGGGTAATGGCAAAGGAGTTAACGAAGATTGTTGTTGCAAATGGTCCCGGTTCCTATACGGGCGTACGAATCGGGGTCACATTGGCCAAGACCCTGGCATGGTCATTAAATATCCCTCTTATCCCTGTGTCCAGCCTTGCCACTCTGGCTTCATCGGGAAGATATTTTTCAGGATATATCGTTCCCATATTCGATGCGAGAAGGGGGCAGGTGTATACGGGGCTATATGAGTTTCAGGAAGATCGATTAGTTTGCGTGGAAGAGGATCGCAACATCATGCTCGATGAATGGGTGACAACGTTAAAAGAGTCAGATAAAGATATATTATTTGTCGGTAATGACGTTTCCATCCATCAGGATATGATTAAGGAAGTACTTGGAGATCAAGCAAGAATCGCCCCTTTTGTCAGCCATAATCCCCGTCCTTCTGAACTGGCTTATATCGGACTGGGTTTAAAAGAAATGAAGGCACATGAGGTGCTTCCTAACTATATACGGATGGCGGAAGCAGAAGTGAAATGGCTGGAGTCCCAAAAAAAATCTGAATAGATGATAAAGGATCGTTTAATATGAACATACGGTTTATGACGGTTGATGATTTAGACGCTGTTATGGATATTGAAAATCAATCTTTTAGCATTCCTTGGAGTCGTGACGCTTTCTTGAATGAAATCGAGCATAACCACCTGTCCACCTACCTCGTTGCAGAAGATGGAGACAAGCTTGCAGGTTACTGCGGCGTGTGGCTGGTCGTGGATGAGGCCCACATCACAAATGTAGCCGTCCTCCCTGATTACCGGGGACGTGGCTTGGGGGAAGGTCTTATGCGTAAGATAATGGGTATAGCGATTGAATTTGGCGCACGCGTGATGACGTTAGAAGTCAGGGTATCGAACACACCGGCACAACATTTATATCGGAAGCTCGGTTTCAAAGACGGCGGGATCCGGAAACGGTACTACTCGGACAATCAAGAGGATGCTTTAGTAATGTGGGTGAATTTATGAGAAAAGATACATTTGTATTGGGAATTGAAACAAGCTGTGATGAGACAGCTGTGGCGATTATAAAAAATGGAACAGAGATTGTGACGAACATTGTTTCGTCTCAAATTGAAAGTCATAAGCGATTCGGTGGAGTGGTCCCAGAAATTGCATCGCGTCACCATGTGGAGCAGGTTACGTATGTACTGGAGGAAGCCCTTGAACAAGCCGGGATGACGATGGAGGATATAGATTGTGTCGCTGTGACGGAGGGACCTGGATTGGTAGGCGCACTATTAATTGGTGTCAACGCGGCGAAGGCTCTGGCTTTTGCCCACGATAAACCGTTGGTGGGGGTCCATCACATTGCAGGGCATATCTATGCGAATCGCTTAGTGAGAGAGATGAGGTTCCCCCTACTTTCCCTGGTTGTTTCCGGAGGACATACGGAGCTTATACTCATGAAAGATCACGGTTCCTTTGAGGTTATCGGAGAAACACGCGATGATGCTGCAGGTGAAGCGTACGACAAGGTAGCCCGGACGTTGGGTCTTCCATATCCAGGAGGGCCGCATATTGACAGGCTGGCACATGTTGGGGAACCGAGTCTTAATCTGCCCCGGGCCTGGCTGGAGGAAGGTTCCTATGATTTCAGCTTCAGTGGTTTGAAGTCAGCGGTTATCAACACGCTTCACAATGCCAAACAAAAAGGAATGACCATTCATCCACAGGATTTGGCTGCAAGCTTTCAAGCAAGTGTCATTGATGTGTTAGTAACTAAAACGGTTAAGGCTGTAAAAGAGTATGGTGTGGAGCAAGTCTTACTTGCTGGCGGAGTGGCAGCCAATAAAGGCTTGCGTGCTGCCCTTCAGGAAGCATTTGGGGGAATCGAAGCGGAGTTGGTCATACCTCCGTTATCCCTTTGCACAGACAACGCAGCTATGATTGCAGCTGCAGGAACGGTTTTGTTCCAACAAGGAAAAAGAGGAAGCATGGATATGAATGCTCATCCAGGACTTGATATCGAGAATTTCTAAAAGGGAAAGCTTGAACGATACTTCGTTCAAGCTTTTTTACTGTGTGTTGATATCCTGTGAATAACGTGCAGAGTTAGGCAGATGACAGAGATGAAAGGAACGAACATACGTTTTATCAACAGGTTGTGGATAAAATGTTAGTAACTACTTATTTAGTGTGTATACATTGTGAAAAAGACCTGCATTACCAATCCTAAATAATGGAAAATTTTGTGGATAACATAAGTTTTTTATGTGGATACTGTGGAAAACTTCTGTGAATAACGTTTTGTAGATGTTTTGACTGTGGATAATAATGTGGAATAAGAAAGGATTGGGGAGTGATAGTTATCCCCAATCCTGTGGATTACTGCTCTTCTTGAAGTAGTTCTTCCAGTTCTGTCCACTCTTCCAATAAAGAATCCAGTTCTTCTTTAGCTTTGGTGAGTGATTCATTAATATCCTGGACTTTCTCGTGATCTTGAAAGATATCAGGATCGCAGAGAAGATCTTCTTTTTCCTGTATGTTTGTTTCGAGTGATTCCATTAAGCCTTCGATTTCTTCGACTCTGCGCTTTCGTTGACGTTCGAGTTTTTTCGCTTCTTTATCAATCTTGTGGGAACGTTTTTGAGTCGGCTCATGTGATTGTTCACCCTGTTCCATGCGTTCAAGTGCCGCAAGTTCCTCCTGCTGTTGTAATTTTTCTACATAATAATCGTAATCGCCAAGATATTCCGTCGATCCTTTTTTGGATAGTTCAACGACTTTTGTGGCAATTCGGTTGATGAAGTACCGGTCGTGTGACACAAAGAGGATCGTTCCGGGATAATCTATCAGGGCATTTTCCAACACTTCTTTGCTGTCCAGATCAAGATGGTTCGTCGGCTCATCCAGGATCAGGACGTTCCCTTTTTCCATCATCAGCTTGGAAAGGGCTAACCTTGCCTTTTCTCCACCGCTGAGTGTGGAAACGGGCTTAAGGACATCCTCCCCTGAAAAGAGGAAGTTGCCGAGGACCGTCCGGATTTCTTTTTCCATCTTCATCGGGTATTCGTCCCACAGTTCATTTAATACTGACTTATTCGAAGACAGTTCGGCTTGTTCTTGATCATAGTAACTGATGGTCACATTCGATCCGAATTTAAATGTACCATCTTGTGGTTGCAGTTTATTGACCAATGTTTTCAAAAGCGTCGATTTCCCGATTCCATTCGGTCCGACCAGGGCGATACTGTCTCCTTTTTTGACAGAGAAATCGATATGGGAGGAAATCGTATCGTTTTTCCCATATCCAATGGAAAGATCCTGGACGTGAAGCACGTCATTCCCGCTTGGTCGGTCGATTTGAAACGCGAAGCTGGCAGATTTCTCATCCCCGAGTGGTCGATCCATCCTATCCATACGCTCCAGTTTCTTTCGCCGGCTCTGTGCCATTTTAGTGGTAGAGGCACGGGCGATATTCCGTTGAATGAAGTCCTCGAGCTTTGCGACTTCCTGCTGCTGACGCTCGAACATTTTGAGGTCTTTCTCATAGTCTTCCGCTTTTTGTTCAAGATATCTGCTGTAGTTCCCCAGGTATTTCTTACTCCGGTTCCGGGAAATTTCATACACCTGATTGACGACGCTGTCTAAGAAGTAGCGGTCATGGGAAACGATCAGGACGGCCCCTTCATAGCTTTGAAGATACGTTTCAAGCCATGATAGGGTTTCGATATCCAAGTGGTTGGTCGGCTCATCAAGGATAAGGATGTCAGGCTTGGTCAGAAGAAGCTTCCCGAGGGCGAGCCGGGTTTTCTGACCACCGCTCAATGTGGATATCTTTGTTTCGTAATCAAAATCGGCAAAGTTCAAACCGTGAAGGACGGAACGGATATCCGCTTCGTACTGATAGCCGCCGGAGTCCTTGAAGTTAACCTGGAGTTGATCGTATTCCTTCAATACCCGTTGGTAGACGTCCTCTTGCTCATATACCGAAGGATCGGCCATCTGCTGCTCCAATAGTCGTAACTTCTTTTCCTGCTGTTTCAACTCTTCAAAGACGGTCAGCATTTCAGACCAGATGGATAGCTCGGATTCGAGACCCGTGTTCTGCGCAAGATACCCGATGGAGACACCTTTTGGCTTTGTGATTTCTCCGGAATCGTAGGAAAGGTGACCTGCAATTATTTTTAGAAGAGTCGACTTCCCTGCACCATTACGACCGACAAGGGCAACTCGATCTCTAGTCTGTATTTCAAGTTTAATATTTGATAGGATATTATCTGCACCAAAGTTTTTCGTTAGTTGATTCACTTGTAATAGAATCATGACGTTTCACCTCTATTTCATAGTGCTAGTGTACCGTATATGAGAGGGGAACGGCAATAAAACACCTATTAATCTTCGTACACTTAGGATAAAATATAGTGTATGATGAGTAGGAGAGTTTAATAAATTCTGGATGCTTCCTATTTTGGAAGCGGTACCAGAGGTTTTGAATAGATGTGGGGGAATACAATATGAACCAGGATACAACAAAAATTCCACAGGCAACGGCCAAGCGCCTTCCGCTATATTATCGATTTATCAAGAATCTGTACTCATCCGGTAAGCAGAGGGTTTCTTCGAAGGAATTAAGTGAAGCGGTGAAAGTTGATTCTGCTACGATCCGCAGGGACTTTTCTTATTTTGGGGCGTTGGGTAAAAAGGGATACGGCTATAATGTCAATTATCTATTGTCCTTCTTCCGTAAGACACTGGATCAGGATGCCCTCACGAAGGTTGTGCTGATCGGGGTGGGGAATCTTGGTACAGCTTTTCTTCATTATAATTTCATCAAGAATAATAATACGAAGATTGAAATGGCTTTCGAGGTGGATGAAAAGAAGGTCGGGACTCAAATCAGTGATGTACCCGTTTTTCATTTAGATGATTTAGAAGAGAAGCTTGTGGGGCATGATATTGAAGTAGCGATCCTGACGGTGCCGGCGTCTTCTGCTCAGAATATCACAGACCGATTGGTTTCTTCGAATATAAAGGGGATACTGAATTTCACCCCTGCAAGATTGACGGTGCCCGACCATATCCGCGTCCATCATATCGATTTGGCGGTGGAACTTCAGTCACTCGTCTACTTCTTGAAGCATTATTCAGAGGATGACACGGAAATGTCACAAGATGGAATCACAACAGAATAGAAAATTCTTCATATTTACGTTATGATAGAAGTGTAAAAGAGGAGGTGTCTCATTATGTTAGGTGCAGGTAGTATCGTACTAATAACCGTTGTGGCTTTACTGATCTTTGGACCGAAGAAATTGCCTGAGTTAGGAAAAGCGGCAGGGAATACATTACGCGAATTCAAGAATGCAACAAAGGGCTTAGCAGATGATGAGGACGATAATAGTAAAAAAGCTAAGTAGGGTAGGATGAACGCCATGAGTCAAAGTCAAAGAGACATGACAGTCTATGAACATATAGGAGAATTGCAAAAACGACTCATGTTTGTAGTCGTTTTCTTCTTGTTAGCGGTCATCGGAAGCTTCTTTCTTGCGGAGCCGTTAATTCGATATTTGCAGCACGCCGATGAGGCGAAACAGTTAACCATGAACGCCTTTCGGATCACAGACCCTCTCAAAATCTATATGGAAATGATCATGTTCATTGCGATCATCATGACATCACCCATTATTCTATTTCAAGTGTGGTCATTCATAAGTCCAGGCTTATATGAAAGAGAAAGGAAGGTAACGCTCAGTTACATACCGATTTCTCTTTTGCTTTTCTTAGGTGGATTGTCGTTTTCATATTTTATTTTGTTTCCGTATGTTGTGAAATTTATGATGGGGTTATCAACCAATTTAAATATCCAGCAAGTGATCGGCATCAATGAATACTTTCATTTCCTGTTTCAAATCACCATCCCATTTGGATTTTTATTTCAGCTCCCGGTCATCATGCTATTCCTGACGCGTTTGGGAATCGTTACGCCGATGCTGTTGGCACAAATGAGGAAAGTCGCATACTTCGTGCTGTTGGTGATTGCGGCATTTATTACACCACCGGATATCGTATCCCACATGATGGTAACGGTTCCTTTACTGCTTTTATACGAAATCAGTATTTGGATCTCCAAGATCGGATACAAAAAGGTGTTAGAAGCAGAGCAGAAGCTTGAAATGGAACAGTACGAGGACATAAATAAGGATTGATCAAATGATCAATCCTTATTTTTTGTTCTTTAGTTGCTTTTTGATTTTGAAATGCAGCATGACCATCCGCAGCCCGGAACCGAAGTCCAGGGTAGCCAGAAAGATGAGCATATACGTGAAAAATCCCCAACCTTCATCATTCTGTACGTTTTGTACAGCAAAGTATGTGAAGAGCACACCGAGAAGGAGATAGATCACTCCCGAGAATAATGGTGATCTCCTCATAGAAATAATCCTCCAATAAATCCTTGAATTTTTTCAGCTTCCTTCATCATTTTATCGATTTCGTCCTTATAGATAGATTGCATTAGAACGACCGTTGTATTCATGGCGACGTGAGCAAATATTGGAACCAGGATCCGCTTCGTTTTCACATAAAGAAAGGCGAAGGTGAATCCCATTGCTGAATACAGGATCACATGCTCAGGTTCGAAATGGGCAAGAGCAAAGATGACCGAACTGATGAGAGCGGCAAAGAAGAAATGCATCTTCTCATACAGGACGCCGAAAATGATTTTCCTGAACACGATTTCTTCTAGTATTGGTCCGATGATGGCTGCGACCAGCATGGATAATGGAACCTTTTCAATGATACCGATGATCATCTGGGTGTTTTCCGATCCCATTTGAATTCCTAACGCATATTCGACTTGTATCGCAACCGATTGAGCGATGAATGCCATGAAAATTCCGAGTACCGCCCAAACAATCGAACGGCCGGCGCCCATGGGAGCACTCCGTTCAAGCCGGGTGCTTGTTTCGCTTTTCCTTAAAATGCCTCCCACAATGAGGAGGGTCAGCGTAAAGCTGATGACGAGCCAATATCCAGGGACAAGGGTACGTACCGTCTCATCGGGTAACCCGAGGACGTCGACACCGATCTTATATAAAAGGGGTACCCCGACAATGCTTGAAAGCTGCATGACGATATAGGCAATTAAAATAAATCCGAAATGTTTTTTCAACGTTTGATCTCCTTTAGCACCTGTAAGATAACGGCCATGTTACTCCTGTACAATTCTACTAAGAAAAGCGGAACTGTTCAAATCTAAGGGTTTCTTTTACCCTGGAATATATGGGGAAAGAAGGGCATAAGATAGGAGGGTGTGAAAAAAAGAGAAATATGACGAAAAAAATTTTAGGCAGGACTCTTGCAAAATGAAAACGAATTAATTAATATAATAGTTGTGTTAGCACTCACAGAGTGCGAGTGCTAATAAATATCATTTACATATTTCAAGGAGGTTGTTTCACTTGTTAAAACCACTAGGTGATCGCGTCGTTATCGAGCTAGTTGAGTCAGAAGAAAAAACAGCAAGCGGTATTGTGCTACCGGATTCCGCAAAGGAAAAGCCACAAGAAGGTAAAGTGATGGCTGTAGGTACTGGTCGCATTCTTGACAACGGTGAGCGCGTTGCTCTTGAGGTAGCTGTCGGCGATCGGATCATTTTCTCTAAATACGCTGGTACAGAAGTGAAATACCAAGGCACAGAATACCTGATCCTTCGTGATAGCGATATTCTGGCTGTAGTTGGCGAATAATCAAACTTCGTATATAAAAATTCATTTATTTAAAATAAGAGGAGGACTTTATCAATGGCTAAAGATATTAAATTCAGCGAAGAAGCACGCCGTTCCATGCTTCGCGGTGTCGATCAATTAGCAAATGCAGTAAAAGTAACTCTTGGACCAAAAGGACGTAACGTGGTACTTGAGAAGAAATTCGGTTCACCACTTATCACAAATGACGGTGTGACCATTGCGAAAGAAATCGAACTTGAAGATGCATTCGAAAACATGGGTGCAAAACTGGTTGCTGAAGTAGCAAGCAAAACAAACGAAATTGCCGGTGACGGTACAACGACTGCAACGGTCCTTGCTCAAGCGATGATCCGTGAAGGTCTTAAAAACGTAACAGCTGGTGCAAATCCTGTCGGCGTACGTAAAGGAATCGAAAAAGCGGTTCAAGCTGCTATCGAAGAATTAAAAGTTATCTCCAAGCCGATCGAAGGCAAAGATTCCATCGCTCAAGTTGCAGCAATCTCAGCGGCTGATGAAGAAGTCGGTCAACTGATTGCAGAAGCAATGGAGCGCGTTGGAAACGACGGTGTCATCACAATCGAAGAATCTAAAGGTTTCACAACAGAACTTGACGTTGTTGAAGGAATGCAGTTCGACCGTGGATATGCATCTCCATACATGGTCACTGATTCTGATAAAATGGAAGCTGTCTTAGAAAATCCATACATCTTAATCACTGACAAGAAAATCGGTAACATTCAGGAAGTCCTTCCTGTCCTTGAGCAAGTTGTACAACAAGGCAAGCCGTTACTAATGGTAGCAGAAGATGTTGAAGGTGAAGCTCTTGCAACACTTGTTGTGAACAAACTTCGCGGAACATTCAACGCGGTAGCCGTTAAAGCTCCTGGCTTCGGTGACCGTCGTAAAGCAATGCTTGAAGACTTAGCGGTCCTTACTGGTGGAGAAGTGATCACAGAAGATCTAGGCTTAGACCTTAAATCTGCAAACATCACTCAACTTGGCCGCGCTGCGAAAGTAGTCGTAACGAAAGAAAACACGACTGTCGTAGAAGGTTCCGGGGATCCAGAAAAAATCGCAGCTCGCGTAAACCAAATCCGTGCTCAATTAGAAGAATCCACTTCTGAATTCGACAAGGAAAAATTACAAGAGCGCCTTGCTAAGCTTGCAGGTGGAGTAGCAGTCGTGAAAGTCGGAGCTGCAACGGAAACTGAGCTTAAAGAGCGTAAACTACGCATCGAAGACGCCCTGAACTCTACTCGTGCAGCAGTGGAAGAAGGTATCGTTTCAGGTGGTGGTACTGCCCTTGTGAATGTATACAACAAAGTAGCATCAATCGAAGCGGATGCAGATGTAGCAACTGGTATCAACATCGTGCTGCGTGCTCTAGAAGAGCCAATCCGCCAGATCGCACACAACGCTGGACTCGAAGGTTCTATCATCGTAGAACGTCTGAAGAAGGAAAAAGTAGGTGTCGGATTCAACGCAGCTACTGGCGAGTGGGTCAACATGATCGAAAAAGGTATCGTAGATCCAACCAAAGTAACTCGTTCTGCACTGCAAAACGCAGCGTCTGTAGCAGCAATGTTCCTGACTACTGAAGCAGTAGTAGCGGACATTCCTGAAGAAGGCGGCGGCATGCCGGATATGTCCGGAATGGGCGGCATGGGTGGAATGGGCGGCATGATGTAATTAGGCTTTAAAACCTTATTAGATCAACGTTTAAAATGATATATTGTTTTTCTTGTCCTCGGGTTTGTCCTCGGTTCTTCAAAAAATGACAATTCGCAGCAAAAGAAAAGCTAACTATAGGAGAAGGTCTTTCATCAGTGTGCTAAAACTGTTGGGAGGCCTTTTCTTCCATATAGGCGGCCATATGAGCATAGATATTCATTGTAGAATTAATATCCGTATGTCCTAGCCGCAGTTTAGGATTAATAGTGGTGAACCCGTACCATGAGTAAATGAGGATTTTATTCTGTACAAAGAAATAAAGGGACACTTAGACCTCACTATGTCTAGGTGTCCCTTTATTGTGTCCTGAGATGTATTTCGAGGTCTATAAAAATGCTGTTAAGAAATTTTTTCCTTTAATAGGGCCTCATTCAAGTTAGTTTCATTGTTAGAGTCACTTGGTTCTGATTTATAAAAATCTTGTTTATCCAAGAATATTGTGGCCAATGTACCCCCAACCAGACCCCAGAATGGCGCTCCGATTTGGAGAATAGAGATTCCGGAGATTGTGATTATAAAGGAAAAGAGGGCGCCTGATTTAAATGGACCAGAGAAACTCATTTTCAAAGAGTCAACCAGTACACTAATCATGGCGACTCCACCTAGTAATTGAATTAATGAGGCAGGAATGACGTGTGGAATTTGCGAAGCCATTGGAGAAAATAGAGCTAATAGACAGGATAATACTCCTAATACAATGGCAGCGACATACCTATGTTCATGTTTGCCTGATTCTTTATTAACAAGTAAGCCCGTCATGGGACCTGCAATACAGGCTGGGTGGCCCCCAAAAAAAGCATTTATAATGGTACCGATTCCGCTCCAATTGGTCATGGCATTGATTGGTGGACGATAGCCATGCGTCTCTAACATAGCAATCCCTTGTGCATTTTGAATGGCAATAACCGTTAAGAGTAATGGAATGACAAGTTCCCCTACAACGGAAAAACTAAACGATGGGATAATAAATTGGGGAATGCCCATTGTTATATGGAGAGGCTGTGCAGAAACGTTCGGCAAAAATTTGAGACAAAGAATTGCTGCAATGACCGCCCCTAATATAGGAGGAAACTTCTTTGAAAATCGTAAGAAAAAAGAAAGAGCAAAAAAGACAAGTAACGGGATTCCGTTGAGTAACGGATTTTTTACTACCGAGCCGATCATTTCAGTTCCGAAAGGGAGTAAGACGCCTGATACCATCCCCATCATAACCGGCATCGGCAAAACCTTCATCAATTTTGTAACAAGGCCAGATAATCCTAAAAGAAAAATAAGGCTCCCGGTTATAATATAGGCACCAACCACTTGGTTGAAAGAATAATGGGTTAAGCTTGAGCCGACAAGAATGGCTCCTGGTATTGAAAAGGCATAGCCTATGGGCTGCCCATAATATAAGGAGACAATGAGCGTTAGGAGTCCCCCCATTCCATAAATGGCGAAAATCCATGAGCTGGTTATGCTTCCCGACAAATGACCTTTCTCAGCAGCTTGCAAAACAATTAATAATGGTCCTGCTGAACCAAAAAGCCAGGCCACAAATCCATTTGATATATTCCCAACAGATAAAAGCTTTGGAAATTGTATGATATTTTTCTTGAACAACAAAGTCACACTCCTTAAAACATATGAATTACACTACATCTTAGTGTATACTCAACTTATCGATACTTAAAATATCCGTTTTATCTTTTAACTATATCTTTTTGGTATGATGGAGGTTTCATCTTGGATATTCGACAGTTAAAATACTTTGTCACTATAGCAGAAGAAGGTAAGATCACGACCGCTGCAAAGAAATTAAATATGGCTCAACCCCCTTTGAGCAGACAACTCAAACAAATGGAAGAAGAGCTAGGCGTCGTTTTATTTGATCGAGATAACAAAAGTCTTAATTTAACCTTGGAGGGGGAAAGATTACTACTTCGAGCAAAAGAACTTTTAAATAAACTTGATGAAACAATGGTTGAAGTTCAAGAATTGAGGAAAGACGCCAGTGGGATATTATCTGTGGGATCGAATCTTTATTGTGCATCTTTAATTCTTTCTAAGGTGGTAGATATTCGTGAGAACAACCCTGGACTTACTTTCAAAGTATGGGAAGGGGAAACGATCCATCTCATAAAAATGTTATCAAAACGCCAGATTGAGATTGCAATAACAAATAGTCCAATAACAGAAAAAAGTATCTCTCAAATGCCCTTGGAAAGTGATCCATATGTGCTTGTTTTGCCTGAAAAATGGACGTGGACTGGATCAGCACAATGCAGGTTAGAGGAAATTATCGATTTGCCATTGATTCTTCTGCGGCCAAACTATGGTTTAGGTGCGTATGGACAAATTGTCAATGAATTTCAACGGTTAGATTTAGAGCCAAATATACTGTGCGAATGTCAGGATTTAATAATGTTACTTGGTCTCGTTTCATCGGGGTTTGGTGCGACGATCTTACCGCTCTCGTTATTATCCCTCCATTCATTGGGAGGATTGAGAGTCATTCAGCTAAAGGATCAGACCTTAATATCTGAACCCAAAGTAATTTGGAGGAAGAATAGTTACTTATCAAAAGCAGCAAAAGAATTTTTAAAACTTTTTTAGACACCAAAATTATTTACTTAAAAGTAAAAGAGTTCAACGATGAAAAATGGAAAATAAAACAAGTAAATCTTTGTGTTTATGAAATATAATTCTGGTTTCCGAATTCCAATTAAACCTTTTTGCTAATAATATTCTTCTCTATGGACACGATAAGAGAAACGAAACTTTATAGATTGGTGGCCGTGAGAATGAAGGTATTATCTATGATTCAGCCTTGGGCAAGTCTTTTTGTCCTACGAGAGAATGAATTTGAAACAAGGTCATGGAAAACAGACTATCGCGGACCGCTTGCCATTCATACAAGTAAAAAAATAGATAAGGATGTCTGCAGGCATGTGGCCATCCGTTCGCTGCTCGGTAAGCATGGATATACAGAAGAGACCCTTCCGACCGGAATGATCATTGCTGTAGGCAGGCTTGAAAATTGTCTGAAAATAACTGAAAAAAATCAGGCCTCAGCAGTCCTGGAAAATGGACAAATCGTATCAGGAAATGATTATTTTTTAGGAGACTTTAATGTGGGAGGATATGCGTGGGAGGTTCAAGACATAAAGATCTTGAATGAACGTATCCCAGCAAAAGGCCAGCTTGGACTATGGGAAACTGATTTATTATGAAAGGCGATGGAGGTAAACAGGATTTCACTTGTACATAGGAATTACAAACCATGAACATCTTAAAACACCACTTCTCTTTTTAATACAATAAAAAACCTCATTTAGATTCGTTCCGGTAAACCATATCTTAAGTAAAGGAAAGTTTCTTTGTGTAATTAAAGCCGTCTGCGATCAGCAGCCGGCTTTATATTTATATCTAATTGCAATTATCGGATCACCAATTTATCGCTCTCTGTAAACAGGTTTTTAAACAAAACCATCCAGGACAATTTTACCAATCGCCCTGTTGCTCTCCAAAAATTTGTGGGCTTGACGGAGATTTTCTGCTGAGATCGGTCCAAGGACTTCGGCCAGTGTTGTCTTTAATTTTTGATGGTCCACAGCATCAGCAATATGGTTAAGCAATAGGTGCTGCTCAATCATATCATCTGTTTCGTAAACAGGGCGAGTAAACATAAACTCCCACACGAAGGTGACGCTTTTTTGCTTAAGCAATTTGAGGTCAAGCGGAGATGCTGGATCATCAATTGCGCACACAACTCCTTGCGGAGAAATAGCTTCGCTAATACCGGCCCAGTGTTTTTCCAAAGCATTCAGGCAAAAAATGTACGGAACGTTTGTAAATCCAATTGCTTGAAGTTGTGGAAGGAGCGGGTCATGGTGATTAATGGTATAGTCCGCGCCCATTGATTTAACCCAGCTAACAGTTTCCGATCGGGAAGCAGTCCCGATTACAGTAAGCCCCGCTTGTTTTGCAAGCTGAGTGGCAATGGAACCTACACCCCCGGCTGCACCAATGATCAACAGTGCCTTTCCTTGGTTAGGGCCCGGATCTTGGGGAATAGCCATTCGGGTAAATAACGCTTCCCAAGCTGTAATGGAGGTTAGGGGAAGAGCTGCGGCTTCCACAAAACTTAAGGAAACAGGTTTGCGCCCAACGATTCGTTCATCGACCAGATGGTATTCACTGTTTCCGCCTTGTCGTGCAATACTGCCAGCATAAAAAACTTCATCTCCCGGACGAAATAATGAACAGTCCGGTCCTGTCTCTTCGACGACTCCTGCTACATCCCAACCTAGAATCTTAGGAACTTCCTCAACTTTTTCCTTAGGAGCTCGTACCTTTGTATCAACAGGATTGACCGAAATGGCCGCAACTTTGACCAAAATGTCACGACCCGTTGCTTTTGGTTTTTCTACAACTACGTCCACCAGGCTTTGGGGATTTTCAATTGGAAGGTAACGAGTTAATCCTACCGCCTTCATAGTATTCATGATGAACCACATCCTTTCCTTATCAGTATACCCGTTATTAGTAATAGCTTAAAATAATTACTATTAGCCCTATAGTTTCTAAGCATCAGTGAAATTTATCAAAAATGATTAATAAAATGGATTAAAAATGTCTTGGTTTAGTCGAGTTGCACCATTCGAACATTTTAATTTTTAATGGTGGGTAGAAAAAAGCACCTTCCTTTCAGTTAAGTGAAGGTGCTTGTTTTCTAATAGGTTTTGTAAAGCAACATTGTAAATATTAGCTTATGCTTATTTGTTTAATTCCGAAATATCTTTTTCTTTTTATGACTTCTGCTATCCGAGGTCCAAGCGGCATCAAAGGAAGAGGCAGGTTGTATAAAGTATGACTTATATTATTTTCAGCTTATAGACTTCTCTATTTGATACAAGGTATGCAATATTGTTTCTGTATTCCTGATAATGAGCCGACTGAATATGTTATTCCAGCACTTCCTCATCCTTCCATACTTCATATAAAACGAAAGTTTGGTCTTCAGATTGGTTGGAATAAGTTCAAAGATAGAGTGGGGGAACAGTCGAATAAACCTGTCATTTGCAGGGTTTTTAATGGTCTTTTTTAAGATGGGAGTTTTTTCGCCGTATCTCCTTCGAAGCAGATCATTTGATTTGGAAGGACCAGATGGCTAATATATTAATATCGGGAATTACCGATTTGGCATGATGCTTTCAGATCATCTATCCAGCTTCCATTGGGATAGTGATAATCGATATAGAAAGAGGCAGATGACATTGAAACAGGAATTGGAACGCTTAACTGATGAACAAGCCGTTGAAATTTTTAAGGCATTGTCGAACCAGACGAGGGTGGGCATTCTTCAAATGTTAAAAGATCCCGGCAGTCATTTTTCACCGCAAGCCCATATTATTGCGGATGAAGGATTTGAAGGCGGGGTTTGCGTAGGGGATATCCGAAGCAAGGCGGGGATTTCGCAATCCACTACTTCACAGTATTTATCGATTCTGCTGCAAAGCGGACTTGTTGAAATAAAGCGAATCGGACAATGGACGTATTATCGCCGTAATGAGAAGACGATTAAAAAGTTCGAAAAATACATTGGTACAAAAATTTAAGGGAAATTGAAGTGAGTTTATTACAGCATCGAGCATATAACAGGTTGTACCAAAAGGATAAAATGAGTAGGCGTCATCGATGGAACGGATTTGAGAATGATCCCCAAGCATTTTTCTTCGATTCCGACCATGGTGACAGGGTTTAGCAATCAATTGAATGGATCGCCAAGAATGGGGACGGCTGGATCCATTACCCGAGGATTATCCCACAACAAACTCATTTGATTAACGACTATCGCGAGTTGTCGGAAATTCACACCCCAGGAGTGATTAAGCCTTTCACTCAAACTTTATATATCGATTTATCGGAAAATCCCGATGCGTTTCTTGTTCCGATTCCTATAGGATTTCATGTAGGGCGTAAACAGTTATTAGAAATTTAATATCAATTTCATTCCATTGGTGTCAATCACCTGGCATTTGTATTGTATTTTTCAAAGCGCCTCCCGAGGAACATACAGGAGCTTGGAGAGTTTGTGCGTCCTTACTTTCCGACTCATGAAATTCCAGTATGTGATTAGTTTTAATTAAAATTTGATAAGGGAAGAAGATGAACGTATGTCTAAACATGCAATTAAACTAAATGAAATTCCATTCTCAGTGCTGGATCTTGCACCGATAACAGCCGGAAGTACTCCTGCTGATTCTTTCCGCCATACATTGGAACTCGCACAGCATGCTGAAAAACTTGGTTACAACCGTTTTTGGCTTGCTGAACATCATAATATGCCGTTCATCGCCAGTTCCGCCACTTCGGTGGTGATGTCCCATGTGGCAGCCGGTACATCAAAAATCCGGATTGGTTCAGGAGGAATCATGCTGCCGAATCACGCTCCGCTCGTCATCGCTGAGCAGTTTGGCACTCTTGAATCTTTATATCCTGGGCGAATTGACCTTGGTCTGGGGCGGGCACCCGGTACAGATCAGGGGACCGCTCGTGCATTGAGACGCGACTTGGGAAGGACCGGAGAAGACTTTCCTGAGCAATTAGCGGAACTCCGCGGTTACTTTGATCCATCCTTGGCCCAAGGAAACCCTATAAAAGCGATTCCAGGTGAAGGTTTGAATATTCCAATCTGGCTGCTGGGTTCAAGCGGTTTCAGTGCGCAGCTTGCAGGAGAACTGGGTTTGCCATTCGCGTTTGCAGCACATTTCTCGCCACATAACACTCTGGGGGCTCTACAGATCTATCGCAAGGCGTTTAAGCCTTCGAATGTACTCGATAAGCCGTATGCGATGGTGGCATTGAATATCATTGCAGCAGAAACGGATAAAGAGGCAAAGCACCTTTTCACAACCTTGCAGCAGCAATTTTTGAATCTGATGAGCAACAACCTTACACCGCTTCAACCACCAGTAGATGACATAAGCGAAGTGGCAAGCAGCTACCAAATAAATGCTCTTCAGCAGCAATTAGGCTCATCGATCATTGGCAGCCAGCAGACGGTGAAGGAAAAGCTGAAGACATTTGTGGAGGAAAGCCAGGCTGATGAAATCATGGCCATTGCCCAAGTTTACGACCACAAAGCTCGCCTGCATTCATACGAGCTTCTGGCAGAAATTACAAGAAGCGAAAGGTGAAAAGGAGAACATCAGCGAGGAAACCTTCTTTGATGATTTTTTTAAGGCATTGAATAAGGATAAAACCGTCAGACCAGGTTATAAGGTTGTTTACCGGATTCCTTAATTAAAATGATAATAGTCGTTAGAATAGGAGACAATGAAATGAACTGCAAAATTAACCGAAATGCTGCTAAAGTGCTTAAACAAATGTTGGAAAGTGAAGAAGCTGAAGGGAAAATGGTTCGTGTCTACGTTACACTAGAGCATGGGGACCATGCCCATTATGATGTAAAACTTGATAGGCCAACGAACCATGATGAAATTGTGAAAACAGACAAAGGCATTGATGTTTTACTTGATAAAAGGGAACCGTTTTTAGATGGGGTTTGGATCAAGTATTTCTATGTGCCGCAAGCAGGATTTGAAATCACGAATTCATCCACAATACATCACCATCATTAAACGCGTGACAGAGCGATACTAATTGTTTTTATACTCCCATATATCTAGCAGTAACAAATACTAAGCACGGTAGATTACTTGTATTTATTGTGTTAAATGAGAATAATACCAACGATGCTTATACAAATTCAAGGGGGCTTATCATTATGAGCAAAAAAATCGCTACACTAATAACAGATTTATTTGAAGATGTAGAATTCACAGAACCAGCAGAAGCATTTAAAGATGCTGGTCATCAAGTGATCACAATCGACATACAGGCTGGAAAAGATATTACTGGTAAAAAAGGTGAAACAGTAAAAATAGATAAAGGAATTGGGGAAGTTAATCCTCAAGACTTTGATGCTTTACTAATCCCTGGCGGCTTCTCTCCTGATTTATTACGTGAAGATGACCGTTTTGGTGAATTCGCAAAAACATTTATACAAGAAGGTAAACCTGTTTTTGCCATTTGCCATGGCCCACAAGTATTAATTGATACGACCTATTAAAAGACGTCGATATAACAGGTTTCAAATCAATAAGGAACGATCTCAAAAATGCAGGTGCTAACTACAAAGATGAAGAAGTTGTGGTAAGCAATAATATTGTAACAAGCCGCTTTCCGGATGACATTCCTGCCTTTAATCGTGAATCCTTAAAATTATTAGCTGAATAATAGGTACTGAATAGTATCGTATTAGAAATAAATTTCCCAATGAATGATCAATACAAAAATGGTTTTAAGAAGGAAGGGTTTTACTATGTCATTAAATGGTAAACGAGTAGTTGTTTTGGGAGGCACTTCTGGTATTGGTTTAGCAACTGCTAAAGCGTTTCTAGATCAGTCTGCTCAAGTGATCATTGCCAGCCGTTCTGTTTCCAAATTAAATGAAGCAAAACAAGTTCTTCGTGGCAGTGTAGAAGCAATTGAAATTGATTTTCGAAGCGAAGAAAAAGTAGCAGAATTTTTCAGTAAGGTTGGAAAATTTGACCACCTTGTGGTAACAGCAGGTGAAGGCGCGATGGGGCACTTTAGCGAACTGCCTGTGGCAAGTGCTAAAGAGGCGTTTGATAGTAAGTTCTGGGGGCAATATATTACTGTCCGATCAGCACTTCCATATTTAAACAATGAGAGTTCAATCACCTTAACCTCTGGTGTATATGGCGTTCGTCCTCCTCAAGGCGCTACTACGTTAGCGGCAATCAATTCAGCCATTGAAGGATTGGTTCGAGGACTTTCCGTAGACCTAGCGCCTGTTAGGGTAAACGTGGTTTCACCTGGAATTGTAGACACTCCAATCTATGCTGGAATGTCAGATGATCAGAGGCAGGCACTGTTCAACGGCATTGCACAACAGCTCCCTGTTGGACGGATTGCAAATCCGGAAGACATAGCTGAAACCTATGTATATCTTGCTAAAAATGGTTTTACTACTGGGACGGCTGTTCTTATTGATGGTGGAGCTCACTTAGTATAATGCTAAATGGATGTTGAACCGAAGCTTACCACCCTACCAAGCAGCAGTTCTAACTCAAATAGAAATAAGGTAAGAATAGAGTAATTTACTAGTGGCAATACTGCAAAAGAGTATTGCCACCTTTTTTGTTCAATCAGTACATAAAAAAATCCAAAAGGAAGTGTTGATTTTCAATGAGTGTACAGGACGAAAATAAATTAACAAAAATAAAAAATTCCCTTGAAAGTCGTGTAGTTACATTGCCAGATGGAACTTCTCTACCAAAAATAGGACAAGGAACTTGGTACATGGGAGAAAAACCTCAAATGAGGGAAAGGGAAATCAAAGCTTTACAACTCGGAATAGAATTAGGAATGAAACTAATAGATACGGCGGAAATGTATGGAGATGGCGATTCTGAACACTTAGTAGGTGAAGCAATTAAAGGGCGTAGAGATGACGTCTTTTTAGTATCAAAGGTGTATCCTCATCATGCAGGATTAGACATGATTGCCAAAGCGTGTGAAAACAGTCTGAAAAGGCTGGCAACCGATCATCTTGATTTGTACCTTTTACACTGGCGAGGACGTGTGCCATTAGCAGAAACCATTGAAGGAATGGAAAAGCTACGCAAGGAAGGAAAAATAGTAAGGTGGGGAGTTTCCAATTTTGATACCGATGATATGAAAGAGTTATGGAACACTACTAACGGAAAAAATTGTATGACTAATCAAGTTTTATATCATCTTGGTTCAAGGGGTATAGATTATGATCTCTTACCATGGCAGCGAGATCATCACATTCCTATTATGGCATATAGCCCGCTAGCTCAAGGAGGTTCATTAAGAAGACAATTGTTAACGGATCCAGCCATTAATGAGATTGCAGAAAAATACGCTGCACAACCCTTACAAATCGCTCTCGCTTGGACAATCCGTTCCAACGATTGTCTAGCTATTCCAAAAGCTGTTCAAGAAGAACATGTACTAGCAAATGCGAAAGCTACTATCATTGAATTAACAAAAGAGGATTTAAATAGACTTGATGAGGTATTTCCGCAGCCGACTAGAAAAATGCCTTTGGACATTATATAGAAATTTTAGAGGATTGACAAAGAGAGAGGGGATTGGATGTGTATGCTTAACAGAGGTGTTGAAAGAGTTATTCCAATTGCAGCTAAAAGTGGAAACTCACCTAATCTATAGAATATTTTTAGGAACAGTTTAACATTGATCAATAAAACTGTTCCTAAAAACCATTTTTTTGAAATGGTCGGAAATATATGAGTTTTAAGATTGAAGGTAGACTCGTCAGCTAATTCCCGGATAAAAACCGATTAAACCTCACCTGGTGTAATGTATAAATTATTCAACTATTTTTTATTACGAAAAGGTAGAGGCAGGGAATTCATCAATTTTCATACGAAGTAAACTATAAGGTTTCTGGCGCAGGTCTTTTCCATAATGAAACCTTGCCTGCCGATGTAATTGGTTCACAATGACATATAAGTATTGATCCGGCCCAATTGAAAAAGTATCTGGCCATAAAATTCTCGGATCGTGAGCGATGGTTTCCATTAGGCCATTCGGCAATATCCTTCGAATACTGTTGTTTTCATAGTCTCCGGCATAAATGGTACCCTTTGCACCAGTGATCATTCCATCAGACGCACCTTTTTCTCCCCAGTACTCGACCCGATAAGGTAAATCGGTGTCCGGTATCGTTCGGTCTCTTAGAGCTTCTGTTGAGATTGAATACAAATGCCGACTGGTAAGTGGACAATAATATAAGATCTTTCCATCGGGAGAAATCGCTATACCATCAGACGCCAATCTGAATGGAGATGTTGAGCCATCCTTGTTTCGGTTCATCAAAATTTCACCTTCTACTTTCGGTAGAAAATAAGGGTCGGGTGAAGTTGAATTTGCTCCATTTAGCCGTCTGAACGCGTTTCCATTTTCTAGATTCACAACGATAATAGCTCCTGGTCCTTTGGAAGATGAATCTGTTATATAGGCATAACCCGCTTTTCCGACTCGAAAATCAAATCGGACATCATTCAGATAAGTTGTTGGCAGGACAACATCTTCTGTAAAGGTATATACTTTTCTTATTGTATTGGTCTTTAAATCCACAGCGACTAATTTTGCCCCTCCTTTAATAGGTTCAGAAAAATTCGGTGCGGCTGTATCTAATACCCAAAGTGTTCCCCTTCCATCCGCAACTACACTTTGGACACTAATGAAAGACATTGTGATATTACCTTGGCTCCCCAAATTGGCTTCTAAACTGGGATAAGGCTGCAAAGTATCCCCAACAATTTCCGCCACTGTGAATTTAACGTCGTCTCCCCATTTCGGAAAGCAAATGAAAATACGACCGGTTTCTGATACACTAACGCCTGTGGGCATAGCCCCATAAAATGCATAGACTAGTTCTAACTTACCGAAATATTTTTCCATAGGTAACATAGGTTTAATGATCTCCTCCTCAAAAATTTCGCACGGGGATATCACCTATATATGATTTAAATTTTTTTTAGTTCCTGGTTCTTAATTGTCTAAAAAAATTGCACATCATCCAAACAGACGTATGTACGTCGTTATTGCCTAAAAGCGGTTAGCAAAAATGGACTCAAAGCATTCCCGAATGATGGACGTAAGACCTTTTATGACTTATCAAGATCTTTCGTCATTTTATGTTTTGCTTGAATAACCAGGAAGAGAAAAGGAATATAAACATATAAAAGAGAGAAACCAATCTTTGAACAAATATCCTGTATTCGTTCTATTTGTACAACGTCCTCTAAAAGATTGGAAAAAAGTAAAAACAAAAGCAGAAAAATAAACAAGATTGTCCGTTGTCTGATATTTATCAACTTTTTAACCCCGCGGCAGGCTGCCCATAATTTAACACTGATATTGGGCAAAACCAAAAGAAACCAAAAAGAAACCGTTATATATTCGAACCTTTCAATTATGGGAATCTCTGCTATTTTCATCAGTGTGAGGGAAGGCCATATGGTATGTTTAAGATGTGCCTCACTAAAGTACAAAAATGTTAGGATTGTAACATAAAGATAGAGCATGATTGTAAACAAAAGTCCAAAATGAGCCCATTTTTGTGATTTTTCAGGATTCTTTAGAAAAGGATAAAACATGAATAAGGTTTCAACACCAAGAAATTGAAAAACCATCATTTTGGACGACCCTACTATTTCCACTAAAGAATGATTAAAAATCGGTAGTAAATGATTAATTTCCGCAAATTCCAAGGCAAATGAACTAATAGGGGTCAAAATCATAAAAGGGATAATTGTTCCCCAGAAACATATTCCGGTAATGACACGAAATCCACCTGAAACAATATAGTATAGCAAGATTAGAAATATGAAGCTGATCTGCCATGTCTTCATTAGTGGAAACATCCAAACTTGTACCACTTCAATATAGACACGGAAAACAATCAGAGCTAATACAAAAAAGTAAAGGATGAAACAAATATTAAATAATCCTCCAATCCACCTCCCAAAGCAATATTGGTTGATATACATGACATCATCATTTGCAATTTTAAGTATCCGGTACATCATCCAAAGTAATAAATGAATGCTTAATCCGGTAAGGATTACCGATAACCACGCATCGTAACCAGCATCCTTGGCTATTTCTCTTTGAAAGTTCATAATCCCAATACCTACAATATTAGAATAGATCAGAAAGAAAGCGAAATAAGGAGACACTAAAAAACGTTCATCGATGACAGTTTTCACTTTTGCCCTCCTTAGGAATTGAATATCTTATTCTTCTACACCTGTTTGGATGATTTTTACATTTGTATTGACAGTGGTCTTAAGACCAGGATATGTACTCAAATAACGTTCATAATTCCATCTTCTCGACGAAGCCCTCATCATATCTCCAATTCCGATGGGATCTGTTTCGTACTCTTTAAACAGCGAAATTAACTGTTGGATCTCTTTATTAAAATGTTTCTCCAACATCTTCTCCGTTTTTTCGATGTCTTTATTTTTGGTCAAATGAATCCACTCAGGAACCCTTTTGATCTGAGCTTTCACTGTTAAATCAATTGATATGTTAGGGTTATGATCTATTTGATTTATAGTATAGTTCACATTCGATTCCAATTTTCTCAAATTAATATAACCTTCACTATCTTCTTCTTTAATTTTGGCTTCATATTGCCCATCTGTTGTTCCATCCTTCAATATTTTTAAAAGAAAGGACTGCTTTAAATTAATATGATTGATATACTTACTTTTTTTGAATATAGCTAGTCCATCAATCTTGATTTTGCCATCCTCAATAATGAAATAAGGTAAAACTGGATCCTTCCCTTCACTGTAAAAATCTGTTAAAAATACATGCAGATTCATTTTTGGCAAACTTCCATGCATAATATTTTGATTAATCTTATCGTATAAGTGAGAGGGAACTTTTTCGTTTACACTTAATTGAAGGACGTTTTCTGCCGTTGTTTCGGTGATTCCAAGCTGCATTCTGTTCCCCACTATCGGATCCCTGACCATAAACTGAATAACAGGATCAATTCCTTGTTCAGCGAAATCCTTGCTGAATAATACTGTACGCAATTGTCCTGGATCGATGGGATGCGCTGATTTGGTACTCAAATTTTCTAGAATATAATCAAAAGTATCAGCTTCTGTGTCCAGAGTATGCAATACTGTTTTGCCCTGTTCTTCATAAGTAGGATAAATGACAGTTCCTTTCACCCGATCATCATGAATATCGTATCCAAGCACTTGAATAATTTGAACACGATCAATAATTCTTTGATTGGAACAGCTTGTTAGGAAAACAGTTATACTAACCAAAAAAAGGAAAAATCGTTGCATTTACTTCACCTCGACTACTATTCATCAAAATCGTTTTTCTTTTTTTTCTCGGTATGCGGTTGATATCTCAGAAGTGATTTTGGACGTAAATAGCTTGGTCTTTTATTTGTTTTACTGAAAGGTAAACGGACAAAGGAATCCCCATAATCTTTAGGCCTGAATGGATATAGGGGGACTGTATAAGGTACGCCTAATGATTCTAACCGGGTAAGGTGTACGAGTATAAAACTGATTCCGATAACAATACCCAGCATGCCCCATCCAAAAGCCAATAATATTAAAGGAAAACGCAAAAACCGAATCGTATTCGACATTTTATAAATAGGAGTCGTAAAGGAAGCTAATGCTGCTAATGCAACTATAATAAGAAGTACATTGCTGGTAAGAGCTGCCTCAACGGATGCTTGACCGATAACAATACCGCCAACAATACCCAGTGTTTGCCCTACCTTGGTTGGCAGGCGGGCTCCCGCCTCCCGCAGAAGTTCAATTGTAAGTTCCAAAAATAGCACTTCCAATACTGGAGGAAATGGTATGTTATGACGGGAAAAGCCAAGGGTACTTAGCAAAATTCTGGGTATCATTTCATAATGAAAGGTTAATATGGCTACGTAAGTAGGAGTGGCAAAAATGGAGAAAAAAACACTCAAAACACGTATTAAGCGAAAAAAAGAACCAACAAGCCAAGGCAAATAATAATCCTCAGGAGATGCAAAAAAATCAAGCAATGTTGAGGGTCCTGTAATTGCATAAGATGAACCATGATTAAATACCACCACTTGCCCTTTTATCAAAGCGAATGCAGCCCTGTCTATGCGTTCCGTGGATAAGAATAGCGGAAATGGCGTTAAAGAATCATCTTCTATTATTTGGTGAAGTTGAGATGAATCAAACACCACATCAAAATTAATATCTTGTAAACGTTGAGTCATTGTTTGAATATATTGATCATTGGTAACTCCATCAATATAGGCGATGACTACTTTGGTGTGTGAGAATGAACCAATATGAATTTCTTTAAAAATTAAATTAGGAGTGTTTATATTCTGTCTTAGCAAGTTAATATTGGTTACAATATTTTCAACAAACCCAATTCTTGGCCCGATCACACTGTATTCATTTTCAACGTTGTTATCCTCGCGCATCCCAGCCTTTGTATCAGCTATATTAATTAAGGCACATTTTTGATCTTTTTCTCTAATCTGCAGAAGAACATATCCTTTAAGGATTTTAGTTTCAATCTCGTTCATGTCTTCTGTAATAACTATATCTTCAATTGGAATGAATTTTTTTATATCATCAATATCCTTTAGTTTTTCAGGATGAAAATGAGGATCCCTGAAGACACACAGAACTTTCTCTTCCATTCGGAGATGATCGACAAGAGTACCGTAATAGGAAAGGATTAAATATCCCTTGATGTCGGTTATCGGCAGTTGATGAAAATCATGAGACTCCTTCGTTTTAGCAAACAAATCTTCAATACTTGAATAGCTGCTGGTTTGAGAATTTTTTGCTTGTGCTTTCTTTTTATTTCTGGCGGACCGTTTTTTGAAAAACATGCAATTCACCTCAAACCCTGAAGTTTTATAACTATGTATAGTATGATGAACTTCATCTGTGATTATTCTATTGTCAAACTAATAATCAATAAGAGTTTAATCAATCGGTAACAATACTTACTTTCAAAGAAAAAAGGATAAACTAGTTGTTTATCCTCATTAAATTCCCACACACCTATCATTTTTTTGCCAAGCCTTCGTGGTCCGTAGCAGTCGGAGGCTGTTCCATCCATCCTTTTTCTATTAAAAGATTTATTCCATCTTCGGCAATTAAGGTTATTTCTGTACTCATTCGTACGTAATCTGCAGATAAATCTCTTCTTTGGCTCATTGATAAAGCTTCACTATAGTATCCCAGGGCAGCAGAAAGCAGCGTTACTATATGGAAGAGCATAAGCTTATCAGAAAATGGTGGGACGGTTGAATCTGTTACTTCTGATTCAAAACTCTTAGAAACGTGTAAATTCTCCTCTTTTAACATAGAACTAAGAATATCAAAGTGTTTTATACAAATCTTCCGAGCACGTTCCATATAGTCTCGTAACTCTTTGGACTGACAAACTTGACTGAAACCTAACTCCAGCACCATTTTCACCATTGTCTTCTGCATATTAAGGTGTACACCAGTGATTTCGACTGCATTTATTGGTCTGCGTTTCCCGAACCAGCCAGTTAAATAGGTTTGCTTCTTTTCAAAATCTATTTTTTGTTGATTGTTTAAAGAAGGAGGTTTGTTAATAATACCCATTTGCAATGAAACATTCGTTACCCTATCATACAGATCCAATGTTTGTGAGGTACATTCAATGAAGTATTTTCTGATGTCCTCTCGAAAACTGACACTAGTCGCCCCAGAATATCTTATTAATCCGTGAATCGACATAATATGCAAATAAACAACCTTAAATGTATCAGTAAATAAACTTGGAGCATCTATTGTAACGTCTTGATCTTCAAACCCTATTGGAATAGGAAGGCCTTCTTGATTTAAAAATTGCTTTACTTTTTCTAAATGGATTTCCGATAATTCCAGGGCGGATTGAAGTAAATTACGAATATTTTCGTCCTTAACATCATTTAAAAAATAGCTCATAACACAACGTGATAAACTGTCATTAATATATTGTGACCAAATAGATGCATATTCTGCCGCATTAATCTTAGTTTGGTGATTAATTGGTTCCATTCAAGTACCCCTCCTAATCTTTATATAAAAAGGTTTACCAGTAGCAATATTTTTATTCGTTAAATTACTAGTACGCCCGTATTCAAAAAAGCATTTTGCCCATCCCTGGCAAAATGACATCGTCAATAAGCTTCTTAATGGAACTTCCCTCTTTTCACTATATTTTCTCTCATGTACATATGATTTCGAAAAACATCGTTCCAAGAGAGTTGAAGGGTTTAAAATATCACCATATAGGTAAAAAGTATGATAATAACACATCCAAACCGAAAGGATTTACGTTTACTCCGTGTGACTTCTACTTTTTAACTAAACAAAAGCAGGTGATAATATGAACTACACAACGATGAAGCTCAGGACACTGGTAGAACGGGTCATTGAAGGAGACGAACGGGCAAAGGAAGAATTCGAAAGACGATGGGAAATTCCATGGGAACAAGTAGGGACGGTGCCGATATCGATCGAGAAAAAGCCAGGGGACTGACGTGGTTCCACCCATCCCTCTTATGATAAAGTATGTGTAGAACAGTTCAGAAAGAGGGTTACCGATGACAGTCAAACAATACTATCAAGACGCCTATATGAAAACTTTTTACACATCCATTCAGGAGCAGCAGCAGGATGATTCCGGCTGGTACGTCGTATTAGAGCAAACGGCTTTCTACCCGACTGGCGGCGGCCAGCCCCATGATACGGGAACAATACAGGATAAGCGGATTGTAAATGTGGAAGAAGTGAGCGGAGAGATCCGTCATTACATAGAAGAACCGTTTGACGATATTTCAGGAGTTGTCGAGGGACAGATCGATTGGGAACGCCGATTCGATCATATACAGCAGCACGCCGGTCAGCATATCCTGTCGGCAGCGTTTGCAGAAGCACTGCAATACGAGACGATCAGCTTTCATCTCGGAAAAGAGTTCCTCACCATCGACTTAAACGTAAGTGATATGAGCGAATCCGATGCTCAGGAAGCAGAAGAACTGGCCAACCGGATCATACGGGAGGCGAGGGCGATTGAGACGAAATGGGTGACGGAAGAGGAACTGTCCGACTATCCGCTACGAAAGAAACCATCCGTCACAGGCGAGATCCGTCTCGTCATCATCCCGAATTTTGACTATAACGGCTGCGGGGGAACCCATCCAAGGTCCACAAGTGAAGTAGGGGCCATCAAGATACTCGATTGGGAGAAGCACAAAGGCCATATCCGCCTGCAGTTCATCTGCGGTGACCGGGTTCTACGCCAACTTAACCGGAAGCATGGCCTCTTAAAAGAACTCACTAGTGTCCTCCAGTCACCGGAAGAAACGATGATACCGACAGCCGAGCAGCTGATCGCCAAACAAAAAGAGCAGGAAAAAGCATTGGAAGGATTGAAAGAGGTTCTGCTGACATATGAAGCAGAAGGATTGCTTGGAGTCCAAAAAGATGACTATACGCTTATCCAAAGAGCTTACAGTGACAGGCCGATACAGGAACTTCAGAAGATTGCCCAGCACATCATCTCTAAGAGAGAAGAAGCGATTGTGATCCTTGTAGTCCATAATGATCAAAAGCTTCAGCTCGTAGCGGCGAAGGGGTCGCTCCCGACGATTAATTTAAGAGAAGTCGCACAAAAAGTATTTCCGCTCATCAATGGAAAAGGCGGCGGGAAAGAAGGGTTTGTTCAAGGTGGGGGAGAGGCTGTTATGAGTAAGGAAGAACTGCTGGAAAAACTGGTGAACGAACTATAAAAAGATGAACGAGCCACCCGGCGTGACCGGGTGGCTTTTTCAATTATATGGATGACATTATCTATATTTGGAAAATTCGATCAATATAACAATCCCAGGATTCATTCACACTTCATTCACAAATGATTCCAATTACCTAACAATTTTAATACTTGTAATAAAACACCTAATAATTACCACTATAAATTTCAAATCTTCTGTTGAAAAAAGCGTAGTAAACCTTTCGTAGCTATACAAATTACCTATTTTTACCTCTGGAAAATTTTATAAAATAGTCCAATAATAACAGACAAGATTCGACAAAGACTTTGTCGGATTGACGTTCGCGGTTACCAGTGATAATTATTATATAGAAAAAAAGTATCAGGATTTTACATAAAAAAGTTTTTAAACATGAAATTCGTGGTAAATAAGGATAGAATTAATTCCATTTTCTTCAAACCTCATACTAAGGGATCATTTTGAGGGGAATGTGACATTGTTTTGTCTTTTGGTTCGTAGATACAACTAGAAGTGGGGGGACATATTTTCTTAAACTGGTAAACCAAATAGAAATCAAAGACATCAGCTTTGGATGGTTCGGAAAGAAAATGCCATCTGTCGAGTGAAAGGAAGGAACGCAAAGGATGCTTGAGTCAAAGAGAAAAGCGATTATTTTTATAGTTTTATCCGTGTTATTAGCTGTTACGGCGGGATTCCTTGTTCTTAAGAAAGTACAAGCTTTGAATACAAACTTGGGAACAAGCGTCAAGATCTATGTAGCGAGCAAAGAGATTTCATCACGCTCCCTTATTACGCCAGAGAATGTGATGACCGATGAAATCCCAAAGAAGTTTTTAAAAAGCTACCATATTACAAATGTAGATGAACTAGTTAATAAAGTCTCTGTCGTTCCCTTATCTGAAGGGGATGTCATCACAAAGAATATCCTGAAGGAAGCTTCCTCCGTTGTTGATGAAAATAATCGACTGATCACATTGATGCAAAATGAGAGGGTTTTCTTTGATGAACCGTTGGAAGCATTGGATCGGGTGGATATCATTGTCTCTCATCGTTTTAATGGGAAAGAAGAGACGAGTGTATTCATGAAAGACGTGAAGGTTGCAAGGACGGCGAAGAAGGATAATAAATTCAAAGGAGTTCAATTGGAAGTGTCTATCGACAAAGCACCTGAACTGATTCATATGCAGAATTACGCAGACAGCTTAAGGGTCATCAAAGCAAATGTCGGTAAACAAGAAACAAATGAAAAGGCTGCAGAAACAGAAAAGGAAAATCCTCCTGCTGAAGCGAAACCGGCAGAACAAAAGAAACCAGTAGAAGAGCCAAAAAAAGAAGAGAAGCCAAAAGAAGAACAAAAACCTAAAGAAGAGCAGAAACCTTCAAAGCCTGAAGAGAAACCTAAACAACAATAGTGAGTGATATAGATAACGGAGGGACCTTATGAGTAAGGAATATCAGATCTTCCTCATCGGAGAAGAGAATGAGTTAAGTCAACATTTAATAGAAGGCTTGAATACCACTTATGAAGTGATTCAGATTCCGGAAAATGCATGGGCTACAGAATTAAGAAAGTATGAGCCTGGTGTAGTGATCTTTTATACAGGAGAAAACAGTACAACGGGATCTATGATCAAAGAACTCTATCGGGATTTTCCCAACGCCTCGGCTCTATATGTACATACTGAACAAGATTTTGAGCTACTTAGAGAAATGACAAGAGCAGGCGCTGAGGATTTCATCATTTTACCCGACGAAGAGAAATCACTCGGAGAACGGGTCAGCCATATTTTACAACAGTACCAATCACGATCAGAAACGGCTGTTTCTTCAGGGACCTATAAGCGGGGAAAGGGACAGATCTTTTCGTTTTACAGCGGGAAGGGCGGAGTGGGAAAAACACTCTTAAGCACCGCCTTTGCTCAAACCTTAAAGCTTGAATCGACTGCACAGGTCATTCACATAGACTTTAATTTGCAGTACGGCGGTTCCGAAACATACTTAGGAATTGAAAGCAATCGATCGCTGATTGATTTGCAGCCGGTTATCAATGAATTGAATGAACATCACATTAAAAATATTTCTGAAAGTGAGCCATTTTCTAAACTAGAAGTGTTAGTCAGCCCCAGGGATGCAGAAATGGCAGAAAAGATAGATGAAGAATTTGTTATCAGGTTATTGAGAGCCTGCAAACGATGTTATGACTTTATCATCATAGACCTTCCTTCAAGCCTTGATGTGAAAACTTACACGGCACTAGAGGAAGCAGATCGAATCTATTACGTCATGACCCTGGATACCCCAGCGATTCGAGTTCTGAAACATGTAGAGGATCTTTTAAAGCGACTCGGACCTCAAACATTGGAGAATATGGAGCTGATAGTGAATCTTGCAGGCAGGGAAAATGAGTTGACGAAAAAGGATCTGGAGCGATTTGTGGACCTTCCTGTTTCTGCTGAAATTAGACGTGATATTAAAGGAGTCCAGGCCGCCATTAACCAGGGACAGCCATTACGAAAAGAGATTAAAGAGAAGAAATTAGTAGCACCTGCTAAGGATATTCAGAAGTGGGTTACTTCTATGTTGAAATAAACATTTGAACAGAGGGAGGTGGAACGATGTCACTCTTTCAACGAAACCCCGAAAGAAAAGCGGATAAGAAGTATGAATATGAAGAGAATGTACCATCAAGCTCATCCAATCCTTATATAGATGAGCTGATTGAACACTATAAAGCAAGATTATTGACTGAAACCAATTTAGATGAATTGACGAGTTTACGAGATGGTGAGAGAAGGCTGTCGATTGAAAGGCTGATTAATCAATTCATGGCGGAAGAAAAGGTTGTTATTCCAAGCCATGAAAAAGAATCGATGCTCTCCCGCTTGATCGATGAAAGTGTAGGATTCGGTCCACTGGAAGCATTGCTAAAGGACGAAACCATCACCGAAATCCTGGTGAACGGCCCATCAGAGGTATTTATAGAAAAAAATGGTCAACTACAGAAGTCGAACATCACATTTAAAGACGAAGAACATGTACGACACATTATTGACCGTGTTGTTGCCCCACTCGGAAGACGGATTGATGAAAGCTCTCCAATGGTGGATGCCCGTTTACCGGATGGAAGCCGTGTAAATGCCGTCATTCCACCGATTAGTTTGAATGGGACTCTTATTTCTATCCGGAAATTCAAGAAAACGCCATTTGAAATGGAAGACCTCATGAATTACAACACCTTTACGAATGAGATGGCATTCTTCCTTGAGGCAATTGTCCAAGCAAAAATGAATATCCTTGTCTCCGGAGGAACCGGGAGCGGGAAGACAACCCTATTAAACGCCATGGCCAAGTCCATTCCTTTAAAGGAACGCGTGATAACCATAGAGGATTCTGCTGAGTTACGCTTGAATCGATCCAGTGTGGTCGGTATGGAAGCAAGACCTTCAAACGTTGAGGGTTCAGGAGAGGTCACAATCCGGCAGTTAGTGAAGAATGCCCTCCGTATGCGTCCCGACCGAATCATTGTAGGAGAGGTCAGGGGTTCAGAAGCATTCGATATGTTACAAGCGATGAATACTGGTCATGAAGGGTCGATTACGACCGTCCACGCCAACTCCCCTTCAGATGCGATCAGCCGTGTAGAAGGAATGGTCGTAATGGCCGGGATGGATCTCCCAACCCATATCATCCGGGAATACATTGTAGGAGCACTCAATTTCATTGTGCAAGCGGAAAGATTATCTGATGGATCAAGGAAAATCATGAATATCTCAGAAGTATATGTAAATGATCATAACAAAATCGAAGTACAGGATATTTTCATATTTGAAAGAACCGGAATCGGTAAAAATGGTGAAGTTGTAGGAGAATTCGTCCCGACAGGTATTCGCCCGAGATGCTTGAACCGTCTGAAGATCCATGGTGTTGAAATTGATGACAGCCTGTTTGAGCCGAAGGAGGGAGTAACCCATGCCGCTAATGACGGTATCTATTCTTTATAGTTTAGCTGTCCTCTTCCTGCTCTGGGGACTATACTTCCTTCTGGGCTACCGGAATCAGAAGAAAGAATGGAAGCAGAAGGTCAACACGTGGTACCCGGAGCAAAAGCGAAAGAGCTCCATCAGTGTGGTAGGAGATAAATTTGATCAATCTGAGACGGCAAAGCCGTTGGCGCTAAAGCTGCAAAGCTCAAATATCGCCCTCCTCCCATCTGAATATTTAGGGGTTCATATATTAGGTGCCTTGGTGCTCCTGGTCCTGTTATTCAATATTTTTAAATTGCCTTTGAATCTAGTACTCCTACTGATTCCTGGAATTCTTCTCGCTTCCCACTTTCTATTATTCTACTTAAGAAAGAATAAGTATGAAGAACGTTTTAACAGTCAGCTTGCCGACATCTGCCGATTACTCGGTAACGGTGCCAGGTCGGGACTCACAATCAATCAAGGAATTGAAATGGTGGCGCGGGAAGTAAGTGCTCCAGCGGGAGAAGAGTTTAAGCGGCTAGCGAATGAACTCAAACTCGGAGTACCTCTTGAAGTGGCATTAAGGTCCATCCAACAGCGAAATAAATCCAGGGAGTTTCAACTGTTCATCGCGACCATCCTCATTCAGAAGAAAACGGGGGGAAACTTGGCGACAACACTGGACTCTATGTCCAACACCCTGGAAGACCGTAAAGTGTTGAATCAAACCATTAAAACGATGACCTCCGAACAACGGTATATTTCCATCCTTGTTCCAGCCATGCCGATCTTTATCGTGTTGATGATGAACAATATCATTGAAGGGTTTACCGATTCTTTGAGAACAGTACCGGGCATGATAATCCTGGTCCTCTTTCTCTCAGGAATCGTACTCTCTTTCTTCCTAATCAGAAAAATAACGAATATAAAGGTGTAGCCCATGGATGCCATAATTATTTTATCAATCATTGTTTTCTGGATCACGTTTGTCATAGCGATACGCCATTATTCAGTCTACCTGAAAGAAAAGCGTATGTTACTAGAACATATATCGGATACGACGGAAGTAAGTGCTTTTGAAAAGAAGTCAAAAAAGAAAAACAAAACCAGCATGGTTCAAAAGTTAACCAAATATGCAGATGAATTCTCAGATCTTGGACAACGAATCAATTTCTTCAGTGAAAATCACGATGTCAAAGACTGGCTGCGAAAATCCGGTAATAGATACGGATTAACCGTTGAAAGATTTCAGGGAATGAAAATTGTTTTACTATTGATCGGGTTTATCTCAGGGGTCCTATCCCTAGTGATTGGTCTACCATTCTCTCAATATGCATTGATTCTCAATCCGGTGATTGGCTATTTCCTGCCGATCGTCCTGGTGAGAAATCAGGCAAAAAAGCGACAAGAAGCATTGAGGCATGATTTACCCGATTTTTTAGATACCATCAGCACCAGCCTGCAGGCAGGTGTCAGCTTAGACCAAGCTTTAAGGGAGGTGATACGGTTCTTTGACGGTCCTCTCAGGGAAGAGTTCTCACGATTCAATCATGAAATCGACCTGGGGGTACAAAGAGAAACCGCCTATCGCAATTTACTGGAAAGAAACGATAACCCTGAGTTTCAAAGTCTCATCAAGGCCCTGATGCAAGGATTGAAGCTCGGTGTCCCAATCGCCACGACCTTCAAAGTCCAAGCAGAAGACATGAGACAGTTCAGAGAAGAACAAGTAAAAGAACTTGCAGCTAAAGCTTCCCCGAAAGTAACACTCGTCACCACATTCGTAGTGGCGCCGGTATCAATACTTATGATTGCCGGGCTGATGTTACTGAATTTAATATACGGGGAGAACAGCATCATTAAACTATTTAATAACTTTTAAAATGGAGGAAATTAATCATGAAAAAACTAACAGAACTTTACACAAAATGCTCAATTAAATTGGATGGAATGATTCGCAACGAAAGAGGATCTCAAACGTTGGAATGGATTGGGATTGCAGCGGTCATTGTTATTTTGGTTGGGGTTATTTCCCAGGCGTTTGCGGATGATACGACAATCGGGGACGCTGTAGTAGAGAAAATTTCAGGAATGATTGATTCAATTGGAGGAAATTAATTCCTCTTCAATTGGATAGATGAATAAGGTTAACCACCAAGCATAAGAATTTCAATGAATATCCAAAAAATATAGTGATTTTCATCAAGGGGGATATGCATGAGAAAGCACCTCTTTATTCTGCTCGCGCTAGCAGTTGTATTGTCAGGGTGTAATAGCGAGAAGCAGAATGAGAAACCTTCCAGCCAAAGTAAGGTAGAGCAAAAGGATAACAAAGAAAAAAAGACGTCGGACAAAGAGAATAACGAAGAAGAGGCTGAAAGTTTTTACAGTAGTATTCCTAAGGTACCTAATTCAGCAGAGGAAGTTATTAGCCAATTACCAGGAAAATTTTTTGGGGAACCCATTAGGAGTGAAGAATTCGAACCTACCTTGTTTAAAGAGGTGAAAAATGCTCCATCACTAAGTGAGGATCCAAGTGAGGAAGAGTACGATCAATATTTTAAGTATCTATATTCATTAGCAGCGGTTGATTTCCCTGACCCCCAAGACCTTGTGAAAAAGTGGGAATACAGCATGTCAGGTACTCCCAATACTACCGATGAAAGATACCAATTTAAAGACAATTACAATATTGAAATAATATTGGATTCAAGTGGGAGCATGAAGAATGATGTGGAAGGTAAAACTCAAATGGACCTTGCAAAACAAGCCATTAATGACTTCCTGTCCACCGCTCCTGAAGAAGCCAACGTATCTCTAAGGGTCTATGGCCATAAAGGATCTGGCTCGGATCAAGACAAAAAAATGAGTTGCTCCAGTGTGGAACAGGTATATGGGTTTGATAAGTATAATAAAGAGCAATTTGATAAAGCATTAAACAGTTTTGAACCGAGTGGCTGGACTCCTATTGAAGGGGCATTGAAGGCTTCCAAAGAAGCGTTCAGCAAATACGATTCAAAGGATAATACGAATCTAATTTATCTTGTAAGTGATGGGATCGAGACTTGTGACGGAAATCCTGTTGAATATGCTAAAACCTTTGCTGATTCTAATATTAAACCAATTGTCAATGTCATCGGATTTAATGTGGATAGCGCTGCCCAAAAGCAATTGAAATCTCTGGCTGATAACACAAACGGGGTTTATACAACAGTGACCAATGCTAAACAACTGGAAGAAGAATTTGATCGTGCAAAGGATGTTTTAGAGAGTTGGGAAGATTGGAAAGATGACGCACTCAATGATGCTGATGCCAAAAAAGTAGACGCAAACTTTGACATCCTAAGCTATACAAATGATTATTCATTAATGGCAGACATCCAAAATAATAATTTATATGGGATCATTGCTGATCTTTCTTTAGAAGATGTGATTACTATTGAACAAAAGAAAGAACTTATGGAACGAAAAAATAAGGCAAAAGATATAGTCGACGAGTCCGAAAAGAAAATAAAAGAAGATCTGGAAATGAGTAGAGATAAAAATATTGATGATTTAAGAAAAGAAATTAACGAAAAATACAACACGAATACCAATTAGAAATTATACATCGATGAGTAAAGCATAAAACCTTACACATAGAAAGGAAATGGAACGATGATGGAAAGACTGACCAAAAAGGTTTTTGTACTGTTGGCTCTACTCATCGTTCTTTTCCAATCATTTTCCTTGCCTATATACGCAAGTGCCACCATCAAGCCGTGGAACGGGAATCCGTGGACAGGTGATTCTTGGGAAGGAAGCCCGTGGGACCCTCAGCAATTCAAATGGGAAGGGGATCCGTGGGAAGGTAAGTCAACACAGGGAAATGATTGGGAAGGTAACGGTACTGAAGGTCAGGGAACAAATGGCCAAGGAACGAATGGACAATCCTGGGAAGGGTTTGATTGGTCTAACGCGCCCTGGTATATGGATCCTTGGGTAATGAATGGTTGGACGCCAAACGGGTTTCAGGGTAATGGAACGGACGGGAATCCTTTTAACGGTAATGGAACGAATGGAAACCCGTTTGTAGGCTATGATACAAACGGAAATCCCTTTGATGGAAATGGCACGAATGGCCGATCATTTGAAGGAGACCCTACGAATCCTCGTGGAGGGGAAACGGCTAGCTCATTTAGTGGTGATCCAACGGATATTAAACTTCCGATGGGGTATGAGGTAGCCAAATACTTAAGTAATGATGTCGTTGGCGGACAAGTGAATATGATAAGTGAATTTATGAACTTTGATTTTGAAGCTAATCCCAATGGATATAGACCGAATGGTACATTCTTTTCTTCTTTAGTTCTTAATGGAGTAAAAGTTGGTTTAGGGGATAAAACGCCAGGATTCGTGAATGGAATAGCCGATATTCATGATGGGACTTTAAAAACAATAGATGCAGTTGGTGCAATAAAAGATTACCAAATTTTAAAGACCGTTAGAAATTTAGATGACGCTCAAAGTGGAGCTCGAGGAGTATTGACGGCCACTGACAATGCTAGTGATTTACTTTCGGGATTATCAAAGGTAGGGTCCATATCCAAATTTAACTTTGCCACAGCTGCGGTGGGTGCAGGTTATTCAGCATTTGAGCTTGGTTTTAATGGTGCTAAAGCATATGATGTATTGAATTCAGATGTAGCCGGAAATAAGAAAGTATCAGCTGTTGCAGAGGCATCAAGTAACCTTGGTGATTTACTAATGAACGCAGGAGTAGTAACTGCTGCCTTTCCAGGTGGTCAAGCAGCTGGGGCAGTAATGATTGCCGGTGGTGCAGCTATTTGGGGAGCTTCTAAGTTAACCAAGCTTGTGGCCGACAATTGGAGTGGTATAAAAAAATTCGCAAAAGACCCAGTAAAAAACACTGCTAAAGCCATTGGAAAAGGAATATCAAAAGTTAAAGGATGGTTTAGTTAATTAAATAGGGGGGCTAGTCCCCCTTGAATAGTTAGGAGCCACATAAATGAATTTTGAAATCTTGAAAAAACAAGCAAATAAGCACAAGAAATTTTTAGAAAATAAAGTACTCATTAACCCATTCAGTTATGAGATTAATAATGTAGATTATTATCTGGCAATTTATGAAAGGGGAAATAAATTAAAGGGGTACACAGTAATTTCTGAAGGGGAATATGTTGAAGATGATGCAATTAAGGCTTTTGAAAAGCTCATTTTGTTTACAGCATATGTAAATAAATTTTTTGAAATTGAAAAAGCAAAAATGAATCTCTCCCCAGAGTCATTTAGAAATATATATACTGTTTTAGATGATTATTTAAAGAGTAACCAGAATGATGATTTAAGTAAAGGTAGAGAAAAGATAAGTGAATTAGAAAACCTTTTAGTAGAATTACAACTAAAAATAAAAACCTATACCCACCATTACGATAATCATATATTGGTTCACAATACCTTAGATGAACAAGAAGAGAGTAAGGTAATTGAAGCTATGTCTCATGTAAATAGACTTCAGTATCTTCAAGGTAAAACATTAATTGAGTCTTTTAATGACTTAAGGAATATGTATAAAGAAATGAAGAGATTGAATCTGGTTCAAAAACTATCAGAATATGATCAGACAGTCTTAAAAGAAATTTCAAATAATATAGATGACACAAAGAGGAGCATTAAAGATTTTGGACCTGAAAAAGAAATTGCTCACTTACCAGCACATGAACAAGTGGAGATAATTTCAAACGACATGAGGAAAATTGGAAAAGAAAAACTCCCGCGCTACAAACAAGATCTACGCTACCCAAAACCCTGAGGTGAGATAATATGGATAAGCCAATAAGACACACTTTCTCATTTATCGGGGAAAGGTTTGAGAAGATTTTAGTGATCATTCTATGTGTACAATTACCGTTATTGTTATTGCATTCTCTTATTACGAATTATATCTATGCAGTTACTCCCAACGTAGGGACAATCTATTCTGTAGCGGATATTTATTATGCCCTTTTTACCATTCTGTTTTTCATTTACGCTCAAATTCCATTTGTGAAATATACGTTCAACGAATTAGAAGGCAGGGAGAATTCTCTGCGAAACGCTTTATATACTTTTGTAGTAAAGGGCTTTCCTATTTTTCTCTTTGCTTGCCTGATCAGCATTCTATCAATAATAGGTTTTGCATTTTTTATTATTCCAGGGATTGTGATTATGGCTGTGTTCATCACGGCTCCAATCATTGCAATAGTAGACAACAAATCGGTGTGGAAGTCTATTAAAGAAGCAGGTCTATTGTTCAAAAAGAAGTTCATTAAGATTATTCTGCTGCTATTACTATGGGGAATCATAGAGATGGTAGTAGGAATTGTTCTAAATGGGCTTATTTTAAATATTACTTCTTCATACGCGGCGATAGCAGGCGTGCAAATGATTACTAATATGATATTCTACCCTGTTTTTTTAGTGTTATTAACAACCTACACATTAAAGTGGAGAGCAGGATTACGAAAGCTTGTGTAGTGAGGATGTGAGAGGGTTATGTTTAAGCTGAAAGACAAACTGAAAAGTGAAGAAGGTTCATCCACTATTGAATTTTTAGGGATACTCCCCTTTATCCTGCTGGTCGTCATGATTGCCTGGCAGCTCATCGTAAGCGTACAAGCCGTCGTGGTTGCTCAATCGGCCGCAAACGAAGCTGCCAAGGTGTATTCGATTACTGAAGATTCAGTTGAGGCGACGGAGGCGGCGAAAAAAATCGTCAATGCCGGGGGATCGTATTTAACCTTTTCGGGAGCGTCAGGTATGGCTAATAAGGATTTTACCACGAGTGTTGATGTGGAAATTGATTTAGTATTTCTTCCGAAGAAGATCTTTCCTGGGGGGGCAACTCCGTCTATTTCGTTTACCTCTACAGCCTCTGGCAAGGTGATAAAAAATGAGAGCTAGAGTAAAAGCGTATCTTCAGGAGGAACGAGGGAATGCAGCACTCTTTATGATAGGGTTACTGAGTATTATGATGGTCCTGTTTGTGTTTGTTTTTAATCTTTCCAAGATATTTGCGGTGAAGGAAGAAGCGAATACAACCGCACAGCAGGCAAGCTTAGCGGCCACGTCCGTTCTTTATGATCAATTGGATGAGGCAATTGAGAAATATGAGAGTAGAGAAATTATTGGAGTAGTGGATTCTCATCCTGAATCAATAGAAGAGAAGATTGAAAAAAAGGAAATACAATTAAGATCTGATGCCGGGTACAATGATTATTCGGAAAATGAGATCAAGCTGGAAGCAATAGATATTGTTTTAACAGAGGAATTACGTCATGGACTAGGTAAGGATAAGCTGGATGATATTTTGGGAGAAGAAATTTACCAACAAACTTTACCTGACATGGTATCTCAAGCTAAATCGACCATCATACAAAATGATGGGAATTTAACAGATGCCACCCTTACCATAAAAGACGGACAAGTTTTTGTCCATGCTTCAAACACCATGGAAGGAACCTCCTTTAAAGGTTTTTTTCAAGACATCAAGGAAGACCTGTTTCAAACCTCGGCTGGACCTAAAGTCGACTTTATTGAAGAGCTTTCAAACTTTCAAAATAAAGAGGTAGAACGGTTCCTTGATGAGTAAAAATGACAGGAGGAATGAAGATGTCCAAAAAAGAAAAACGCTGGAGAAGGTTTTATTTATTCCTGATGATTTTCTTCTATGCGATATACGTCCCGGTTTCAGTACTGGAATGGCTGCTGGGTGATGGTGGGTTGCCCATTACCGCTGTGGTAGTTGGGACTGCATTACCCTATATGAGAAAAAATCATCTTCATCAGATTCAGATGAAAGAAGGAACAGGAGCTTGAAGTGAACTTCAGGCTTTTTTATTAGAAATGAATAGAATTATTTCAAACATCTAAATGGATTTATATTTGAGGTGTGAACATGAACCGTTTGAAGGTAATCCTACAGATTTTAATCGTTTTGTCTATTTTTATGGTAGGTTGTGGAAATGAGAACAAAGAGGATCAAACTACTCAAAAAAACACTTCCCAAAAGGTAGATGATGATAATAATCCATCTAAAAAAGCAACCTTTACTACTTCTTCAAATGAAGAAGTAGAGGTTGCTCCATTACCATCAACATATCAAGAATTAGAAGATTTGCCTGCCGGGAAAGATTCCGAGAGAATTCCAACCTTAACTGAAGAAGACAAGGATAAAGTGGCTGAAAGATTCAAGGATTTACCTGATATTCAGAATAATCCTTCCAAGAAGGAATTGGATTTTTATTATCAGGAATTGTTAAAGAGAGTTCAAAGGGATTTTAAAGGTCCAGAAAGCTTAATCAAACAAATGAAATTTCAGTCTTTCGGGGACCCCGAAATAGAAGATACCAGGTATCAATTTAAAGAGAATCTAAATGTAGAAATCATACTGGATGCCTCTGGAAGTATGGCACAGGATGTTGGCGGCACTACAAAGATGGACGCTGCAAAAGAAGAGATTAAGAGGTTCGTTGAAAGCTTGCCTGAAGGGACCAAAATTGGACTTAGGGTATATGGACACAAGGGCAGTAATGCAGATTCCGACAAGGAGTTATCTTGTAATAGTTCAGAAATGATCTATTCAATCGAGCCTATAGATGAGTCTAAATTCCAATCTGCTGTAGACCAAGTTCAACCTACTGGCTGGACACCAATAACTCTTGCGCTTAATGAGGCTAAAAAGGATCTATCTACATTTAAAGGTGATAACAATAATAATATTGTGTATTTGGTTAGCGATGGAATAGAAACATGTGACCAAGACCCGGTAGCGGCTGCTAAAGAGCTATATGATTCAAATTTAAAACCAATTATTAATGTTATTGGATTTAATGTGGATACCAATGGTCAAAGACAGTTGAAGGATATCGCTGATGCCACTGAGGGTATTTATGAGAATGTTGATGACCAAGAAAGTTTAAAATCGGAGCTTGAGAAGATACAGAGTGTTGCTGAAGCTTGGGAAAAGTGGAAAAGCAAAGGTAAGCAGTCTATAGAACTAAAAGAAGTACAAAACAGCTTAGACATATTTGGATACATTACACAAGAAAGTGTAAAGGTAACAACAGAAAGAACTCAAATAGACTTATTCTTATCTATTCTCGCTGATCATGGGAAGATGGATACAGAATCAAATACATATCTCTCAGAGAAAAACAGAGTGTATCATGAATGGATGTATGCTGAAGTTGAGGAATTCGAGCAAGAATTGAGAGCAATAAACGAAAAAAGTTACAAAGACGCCATGAAAGCATTAGAGCAGAAGTACAACATTAATACTCAATAATTAAGCATCTTGTAACGAAAATTATCATCTGCCCACGATTTGAGGGGGTGTACATCACATACAGAACCCAACAGCTGTTAATAGAAAAGCAACTAAATTTCCGCAGGTTCTGAAAAACTAAAAAAATAAAAGTAGATTGGAGATTTATATGGACACAGCTACCGAAGTGAAATCAATCCAAAAATTCAATCCGTTAGTAAAGATCTGGAGGAAACCTCGATTATCCATTCGTTACATATTAGAAAACAAAAAGTTTGCATGGGTCTTTCTGCTGGTCAGCTTAGCAGGAATGTCCACCGTCTTGGATGCAGCGTCTTCTGCTAATATCGCTGATCGGGTGAATACAAGCGTTGGGGGGATCTTCTTCTTTTCCCTTTTACTTGGGCCTATTCTCGGTCTAGTAATCTGGGTTCTATCCGGGTTGTTATATTGGGGGATCGGGAAAATCTTCCATGTGACGGGGGACTGACCCCATTTTCCCATGATTGAGTAATAGTCATAATATAAGAGCAAGTAGTCTATTTAGGCTTGTTCCTTTATACTATGTTTTTATTAAAAAAGTGGGGGGAAACGAGTGGTTAATAATTACAAATCGAGTGTATCCTTTATTGCTATCCTTTTAGCTATATTAATTGTTGTAGCGGGGTGTAAAGAAGAACAGAAAGACTTTAAATCAACCAATACTACTTCTAATAGCGTAGAAGAACCAGAAGAAGAAAGTAAGCCAAGTGATAAAAAGGAATCTGTTAGGTATGAAGTCATTAGCGATTCTCCTGTTGCTCCTGAGAAGATGGAAGATATAATCAATTATCCTGCAGGACCATTTGTGAACAATCTGTTTAGAGAAGAAGAAGATAAAATTGAGATTGTGAAAGAATTAGAGAAACTCCCCAATTTAAATGGTACGGAAGGTGAAGAAGTTTACGAGGCTTATTGGAATACCCTTGTTCAAATGTTTGCGGGAGATTATAAAGATCCAAACCAATTGATAGAAATGCTTAAAATAAAATCATTTGGCAGTCCAGAAATAGATGATCCCAGGTATCAATTCAAAGAAAACCTAAACGTTGAAATCCTTTTAGATGCAAGTGGTAGTATGAAGGCTCAAGTCAATGGAAAATCAAAAATGGAATTAGCGAAAGAAGCTATTTCAAAATTCACCGAGTCTTTACCTAGTGACGCAAAAATTGCTTTGAGAGTATATGGTCATAAGGGAACCGGAAGTGATAAGGATAAAGAATTATCATGTAAAGCCAATGAAAGAGTCTTTGGTTTCTCGAATTATGATAAGGACAAAATGAGCAGTACGTTAAAAAATATTGAACCAAAGGGCTGGACACCTGTCGCTAATTCCCTTCAAAAAGCGAGTGAAGATCTCTCAATGTACCCGGCTGATCAAAATACAAATATTATTTATCTTGTCAGTGACGGGATTGAAACTTGTGACGGGGATCCAATTACAGCGGCGAAAGAACTAAAAGAATCGAATGTAAAACCTATTGTCAATGTTATTGGTTTCGATGTAGATGCAGCTGGACAAAAACAATTAAAAGAGGTAGCGAAATCTGCTGATGGCTCCTATGCCAATGTATATAATCTCGATGGATTAACAAACGAGTTTGACCGAGCGAAGGAAATTGCTGAAAAGTGGGAATCTTGGAGAACGAAAGCTTTAGGAGATAACCTTACTCGAAAAGTATTGAATACGAGTGATATTTTTCAATTCGCTGCAGACTGGGGTAGTACTAACTTGGAAGAAACCAACAATTTGAGGGGCTCGTTGCTTTATTTAAAGAAAAATGAAAGGGTGACAGGAGAAGCTTTCAATTATTTAAATGAAAAAGTTGATGAGAGGAGAAAAAACATCCTCGGTATGAAGAAAGTATTTGAAGAAGATATGCACAATCTAAACGAAGCTAACTTTGAAGAAATGAACCAGATTATTAATGAAAAATACAATACTAATAAAGAATAGGATGGGAGAAAAACATGTATAAAATAAGTGTAGAAAAGTTCTAAGAATTTGGGGTCAGTCCCTCTGCATACTAATGCGTTATTGTGACGGGGAACTGACTAATCAGAACACATTAGAACGCTTAACAAGACTTTCATATATTTCGTTTAATGCCTTTATTAATTTGATGAATCGATTCAGCTTAGTTATGTCTATCTATAACTAAATGACTTCCCCCCGCAAAGAACATAAATTTAATCAAACGCTTGTTTAAAACCCAAACTTAAACTAATCATTCGATATCCCACCCAATATTGGTTAGAATAGATAAGACCTACAATTGGCTATAGCTTAAAGGAGAGAAATACATGACGAACTATGCAGATGATAGTTTAGCGTTGCATACAGATTTGTATCAGATCAATATGACGAAGGCTTACTGGGATGATGATTTCCATAATCGAAAGGCTGTTTTTGAAGTGTTCTTTCGAAAGCTGCCTTTTGGCAATGGATATGCGGTATTTGCCGGGCTCCAACGGATCATTGAATATGTGAAAAAGTTTCATTTCTCGGAGAGTGATATCGAGTACTTACGGGAGCTGGGTTATGAGGAGGCATTCCTGGAATACTTGGCGGAGCTTCGTTTCACCGGGACGATACGGTCCATGGAGGAAGGGGAGGTTGCGTTCGGGAATGTCCCTCTTCTCCGGGTGGAGGCGCCACTTGCTCAGGCTCAGTTACTGGAGACGGCGATCTTGAATATCGTGAACTACCAGACGTTGATTGCGACGAAGGCGAACCGGATCAAGCAGGTGGTACAGGATGAGGTTGTGATGGAGTTCGGGACAAGACGTGCCCATGAGCTGGATGCAGCGATTTGGGGAACGCGGGCAGCGTATATCGGCGGCTTTGATGCGACGAGTAATGTCCGTGCAGGGAAATTATTCGGCATGCCGGTTTCCGGAACCCACGCTCATGCCATGGTTCAGGCTTATCGGGATGAATATCAGGCGTTCCATAAGTATGCGGAGAGCCATAAGGATTGTGTGTTCCTAGTCGATACGTATGACACATTGAAATCCGGTGTACCGACGGCGATTCGCGTGGCGAAGGAGCTTGGCGATAAGATCAACTTCAAGGGGATCCGTCTTGATAGCGGGGACATGGCCTATCAATCCAAGATCGCCCGCAAGATGCTGGATGATGCAGGCTTTACGGACACGAAGATCATTGCCTCCAATGATCTGGACGAGTATACAATCCTGAACTTAAAGGCTCAAGGAGCACAGATTGATGTATGGGGTGTGGGGACGAAGCTGATCACAGCGTACGATCAGCCTGCGTTAGGTGCCGTATATAAGCTTGTGTCCATTGAAAATGAGTCAGGTGAAATGGAAGACACGATCAAGATCTCGAGCAATGCGGAGAAAGTTTCAACTCCCGGGATGAAAAGGGTTTACCGCATCGTCAATACGGTTAATCATAAATCAGAGGGTGAATATATTGCCCTGGAGCATGAGCACCCGGAAAGTCAGGAACGGTTGAAGATGTTCCATCCCGTTCATACGTATATCAGTAAGTTCGTCACGAATTTCGAAGCGAGGGAACTTCATGTGGAGGTATTCAAGAACGGCGAGCTTGTATATGATACGCCTCCACTATCAGAAATGAGAAACTTCGTGAATGAAAATCTTGAATTGTTATGGGATGAATATAAGCGTTCCATGAACCCGGAAGAGTACCCTGTGGATTTAAGTGAAGAGTGCTGGAACAATAAGATGGATCTGATTCATCGTGTAAAAGCAGAAGTGAAAGAAAAACAAAGCGAAAACTGGTAAGTATGCCTGTGATTGGGTAAGATAAAAGGTATAATATGATGTAATAAAACCTAACATGGAGTGTGAAAACATGGATTCTCTTCAAAAACAAATCGTAGAAGAAATGATGGTCTCCCCGGAAATCAATCCGCAGGAAGAAATCCGTCGAAGCGTCGACTTTATGAAGGCTTACTTGAAGAAGCATTCGTTTATGAAAAGTCTGGTCCTTGGTATTTCAGGAGGTCAGGATTCCACATTACTAGGAAAGCTGGCTCAGATGGCCATCGATGAAATGAATCAGGAATCAGGGTCATCGGATTATGCTTTTTATGCCGTCAGACTTCCTTACGGGGAACAGGGAGATGCCCAGGACGCCATTGATGCCGTGGAATTCATTAACCCGAGCGTGTCGATGACGGTCAATGTCCAACCCGCAGTCGATGCAAGCGTAGAAACATTGAAGAAAAACGGCATTGAGCTTTCCGACTTCGTGAAAGGAAACGAAAAAGCACGTGAACGGATGAAGGTGCAATTTGCCATTGCTGCCATGAAGGATGGCGTGGTCCTCGGTACGGATCACTCTGCTGAAGCAGTCACCGGCTTCTACACGAAATACGGAGATGGAGCGGCAGACCTCGTCCCCCTCTTCCGCCTGAACAAGCGTCAAGGGAGAATGCTCTTAGTCGAGCTCGGCTGTCCGGAACACTTATACAATAAGAAACCGACAGCAGACTTGGAGGAAGATCGCCCGTCGCTCCCGGACGAAGAAGCCCTTGGCGTCACGTATGATCAGCTGGACGATTACCTGGAAGGGAAAGAAGTACCTGCTGAAGCCAAGAAAACCATTGAGGGTCATTACCTGAAAACACAGCATAAACGTCATCTGCCTGTCACGGTGTTTGATGATTTTTGGAAATAATCAGTGGAAAAGCCGATTCTCGTATAATGGAGAATCGGCTTTTTAAATTGGATGGAAGCAAGATGCTTCTACATAAATCTGCAATGTCCATTTCCTCGAAGATCCTCATATCCTACCAATTCCCTAAAATTTATCTACCAATTTCCCATTTTATAGAGGATTTTCGACTTTTTAAACGAAAGTAGTAATAGTTAAAGATGAGTTTGAATCATTCAGGAGGGGTACGATGTCACATGAACTGGTGAATCCGAAGTTGCAAAGTATCATTGATAATATAGAGAAAGTCATGATCGGGAAGAGAAAGGTAGCGGAACTTAGCATCGTTTCCCTGCTTGCCGGAGGACATGTTTTGCTTGAAGACGTTCCGGGTGTAGGGAAGACGATGATGGTCCGCGCATTGGCGAAATCTGTGGGAGCGAGCTTTAAGCGAATTCAGTTTACGCCGGACTTACTGCCTTCTGATGTGATCGGGGTATCGATTTATAACCCGAAAGAGATGGAGTTTAATTTCAGACCTGGACCGATCATGGGGAACATCATTCTTGCGGATGAAATCAACCGTACGTCACCGAAGACACAGTCCGCTTTACTAGAAGGAATGGAAGAAAGCAGCGTGACGATTGACGGGATGACGCGAAAGCTCGATAAGCCTTTCTTCGTCATGGCGACCCAGAATCCGATTGAATATGAAGGGACCTATCCGCTTCCGGAAGCACAGCTTGACCGGTTCCTTTTGAAGATGAAGATGGGGTATCCGGAACCGGAAGAAGAGATGGAGGTTCTTCACCGCGCCCAGCGGACTCCGCCGATCGATGAATTGGAGCCTGTTATGACCCTTGAGGAATTGAGATATATCCAAGGTGATGTCAAGGAAGTATTGGTGGATGACACCATTAAGAAGTACATTGTGGAGATTGCGAACCGTACGAGGATCCATGCGAATGTGTATCTGGGTGCGAGCCCCCGTGGATCGATTGCCCTGATGAAGGCTTGTCAGGCCTATGCCTATTTAAGGGGGAGGGATTATGTAGTTCCCGACGATGTCCAGTTCCTGGCACCTTTCGTGTTTTCTCACCGGATCATTATGAAATCGGAAGCGAGATACGAAGGAATTACCCCTGAAGAAGTGGTGGAGAGAGTCATGGCGCGGATACCGGTCCCGGTACAAAGGCTAGTGAGATAGATGAAGACGAAACTTCAATTTATTAAACCGCTTGGGAAGTTTCTGCTCCTTCTTATTTTGATGGGCGTGACTTTTTCGTATGCGATGTTTCAAGGTGGGTTTGTGAGCTGGTTTTTGTTCTACAGTTTTTTGCCGTTTTCCCTTTATTCGGTTTTTGTGTTCTTATATCCGTTATCAGAGTTTTACGTGGAGCGGAGTTTTGAATCTGCCGAGTACAAGGCAGGGGACGAATTGAAGGTGACGATCACCCTGACCCGGAAGCTGCCATTTCCTCTGTTTTATTTGGTATTGGAGGATGTGGTGACTGATTCTGTCTTTCATCAGTCAGGTTTTCAAAAGGCGAAGGCGATGATTCATCCCGGGTTCAGGAATCGAATCAAACTGACCTATTATATCGATGAGCTTCCCCGTGGGGAACACATCTTTTCTAAAGTGAGATTTAAAACAGGTGATTTCTTTGGGGTTTTCGAAAAGGAAGCCACGGTGGATTGCGTCGACAGGCTCCTTGTTTACCCGTCGATCGTCGATGTCCCTTATCGACCGCTTGAGAATCGATATGATCAGGGGATGACGACTTCGAGTGTGAAGATTCAAAAGGATACGACGATGGCGACGGGTATCCGGGAGTATCAACCGGGTGACCGCTTCTCGTGGATTCATTGGAAGACCTTTGCCAGGACCAATGAGCTGATGACGAAGGAGTTTGAGGAACGTCAGTCCCATGACGTCCTCATTGTACTCGACAGGGAGTCATCCCAAGCGTTTGAAGCGATGGTGACCTTTACGGCATCGATGATCAGGTCCATCGTCAAAAAGGGGGCTCAGGTCGGCCTTGTGTCAATTGGTGGAGATCATGTTTCATTTCCAATCAGGGGGGGAGAAGAGCACTTGAGTCAGCTGAATTATCACTTGGCGAAAGTGAGGCAGGACAGCCCGTTTGCTTTAGGGAAAGTCCTGCAGGGAGCAGGATTGAACTATTCTCAATCAGCTGCGGTCCTATTCGTGACCTCATCCGTTTCCAAAAAAATGATTATGAGCGTAAATGAGTATACGAAGCGGAACAGCTCTGTCGTCATCTTTTTAGTGAAGAGGGCAGGGGATGCGTACACGGCGGAAGAGAAATCGTTGAAAGCCTATGCCTCTTCGCGCGGCATTCGATTGCAGGTATGCTTTGAAGGCGACTTTTCCTCGGCATTTCTGGAGGTGAAACGGGCATGAGGCAAGAGACAGCAAATACCTATTTCAAGATCGTGACGTATTTCTTTGGATTTCTACTATTATGGGAGTGGTTAAAACCACTTAAAGTTGTGACGGACACTGCGAGTCTGACCTATTTTATTGTCTTTATTGCCCTGGCACTCACACTGTCTTATTTCCGGATTCATTTTGCTATCACGGCATCTGTGAAAATCCTTTTTGTTCTTTACAGTCTGCATGGGTTGTACTACAAGGGCTCTTTTTTATCTCCCAAGTGGTTCAAGGAGTTCAGTCATGATTTATGGGAGAATCTCGGATTGACTCTCGGGCGGGAATGGCCAAGTTTGTCTTTTGAGTATAGAAGCTTGTTGTTCTTTGTGCTTCTGTGGCTGATGACGTACTTGATTCATTACTGGTTATCTGTTCGAAAAACGATTCTTCTGTTTTATGTGATGACGGTCACTTATGTGTGTTTGATTGATACTTTCACGGTATATGAAGGGGATAAATCGATTATACGCGTCGTCATTTTCGGCTTTCTTCTCATGGGGTTGCTGGCCCTTGAGAGGCTGGTGCAAAGAGAAAAGCTCCTTGGTTCCAAGATGAGCCGCCATCGCTGGATCGTTCCACTGACGGTAATGCTTACGATCAGTTCGGTTGTTGCATTTGCAGCACCTAAAGCCGATCCGATCTGGCCGGATCCTGTCCCGTATCTTCAATCCTTTTCTGAGGATGCCGGTGGAAGTGGTGTCAACAAGATTGGCTACGATACGGATGATACTAAGCTTGGAGGACCCTTTGTCGGTGATCCCACGGTCATTTTCAATGCGGAGGTGACACGGGAACATTATTGGAAAATTGAATCGAAGGATTTATATACGGGGAAAGGATGGGAGCAGTCCGTTTCTGACAATCAGAAGGACCCACTTACGTTTGAGTCGGGAAAAAAGGTACCGATCCCTTCACCGGAATCGGATGAAGAGCAAGCCCTTGAAAATGAGAAGGTCATGGTGAATCGTACCTATTCCCATGTCGTTTATCCTTATGGGGTAGAAGTGATCAACGGGAATGAAAATGGGTATTTCAGCTTCAATCCCGTAGATGAAAAAGTGACGAGTTATAAAGAACCCGATGAAACGGTCAAGCTTGACGAGTATGAGCTGTCCTACCGCTCTCCATCCTATTCGCAGAAGAAGATGAAGGCGGCCAATGAAGACCAGGAAATCATGCAGGTGCCTGAATTCGTCGATCGCTACACCCAGCTGCCCGATACGACTCCTCAACGCGTCAAGGATCTGGCCGTTGAAATTACGGCAGAAGAGGATAATTGGTATGACAAAGTAAGAGCGATTGAGCAATATTTTTCAAAGGAAGCCTATGTATACGATCAATTCGATGTGCCGGTTCCTGAAGAAGGGCAGGATTACGTAGATCAGTTCCTGTTTGAAACGCAGCGCGGTTACTGTGATAATTTCTCTACTTCCATGGTCGTCCTGGTCCGCTCACTCGGGATTCCGGCGAGATGGGCCAAAGGCTATACAGAAGGGGAATACAGCAGGCAGGTCGATTCGACGAATAAACTCTATGAAGTATCGAACAACAATGCCCATTCATGGGTAGAGGTATTCTTCCCGGAAGTGGGCTGGGTTCCGTTTGAGCCTACTGTCGGTTTCAGCAACAATGTCTCTTATCAGTATGACCTTGATATACCTGATTCAGATACTGACGAAGTTCCTTTGCCTGAACAAAAAGAAACACCGAAAAAACCCCTCCAGCCTGAGGAAGATACCGCGTCTTCCGATGATGGATTCTCTCTGTCCAAGCTGTGGGATGACATTACGTCATTCGTTGTGGATAATTGGGGCAAGATTGTGATGGGAACTATTCTATTGATCATTATTGCGATTTCATTATACCTTGTGAGGAGAAGATGGATACCTTATGTCCTGATTTTCTATTATCGCAGGAAGTCATCGGGGGATGTATTCTCGGAAGCCTACCTGTCCCTTATGAAACAATTGGAAAGATACGGATTGAAAATGGATGACGGTCAGACTTTACGGGGGTATTCAAGGTACATCGATTCCTTCTTCGGTACCCGTGAAATGACCAGTCTGACCAATAATTATGAACGTGTATTATACGGACAGAAGCCTACATCAGAAGACTGGATGAAGATGAGGGAATTATGGGAAAATTTAATTAAAAGGACAACCGGTTGACCCGGTTGATTACAAAGTATAAAATGATGTCAAATTCAAATAGCGTTCGTTAGCATCCTTCGTATATCCTCGATAATACGGTTCGAAAGTATCTACCCGGTCACCTTAAATGACTGGACTATGAAGGCAGTGTTCTTAGTTGACATCCGTGTATGCAAAAAACTAGAATTCTGCCTTTTTTTAAGGCGAAGTCTAGTTTTTTTTATATTTTTTTTGGAATGCTAACAACAAATAGATGGTAGTAGGTAAATAAACAGAAGAGGTGAACTGAATGCTTGGTAAAGAAGAATTGCACAATCAGGAAATGATCGTCGTTTTGGACTTTGGAAGTCAGTACAATCAATTAATAACGCGAAGAATCCGTGAGTTTGGTGTTTATAGTGAGCTCCATCCGCATACAGTTACCCTTGAAGAAATCCAGGAAATGAATCCAACGGGGATCATTTTCTCCGGCGGACCGAACAGTGTGTACGGTGAAGATTCATTCCGCTGCGATGAGCGTATCTTTGATCTGGATATTCCGATTCTCGGGATCTGCTACGGCATGCAGCTTATGACGATGCACTTTGGCGGAAAAGTGGAACGCGCAAAGCACCGTGAGTACGGGAAAGCAGCCATCAACATCGAGAAGCAGTCAAAATTATTCTCAAATCTTCCTGAAGAGCAAGTCGTATGGATGAGTCACGGGGACCTTGTAGTCGAAGCTCCTGCAGGATTCGATGTGAACGCAATAAATCCTTCTTGCCCGATCGCTTCTATGAGTAACGAGGAAAAAGGGTTATATGCAGTACAATTCCATCCTGAGGTACGACACTCAGAACACGGAAACGAAATGCTGAAGAACTTCGTATTTGAAGTGTGTGGGTGCACAGGCGACTGGTCCATGGAGAACTTCATTGAAATGGAAATGGACAAGATCCGTCAAACCGTGGGGGACAAAAAGGTCCTTTGCGCATTAAGCGGCGGGGTCGATTCTTCTGTAGTGGCCGTATTGATCCATAAAGCAATCGGTGATCAACTGACATGTATCTTCGTCGATCACGGACTTCTTCGTAAAGGCGAAGCTGACAGTGTGATGAAGACATTCTCTGACGGCTTTAACATGAACGTGATTAAAGTGGATGCCCAGGATCGTTTCTTGAATAAATTAAAAGGTGTATCCGACCCTGAACAAAAACGTAAAATCATCGGAAATGAATTCATTTACGTGTTCGACGATGAAGCGACGAAGCTTCAAGGCATTGAATACCTTGCACAAGGTACGCTATATACAGACATCATCGAAAGTGGTACGGCGACTGCACAAACAATCAAGTCCCATCATAATGTCGGCGGGCTTCCTGAAGATATGCAGTTCACCCTGATTGAACCACTTAACACATTATTCAAAGATGAAGTGCGTGCATTAGGTTCTGAACTCGGTATTCCGGATGAAATCGTATGGCGCCAACCATTCCCGGGACCGGGTCTTGGTATCCGTGTGCTTGGTGAAATTTCTGAACAGAAGCTTGAAATCGTCCGTGAGTCTGATTACATTCTCCGTGACGAAATCAAGAAAGCCGGCCTCGATCGTGACATCTGGCAATACTTCACCGTTCTTCCGGACATCCGAAGTGTCGGTGTCATGGGTGACGCAAGGACCTACGACTACACAATCGGAATCCGTGCCGTCACTTCCATCGATGGAATGACGTCCGACTGGGCGCGTATCCCATGGGAAGTACTTGAGAAAATCTCAACACGCATCGTGAACGAAGTCGATCATATCAACCGCGTGGTGTATGATGTGACGAGTAAGCCACCTGCAACGATTGAGTGGGAATAATAAACTGGGATAATTAACTGACAGGCTTCCTCCGGATCGAATTTTTTCGACAAACGGTAGGGTGCCTGTAGTTTTTTGTATTAAACGAACATTGATGCGAATATTTTATAATAATGTTCGTATTTTAAGTTGACGAACTGAAATCACGTTGGTACAATAGTACCTGTAATCATAACAAAACATTATAAAAGTATTACGTCGTATAATTTCGGGAATAAGGCCCGAGCGTTTCTACCAAGCTACCGTAAATGGCTTGACTACGAGGTGATGGATGATAGGACCGTATTTATCGTTCCTTATTGATCTTGATCTTAACAGTCAAAGCCTTGAACTCTGGTAGTTCGAGGTTTTTTTATTTTCTACGGCGACTCTATAGGAGGAGTACAAGAATGAGGAATTTCTTTCAGTTTGACCAGCTAGGAACGAATTATAAAAGGGAGATCATCGGGGGATTGACCACGTTCCTATCGATGGCCTATATCTTAATCGTTAACCCACTCACGTTAACCCTTCAATCTGTTCCGGATCTTCCGGACAGCATGAGAATGGATTACGGTGCAGTGTTCGTGGCAACAGCATTGGCTGCAGCCATCGGGTCGTTGATCATGGGATTGATCGCCAAGTATCCGATCGCTCTGGCACCGGGGATGGGCTTGAATGCCTTTTTCGCTTATACAGTCGTTTTAACGATGGGCGTACCTTGGCAATCTGCTTTAACGGGAGTATTGATTTCGGGACTGATTTTCATCGCCTTGACACTTTCGGGGATCCGGGAAAAAATCATTAACTCGATCCCGGCCGAGTTGAAATACGCTGTTGGAGCGGGGATCGGATTATTCATTACCTTCATCGGCTTTCAAAACGCAGGAATCATCGTAAATAACGATGCCGTCTTAGTGGGACTTGGAGATTTAACGAAGGGAACTACGTTACTTGCGATCTTCGGAATTATCATCACGGTTATACTGATGACAAGAGGTATTAAAGGTGGGATTTTCATCGGGATGGTCGTAACGGCCGTCGTGGGAATGATCGCAGGCCTGATCGATACACCGGAAAGAGTAGTGGACGCGGCACCAAGTCTTGCTCCGACATTCGGGGCAGCGCTGGAACCATTATTCAATGATGCAGGCAGTATCTTCACGATTCAGATGCTTGTGGTCATCCTGACGTTCTTATTCGTAGATTTCTTTGATACAGCCGGGACCCTCGTGGCGGTAGCCAATCAGGCAGGCTTGATGAAAGAGAACAAATTACCGCGTGCAGGAAAAGCGTTATTCGCAGATTCTTGTGCAACGGTAGTCGGAGCCATCTTAGGAACGTCTACAACGACGTCTTATATCGAATCATCTGCTGGGGTTGCTGCAGGAGCTAGGACAGGGTTTGCATCTGTCGTAACCGCCATCCTGTTCGTCCTTTCGATTTTCTTCTTCCCGTTACTTGCCGTCATCACATCGGCTGTGACAGCACCTGCCCTTATCATTGTCGGGGTGCTCATGGTATCGTCATTAGGTGAAATCGACTGGAAGAAATTCGAGGTAGCTGTACCGGCATTCCTGACCATTGTCGCCATGCCCCTAACGTACAGCATTGCAACAGGTATCGCCATCGGGTTCATTTTCTACCCGATCACGATGATCATGAAAGGTCGCGCGAAAGAAATTCATCCAATCATGTATTTCCTGTTTGTGATCTTTGTGATGTACTTTATCTTCCTGGTATAAGTTTAGACAACCTTCATCAAGAAGCTGATCTCTCGCAGATCAGCTTCTTTCTGGTTTTTATCGGAGAAAGTGTAGAAAATAAATAAAGGAAATAGCAACAAAGGTAGAGAAAGTAGTACTAAGGTAAGAAGTATCAATTGAAAAAAGGGTCAGTTTTCGTTAGAATCATGGAATCGGGTAGTGTCGAAAATGGTCGAATATATAGGGAGAATTGAGTATGTCTACTTTAAATGTAAAAAAAGTCTTAAATAACAACGTATTGATTGCCGTTCACGAGAGCTACGGAGAAGTCGTGCTGATCGGGAAAGGGATAGGGTTCAACCGGAAAAAGGGCGATCCCATCCAAAATGATATTGCCGAGAAGATGTTTGTCCTAAAAGGGGAAAAAGAACAGGAACAGTACAAAAACCTTCTCCCTTTTTTAAATGAAGATATGTCAAATGTCATTATCTCCGCCATCGAATTGATCAGGAAAAGAACCAATTCATTCCTTAACGAACATATTCATATCGCCCTGACAGACCATATTCTATTTGCGATTAACCGATTGATGAGAGGAATGGAGATCCGAAATCCGTTTCTGGTGGAAACAAGAACCTTGTATCCTTTTGAATATGAAATAGCGAAAGAAGTCGTCGGCATGATCAATGAAATGACCGATGTCCATTTGCCTGAAGGGGAAGTGGGATTCATTGCCCTTCATATTCACAGCGCCATGATGAACAAGGATCTTTCCGAAGTGAACCAACATTCTCAGTTGATCAGTCGCCTGATAGGGATGATCGAACAACAGCTGGACGTTGAAATCAATAAAGAGAGCGTCGATTATATGAGGCTCATACGCCATATCCGTTATACGATTGAACGGGTTTTACGGGAAGAAAGAGTAGAAGAACCAGAAAAAATAGCAAAACTGTTGAAAGAAGAATATCCGGTCTGCTATAATCTATCATGGAAGCTGATTAAGATGATGCAGCAAACATTGCAAAAGCCCGTGTACGATGCAGAGGCAGTATACCTCACGATGCATCTTCAACGGATTCAAAATAAAGTGAATTAATGTACTTATCTTTCTTACGTGTTACTGATACGATCAGGCATGAGTGAAGAAGATAATTGAAACGTGTATTTTGGGGTAGTCTATCCATATACGTTCATTATCCTCTTTTCTCATGCCTTTTTTGTTGGCGCAATCATCTAATTAGTCGAAAAATGAAAATTAAAGGGAGGAAACTCACATGTTTAAAAAGGCTTTTGGTGTACTACAAAAAGTCGGTAAAGCATTAATGCTTCCAGTTGCGATCTTACCAGCAGCCGGACTTTTACTAGCGTTTGGTAATGCTCTTCAAAATCCAACGCTTCTAGACATTGCCCCATTCCTTAATAACGGCGGCGTTGAAACCGTTGCCAGCGTAATGGAACAAGCGGGTGGAATTATCTTCGGAAACTTGGCACTGCTCTTCGCAGTCGGTGTTGCCATTGGCCTCGCCGGTGGGGAAGGGGTAGCCGGTCTAGCCGCTATCGTTGGTTTCTTGATCATGAACGTAACAATGGGTACAGTTGAAGGATTAGGTATCGGTGATGTAACTGGTGACGGTGTGGATCCGGCTTTTGCGCTGGTTCTTGGTATCCCTACCTTACAAACGGGTGTATTCGGCGGTATCATCGTCGGGATCCTGGCGGCGTCCATGTACAATCGTTTCTATCAAATCGAACTTCCTTCATACTTAGGATTCTTCGCAGGTAAACGGTTTGTTCCAATTGCAACAGCGGCATCTTCCGTTGTACTGGGATTATTAATGCTATTGATTTGGCCACCGATCCAAGATGGCCTTAACACATTCTCAAACTTTATGCTTGGTGAAAATAGAGCATTGGCAGCATTTGTATTCGGTGTAATTGAACGTTCACTAATTCCATTCGGATTACACCACATTTTCTATGCTCCATTCTGGTTCGAATTCGGTTCTTACACATCTGCAGCGGGAGACGTTGTACGTGGGGATCAGGCGATCTTTATGAAACAAATTCAAGATGGTGTACAAGACCTTACTGCCGGTACATTCATGACAGGTAAATTCCCATTCATGATGTTTGGACTTCCAGCAGCGGCATTAGCGATCTACCATGAAGCGAAGCCGGAGCGTAAAGCCGTTGTAGGTGGAATCATGGCGTCTGCTGCCTTGACTTCATTCTTGACAGGTATCACAGAACCAATCGAATTCTCATTCTTATTCGTAGCACCTGTACTATTTGGAATACACTGTATCTTCGCAGGTTTATCATTCTTAACGATGCATCTGTTAAATGTAAAGATCGGTATGACATTCTCAGGTGGTTTAATTGACTACATTCTATTCGGACTGATTAACCCGCAAACGAATGCCTGGATCGTCATCCCGGTAGGTATCGTGTTTGCATTCATCTACTACTTCGGATTCCGTTTCGCTATCCGTAAGTTCAATCTTATGACTCCTGGTCGTGAAGACGTGGATGAAGATGAAGATGACGCTCCGGCAAGTTCAGCTGGCGATCTTCCATACAACATCCTTGAAGCAATGGGTGGACAAGAAAACATCGCTCACTTAGACGCATGTATCACTCGTCTGCGTGTATCTGTCAATGACGTGAAGCAAGTAGATAAAAACCGTCTGAAAAAACTTGGTGCTTCAGGTGTACTTGAAGTGGGAGATAACATCCAAGCGATCTTCGGACCGAAATCAGACACGATCAAGTCACAAATGCAAGACATCATCCGTGGGAAAGCTCCACGCAGAGTAGAAACAAATGCAAACGAAGAAGTAGAGCAACAGATCGAAGAAGTGAATCCGGATGCCCTTCAAACTGAACGCAACAACGAAAAGTTTGTAGCTCCGATCACTGGTGAGATCAAAGACATCACAGAAGTTCCTGACCAAGTATTCTCAGGTAAAATGATGGGTGACGGTTTCGCGATCGTACCGACTGAAGGAACAATCGTTTCTCCTATCGCAGGTAAAGTCGTGAACGTATTCCCGACAAAGCATGCCATCGGACTTGAGTCCAAAGCTGGCCGTGAAGTCCTGATCCACGTAGGAATCGACACAGTGAAGCTGGAAGGTAAAGGATTCGAAGCTCTAGTAAAAGAAGGGGACCAGGTAGAAGCCGGTCAACCATTACTGGAAGTGGATCTTGACTACATCAAGGCAAACGCGCCTTCCATCATGACACCGATTGTTTTCACGAACCTGAAAGAAGGTCAACAAGTGACAATCGAGAAGCCTGGTAAAGTGAACCGTAACGACGAAAACGTAATTAAGATCGACTAATGATCAATTAAAAACCGGCTCACCTTCCATCGCGGAAGGTGAGCCGGTTTTATTTTGGTCCATATTATATTATAGAAGAAAGAGGATGGTTAAATCGAAGGATCATGAACTCTTATTAGGAAGGTTTGAAAGTTTTTGAAATAAATCTATCAAATCTATTGACGAATATCTAATAGCTTGATATACTTTAAAAACCGTCGCAAGAGAGCAGCGGGTTACATAACAACATTCAGCGAGATCACAAAACATTTCAAAAAAAGTTGTTGACAAACACACTGCATTCTTGATATGATGGTCAAGTCGCTTCGAGAGAAGCACTTACACATTGAACCTTGAAAACTGAACAAAACAAGACAATACGTCAACGTTAATTCTAGATTTATTTTTAAAGAGCTATTCAAACTTTTATCGGAGAGTTTGATCCTGGCTCAGGACGA
>NZ_JANIOC010000021.1 GCF_024733565.1 Rossellomorea sp. SC111 | reverse complement strand
CACGGAAGTTAAGCTCTTCAGCGCCGATGGTAGTTGGGGGATCTCCCCCTGTGAGAGTAGGACGTCGCCAGGCAAATAGGAAAAAAGAGTAGCTCTTAGTAGCTGCTCTTTTTGATTTGTCTTTTTTAGGAATAGAATGTCTGTTAGCGAAGAAGGGAATGGTTTGAGGAATGAGTGTACTGGTAAGGATGGCATAAAGAAAATTCGACATCGTGGCACGATTATTTGAAATGTCGCATGATTCCTCCTTAAAAGTGATCCTTTACAAAGAAATTGATCTCAGATGGTGGAACTTTTGAAAGAGAGATACTTAAAGGGGTTAAATGGTAAAATACGCATATATTAAAATAATGACGCAATCACCCTCCAAAACGACGCTATAAAATAAATAATGACGCAATCCCGACTCATCCAATCCACTGCAACCATGAGGCACTCCCCATAAAGCCGACTAAACGAACCATTTAAGCTGATTCCTCCCTAATCCTGCTCAAACATCTCTTGTTTTTCACACATTTCCATACTCATACCGAAATAGCTCATTTCACCCTGTTCACCTACCCAAGCTCAATTCGCAATCACTTCACCGCAATGCCAGAACAAAAGTCCACACCTTCTCAATGCCCCATTTCCAAAATTCTATCCCACAATCTCACATTCACACGTTTAAAACCTTCTTTAAACAGGAAAACTTTTAAGGTCAAACTTCATAATTGCAAAGTTTAAAACGCGGTTGTATAATTATAGTCAAATATAGTCAAAGTCAAAATGAGGAGGAGGTTTGATGAGGAACATATCCGACATCATTGAAAATTATTTAAAGAATGTGTTAGAACTGAGTGAAAGTGAGATAGTCGAGATTAAAAGAAGCGAGATCGCTGATAAGTTTCAATGTGTTCCTTCTCAAATTAATTATGTGATCAATACCCGTTTTACCGTAGAACGAGGGTATGTAGTAGAAAGTAAGCGTGGCGGCGGTGGTTATATCCGGATCATGAAGGTGAAGGCCCACGATCAGGTGCACTTGATCGATCAGTTAGTGGCCTTGATTACCCAAACGATCAGCCAGAATACGGCAGCTGATATTGTTTTTCGGTTAGTGGAAGAAGAAATCATTTCTGAAAGAGAAGCCAAGATCATGCTGAGTGTGATGGATCGATCGGTTATCATGGTCGAATTACCTGAACGTGATATCCTGAGAGGAAGAATGCTTAGAGCCATGCTGGATACATTGAAGTATGAGTAAGTGTTGGAGAGGTGAATGGGATGATTTGTCAAGAGTGTGGTGAAAGACCTGCGACCCTTCATTTTACCAAGGTGGTAAACGGGGAAAAGACAGAGGTTCATTTATGTGATCAATGTGCTCAGGATAAGGGTGAGATGTTTATGTTTGATTCTTCTCCCGGGTTTTCTGTGAACAATCTATTGGCAGGTCTTCTTAATATAACTCCTGCATTTAAGCAGGCTAAAGAAACTGAGATTCCTAAAACAGAAGTTTTACAGTGTGAAAAATGCAAAATGACGATTCATCAGTTCATCAATGTGGGACGCTTTGGCTGTGCCCATTGTTATGAAACGTTTAAAGATGAACTCACGCCATTATTAAAGCGTGTTCATAGTGGCAATGTCGAACATCATGGGAAGGTTCCTGAGCGTATGGGTGGAGCCATCCATGTGAAAAAGAAGGTATTGCAGTTAAAGTCTGAATTGCAAACGATGATTGCGGATGAAGAGTTTGAGAAAGCAGCCGAGATCCGTGATGAAATCCGCTCCCTGGAAAAGGAGATAAAGAAAGAGGGAGGCGATAAAGAATGAGTCTTGAGAAGTTCTTGAGTAATGCCGTCAGTTCCTGGATGAGTGAAGAGGGGCCGAATTCGGATATTGTCCTCAGCTCGAGGGTAAGGCTCGCAAGGAATCTGACGGACTTCCGTTTTTCCACTCTTTATTCTTCTGAGGAAGCGCGGGAGATCGTGGATCGGGTAAAGGAGAAGCTCGCATCATATCCAAAGAATTTAGGAGAATTAGAATTTTTACCTACAAGTGAGATTCAGCCTCTCCAAAAGAGGGTATTGATGGAGAAACACCTCATAAGTCCAAATCTGGCAGAGGAAACAAATCACGGAGCTGTCCTTTTATCCAGCGAGGAAGATATTAGCATAATGGTAAACGAAGAGGACCATATTCGAATACAGTGTTTATATCCTGGTCTGCAATTGAAGGAAGCTTTACAGAAAGCCAATCAGATAGACGATTGGTTTGAAAGTGAATTTGACTTTGCGTTTGATGAGAAGCATGGTTACTTGACGACTTGTCCTACCAATGTGGGGACGGGGCTCAGGGCTTCCGTCATGATGCACTTGCCGGGACTTGTGTTAACGCAGCAATTAAACCGTATCATTCCTGCGATCAATCAGTTGGGGTTAGTGGTAAGAGGGATATACGGAGAAGGCAGCGAGGCGCTTGGGAATATCTTTCAGATTTCCAATCAAACGACACTTGGTAAGTCGGAAGTGGATATCGTAGAAGATTTGTTAAGTGTTGTGAAACAGATCATCGAAAAAGAACAATCGGCAAGGGACGCATTAGTTCAAACGTCCAACATACAATTAGAAGATAGGATCTTCCGTTCTCTTGGGGTGCTTGAGCACAGCAGGATCATTGAGTCCAAGGAAGCTGCCAAGTGTTTATCGGATGTCAGGCTAGGAATCGATTTAGGATACATCAAAGTGATATCTAAGAATATATTGAATGAACTAATGATTTTAACCCAACCTGGTTTTTTACAACAATATTCCGGAGGTCCACTGAGACCAAATGAACGAGATATAAGAAGGTCTTCTTTGATTCGGGAGCGAATTAAGTTAGATAAAGATACATGTGAGGAGGAAAAATAATATGATGTTTGGTCGATTTACAGAAAGAGCCCAAAAAGTATTGGCATTAGCTCAAGAAGAAGCGATTCGTTTGTCGCACAGTAATATTGGTACTGAACATATTTTATTGGGACTTGTCCGCGAAGGTGAAGGAATCGCCGCCAAGGCACTTACAGCATTGGGACTGAGCCCTGAAAAGATCCAAAAGGAAGTCGAAGGGTTGATCGGGAAAGGAACCGAGAAATCTCAAACGATCCATTACACACCTCGTGCGAAGAAAGTGATTGAACTTTCCATGGATGAGGCCCGCAAGCTGGGTCACTCATATGTAGGAACGGAACATATTTTACTTGGATTGATCCGCGAGGGTGAAGGAGTGGCCGCCCGGGTCCTTGGTAATCTGGGTGTCAGCTTGAATAAAGCTAGACAGCAGGTATTGCAGTTGCTTGGCAGTAATGATTCAAGCAACCACCAGGGTGGAGGCAACGCCAATGCCAATACGCCTACACTTGACAGCTTAGCCCGTGATTTGACAGCGATTGCCCGTGAAGGCAGCTTAGATCCGGTCATTGGTCGAAGTAAGGAAATTCAGCGCGTCATTGAAGTACTGAGTCGTCGTACGAAGAATAACCCGGTGTTAATTGGTGAACCCGGTGTAGGTAAGACAGCGATCGCAGAAGGACTTGCACAACAGATCATCGCCAATGAAGTGCCTGAAATCCTGCGCGACAAACGCGTTATGACCCTTGATATGGGTACGGTTGTAGCCGGTACGAAATATCGTGGGGAATTCGAGGATCGTCTGAAGAAGGTCATGGATGAAATTCGTCAGGCGGGTAATATCATCCTCTTCATCGATGAGCTCCATACGTTAATCGGAGCAGGTGGGGCTGAGGGAGCCATTGATGCCTCCAACATATTGAAACCATCCCTTGCACGCGGGGAATTACAATGTATCGGTGCCACGACATTGGATGAGTACCGTAAATATATCGAGAAGGATGCAGCGCTTGAGCGCCGTTTCCAACCAATTCAAGTCAATGAGCCAACGGCATCGGAGTCAATCCAGATCCTTAAAGGATTACGTGATCGTTATGAAGCGCATCACCGCGTATCGATTACGGATGAAGCGATTGACGCGGCAGTGAAGCTTTCAGACCGCTATATTTCAGACCGCTTCTTACCGGATAAGGCAATTGATTTAATTGATGAAGCAGGTTCCAAGGTGCGCTTACGTTCTTATACGACGCCGCCAAACTTGAAAGAGCTTGAAGCCAAGCTGGAAGAAATCCGCAAAGAGAAGGATGCAGCGGTTCAAAGCCAGGAATTTGAAAAAGCAGCTTCTCTAAGAGATTCAGAACAAAAGCTTCGTGAAGAGCTGGAAGAAACAAAGAACACATGGAAAGAAAAGCAAGGGCAGGAAAATACAGAAGTGACCGTTGAAGATATTGCGAAGGTTGTTTCAAACTGGACGGGAGTTCCGGTATCGAAATTAGCTCAAACGGAAACGGATCGTTTACTAAAATTAGAGGAAATCCTTCATTCTAGAGTCATCGGGCAGTCAGAAGCAGTCGTAGCGGTATCAAAAGCCGTGCGCCGTGCAAGAGCGGGCCTGAAAGATCCGAAGCGTCCGATTGGTTCCTTCATTTTCTTGGGACCAACAGGAGTCGGGAAAACGGAATTGGCACGGGCTCTTGCAGAGTCTATGTTCGGTGATGAAGAGGCAATGATCCGTATCGATATGTCCGAGTACATGGAGAAGCATTCGACCTCCCGTTTGGTCGGTTCACCTCCAGGATATGTAGGATACGAAGAAGGCGGACAGTTAACGGAAAAGGTTCGTCGCAAGCCATATTCGGTCGTCCTTTTAGATGAAATTGAAAAAGCGCATCCTGATGTATTCAACATCCTCCTTCAAGTTCTAGAGGATGGCCGTTTGACAGATTCCAAAGGAAGAACGGTCGACTTCAGGAATACGGTGCTGATCATGACTTCAAACGTTGGTGCCCAGTCTCTTAAGAGCAACAAGTACGTGGGCTTCAATATTCAGGACGGGAAACAGGATTATAAAGATATGAAAGGAAAGGTCATGGAAGAGCTGAAACGTGCTTTCCGACCTGAATTCCTAAACCGTATCGATGAAATCATCGTGTTCCACTCCCTTGAAAAAGACCACTTGAAAGAGATTGTGACATTGATGTCGAATCAATTGACAAGCCGCTTGAAAGAGCAGGATATCCATTTAGAGCTTTCTCCTGCAGCCAAAGAAAAGATTGCAGATGAAGGGTTCGATCCTGAATACGGAGCAAGACCTCTGCGTCGCGCCATCCAGAAACATGTAGAGGATAAACTGTCAGAAGAATTATTGAGAGGTAAAGTGCTGACAGGGCAGAACATCTTGATCGACGTAGAGGATAGTGAATTTGTTGTAAAAGTTAAAAAAGAGGAAGCAGCCAATACTCCGACATAATAGCAAGGATGATAAAGAGGTACACGTATATGTTTTTCGTGTACCTCTTTTATCATAATGGATGCTTGTCGTGCCTGGTCAAGCCGGCTCTGCTTTTCTTGTTGTCCAACTCCGGTGGCTAGAGGCTCGAGGTTATAAGCCAAGTGAACCAAAAAGGCAAAGGGCGCCTTTCCGGTTCACTCGTCTTATACTTGTCGCCTCTAAGCAAGCCACCTCCGCTTTTCTTGTTGTCCAGCTCCGCCGGCTAGTCCCTCGAGGTCATAAGACAATCTCGCCAAAAAGGCAAAGGGCGCCTTTTCAGCGAGCTCGTCTTATGCTTGTCGGGCCTTAACGAGCCGGCTCCGCTTTTCTGATTGTCTAGCTCCGGCGGCTAGAGGCTCGAGGTCATAAGCCAAGTGAACCAAAAAGGCAAAGGCCGCCTTTCCGGTTCACTTGTCTTATGCTTGTCGCCTCTACCCAAGCCGGCTCCGCTTTTCAATTGAATCTGATACATAAAACCGATACAATCATTCCAAATGGTATTATCCTGAATGGGTAGGAGTACAAATAGAGTAAAAGAGGGGAAGAATAGATTGGCAAAGAAAAAGACTAAGTTTGTGTGTTCATCTTGTGGATATGAGTCTGCTAAATGGATGGGAAAATGTCCGGGATGTAACGAGTGGAATACGATGGTGGAAGAGGTTGAAATGACAGGGAAGAAACCCCGTACGTCGTTTATGCACTCAGAAAATACCGGACCTTCTAAAGCAGAGAAGCTGATCTCCATTGAAACCAAGCAGGAGCCGAGGGTATTGACCGAATCGAAAGAGTTGAACCGGGTGCTCGGGGGAGGAGTAGTACCAGGGTCGCTTGTGTTGATTGGTGGAGACCCGGGGATCGGCAAGTCCACTTTGTTGCTTCAAGTGTCGGCTCAGCTTGCTGATCAGAAGCAGAAGGTTTTATACATCTCCGGAGAGGAATCCATCAAGCAAACCAAGCTCCGTGCAGATCGACTGCAAGTGAAATCAGATGATTTATATATATTTGCGGAAACGAATCTTGAGCTGATTCATCAAACGATTGAACAAATCTCACCGGATTTCGTCATCATCGACTCGATTCAAACGGTCTTTCATCCTGACGTGACTTCTGCCCCCGGCAGTGTATCCCAGGTAAGGGAGTGTACGGCAGAACTGATGAGAATCGGGAAAACAAAGGGCATTGCGATCTTTATTGTAGGGCATGTTACCAAGGAAGGCTCGATTGCAGGGCCTCGTTTGTTGGAACATATGGTCGATACCGTACTGTATTTTGAAGGGGAACGTCACCACTCCTATCGTATTTTAAGAGCGGTGAAGAACCGTTTCGGATCTACGAATGAGATGGGGATTTTTGAAATGAAGGAACTGGGCCTTGAGGAAGTGTCCAATCCCTCGGAGATATTCCTGGAAGAGCGTTCACAAGGTGCGGCAGGGTCAACGGTCGTTGCCTCGATGGAAGGAACGAGGCCGGTTCTTGTGGAGATTCAAGCTCTTGTGACCCCAACGAGTTTTAACAATCCGCGCAGGATGGCCACGGGGATCGATCATAGCCGCGTCTCCCTGATCATGGCTGTGTTGGAGAAGCGGGCAGGGATGCTTTTACAGCAGCAGGATGCCTATCTGAAAGTGGCAGGCGGGGTGAAATTGGATGAACCGGCGATTGATCTGGCCGTCGCCGCAAGTATTGCGTCAAGCTTTCGAGATAGGGCGTCCAGTGCCCACGACTGCATTATTGGTGAAGTTGGTTTGACAGGTGAGATCAGAAGGGTATCAAGAATTGAGCAGCGAGTGCAGGAAGCTGCCAAGTTAGGGTTTAAACGGGTGATCATTCCCCAAAATAATTTAAGTGGCTGGCAGCCTCCTTCTGACATAGAGGTCACAGGGGTATCGAATATCAATGAAGCACTGTCAATTATTTTAGGAGGATAAGAGATGGAAGATAAGAAGGCAAGAGATAAGTCCATGTCGGATATACTGCAATTCGTTGCTCCCGGTGCCCCGATCAGGGACGGCATTGATAATGTGCTGAGAGCCAATACGGGGGGGCTTATTGTAGTTGGCTACAATGATAAGGTGAAGTCCGTATTGGATGGGGGATTTCATATCAATTGTGCCTTTTCTCCAAGCTATCTGTATGAACTTGCCAAGATGGATGGTGCCATCATCCTGAACGAAGCAGGCACCAAGATCATTTTGGCAAATGCGCAGCTTGCTCCTGACGTGTATGTTCCTTCCACTGAAACGGGGATGAGACATCGTACGGCTGAGCGGGTTGCCAGACAAACCAATGCCCTTGTCATTGCCATCTCCCAGCGGAGAAACGTCATCACCCTATATCAAGGGAATTTCCGATATGCGCTAAAGGACATCTCTGTCATCTTGACGAAAGCCAATCAGGCGATCCAAACCTTGGAGAAATATAAGGTGGTTCTCGATCAAAGCATTTCTAATTTGTCCGTGCTTGAGTTTGAGGAGCTTGTCACCCAAAGCGACTTACTGCAGGTTCTTCACCGTTTCGAGATGGTTCTCAGGATCAAAAACGAATTATTGACTTATCTCAGCGAGCTCGGTGTCGAAGGCCGATTGATCCGACTTCAGATGAATGAACTGTTGGCGGATATTGAAGACGAGGCGATGCTCATCATCAGGGACTATTCCCAGGAAAGAAATATCAAACCGTTCGAACTGCTCTATAAGTTCCAGGAACTTGTTCACTCTGAAGTATTAGAGGATAATGTTTTATTAAAATTACTCGGATACCACGGATATGTCCATCACGATGATGCCATCTATCCACGAGGATACCGCGTGTTGAATAAGATCCCCCGCCTTCCGATCGTGATCATTGAAAATCTTATCACGAGATTTGAAACCCTCCCTCATGTAGTGAGGGCTTCAGTCGATGATTTGGATGAAGTCGAAGGGATCGGTGAAGTGAGGGCCAGGAAAATCAAAGAGGGTCTAAAACTGATCAAGGAACAGACGTTTGCAGATCGACAGCTGTAGGTATGCTGGCCTACACCTGCCAGAAATGGTATAATTGTATCATTTTCAAAAAATTGACAGTTTGGTTTAGACGTGTTAGCCTTCATTTAAGGAAGCAAGTAAGATGGGATAAGTGTATCAAAATCGTTTCCATTGTATTAAATTTCAAATTTTCAAGGTTGAGACGTTTCAAAAATAGTAAATTGTTTATAATGAGTAGGAGGAGGTGAGGGAATGTTAAAAAGAATCGTGCAAGCGTGCTTCCTCATTGTCGGGGGAACACTGGGAATATTTCTACTTCCCGAATTATTTACCGTCATAAACTTATCGGACATTCCTTTAATTAATAACCCTTATATGACTGCTATATTTGGTGCCATCATTTTTTATATTCTTACGTTTTGGGCAGTCGAGTATGTCGTCAATTTCGTCAAGTGGTTTGAAGATAGCTTGGTAAAGGCACCGGTAACAGATTTGTTATTTGGCAGTTTAGGCCTGATTATCGGTTTATTTGTTGCGTATTTGTTTGGGATCCCCTTCAATCAAATGGAGATTCCGATCGTCAATACAGTCGTTCCCATTCTATTAACATTGCTTCTTGGATATTTAGGATTCCAGGTTGGATTTAAGAAAAGGGATGAATTGGTCAATCTATTCGGCACGGCAAATCGAGGCAAGAAAAAAGGGACGGAAGAGGATTTGGATGAAGAGGGTGTGAAGACCCTTAAGATATTGGATACGAGCGTGATCATTGACGGACGTATCGCAGATATCTGCCAAACAGGATTTTTAGAAGGAATCGTGGTGATTCCTCAGTTCGTACTGGAAGAGCTCCAGCATATAGCCGATTCTTCCGATGTATTGAAGCGAAATCGCGGACGTCGTGGTCTGGATATTTTAAATCGCATCCAAAAAGAGCTTCCTGTTGAGGTTCAGATTTATGAAGGGGACTTCGAAGAAATTCAGGAAGTGGATTCGAAACTGGTGAAATTAGCGAAGCTTACAAATGGAATCGTTGTAACGAACGATTTCAACTTGAATAAAGTATGTGACCTTCAAGGTGTACAAGTATTGAACATCAATGATCTGGCCAACGCCGTCAAGCCGGTTGTATTACCTGGAGAAGAATTGAAGGTACAGGTGATCAAAGATGGTAAGGAACATAACCAGGGAATTGCTTACCTGGATGATGGTACGATGATCGTCGTGGAAGAAGGGCGTAATTACATCGGTAAGTATATCGATGTCCTTGTCACATCCGTTCTTCAAACATCGGCAGGCAGGATGATCTTTGCCAAACCGAAGCAACTGGAAAAAGCATTGTAAGAAAACGGTTTGCAGCCTGACTCCATTGATGCAGTAAGGTATAATGAATAGTATTACTTATGTGTTAAAGGAGTTATATTATGGAATATGAAGTGGTCATTCCGGCTGCAGGGCAGGGGAAAAGGATGAAAGCGGGCAAAAACAAACTGCTCCTTGAGTTGAATAGCTGTCCTGTCATCATTCATACATTGCGTGTTTTCGAGCATGACACCCGTTGTAAGGGAATTTATTTAGCCATCCATCCGTCAGAGCGCCATGTGTTTGAGGTCCTGTTGGAACGCTACGGCATCAAGAAGGTCATGAAGCTTGTCGATGGTGGAGAAGAAAGACAGCATAGTGTATACAATGCGCTGCTTGAGGTTGATCATGAGATTGTTCTGGTACATGACGGAGCAAGACCATTTATTAAAGAATCCACGATTCACCAATTAGTCGAAAAGACATATTCGACAGGGGCTGCCATTGCGGCGGTTCCTGTTAAAGATACGATCAAGAAAGTACTGGATGGCGAAGTCGAGGAAACGATTGAACGCTCAAGCTTGTGGATGGTCCAAACCCCACAAGCTTTTCGCGTTTCCGTTTTAACAAAGGCACATAAAGAAGCCGATCAAGATGGTTTCCTTGGTACAGATGATGCTTCGCTGGTGGAAAGATCAGATATTGGGGTCGCTGTCGTTGAAAGTGATTATGACAATATTAAACTGACAACACCTGAAGATCTATATTTTGCCGAGGCGATCTTGAAGAAGCGAGAGGATATGAGTGGAGGAGAGAAACATGTTTAGGATCGGACAAGGATTTGATGTTCATCAGTTAGTGGAAGAGAGACCACTTATCATGGGAGGCATTACGATTCCATATGAAAAGGGGTTATTGGGGCATTCAGATGCAGATGTCCTGTTGCATGCTGTAGCGGATGCGTGTTTAGGTGCCATTGCGGCAGGGGATATCGGGAAGCATTTTCCTGATACAGATCCCGAGTTCAAGGATGCTGATTCAGCAAAGCTTCTAGAGCATGTATGGGCCCTAGTGAAAAAGGAAGGCTATGTATTAGGGAATATCGATTGCACGATCATTGCCCAGAAACCTAAGATGGCTCCTTATATTGACGAAATGAGACAAAGCATCGCCACGTTACTTGAAGCGGATATGGCAGAAGTGAACGTTAAGGCCACAACTTCCGAGAAGCTTGGCTTTACCGGAAGAGGCGAAGGGATTGCAGCACAAACCACGATATTGATTAAAAAGAAGTAGGGGACAAATTCGCTTTATTCCCATACTTAACGGTGTTAAAATAGGTCAGAGACTTTAAAGAGTAATTTGAGGAGGAATATACATGACACAGGAAGTACGCGTCCGTTATGCCCCGAGTCCAACGGGCCATTTACATATTGGAAATGCAAGAACCGCTTTATTTAATTACCTATACGCCCGCAGCACAGGTGGAAAGTTCATTATCCGTATTGAAGACACGGACAAGAAACGTAATATCGAAGGTGGAGAAGAAAGTCAGCTTAAGTATCTTAAGTGGCTGGGAATTGACTGGGATGAAAGCACGGATAAGCCGGGTGAATACGGACCTTATCGCCAATCCGAGCGTAATCACATCTATGAGCAGTATCTAAATGAGCTGCTTGAATCAGGTCAAGCCTATAAATGCTACTGTACGGAAGAAGAACTGGAAGCGGAACGTGAAGCTCAATCTGCATCAGGACAAATGCCCCGCTACTCCGGCAAATGCCGAAACCTGACGAAAGAGGATCAGGAGAAATTGGCAGCAGAAGGCCGCAAGCCGAGCATTCGTTTCCGTGTACCCGCAGGTAAAGTCTATTCCTTCAACGATATCGTGAAAGAGGATGTTGCATTTGAATCAGACGGTATCGGTGACTTTGTCATCGCGAAGAAGGACGGTACACCAACGTATAACTTCGCCGTTGCAGTCGATGATTATCTAATGAAAATAACACATGTTCTTCGCGGAGAAGATCATATCTCCAATACACCGAAACAGTTGATGATCTTTGAAGCGCTTGGTTGGGAAGCACCTGTTTACGGGCATATGACATTGATCGTCAATGAAAGCCGTAAAAAGTTGAGTAAGCGGGATGAGAGCATCATTCAGTTCATCGAGCAGTACGAAGCATTAGGATACTTACCAGAAGCGTTGTTCAACTTCATTGCGCTACTCGGCTGGTCCCCAAAAGGAGAAGAAGAGCTGTTTTCTAAAGATGAGTTCATTGAAATCTTCGATCCTGAACGTTTATCCACTTCTTCTGCCCTGTTCGATAATCAGAAGCTTACATGGATGAACAATCAGTACATGAAGAACTTGGAATTGGCTCAAGTGGTGGAGCTGTCCCTTCCTCATTTAATCAGTGCGGGTAAATTGGACGGGAACATGTCCGATGAACAGCGTGAGTGGGCGAGTCGCGTCATTTCTTTATATCAGGAGCAAATGAGCTTCGGTGCTGAAATCGTTGAACTGTCTGAAATGTTCTTCAAGACAGATCTTGAATATGGTGAAGAGGCGAAAGCGGTGCTTGAAGAAGAGCAAGTACCTGAAGTGCTCCAGGCTTTCTTGAACGAGATCGAGGCACTTGAAAAGTACGAAGCGGCAGAAATCAAATCCTCTATCAAAGCTGTCCAAAAATCGACTGGCCATAAAGGGAAGAAGCTATTCATGCCGATCCGTGTTGCCGTTACTGGCCAGACACATGGCCCGGAATTGCCGAATGCCATCGAGCTATTAGGGAAAGATACAGTTAAACACCGTCTTCAAAGTCTTTTAGGTTAACATTTTGGAGAATATGTAATATAGTAAGAGTATCACGTTAAATGATATCGCGTTGATGAGGAGAAGTAAGAAAAGGATGCTTAGTAGAGAGAACCATCACCGGCTGAAAGTGGTTTAAGCCCCTCCGATTCTGAAATGCACCTCTGAGCCCGTTACTGAAATAGAGTAGGTAAAGGCGGTTTCCTACCGTTAACAGGATTCGAGTTGGAGAAGATTTCTTCTCAATCAGAGTGGAACCGCGCCTATAAAGCGTCTCTGTCAGTTTATTGACAGGGGCGTTTTTTTATTGTCATCACATCAGCTTATATTTTTTAAAAAAGGAAGGGGGATGGATCCGAATGTTTAAGTCGTTTAAGGAAGATATAGATGTGGTGTTTGATCAGGATCCGGCTGCAAGGAATTATGTGGAGGTCATCCTCACGTATTCGGGTCTTCATGCCATTTGGGCCCATCGTGTTGCCCATGCGTTTTTTAAACGTAAATTCTTCTTCATTGCCCGGGTCATTTCACAGGTCAGCCGCTTCTTCACCGGAGTGGAGATCCACCCCGGAGCTCAGATCGGCCGGCGTTTTTTCATCGATCACGGGATGGGTGTAGTGATTGGCGAGACGTGTGAAATCGGTGACAATGTCACGCTCTTCCAAGGAGTCACCCTCGGTGGAACCGGGAAGGAAAAAGGGAAACGTCACCCGACGATCCAGGATAATGCGTTGATTGCGACAGGTGCGAAAGTATTAGGATCGATCGTTGTTGGGGAAAATTCTAAGGTAGGTGCGGGATCCGTTGTCCTGAAAGATGTTCCGCCCAATTCAACCGTAGTCGGCATCCCGGGTAAGGTGGTCATCCAGGACGGAGTGAAGATACAGAAGGATCTGAATCACTGTGATCTGCCTGATCCAATGAACGACCGAATGAAACAACTTGAAAAAGAAGTGAATGAATTGAAATCATTATTAAGGGAATATGAGGGAAGGAGTCGATCATCATGACGATTCGTTTATATAACACATTGACAAGGCAGAAAGAGGAATTCAAACCCCTGGAAGAGGGTAAGGTCAAAATGTATGTGTGCGGTCCGACGGTCTATAACTATATTCATATAGGGAATGCCCGTCCTGCGATTGTGTTTGACACAGTGAGACGTTATCTGGAATACAGGGGCTACGATGTTCAGTTCGTCTCTAACTTCACGGATGTGGACGATAAATTAATTAGAGCGGCGAAGGAACTGGGAGAAGATGTCCCGACGATTGCAAAGCGCTTTATCGATGCTTACTTCGAAGATACGGGAGCCCTCGGTTGCCGGAAAGCCGATGTACATCCGACTGTAACAGAAAATATTGACACCATTGTTGACTTCATCTCAGCACTTGTAGATAAAGGGTATGCCTATGAATCCCAGGGAGACGTTTACTATCGTACCAGAAAGTTTGATGGCTACGGTAAGCTGTCCCATCAGCCAATCGATGAACTGAAAGCAGGAGCCCGCATCGATGTAGGGGACAAAAAAGAAGATGCCCTTGATTTCGTTCTTTGGAAAGCGGCGAAGGAAGGGGAGATTTCCTGGGAGAGCCCGTGGGGTGAAGGACGTCCCGGCTGGCATATCGAGTGCTCCGCTATGGCAAAGCGCTACTTGGGGGATACGATCGATATTCACGCCGGAGGACAGGATCTGACATTCCCCCACCATGAGAATGAAATCGCCCAATCAGAGGCACTTACAGGAAAGGCATTCGCCAATTACTGGATGCACAATGGGTATATTAATATTGATAACGAGAAGATGTCGAAATCACTCGGTAATTTCGTGTTGGTTCACGACATTATTAAAGAACAAGATCCGCAGGTACTTCGTTTCTTCATGCTATCCGTTCATTACCGTCATCCGATCAACTACAATCTTGAACTTCTACAGAATGCAGAGACTTCGTTGGATCGAATCAAGACAGCGTATGAAAACTTGAAGCATCGCAAGGAATCAAGTACAAACTTAGCTGATAACAACCAGGAATGGTTGGATAAAATTGCGGGGCTGAAAGATCAGTTCATTGCAGACATGGATGATGATTTTAATACAGCCAACGGGATTTCCGTTCTATTTGAACTATCCAGACAGGCGAATTATTATTTGATGGAAAAAAATACATCAACAGAAGTCATTGACGAGTTCTTACACCGGTTTGAAGATTTCTTCTCTGTCCTTGGGCTGACTCTTCAGGAAGCGGGAATGTTGGACGAAGAAGTGGAAGAAATGATCGAAAAGCGTATTCAAGCCCGTAAAGACCGTAACTTCCAACTGGCAGATGAGATCCGTGACACGCTGAAAGAGATGGATATCATCCTGGAAGATACTCCTCAAGGCACCCGCTGGAAAAGGGGATCTTGATGCTCTACGAGACAAACGAACAAATCGACGCGAAACAAATCAATGCACTTGCACTGGCTTATATGGGGGATGCTGTATATGAAACATATGTACGGCAGCTCCTCTTGACCAAGGGTAAGATCAAACCGAATCAACTGCACAGGGCTGCGACGAAGTATGTGTCTGCTAAAGCTCAAGCGGCCATTCTCAGAACGCTGTTCAATCAGGACCTCTTAACGGAAGAAGAGATTTCGATTGTCAAGCGCGGCCGCAATGCGAAATCGGGGACAACGCCAAAAAATACAGATGTACAAACGTATAAACACAGCACTGCTTTTGAGGCCCTTATTGGATATTTGTTTTTACTTAATCGGACCGAGCGATTAGAGGAACTGTTGAAGATCATTTTTGAACAAGCCCAGGCAGGAAAGGAGGAACAGAAATGAGTAAAGATTTTATCGGAGGAAGAAATCCCGTCATTGAAGCGTTAAAGTCAGGAAGGGATATCAATAAGATTTGGATAGCGGAAGGTTCACAGAAAGGTTCCATCCAGCAAATCGTCGGACTTGCCAAGGAATCCAATGTCATGGTCCAGTATGTCCCAAAGAAGAAAATCGAGCAGATGGTATCGGAGAATCACCAGGGAGTCGTGGCTTCCGTTGCGGCTTATCAGTATGCTGAACTGGATGATTTATTTCATAAGGCAGAACAAAAAGGGGAGGACCCTTTTATTTTGATCCTGGATGAATTGGAAGATCCCCATAACCTGGGATCCATCATGAGGACGGCTGATGCAGCTGGCGCCCACGGAATCATCATTCCGAAGCGAAGAGCGGTGGGACTTACTTCCACTGTAGCGAAGGCTTCCACCGGTGCGATTGAACATATACCCGTGGCACGTGTGACGAATCTGTCGAGAGCAGTGGATGAGCTGAAAGAACGCGGTGTATGGGTGGCAGGAACAGATGCTAAGGGTAAGCAGGATTTCCGCCAGTTGGACGGGACACTTCCAATCGGTTTAATTATCGGAAGTGAAGGAAAAGGAATGAGCCGCATCTTGAGGGATAAATGTGATTTCCTTGTTCAGTTGCCTATGATCGGTCATGTGACATCACTAAACGCTTCGGTGGCAGCTAGTATTTTAATGTATGAGGTTTATCGTAAACGCCACCCGCTGGGAGAATAGGGAGATGGATATCCTCCTTGTGGATGGCTATAACATAATTGGTGCCTGGCCGGAATTGAATGATTTGAAGCAGAAGGATTTAGCCGCAGCAAGAGACCGCCTGGTCGAACAAATGGCAGAATATCAAGGGTATACGGGCTATCGTGTCATTGTTGTGTTTGATGCATACTACGTCCAGGGAATCGCCCGGAAATATCAAAATTATAAAGTGGAAGTACTATTCACTAGAGAAAATGAGACGGCAGATGAACGAATTGAAAGATTGGCTATTGAATTAAGTAATATTAAAACACAGATTCATGTAGCCACTTCTGATTTTACAGAGCAATGGGCCATCTTTGGTCAGGGAGCCCTTCGCAAATCAGCGAGGGAGCTCTTGACCGAGGTGGAGGTCATCGAAAAAAAGATTGAAAGAAAAGTAAGGAATTCAAGTGAGAAACGGCCGGCTTCCAAGATCCAATTATCAGAAGAAGTTGCTGAAATTTTCGAAAAATGGCGTCGAGGGGAACAATGATAGGTTGACGATTGAATTTTCTGTAATGTATAATATTTCTATCTATTGTTTTGCTCGGGGGGATATGTGTGAGCAATATCATCAGGACAGAAGCACTTGATAATCGATTAGAAGGCATGGATGATGAAGAGATAATAGAAGCCGTCCATCAGGGTCACAGCGAAGCGCTCGATTTTTTGATCAGGAAATACCGTAATTTCGTTAGAGCGAAAGCCCGCTCATATTTTTTAATCGGGGCAGATAAGGAAGATATCGTCCAGGAGGGTATGATTGGATTATACAAGGCCATCCGTGATTATAAAGAGGACAAGCTGACTTCTTTTAAAGCGTTTGCAGAGCTTTGTATCACAAGACAAATCATTACAGCCATTAAGACAGCCACAAGACAGAAGCATATACCACTGAATTCATATGTTTCACTGGATAAACCCATTTATGATGATGAATCTGACCGAACGCTGTTAGATGTCATTTCAGGTGCGAAAGTAATGGATCCGGAAGCGCTCATTATCAATCGCGAAGAATTCGATAATATGGAAGACAAGATGGCCCAGCTGTTAAGCGATCTTGAGAGGAAAGTACTGGCCCTATATTTGGACGGGCAGTCTTATCAGGAGATATCGGAAGAGCTGAACCGCCATGTGAAATCCATCGACAATGCATTACAGCGGGTGAAACGGAAGCTTGAACGATACTTGGAAGTTCGCGAAATAACGATGTAAAGTCATATTGACACATTTTGGTGGTCGTGTTATTTTTGATAGGACTTACTATGTATAGTATAGGTGGAAAATATGACTACTAAATTAATACTGGCTTGTACGGTATGCGGTTCCAGGAATTATTCCGTGCCGGGAAACCGTAATCAGGCCGTTCGATTAGAATTAAAGAAATTCTGTAATACATGTAATGCTCACACCCTACACAAAGAGACTAAATAGTGTAGAAGTCTTGCGTATTGATATTAGTTGGAGGTTACTAACGGATGTTTAAATTCTTTCGCAATGTTGCATCGGAAATGAGAAAGGTCAGCTGGCCTAAACGTAAAGAGTTAACGCGCTATACGATCACGGTTATTACAACAGTGGTATTTGTTGCCCTTTTCTTTGCTGTTATCGACCTGGGCATCTCAGAACTTATGCGATTGATCATTGGTTCTAAGTAAGAGAAACATAGAATTAGTTGTATATATACCATGAAAGCATGGTATAATGAATGTTAATAGAGTACATGACCTTAGAGCCCGTTATCTTTTTACGGGTTTTTTCATTTGGAGAAAAAAGGCGAATGAGTATTCTTAAATAGCGAGGAGGGACGGACGTTTAGTCCTATGTAATGGAAAAGAATTGGTATGTAGTCCATACGTATTCAGGATATGAGAATAAGGTAAAAGCAAACCTTGAGAAACGTGTTGAAACGATGGGGATGCAAGATAAGATCTTCCGAGTGATCGTTCCTGAAGAAGAAGAAACGGACTTTAAGAACGGTAAGAAGAAAGTAGTTAAGAAGAAAGTATTTCCAGGTTATGTGATTGTTGAGATCGTCATGACGGATGATTCCTGGTATGTCGTTCGAAACACACCTGGAGTGACCGGTTTCGTCGGTTCATCAGGATCAGGTTCAAAGCCTACTCCGTTACTGCCGGAAGAAGTGACAAATCTTCTGAAACAAATGGGCATGACAGAGAAAAAGGTAGAGATCGACTTCGAATTAGGGGAAACTGTAAAAGTGAATGAAGGTCCATTTGCAAACTTTACAGGTTCGATTGAAGAGATCGATAATGCGAAAGCTAAAGTCAAAGTCCACGTTAATATGTTTGGTAGAGACACCCCGGTAGAACTGGATTTCTCCCAGATTGATAAATTATAATGGAAAAGAACTTGAAATCATTCTGAAAAAATGGTACTATTTCATAAGTCAGTGCGTCTCCACAAAGAGATACTGAAACTAATAGACGTTCTTTATGTTGATAAAGACATTTTTTACATTGAGTGGGAGGGTGAAAAACCCAATAACCACATCACGGACTTAAGGAGGTGTGTCTCGTGGCTAAAAAAGTTATCAAAATGGTTAAATTGCAGATTCCTGCCGGTAAAGCTAATCCAGCTCCACCAGTTGGTCCTGCACTAGGTCAAGCAGGTGTTAACATCATGGGATTCTGTAAGGAATTCAATGCTCGTACAGCAGATCAAGCTGGCTTAATCATTCCTGTTGAAATCACGGTATTTGAAGACCGTTCATTTACATTCATCACAAAAACTCCACCCGCTGCTGTTCTTCTTAAGAAAGCTGCAGGTATCGAGTCTGGTTCAGGCGAACCAAACAGCAAGAAAGTGGCAACACTTAAACGCGATAAAGTACGTGAAATTGCTGAAACAAAAATGCCTGACTTAAATGCAGCTAGTGTTGAATCAGCTATGCGCATGGTAGAAGGAACTGCGCGCAGCATGGGTATCGTCATCGAAGACTAATCCCTGCTTCGTTAAAGTAGAGGTTCCTGTTGAACGAGGTTGCGATGATGAAATGTACGTTTCACTCGCAACCTTATTTCGTGGGAGGTTATTCCGCTAAAACCACATATAGGAGGAAATTTATAATGGCTAAAAAAGGTAAAAAGTTTCTTGAAGCTCAAAAGCTTGTAGATCGTACTACAGCTTACTCAGTGGAAGAAGCAATCGAACTAGTTAAGAAAACAAACTTCGCTAAGTTTGACGCAACGATTGAAGTAGCGTTCCGCTTAGGTGTAGATACACGTAAAAACGACCAGCAAATCCGTGGAGCAGTAGTACTTCCTCATGGAACTGGTAAAACTCAAAAGGTTCTTGTATTCGCTAAAGGCGAAAAAGCTAAAGAAGCAGAAGCTGCCGGCGCTGATTTCGTAGGTGATGCAGAACTTATCAACAAGATCAACCAAGGTTGGTTCGAGTTCGACGTAATCGTTGCGACTCCAGACATGATGGGTGAAGTTGGTAAACTTGGTCGCGTATTAGGACCTAAAGGTTTAATGCCAAACCCTAAAACTGGAACAGTAACGTTCGACGTAACGAAAGCTGTAAATGAAATCAAAGCTGGTAAAGTTGAATACCGTGCTGACAAATCAGGTAACGTTCACGTTCCTGTTGGAAAGATTTCATTCGACAACGAAAAGCTTGTTGAAAACTTTGCTACAATGTATGAAACAATGCTTAAAGTTAAACCTGCTGCTGCAAAAGGAACTTACATGAAAAATGTTTCTGTAACTTCTACAATGGGACCTGGCGTTAAAGTCGATCCTTCAACTTTCGCAGTTAAGGCATAATTTGGTATTGACTTACTAAGAACTAGTGATTATAATTAGTTCTGTTGTTAAAAAACGAATACATTTGTACCGTAGACAGTAGGGGCTCATTACGAGCTTAATATCCTGCCGAGGTAATTGCGATAAAATAACCGCTTATAGCGTGTTTGCAATGCCCTTATGTCTACCTTGATATAAGGGCATTTTTTATTGGATGACGGTATAAATGTTCATCAGTCAATCTACAGGAGGTGTAATGATGAGCAGCATTCTAGATCAAAAGAAACACATCGTTGGAGAAATCTCTGACAAGCTAAAAAACAGTGTATCTACAATCGTTGTAGATTACCGTGGCCTAGACGTTTCCGAAGTAACTGAGCTTCGTAAACAACTTCGTGAAGCTGGCATCGAGTTCAAAGTGTACAAAAACACTATGGTACGTCGTGCGGCAGAAGAAGCTGGTCTTGAAGGGTTAAACGAATTCTTAACTGGTCCTAACGCAATTGCGTTCAGTACAGAAGAAGTAGTTGCACCTGCAAAGATCCTTAACAGCTTCGCTAAAGAACACGAAGCACTTGAAATCAAAACGGGTGTCATCGAAGGAACAATCACTTCTGTTGAGGATGTTAAAGCAATCGCTGAACTTCCAAACCGCGAAGGACTTCTTTCTATGCTACTCAGCGTGCTACAAGCACCAATGCGCAACTTTGCGTTGGCAACAAAAGCCGTTGCAGATCAAAAAGAAGAGCAAGGCGCGTAAGCTAAAGCAAGTCGTTTAAATAAAAAATTAAGCAAACATCACAAGGAGGAAATTTAAAATGAGTAAAGAGCAAATCATTGACGCGATTAAAGAAATGTCAGTTCTTGAACTAAATGATCTAGTTAAAGCAATCGAAGAAGAATTCGGAGTAACTGCTGCTGCACCTGTAGCTGCTGCTGCTGGTGGCGCTGACGCTGCTGCAGAACAAACTGAATTCGACGTAGTTCTTGAGAGCGCTGGTTCTCAAAAAATCAAGGTTATCAAAGTTGTTCGTGAAATCACAGGTCTTGGCCTTAAAGAAGCGAAAGAAATGGTTGATAACACTCCTAAAGCTCTTAAAGAAGGTATTTCTAAAGAGGAAGCTGAAGAACTTAAAGCTAAACTTGAAGAAGTTGGAGCTGGCGTAGAAGTTAAGTAATGATTGTATAGATGAAAAGCTCGCTATATTTGGCGGGCTTTTTTCTTGTCTGGCATCTATAAAGGCACTATTTTGGCTGCCGGGCGGGATCTATCAATGGATGGAGATGATATAATGACCAATCACTATTATTCCCGTAACCCTGAGGTGGAGAGTAAGCCGGAAATGATCACCTTTGAATTAAGGGGACACACATTCCGTTTTAAAACAGACCAGGGTGTCTTCTCGAAAAAGGAAGTTGACTTTGGATCAAGAGCGTTGATAGAAGCGTTTGAATTACCTGATGTTACGGGACCGATACTTGATGTCGGCTGCGGTTATGGCCCGGTCGGATTGTCCCTGGCGAAAGACTTTGGTGATCGGACGGTCCATATGATTGATGTAAACGAGAGGGCCCTATCCTTAGCGAAAGAAAATGCTGGGGAAAATAAAGTTCAAAACGTTAAAATCTATCAAAGTGACCGGTATACGGACGTCAATGAAAAGGAATTTGCCGCTATTTTAACAAATCCTCCGATACGAGCAGGGAAAGAAACGGTTCATTCAATTCTTGAGAAGAGTTACGACCATCTGACGGAACGCGGGGAATTGTGGGTCGTTATTCAGAAGAAGCAAGGTGCTCCCTCTGCCATGGATAAAATGGAAAAAATATTTTCAAATGTAGAAGTCGTCACCAGAAAAAAGGGATACTACATCTTGAAATCGGTAAAAGAAATCCGTTGACGTAGCTTATTTGCTATGATAACATTATAAAATGCAAAAATATTATTTTCCGGTATTATGTCCATATGTATACATGTTGGATAAATTGGAAAAGATTATAAAATAATAGTTCGTCATTTGAAAATGAGGTTTTATCATTAAAACCCTTTTTCTTTTTGTCTTGTGTAGAGTAGAAATCCTACTTTAAGGCATATAGACACAAACAAAACGCTTGATTTGAGGGGTGAATCAGTTGACAGGTCAACTAGTTCAGTATGGACGACACCGCCAACGCAGAAGTTTTGCGCGTATCAGTGAAGTTTTAGAATTACCGAATTTAATCGAAATTCAAACTTCCTCGTATCAATGGTTTCTTGATGAGGGGTTAAGAGAAATGTTCCGTGACATTTCTCCGATTGAGGACTTCACTGGTAATCTCTCTTTGGAATTTATTGACTATAGTCTGGGAGAGCCAAAGTACTCGGTGGAAGAATCAAAGGAAAGAGATGTTACTTACTCTGCACCGCTTAGAGTAAAAGTCCGTCTTGTGAACAAGGAAACAGGAGAAGTAAAAGATCAAGACGTATTTATGGGTGATTTCCCATTAATGACAGACACAGGTACGTTTGTCATCAATGGTGCTGAGCGCGTTATCGTATCTCAGCTAGTACGGTCACCTAGTGTTTACTTTAGTGGAAAAGTAGATAAGAACGGAAAGAAAGGGTTTACTGCTACCGTTATACCAAACCGCGGAGCTTGGCTTGAGTATGAAACAGATGCAAAAGATGTTGTATATGTGCGAATTGATCGAACTCGCAAACTACCGGTAACGGTTCTTTTACGTGCCCTTGGGTTTGGCTCTGATCAAGAAATCATCGATTTGATCGGTGATAATGAGTACATTCGTAACACGCTCGAGAAAGACAACACGGAAGGTATCGACAAGGCATTGCTCGAGATTTACGAGCGTCTGCGTCCGGGAGAGCCTCCTACAGTAGAAAATGCTAAAAGTTTACTCGTTTCTCGTTTCTTTGATCCTAAGCGTTATGACTTAGCAAACGTTGGACGTTACAAAATGAACAAAAAGCTTCACATTAAGAACCGTTTATTCGGTCAAACTCTAGCAGAAACTCTAGCAGATCCGGAAACGGGAGAGATTCTGGCAGAGAAAGGCACGGTTCTTGACCGTCGCGCCCTGGATAAGGTCATCCCTTATTTAGAAAACGGCATTGGTTTCAAAAACTACCAACAGTCCGGCGGCGTTTTAGAAGAAGACGTAGTTCTTCAATCTATCAAAATCTATTCTCCTAACGAAGAGGGAGATTTTGAAATCAACGTAATCAGCAATGCGTATGTTGAAGAAGAGGTTAAGTACATTACACCTGCAGATATCATCTCTTCCATTTCTTACTTCTTTAACTTATTACATGGAGTAGGACTTACAGATGATATTGACCATTTAGGTAACCGTCGTTTACGTTCGGTTGGTGAATTGCTTCAGAACCAATTCCGTATCGGTTTATCTCGTATGGAGCGTGTGGTCCGTGAAAGAATGTCCATTCAGGACACGAACACGATCACGCCTCAACAACTGATCAACATCCGTCCTGTTATTGCATCAATTAAAGAGTTCTTCGGAAGCTCTCAATTGTCTCAATTCATGGATCAAACGAATCCTCTTGCAGAATTAACGCACAAACGCCGTCTTTCTGCTTTAGGGCCCGGTGGATTAACACGTGAACGTGCTGGATTCGAAGTACGTGACGTCCATTATTCCCACTATGGTCGTATGTGTCCGATTGAAACACCTGAGGGTCCGAATATCGGACTGATCAACTCACTTTCCTCCTTTGCGAAGGTGAATAAATTCGGCTTTATCGAAACGCCGTATCGTCGTGTCGACCCCGATACCGGGAAAGTAACCGATCGTATCGATTACTTGACAGCAGACGAAGAAGATAACTATGTAGTGGCACAAGCGAACGCGCGTCTTGGAGATGACGGTGCATTCCTTGATGAAGAAGTCATCTCCCGTTTCCGCGGTGAGAATACGGTCATCAAGCGTGAACGCCTTGACTACATGGATGTATCTCCTAAACAAGTAGTATCAGCTGCGACAGCATGTATTCCATTCTTAGAGAACGATGACTCCAACCGTGCTCTTATGGGAGCGAACATGCAGCGTCAAGCAGTACCTTTGATGAACCCGGAATCACCGATCGTCGGAACAGGTATGGAACACGTATCTGCGAAAGACTCCGGTGCAGCCGTGATCTGTAAATACGAAGGTATTGTGGAAAAGGTTGAAGCGAAACAAGTTTGGGTACGTCGTGTGAAAGAAATCGATGGTCAGGAAGTAAAGGGTGACCTCGATAAGTATCGTATGCAGAAATTCATCCGTTCTAACCAGGGTACATGTTACAACCAGCGTCCGATCGTAAGTGAAGGCGACCGTGTAGTAAAAGGAGAAATCCTTGCTGATGGTCCTTCCATGGAGAAAGGTGAACTCGCCTTGGGACGTAACGTCATGGTTGGATTCATGACTTGGGATGGTTACAACTATGAAGATGCGATCATCATGAGTGAGCGTCTTGTAAAAGATGATGTTTATACTTCTATTCATATTGAAGAGTATGAATCTGAGTCCCGTGATACGAAATTGGGACCTGAAGAAATCACTCGTGATATTCCTAACGTTGGTGAAGATGCACTTCGCAATCTTGATGAGCGTGGAATCATCCGCATCGGTGCTGAAGTCAAAGATGGCGATCTCCTTGTCGGTAAAGTAACGCCTAAAGGTGTAACGGAACTGACTGCTGAAGAGCGTCTGCTTCACGCAATCTTCGGTGAGAAGGCCCGTGAAGTCCGGGATACATCCCTTCGCGTACCACATGGTGGCGGCGGAATCATCCTTGATGTGAAAGTCTTCAACCGCGAAGATGGCGATGAATTACCACCAGGTGTAAACCAGCTTGTACGTGTATACATCGTTCAGAAACGTAAGATCTCTGAAGGGGACAAAATGGCTGGTCGTCACGGTAACAAAGGTGTTATCTCAAGAATCCTTCCTGAAGAAGACATGCCGTTCTTACCAGACGGCACACCGATTGATATCATGCTTAACCCGCTTGGGGTACCATCACGTATGAATATCGGTCAGGTGCTGGAGCTTCATTTGGGAATGGCAGCAAGATACCTCGGTATTCATGTCGCTTCACCAGTATTTGATGGAGCACGTGAGGAAGATGTATGGGCAACAATTGAAGAAGCAGGTATGGCACGCGATGCCAAAACCGTTCTTTACGATGGTAGAACGGGTGAACCGTTTGATAACCGTGTATCAGTTGGAATCATGTATATGATCAAACTTGCTCACATGGTTGATGACAAACTTCACGCACGTTCAACCGGACCTTATTCACTTGTTACGCAACAGCCACTTGGTGGTAAAGCCCAATTCGGTGGACAGCGTTTCGGTGAGATGGAGGTATGGGCACTTGAAGCTTACGGTGCTGCTTACACTCTACAAGAAATTCTTACAGTTAAGTCCGATGACGTTGTGGGTCGTGTGAAAACATACGAAGCCATCGTCAAGGGTGAAAACGTTCCTGAACCTGGTGTTCCGGAATCATTCAAAGTTCTGATCAAAGAGCTTCAAAGTTTAGGTATGGATGTTAAGATCCTCTCTAGTAACGAAGAAGAAATCGAAATGCGCGACTTAGAGGACGAAGAAGAAGTACAACAAGCAGACACGCTAAATATCTCTGAATCTAATGCACAGGAATCCGAGACAGTAGGGTCTAAAGAATAAATTTAGAGCAATTAGGGTTAGAGCCTGTAGATTAAAAGGGAGGTAGGCCCCTTGCTAGATGTAAATAATTTTGAGTATATGAAAATTGGTTTAGCTTCCCCCGATAAGATCCGTTCATGGTCTTTCGGGGAAGTTAAAAAGCCCGAAACGATTAACTATCGTACATTAAAACCAGAAAAAGATGGTTTGTTCTGTGAACGTATTTTCGGTCCTACGAAGGACTGGGAATGTCACTGTGGTAAATACAAGCGTGTCCGTTATAAAGGCGTCGTTTGTGACCGCTGTGGTGTTGAAGTAACAAAGGCTAAAGTTCGTCGTGAACGTATGGGTCACATTGAACTTGCTGCCCCTGTATCTCACATCTGGTACTTCAAAGGAATCCCAAGCCGTATGGGTCTTGTATTAGACATGTCTCCACGTGCTTTGGAAGAAGTCATCTACTTCGCTTCTTATGTTGTAACAGAACCAGGTGATACGGCTCTTGAAAGAAAGCAACTTCTTTCTGAAAAAGAGTACCGTGCATACCGTGAGAAGTACGGAGTGAAATTCCAAGCTGCAATGGGAGCGGAAGCCATTAAAAAGCTTCTGCAGGACATCGACTTGGATAAAGAAGCTGATTTCTTGAAGGAAGAACTGAAAACAGCTCAAGGTCAGCGCCGTACCCGTGCAATCAAACGGTTGGAAGTAGTGGAATCTTTCAGAAACTCAGGGAATGATCCGGACTGGATGATCCTTGATGTCCTTCCTGTCATCCCTCCAGAGCTTCGCCCGATGGTTCAACTTGACGGTGGACGCTTTGCGACTTCTGACTTAAATGATTTATATCGTCGTGTTATTAACCGTAATAACCGTCTTAAGCGTTTATTGGACCTTGGTGCCCCGAGCATCATCGTTCAAAATGAGAAGCGTATGCTACAAGAAGCGGTGGATGCTTTAATTGATAATGGTCGTCGCGGCCGTCCAGTTACTGGACCAGGTAACCGTCCATTAAAATCCCTTTCACATATGCTTAAAGGGAAGCAAGGTCGTTTCCGTCAGAACCTTCTCGGTAAACGTGTTGACTATTCCGGCCGTTCAGTAATCGTTGTTGGACCTAACCTTAAGATGTACCAATGTGGTCTTCCTAAAGAAATGGCTCTTGAGTTATTCAAACCTTTCGTTATGAAAGAACTTGTTGAAAAAGGCCTGGCTCACAACATTAAGAGTGCGAAGCGCAAGATCGAACGCGTACAGCCGGAAGTATGGGATGTATTAGAAGGCGTCATCAAAGAACATCCGGTATTGTTAAACCGTGCACCTACCCTTCACAGACTTGGTATTCAAGCATTTGAACCAACTCTTGTCGAAGGTAGAGCGATCCGTCTTCACCCACTTGTATGTACTGCATACAATGCGGATTTCGATGGTGACCAAATGGCGGTTCACGTACCGCTATCTTCTGAAGCTCAAGCTGAAGCGCGCATGCTGATGCTTGCAGCTCAAAACATCCTAAATCCGAAAGACGGTAAACCGGTTGTTACTCCGTCCCAGGATATGGTATTAGGTAACTATTACCTGACACTTGAACGTGAAAATGCTGTTGGTGAAGGTATGATCTTCAATGATGCAAGTGAAGTCATCCTTGCATATCAAAATGGTTATGTACACTTGCATACACGTATTGCGATCCATGCAAGCACCATCAACAACAAAACGTTCACCGAGAAGCAAAACAAACAATTATTATTAACAACGGTAGGTAAAGTAATCTTCAACGAGATCTTACCTGATACATTCCCGTTCATCAACGAGCCAACAAGAACGAACTTGGAAGTTGCGACTCCTGAGAACTACTTTGTTGATCCGTCTACGGACGTGAAGGAAGTATTCCAAAGCCGTGAGTTAATCAACCCGTTCAAAAAAGGTTTCTTAGGGAATATCATCGCAGAAGTGTTCAAGAAGTTTGCCATCACAGAAACGTCTCGTATGCTTGATAAGATGAAGGACCTTGGATTCAAATATTCTACAAAAGCCGGTATTACGGTTGGTATCGCAGATATCGTCGTACTAGCGGAAAAAGAAGAGATCTTGATCGAAGCGCAAAGTAAAGTAGACAACGTATTGAAACAATTCAAACGTGGTCTCATTACAGAAGATGAAAGATACGATCGTGTTATCTCCATCTGGAGTGCTGCGAAAGATACGATTCAAGGTAAGTTAATGGCGACACTGGATAAACGCAATCCGATCTTCATGATGAGTGACTCAGGTGCCCGTGGTAACGCATCTAACTTCACTCAGCTTGCCGGTATGCGTGGACTGATGGCCAACCCGGCTGGTCGTATCATCGAGTTACCGATCAAATCAAGTTTCCGTGAAGGTCTGACGGTTCTTGAGTACTTCATCTCTACCCATGGTGCCCGTAAAGGTCTTGCCGATACTGCACTGAAAACAGCTGACTCAGGTTACCTGACACGTCGACTAGTTGACGTTGCCCAGGACGTCATCGTTCGTGAAGAAGACTGTGGAACGGACAGAGGCTTACTCGTAGGCTCCATTAAAGAAGGTACGGAAATCATCGAACCTCTTGAAGAACGTTTACTTGGTCGTTACTCACGCAAGACATTGCGTCACCCTGAGACAGACGAAATCATCATTACAGAAAATCAGCTGATCACAGAAGACTTGGCTAAGACGATCATTGATGCTGGCGTAGAACATGTTTCGATCCGTTCTGCCTTCACATGTAACACAAGACACGGTGTGTGTGAAAAATGTTACGGAACGAACCTTGCAACAGGTCAAAAAGTCGAAGTCGGGGAAGCTGTCGGTATCATCGCTGCTCAATCCATCGGGGAACCGGGTACTCAGTTAACGATGCGTACGTTCCATACAGGTGGGGTTGCAGGAGACGATATCACTCAAGGTTTACCGCGTATCCAAGAGATCTTCGAAGCGCGTAACCCTAAAGGTCAAGCTGTCATTTCTGAAATCGATGGTGTGATCACATCCATCAGTGAAGGGAAGGATCGTCAGTACGAAATTACCGTACAAGGTGATGTGGAAACGAGAAGTTACACAGCTCCTTACACAGCGCGCTTGAAGTTCGCTGTAAACGATAAGGTCGCACGCGGTCAGGAAATCACTGAAGGTTCGATCGATCCGAAAGAACTTCTTAAAGTCCGTGATGTGTCTGCCGTTCAAGAATACTTGCTTCGCGAAGTACAAAAGGTATATCGTATGCAAGGGGTTGAAATCGGCGACAAACACGTTGAAGTCATGGTCCGTCAAATGTTACGTAAAGTCCGCGTCATCGATGCTGGTGAATCTGAAGTACTTCCGGGTACTCTTATGGATATCCACCAATTCAGGGATGCGAACGAGAAAGCATTGTTCGGCGGTAAGCTTCCGGCAACAGGACGTCCTGTATTGCTCGGAATCACCAAAGCTTCACTTGAAACAGATTCCTTCTTATCCGCAGCATCATTCCAGGAAACAACTCGTGTGTTAACGGACGCTGCGATTAAAGGAAAACGTGATGAGTTACTAGGATTGAAAGAAAATGTTATCATTGGTAAGCTGGTTCCAGCAGGAACAGGTATGCAACGCTACCGTAAAGCAGAACCGGTGTTAGCAGAAGATACTAGTGAAGAAACAGTAACAGTAGAGTAATCTATTTAGGCTAACTCTTAGGCGGGTTTGATTACTCAAACAACAGGCTTAAGAGTTAGCTTTTATAAATCTTTTAAATCTTTGTTGACAGAGAGATTTTAAGATGATAATATATTCAAGGTTGCTCCTATTAATAACCTGTTACTTTGGAGGATATGAAATGTCTTATGAAAAAGTAGCGCAGGCTAATGAAATTATTGTAGGAACAAAGCAAGCAGTGAAAGCTCTAAAAACTGGTCATGTGCTCGAAGTTGTAATTGCGGAGGATGCTGATCCCAAGGTTACAGCAAAAGTAGTTAAGGCCGCGATTGATCTTAATGTACCGGTTAGCAAAGTGGATTCGATGAAGAAACTTGGTAAATCGTGCGGAATAGATGTTGGAGCAGCAGCTGTTGCGATTATACAGTAAAATAGTTTTTGTAGAAACGATCTACAAAAACTTTACTTTTACCCAAAAAAGAACCACCTGGATGTGTGGGCTTACCAAATAAGAAGGGAGGAAAACAAAATGCCAACTATTAACCAATTAGTTCGCAAGCCTCGTCAGTCAAAATCAACTAAATCAAAGTCACCAGCTCTTAACAAAGGTTATAACAGCTTTAAGAAGGTGCACACGAACTTGTCTTCTCCACAAAAACGTGGTGTATGTACTCGTGTTGGTACAATGACTCCAAAGAAACCGAACTCGGCGCTACGTAAATATGCACGTGTTCGTTTAACAAATGGAATCGAGGTTACTGCTTACATCCCTGGTATCGGACATAACCTTCAAGAGCACAGTGTTGTTCTTATCCGTGGAGGACGTGTAAAGGATTTACCGGGAGTACGTTATCACATCGTACGTGGTGCGCTTGATACAGCTGGAGTTGACGGCCGTATGCAAGGACGTTCTAAATACGGAACTAAGCGCCCTAAAGCAGCTAAAAAATAATAAAACTACTATAAATTCATTTCTCGTTGAAAGGAGGAAATCACATGCCACGTAAAGGTCCTGTAGCAAAAAGAGACGTTTTACCTGATCCAATGTACAATTCTAAATTAGTTACTCGTTTAATCAACAAAATCATGATTGACGGTAAAAGAGGTAAAGCTCAAAAGAAATTATACGCAGCGTTTGATATCATTAGCGAGCGTTCAGGTAAAGATGCAATGGAAGTATTCGATGCAGCTTTAAAAAATATCATGCCGGTATTAGAAGTAAAAGCTCGTCGTGTAGGTGGTTCAAACTATCAAGTACCTGTAGAGGTGCGTCCAGAGCGTCGTACTACATTAGGTCTTCGTTGGTTAGTAAACTACTCTCGTCTTCGCGGTGAGAAGACAATGGAAGAGCGTTTAGCTAACGAAATCCTTGATGCAGCTAATAACACTGGAGCTTCTGTCAAGAAGCGTGAAGATACACACAAGATGGCTGAAGCGAACAAAGCGTTTGCTCACTATCGTTGGTAATCTGACCTTAATCAAACAAACATTCTTATATAAGGAAGGAGAAAGACCGCATGCCTAGAGAGTTCTCCTTAGAAAACACTCGTAATATCGGTATCATGGCTCACATCGATGCCGGTAAAACAACTGCAACTGAGCGTATCCTATTTTATACAGGTCGTATCCATAAAATTGGAGAAACTCACGAAGGTGCTTCTCAAATGGACTGGATGGAGCAAGAGCAAGAACGTGGTATCACAATCACTTCTGCTGCTACAACAGCCCAATGGAAAGGCCATCGTATCAACATCATCGATACACCTGGACACGTAGACTTCACTGTTGAAGTTGAACGTTCCCTGCGTGTACTTGATGGTGCAGTAGCAGTACTTGATGCTCAATCTGGTGTTGAGCCTCAAACTGAAACTGTATGGCGCCAAGCAACAACTTACGGGGTTCCCCGTGTTGTGTTCGTTAACAAAATGGACAAAATCGGTGCTGACTTCCTTTACTCTGTAGGTACACTACATGAGCGTCTACAAGCTAATGCACATCCAATTCAGCTTCCAATCGGTGCTGAGGATGACTTCGAAGGAATCATCGACTTAGTAGAAATGAAAGCATATTTCTATGAAGATGACCTCGGAACTCGCGCAGAAGCTCGTGACATTCCTGAAGAGTACAAAGATCAAGCTGAAGAATACCGCGGAAAACTAATTGAAGCTGTATCTGAGCTTGATGAAGAGCTTATGATGAAGTACTTAGAAGGTGAAGAACTTTCTAACGATGAAATCAAAGCTGCTATCCGTGCGGCTACACTAACTGTCGAGTTCTACCCGGTAGTATGTGGATCTGCATTCAAAAACAAAGGGGTTCAATTACTAATTGACTCAGTTATCGACTATCTTCCAGCACCAACAGATGTTGAAGATATCAAAGGTTTTGTACCTGATTCAGAAGAAGAAGTAACTCGTCCATCTACTGACGATGCTCCATTCTCTGCATTGGCGTTCAAAGTTGCAACTGACCCTTATGTTGGTAAATTAACTTTCTTCCGTGTGTACTCTGGAACATTAGATTCTGGTTCATACGTAAGAAACTCTTCTAAAGGTAAACGTGAACGTGTAGGACGTATCCTGCAAATGCACGCTAACTCCCGTGAAGAGATCTCTACTGTTTACGCTGGAGACATTGCAGCAGCGGTAGGTCTGAAAGATACAAGTACTGGAGATACACTATGTGATGAAAAGAGCCTTGTTATCTTAGAATCCATGGTATTCCCAGAGCCGGTTATCTCTCTATCTGTTGAGCCTAAATCAAAGGCTGACCAAGATAAAATGACGACTGCTCTACAAAAACTTCAAGAGGAAGATCCAACATTCCGTGCGCACACTGACCAGGAAACTGGACAGGTCATCATTGCCGGTATGGGTGAGCTTCACTTAGATATCATCGTTGATCGTATGAGACGTGAATTCAAAGTAGAAGCAAACGTAGGTGCTCCTCAAGTATCTTACCGTGAGACTTTCCGTGATACGGCTAAAGTTGAAGGTAAGTTCGCCCGTCAATCTGGTGGACGTGGACAATTCGGACACGTTTGGATCGAATTCTCACCTAACGAAGAAGGTAAAGGATTCGAATTCGAGAACGGTATCGTTGGTGGTGTAGTTCCTCGTGAATACATCCCTGCAGTACAAGCCGGTCTATCTGACGCTCTAGAAAATGGTGTCTTAGCTGGTTTCCCACTTGTTGATGTTAAAGCAAGATTATTCGATGGTTCATACCATGACGTCGACTCCTCTGAGATGGCGTTCAAAATCGCTGCATCAATGGCACTTAAGAATGCTGCTTCTAAATGTAAGCCGGTCATCCTTGAGCCAATGATGAAAGTAGAGGTTGTTATCCCTGAGGAATACCTTGGAGATATCATGGGTGACGTTACTTCCCGTCGTGGACGCGTAGAAGGTATGGAAGCTCGCGGTAACGCTCAAGTCGTTAAAGCGTTCGTACCTCTATCAGAAATGTTTGGATATGCAACTTCCCTTCGTTCTAACACACAAGGGCGCGGAACATACTCCATGCACTTCGATCACTACGAAGAAGTACCTAAATCGATTTCTGAAGAAATCATCAAAAAAAATAAAGGTGAATAATTGATTTATTCGCTTTTATAAAGTATAAATACTAATGTAAGCAATTGTTGTGTCAGAGAGGGTGTTTAACCGTCTCTGAGACACCCAAAATATACTTATTTTCTTAAAATCAAAGGAGGATTTTCAAATGGGTAAGGAAAAATTTGATCGTTCCAAGCAACATGCGAATATCGGTACAATCGGTCACGTTGACCATGGTAAAACAACTCTAACAGCTGCAATCACAACTACACTTCACAAGAAGTATGGTCGTGGAACTGCAATGGCATATGACCAAATCGACGGTGCTCCAGAAGAAAGAGAACGTGGAATCACAATCTCTACTGCGCACGTTGAGTATGAAACTGATACTCGTCACTATGCACACGTTGACTGCCCAGGACATGCTGACTATGTTAAGAACATGATCACTGGTGCTGCACAAATGGATGGTGGGATCCTAGTAGTATCTGCTGCTGATGGCCCAATGCCACAAACTCGTGAGCACATCCTTCTTTCTCGTCAAGTAGGTGTTCCATACCTAGTTGTATTCATGAACAAATGTGATATGGTAGACGACGAAGAACTACTTGAATTAGTAGAAATGGAAGTTCGTGACCTTCTTTCTGAGTACGATTTCCCTGGCGATGATGTACCAGTAATCAAAGGTTCTGCTCTTAAAGCTCTTGAAGGAGATGCTGAGTGGGAAGCGAAAATCTTCGAACTTATGGAAGCTGTAGATAGCTACATCCCAACTCCAGAGCGTGACACTGACAAGCCATTCATGATGCCTGTTGAGGATGTATTCTCAATCACAGGTCGTGGTACAGTTGCTACTGGTCGTGTTGAGCGTGGACAAGTTAAAGTTGGAGACACTATCGACATCATCGGTCTTTCTGAAGAGCCTAAATCTACTACTGTAACAGGTGTAGAAATGTTCCGTAAGCTTCTTGACTATGCTGAAGCTGGAGACAACATCGGTGCACTACTTCGTGGTGTAGCTCGTGAAGATATCCAACGTGGACAAGTACTTGCTAAGCCAGGTACAATCACTCCACACACTAAGTTCAAAGCAGAAGTTTATGTTCTTTCTAAAGAAGAAGGTGGACGTCACACTCCATTCTTCACTAACTACCGCCCACAGTTCTACTTCCGTACAACTGACGTAACTGGTATCTGTAACCTTCCTGAAGGTGTAGAAATGGTTATGCCTGGCGATAACATCGAAATGACTGTTGAGCTTATCGCTCCAATCGCTATCGAAGAAGGTACTAAGTTCTCTATCCGTGAGGGTGGACGTACTGTAGGTGCTGGAGTAGTAGCTACAATCACTGAGTAATCAATGATATCAAAAACAGATGGACTTCATGTCCATCTGTTTTTTTGTGCGCATTTTTAATAAGAGGGGAGTAAATTACATGGACAAAACAAATTTGATCTAATCTAAAGGACAAAATGAATCGTTTTACTGACCCGCTGTTGATCTCCGTGCAAGACTTCGCTTTCCTCGGGCGGAAGGCGAGCCTCCTCGTCGCTATCGCTCCTGCGGGGTCTCACCTATTCCGCTTTTCCCGCAGGAGTCTTCGTCTTGCACTCCGATCAACAGCTGGCGACTGCAAGAATTCCATTATGTGCCTTGAATATATTTCACAAACCTTTGTCGAGTTCAATATTGAGAATAGAGACATGAATAAAAGATCGTACTTTACTCAGGCTGAAATTCTCTTACTTCACTCTTATCATGTGTGATGAATGAAGATACTTACACCTAAGAAAAGTGTAAATGTTTTTGACTTTCTTCTATATATAAAGGGGTTCATTATATTTTAAGTGAATGTCAATGAAGGTAGTCACTACATTCATACTTTTCGCACTCATATACAATTTAAACAACTGCTCTATATATACCAGTGAATTTAATAACCCATTGTTGATTGAAACGGAAGGCAGCTCGACTCCTGCGGGAAACGTGGAACAGAACGAAAAGCGGAGGCGGCTTGGTCAGGCCCGACAAGCATAAGGCGAATCAACCGGAAAGGCGATCTTTGCCTTTTTGGTTGATTTGATTTATGACCTCGAGAGACTAGCCGCCGCAGCTGGATCATGAGACCCCGCAGGGCGAAGCCCCGAGGAGGCTCACCGCCCACCCCGCGGAAAACGAGCTGACTGGTGTGGAAATCAACATGTACTTACATAAAGGAATATATCGTCTCTGACTAAAAAGCCATATTAATAATAATATTATCCGCTATATTAAATATTGTGAAAATAACACATAACCTTGAAAATTAAACGGTTCGTTTGTATAATAGAGAAAGTGTGCAAAACATAAAGAAATTGCAAGAAACCCTTGCTTCTTCTGGGTGTTTTAGTTATAATAGACAATGTTGGTCTTTGACTGCGATGAAACAGAAGGTTGCTGACACACACGGCCGCTTTGCCATGGCGAGTGTGTGGGAAATTTCTGTGGAGAATGTCTATTCAAAAATAGGCGATAAAGGAGGGAAAATAATGGCAAAACAAAAGATTCGTATCCGTTTAAAGGCTTATGATCACAGGATTCTTGATCAATCAGCTGAGAAAATTGTTGAAACAGCAAAACGTTCTGGTGCGGCGGTTTCAGGACCGATCCCACTACCGACTGAAAAGTCTATTTATACAATTTTACGTGCTGTGCACAAATACAAAGATTCTCGTGAGCAATTCGAAATGCGTACTCACAAACGCTTAATCGACATTGTAAACCCAACACCTCAAACAGTTGATGCGCTTATGCGTTTAGACTTACCATCAGGTGTAGATATCGAAATCAAACTTTAATTCATAAAAACCATAATAATTAGGAGGTGTGACTTATGACCAAAGGAATCTTAGGAAGAAAGATTGGTATGACTCAAGTTTTCGCTGAAAACGGTGATCTTATCCCTGTAACTGTTATCGAAGCTGCTCAAAACGTGGTACTTCAAAAGAAATCTACAGACGTTGATGGCTACGAAGCTATCCAAGTAGGTTTTGAAGACAAACGTGAAAAGCTTTCTAACAAACCAGAGAGAGGCCACGTTGCTAAAGCTGAAACTGCTCCTAAGCGCTTCATCCGTGAAATCCGCGGTGTAAACGTAGAAGAGTACGAAGTTGGTCAAGAAGTCAAAGTTGATATTTTCGCTGCAGGCGAAATCGTAGATGTAACAGGAGTTTCAAAAGGTAAAGGTTTCCAAGGTGCTATCAAGCGTCACAACCAATCACGCGGACCTATGTCCCATGGTTCTCGTTACCACCGTCGTCCCGGTTCAATGGGTCCTGTAGATCCAAACCGTGTATTCAAAGGTAAATTACTACCTGGACGTATGGGCGGAGAGCAAATTACAATTCAAAACCTTGAAATTGTAAAAGTTGATGCTGAACGTAACCTTATCTTAGTCAAAGGTAATGTGCCTGGACCTAAGAAACAACTGATCAAAGTAAAGTCTGCTATTAAAGCAAACTAATAGAACTTTTCAAGAAAGGAGGAAACAAGAATGCCGAAAGTAGCATTATTTAACCAAAGCGGTTCTAAAGTTGGTGATATTGAACTTAATGACACTGTTTTTGGTATTGAACCAAACACACATGTGATGACTGAAGCAGTATTGATGCAAAGAGCGTCTTTACGTCAAGGTAATCACAAAGTAAAAAATCGTTCTGAAGTACGTGGCGGTGGGCGTAAGCCTTGGCGTCAAAAAGGAACAGGTCGTGCTCGTCAAGGGTCAATCCGTTCTCCACAATGGCGCGGTGGTGGTACTGTATTTGGACCGGTTCCACGCAGCTACAGCTACAAACTTCCTAAGAAAGTTCGTCGCTTAGCGATTAAATCTGCACTATCTTCTAAAGTAGTAGAAGAAAACATCTTAGTATTAGAAGCATTATCATTCGATGCTCCTAAAACAAAAGAATTTGCTAGCGTCCTAAAAGGTCTTTCTGTTGATTCTAAAACATTAGTAATCACTGACGGTCTTGACGAAAACGTAGCACTTTCAGCTCGTAACATCCCTGGTGTAACGGTTGTCACTGCAGAAGGAATTAGCGTTCTGGATGTATTGGGACATGACAAACTAGTGATGACTAAATCAGCTGTTGAAAAAGTAGAGGAGGTGCTCGCATAATGGATGTACGTGAAATCATTAAGCGCCCCGTAATTACAGAGGCTTCAACTGATCTTATGTCTGAGAAAAAGTATACTTTCGAAGTTGATACTAGAGCCAACAAAACTCAAGTAAAAGACGCCGTTCAAGCAATCTTTGACGTGAAAGTAGATAAAGTAAACATCATGAACTACAAAGGTAAGTTCAAACGCATGGGTAAACACGCTGGTTACACTAACAAGCGTCGTAAAGCTATCGTTAAGCTTACTGCTGACAGTAAAGAAATCGAATTCTTTGAAGTATAAAATTCTTTAATTAAGAAGAGGAGGGAAAAACATGGCGATTAAAAAGTATAAACCTACCTCTAATGGTCGTCGCGGCATGACTAGTTCTGATTTCGCTGAAATCACTACTGATTCTCCGGAAAAGTCACTTTTAGCACCCCTACACAAAAAGGGTGGCCGTAACAACCAAGGTAAGTTAACAGTTCGTCATCAAGGTGGCGGTCATAAACGCCAATACCGTATCATCGATTTCAAACGTGAAAAAGATGGTATACCTGGACGCGTTGCTACGATCGAATACGATCCAAACCGCTCAGCTAATATTGCACTAATCAACTACGCTGATGGAGAAAAACGTTACATCCTTGCACCTAAAACACTTGTTGTAGGTATGGAAGTAATGTCTGGACCAGATGCAGATATCAAAGTAGGTAATGCATTACCACTTATCAACATCCCAGTTGGTACAATCGTACACAATATTGAACTTAAACCAGGTAAGGGTGGTCAGTTAGTTCGTTCTGCTGGTACATCTGCTCAAGTACTTGGTAAAGAAGGTAAATATGTACTTGTACGTTTGAACTCTGGTGAAACTCGTATGATTCTTTCTGCTTGTCGTGCTACTATAGGTCAAGTTGGAAATGAACAACACGAACTTATCAACATTGGTAAAGCCGGTCGTTCTCGTTGGTTAGGTAAACGCCCAACAGTTCGTGGTTCTGTCATGAACCCTAACGATCACCCACACGGTGGTGGTGAAGGTCGCGCTCCAATCGGACGTAAATCACCAATGTCTCCTTGGGGTAAACCTACTCTTGGATACAAGACACGTAAGAAAAACAACAAATCTGATAAATTTATTGTGCGTCGTCGCAAAAAATAACGGGATTGTACTACGGTTCCTGAAAAGAGCCGTAGATCAGTCACGAAGGGAGGTTCAAACATGGGTCGCAGCTTAAAAAAAGGACCTTTTGTTGATGATCATTTAATGAATAAGGTTGAGAAATTGAACGAAACTGAAGGCAAACAAGTTGTTAAAACTTGGTCTCGTCGCTCAACGATCTTCCCAGCATTCATCGGTCACACTATCGCAGTTTACGATGGTCGTAAACATGTACCTGTATACGTCACTGAAGACATGGTAGGACACAAGCTTGGTGAATTCGCGCCATCTCGTACTTACAAAGGTCATGCAAGTGATGATAAGAAAACAAGACGCTAATTGAGAGGAGGGTATCCTAATGCAAGCAAAAGCTGTTGCAAGAACAGTACGTATTGCTCCTCGTAAAGTACGTTTAGTCGTTGATCTAATCCGAGGTAAGCAAGTTGGAGAAGCGGTTGCTATTTTAAAGCATACACCTAAAGCTGCTTCACCAGTAATCGAAAAAGTACTTAAGTCTGCTATTGCGAACGCAGAGCACAACTTTGACATGGATATTAATAGCCTAGTGGTAACTGAGGCTTATGTAAATGAAGGACCAACACTTAAACGTTTCCGTCCTCGTGCGATGGGGCGTGCAAGTCAAATTAACAAACGTACAAGTCACATTACACTTGTCGTATCAGAAAAGAAGGAGGGATAAGCTGTGGGTCAAAAAGTACATCCGGTCGGACTTCGTGTCGGTATAATCCGTGATTGGGAATCTAAATGGTACGCAGATAAAGATTACGCTAATCTATTACACGAAGACATTAAAGTACGTGAATATATTGCAAAACGCTTAGTTGACGCTTCTGTTTCTAAAGTAGAAATCGAACGCGCAGCAAATCGTATTAACATTACTGTTCATACAGCTAAACCTGGTATGGTTATCGGTAAAGGTGGTACAGAAGTTGAAGCACTTCGTAAAGCATTAAACGAACTTACTTCAAAACGTGTACACATCAACATCGTTGAAATCAAAAGAGCTGACGTTGATGCTAAACTAGTAGCTGAAAACATCGCTCGCCAATTAGAAAATCGTGTTTCTTTCCGTCGTGCTCAGAAACAATCGCTTCAACGTGCGATGCGTGCTGGTGCAAAAGGAATCAAAACACAAGTATCTGGTCGTTTAGGCGGAGCAGATATCGCTCGTTCAGAACATTACAGTGAAGGTACTGTTCCACTTCATACTCTACGCGCTGACATTGACTATGCTCATGCAGAAGCTGATACAACTTATGGTAAGCTTGGCGTTAAAGTATGGATCTATCGTGGAGAAGTTCTTCCTACAAGAAAGAAATCTGAGGAAGGAGGCAAATAATTATGTTATTACCTAAACGCGTTAAACATCGTCGCGAACACCGCGGAAAAATGCGTGGACGTGCTAAAGGCGGTCAAGAAGTAGCGTTCGGTGAATACGGTTTACAAGCAGTTGAAGCTTCTTGGATCACAAACCGTCAAATCGAAGCATCTCGTATCGCTATGACTCGTTACATGAAACGTGGCGGTAAAGTATGGATTAAAATCTTCCCTCATAAACCTTACACAGCAAAACCTTTAGAAGTTCGTATGGGTTCAGGTAAAGGTGCTCCAGAAGGTTGGGTAGCAGTAGTTAAGCCTGGAAAAATCATGTTTGAAATCGCTGGTGTTTCTGAAGAGGTAGCTCGTGAAGCGCTTCGTCTAGCATCACATAAACTTCCAATCAAAACGAAGTTTGTAAAACGTGAGGAAATTGGTGGTGAATCAAATGAAAAGTAATGAAATTCGTGACCTAACCACTGCTGAAATTGAACAAAAAGTAAAGACTCTGAAAGAAGAGTTATTTAACCTTCGCTTCCAACTTGCGACTGGACAATTAGAAAATACAGCCCGCATCCGTGAAGTCCGCAAAGGGATCGCTCGTATGAAAACTGTAATCCGTGAAAGAGAGATCGGGGTTAACAATCGATAAATGAGAGGAGGTTTGCTTAAATGAGTGACCGCAACCAACGTAAGGTATACACTGGCCGTGTTGTTTCCGACAAAATGGATAAAACAGTAACGGTTATGGTAGAAACTTATAAAAAGCATTCTCTATACGGCAAGCGCGTTAAGTACTCTAAGAAGTTTAAAACTCATGATGAGAACAACGAAGCAAAAGTAGGCGATATCGTACGTATCATGGAGACTCGTCCACTATCTGCTACAAAACGTTTCCGTTTAGTAGAAGTTGTTGAAAAAGCAGTTATTATCTAATATATTTGTTCGGATATTTTATATTCCGAAGGGAGGTTACCTACATGATTCAACAAGAATCACGTTTAAAAGTTGCTGACAACTCTGGTGCTCGTGAAGTATTAACTATTAAAGTGCTTGGTGGTTCTGGACGCAAGACGGCTAACATCGGTGATGTTATCGTGTGTACAGTAAAACAAGCAACACCAGGTGGCGTTGTTAAAAAAGGTGACGTAGTCAGAGCAGTTGTTGTACGTACTAAATCTGGTGTACGTCGTCAAGACGGTACTTACATTAAGTTCGACGAGAACGCTTGTGTCATTATCCGTGACGATAAGGGACCACGTGGAACTCGTATCTTCGGACCTGTTGCCCGTGAACTGCGTGACAGCAACTTTATGAAAATTGTATCTTTAGCTCCAGAAGTTCTTTAATAGATATTAGCATTGGGCCATTCAAGGAGGTGCGATGAAATGCATGTAAAAAAAGGCGATAAAGTAATGGTCATTACTGGGAAAGACAAAGGTAAGACAGGTGTTGTTCTTGCTTCATTCCCAAAGAAAGACCGATTGCTAGTTGAAGGAATCAACGTTGTAAAAAAACACGCTAAACCTTCACAGATGAATCCGCAAGGCGGAATCATCAGTCAGGAAGCATCTATCCATGTATCAAATGTTATGCTTCTAGATCCGAAATCTAACGAGCCAACTCGTGTAGGTTATAAGACAGAAGATGGCAAAAAAGTACGTGTAGCAAAAAAATCAGGTGAAGTTCTAGATAAATAGTACGATTAAGAAGGGAGGTATTCTGAATGAACCGCCTAAAAGAAAAATTCCAACAAGAAATCAGTCCAGCTCTAGTTAGCAAATTCAATTACAAATCAGTAATGGAAGTACCTAAAGTTGAAAAGATCGTTGTCAACATGGGTGTCGGCGATGCTGTTTCAAACTCAAAAGCTCTTGATGTAGCTGTTGATGAATTAACTCAAATCACTGGTCAAAAGCCAGTTGTAACAAAAGCTAAAAAATCTATCGCAGGCTTCCGTCTTCGTGAAGGTATGCCAATCGGTGCAAAAGTTACTCTTCGCGGAGAGCGTATGTACCAATTCTTAGATAAATTAATTTCTGTTTCACTTCCACGTGTACGTGACTTCCGCGGTGTTTCTAAAAAAGCATTCGACGGTCGCGGTAACTATACATTAGGAGTAAAAGAGCAATTGATTTTCCCTGAGATTGATTATGATAAAGTGTCTAAAGCACGCGGTATGGATATCGTAATCGTAACAACTGCGAACACAGACGAAGAAGCTCGTGAATTGTTGACACAAATCGGAATGCCATTCCAAAAGTAATCGCTATATAAGGGAGGCGAAAATGTGGCTAAAAAATCTATGATTGCGAAACAAAAACGCACGCCAAAGCATAATGTTCAAGCGTATACTCGTTGCGAACGTTGCGGACGTCCTCATTCAGTTATCCGTAAATTCAAGCTTTGCCGTATTTGTTTCCGTGAACTTGCATACAAGGGTCAGATTCCTGGCGTTAAGAAAGCTAGTTGGTAATACCCCATATTGGGAAGGAGGTAAATTATTATGACAATGACAGATCCAATTGCAGATTTGCTTACTCGCATCCGTAATGCGAACATGGTTCGTCACGAAAGATTAGAAGTTCCTGCTTCTAACATCAAGAAAGAAATTGCAGAAATCCTCAAACGTGAAGGTTTCGTACGTGACGTAGAATATGTAGAAGATAACAAGCAAGGTGTTATCCGCATTTTCTTGAAATATGGAGCAAACAACGAACGTGTAATCACTGGATTAAAGCGTATCTCTAAACCTGGTTTACGTGTATATGCTAAATCTACAGAGGTACCTAGAGTACTAAACGGTTTAGGTATCGCACTAGTTTCTACTTCTACAGGTGTGTTAACTGATAAAGAAGCTCGTGCTCAACAAGTAGGCGGAGAAGTACTAGCTTACGTTTGGTAATATTTTTTATATGAATGGAGGTGCAACAGGATGTCACGTGTAGGAAAACTACCAGTAGAAATTCCATCTGACGTTACTTTAACAGTTGCTGAAGATAACACAGTAACTGTAAAAGGACCTAAAGGGGAACTTTCTCGTACATTCAATTCTGATATTAAAGTTGAATTAGAAGACAACGTAGCAACAGTTACTCGTCCTTCTGATGCAAAAGAACACCGCGCGTTACACGGTACAACTCGTGCCCTAATCGCCAACATGGTTGAAGGTGTATCTAAAGGATTCCAAAGAAATCTTGAGCTAGTCGGTGTAGGTTACCGTGCTCAAAAACAAGGTACTAAGCTTGTCCTTAACGTTGGTTATTCTCACCCAGTTGAGATCGAACCAGAACAAGGTATCGAGATCGAAGTACCGGCTAATACAAAGATATCTATCAAAGGTATCGACAAAGAACGTGTTGGAGCATTAGCTGCTAACATTCGTGCTGTACGCTCTCCTGAGCCTTACAAAGGAAAAGGTATTCGCTACGAAGGTGAATATGTTCGTCGTAAAGAAGGTAAAACAGGTAAATAATGCCGCGTAGGCAAAAGAAAGGAGTGACCGTAGGTGATTACTAAGCCAGATAAGAACAAAACACGTAAGAAAAGACATGCTCGTGTCCGTTCAAAAATTACTGGAACTGAAACTCGTCCTCGTTTGAACGTTTTCCGTTCTAACAAAAATATCTACGCTCAACTTATCGATGATATGAACGGTGTTACTCTAGTTAGTGCATCTTCTCAAGATAAAGATTTCAATCTAGACTCATCTGCTACTGCTGATGCAGCAGCTAAAGTTGGAGAGCTAGTTGCGAAACGTGCAGTAGAAAAAGGATTAAAATCCGTAGTATTTGACCGTGGTGGATATTTATATCATGGCCGTATCAAAGCTTTAGCTGAAGCAGCTCGTGAAAACGGCTTAGAATTTTAATAAAAAAAGGAGGGACAATCCAGATGCGTCGTATTGATCCAAGCAAACTAGAATTTGAAGAACGCGTAGTTACAATCAATCGTGTTGCGAAAGTTGTTAAAGGTGGACGTCGTTTCCGTTTCGCTGCTCTTGTAGTAGTGGGCGACAAAAACGGTCACGTTGGTTTCGGAACGGGTAAAGCTCAAGAGGTACCTGAAGCAATCCGTAAAGCGATTGAAGATGCGAAGAAAAATCTAATTGAAGTTCCTATGGTTGAAGGTACAACACCTCACCTAGTAACTGGACGATTTGGTGCTGGTCAAATTCTGATCAAACCTGCTTCTGCGGGTACAGGAATTATTGCTGGTGGACCTGTTCGTGCCGTACTTGAATTAGCTGGTGTTCAAGATATCCTATCTAAGTCTTTAGGATCTAACACTCCAATCAACATGGTTCGCGCTACAATCGAAGGTTTAAAACAATTAAAGACCGCTGAAGACGTTGCAAAATTACGTGGTAAATCAGTAGAAGAGATTTTAGGATAAGGGAGGGATAACGATGGCTAACAAACTAGAAATTACCCTCACTCGCAGTACAATTGGTCGTCCTCAAGATCAACGCAAAACGGTTGAAGCTTTAGGACTTCGCAAAATGCACCAAACAGTTGAGCAACAAGATAATGCTGCTATCCGCGGTATGATCAACAAAGTGGCTCACCTTGTTACAGTAACTGAAAAGTAATTTTTAACGCTTAAAAAAAAGGAGGTGCCGACATGAAATTACATGAGTTAAAGCCTACAGAAGGTTCACGTAAAGTCCGCAATCGTGTAGGACGTGGTATTGGTTCAGGTAATGGAAAGACTTCTGGTAAAGGTCATAAAGGACAAAACGCCCGTTCAGGTGGCGGAACTCGTCCTGGCTTTGAGGGTGGTCAAACACCATTGTTCCAACGTCTACCTAAACGTGGATTCACGAACATCAATCGTAAAGAATATGCAATCGTCAATCTTGACGTATTGAATCGCTTCGAAGATGGTACAGAAGTTACTCCAGCTCTACTTGTAGAATCTGGTGTAGTGAGTAACGAAAAAGCAGGAATTAAGATTCTTGGTAAAGGTTCAATCGAGAAAAAGCTTACAGTAAAAGCACACAAATTCTCAACCACTGCTAAAGAAGCTATCGAAGCTGCTGGCGGTACATCCGAGGTGATCTAATGTTTCAAACTGTCTCCAATTTTATGCGCGTGGGTGATATAAGAAACAAAATTATCTTCACCCTTCTAATGTTAATAGTCTTTCGTCTTGGTACCTTTATTCCTGTACCAAGCGTAGACGCTAATGTATTGAAAATGCAAGACCAGGCAGGGATCCTTGGATTCCTGAATACATTTGGTGGCGGTGCGTTAAAGAACTTCTCCATCTTCGCGATGGGAATCATGCCTTATATCACGGCTTCGATCATTGTGCAGCTCCTGCAAATGGATGTTGTACCGAAGTTTACTGAGTGGTCTAAGCAGGGTGAAGTCGGGCGCCGTAAATTAGCTCAGTTCACACGTTATTTCACTATCATTCTTGGATTCATCCAGGCTTTGGGAATGTCCTACGGCTTTAACAGAATTTACGGTGGAATGCTTATCCAAAACCCCGGAGTCAGTACGTACCTACTAATAGCTTTAGTTCTAACAGCTGGTACGGCTTTTCTTATGTGGCTTGGTGAACAAATCACGGCTAAAGGCGTTGGGAATGGTATTTCGATCCTGATCTTTGCAGGTATCGTCGCTGCGATCCCTAACACTGTAAACCAAATCTATGCTCAACAAATCGAGGGAGCAGGCGAACAGCTCTTCCTTCGTATTGTGGTTCTTGCACTTCTTGTTTTAGCAGTTATTGCAATCGTGGTTGGTGTCGTGTTTATCCAACAAGCACTTCGTAAGATTCCGATTCAATATGCAAAACGTTTAGTGGGGCGTAGTCCGGTTGGTGGACAATCAACACATCTACCATTAAAGGTGAATGCTGCGGGTGTTATTCCAGTTATCTTTGCGATTTCTTTTATTATCACGCCACAGACCATTTCATCCTTTTTTGGAGATAATGATGTGACCAGTACTATCCAGTACATCTTTGATTACACCAAACCAGTTGGTATGATCATCTATGTAGCTCTGATCGTTGCCTTTACGTATTTCTATGCTTTCATTCAAGTAAATCCGGAACAAATGGCTGAAAACTTGAAGAAGCAAGGTGGATATATCCCTGGTATTCGTCCAGGTAAAACCACACAAGAGTATCTCACTCGCGTTCTGTATCGTCTAACATTTGTTGGGGCCATTTTCTTAGCTGTTATTTCAGTCCTTCCAGTTTTCTTCATTAACTTTGCAGGATTACCTCCTGCAGCTCAAATCGGTGGAACAAGCTTACTGATCGTAGTAGGGGTTGCACTTGAGACAATGAAGCAACTAGAGGCACAGTTAGTGAAACGTCACTACAAAGGATTTATTAAATAAGAGGGTTTTCGGGAACGTCTTGTTCCTGAAACCATTTTATAGACAATTAGGGGGAGTACGAGTGAATATAGTTCTTATGGGCTTACCAGGCGCAGGAAAAGGCACTCAAGCTGAAAAAATCGTAGACAAATATGGTATCCCCCATATCTCTACAGGCGATATGTTCCGTGCAGCTATTAAAGAAGGTACTGAACTAGGCTTGAAGGCCAAATCATTCATGGATAATGGCGATCTTGTTCCTGATGAAGTGACAATCGGTATCGTTCGTGAACGGTTAAGCAAAGAGGACTGTCAAAAAGGCTTCTTACTGGATGGGTTTCCAAGAACGGTTGCTCAGGCAGAAGCACTTGAAAACATCCTAGCTGATCTTGGTAAGAAAATGAATTATGTCATTAATATTAATGTAGATAAGGACATCCTGATGGAGCGCTTGACAGGTCGCAGGATCTGTAAAGAGTGCGGCGCTACTTATCATCTTGTCTTTAATCCGCCAACAGAAGAGGGCGTTTGTGATCGCTGCGGCGGCGAGTTATATCAACGCGCAGACGATAACGAAGAAACGGTTCAAAACCGTTTGGACGTAAACATCAAACAAACCCAACCACTATTGGCTTACTACGAAGATAAAGGCTATCTGAAAAACATTGACGGTCAACAAGACATCCATAGAGTGTTTGATGACATTGATGAACTACTTGGAGGCCTTTCATAATGATCATTTCTAAAACTCCGAGAGAGATTGAGATCATGCGGCATGCTGGTAAGATTGTTGCTTTGACTCATGCGGAATTGCAAAAGTATATTTCTCCGGGAATATCGACGAAGGAATTGGATGCAATTGCTGAAGAATTCATTCGTAAACATGATGCAATTCCATCTTTTAAAGGGTATAATGGGTTTCGTGGCAGCATCTGTGCTTCAGTCAACAATGAGTTGGTACATGGAATTCCAGGCGATCGGGTATTGAAAGATGGCGATATTATCAGTATCGATATCGGTGCTAAATATAATGGTTATCACGGTGACTCGGCTTGGACATATCCAGTTGGAACAATAGATGATGAAACCCGGAAGCTTCTTGATGTAACGGAAGAATCATTATTTCTGGGCCTTAAAGAAGCGAAACCAGGCGAGCGTCTGTCGAATATCTCTCATAGTATACAAACTTTTGTTGAGGCTAATGGCTTTTCGATCGTTCGGGAGTATGTGGGACACGGAGTTGGTCAAGACTTACATGAGGACCCGCAAATCCCTCATTATGGACCACCGAACAAAGGTCCGCGTTTAAAGCCTGGCATGGTACTGGCTATTGAACCAATGGTTAATGCAGGAAGTCGATATGTTAGAACGTTATCAGATAACTGGACAGTCGTCACAGTAGATGATAAAATGTGTGCGCACTTTGAACACACCATAGCAATTACTGAAGACGGCTATGAGATATTGACGAAAGCCTAAGTGAAGGTGATTGGATTGATCGAGTCAGAATCAACGGTTCCGAGGATAGGCCAGATTGTTCAAACCCTTAAAGGGAGAGAGACTGGAAGCTACTCGGTCGTTATTCAGCAGTTGGATGAACGTTTTGTACTGATAGCAGATGGGGATAGACGAAAGTTCGATCGCGCCAAGCGAAAGAACATCGCTCATCTTCACTTGTGTGACTATGTTTCTCCAGAAGTTCAAAACAGTATTATAGAATCAGGCAGAGTAACGAACGGTAAACTGCGTTATGCTGTTTCAAAGTTTGTTAACGAAGTATTAAATGATGAGAAGAAGGGAGACATGTTCGATGGCTAAGGATGATGTAATTGAAGTTGAAGGTAAGGTCGCCGAGACTTTGCCCAATGCGATGTTTAAGGTAGAATTAGAAAATGGTCATACAGTACTGGCACATGTTTCAGGAAAGATCCGTATGCATTTCATTCGTATCCTACCTGGTGACAAGGTAACAGTGGAATTATCACCGTATGACTTAACTCGTGGTAGAATCACTTATCGTTATAAATAATCTATTGCACTCCGTACTATTAAGGAGGTTAGAATAAGATGAAAGTTAGACCATCTGTTAAACCAATCTGCGAAAAATGTAAAGTTATTCGTAGAAAAGGTAAAGTCATGGTTATCTGTGAAAACCCTAAACACAAACAAAAACAAGGCTAATCTTAAAGGAGGTGCGCTATCACTATGGCACGTATTGCTGGTGTAGACATTCCACGTGACAAACGTGTTGTCATTTCATTAACATACATCTACGGTATTGGTAAAAATACTGCAGCGAAAATCTTATCTGAAGCTGGTGTATCCGAGGATACTCGCGTTCGCGATCTTACTGACGACGAACTAGGAAAGATTCGTGATATCGTTGATAAATTAAAAGTAGAAGGTGATCTTCGTCGTGAAGTATCACTAAACATCAAACGTCTTATGGAAATCGGTTCATACCGCGGTCTTCGTCACCGTCGTGGACTACCTGTTCGTGGACAACATACGAAGAACAATGCTCGTACACGTAAAGGTCCTCGTAAGACTGTAGCTAACAAGAAAAAATAATAGGTAAAGGAGGTTACTTCTTAGTATGGCACGTAAAACTAATACTCGTAAACGTCGTGTGAAAAAGAATATCGAAGCTGGTATTGCACACATTCGTTCTACATTTAATAACACAATCGTAACTATTACTGATGTTCACGGAAATGCTGTTGCATGGTCAAGTGCAGGTTCACTAGGATTCAGAGGTTCTCGTAAATCCACTCCATTCGCAGCACAAATGGCAGCTGAAACAGCAGCTAAAGCTTCTCAGGAACACGGTCTAAAAACTCTTGAAGTAACAGTTAAAGGTCCTGGTGCTGGTCGTGAAGCAGCTATCCGTGCTCTTCAAGCAGCAGGTCTAGAAGTTACTGCAATCAGAGACGTTACTCCAGTTCCTCATAATGGATGCCGTCCACCAAAACGTCGCCGCGTTTAATTTTCTGTATAAATTTTGTATCGTTGTCTATAATGGGATATGATACAAGATACGTTCATTCAGAAAAGTAACCAGTTGTTGGTGCACAATAGGGAACGTAAACATGGGGAATTTCGGACTTTATCTTATTTAGCCCGGAGTTTCGACGTTTTGAAGGAGGGTAAATATTAATGATCGAAATTGAAAAGCCAAAAATTGAAACGGTTGAGATCAGCGATGATGCCACATATGGAAAGTTCGTCGTAGAACCACTTGAGCGTGGATATGGTACAACTTTGGGTAACTCCTTACGTCGTATCCTATTATCGTCACTCCCAGGTGCTGCTGTCACATCTATTCAAATAGATGGAGTACTGCATGAGTTTTCAACAATTGAAGGCGTCGTAGAGGATGTCACATCCATCATTTTGAATATCAAGAAGCTAGCGTTGAAGATCTACTCTGATGAAGAAAAAACGCTGGAAATTGATGTACAGGGTGAAGGAGTCGTAACGGCTGCGGATATTACTCATGATAGTGATGTTGAAGTGTTAAATCCTGATTTACACATTGCAACATTATCAAAGAGTGGTCACTTCCGTGTGCGTTTAAGTGCATCCCGTGGTCGTGGGTACAGACCAGCAGACCAAAACAAACGTGAGGATCTTCCTATTGGCGTGATCCCAATCGATTCTATTTACACTCCAGTTTCACGCGTTAACTATCAAATAGAAAATACTCGTGTTGGTCAAATGACGAACTACGATAAACTTTCTCTTGATGTATGGACTGATGGAAGTATTGGACCGAAAGAAGCCATTTCTTTAGGTGCTAAGATTCTGACAGAACACTTAAATATTTTCGTTGGCCTTACAGATGAAGCGCAGAATGCTGAAATCATGGTAGAAAAAGAAGAAGACCAAAAAGAAAAAGTTCTAGAGATGACCATCGAAGAATTGGATCTTTCTGTTCGTTCTTATAACTGCCTGAAGCGTGCTGGAATCAATACTGTGCAAGAGCTTGCTAACAAGACTGAAGAAGATATGATGAAAGTGCGTAACCTAGGACGTAAATCCCTTGAAGAGGTTAAAGTTAAACTTGAAGACCTTGGACTTGGATTACGTAAAGACGACTGATAACATCTTCTTTCATATATAGATTCAACAAAGGAGGGAACCCTTAATGGCTTACAGAAAGTTAGGACGTACCAGTGCTCAACGTAAAGCAATGCTACGTGATTTAGCTACAGACCTAATCATTAACGAGCGCATCGAAACAACTGAAACTCGTGCGAAAGAGCTTCGTTCAGTTGTGGAAAAAATGATCACACTAGGTAAACGTGGTGACATTCACGCGCGTCGTCAAGCTGGTGCATTCATTCGTAAAGAAGTTGCAAACGCTGAAAACAACCAAGATGCTTTACAAAAGTTATTCTCTGACATCGCTCCTCGTTACACAGAGCGTCAAGGCGGATATACTCGCATTATGAAGGTTGGTCCTCGCCGTGGTGACGGTGCTCCAATGGCAATCATCGAATTAGTTTAATAATTCGTGACTTCTAACATTAAGGGCGGGACAGTTAATCCTTAACTGCTTCTTTGCCCTTTTTGTATAAGTGCATGTGATGAAAAGCAGAGCGTTACGATGAGCAGCGCTGTCTGACTCGTCTAGCTCGTGCACCCCTTCCAACTTCTATGTTCATAGAAGCTGTTCAGTGGATGAACAAGAAAAGATGTTCTTTTCTTTGGTCGGGGTGCAGGCTTTTTTTTATATGCAAAGGTTTTAGCAGAGCTGAGTTAGGATAGCGTAGAGGAGGTTACAGAATTGAAGGAAATCATTAAAGTTGACGATGTGTATTTCAGATATCCGGATCAGGAGACCTACGCCCTTAAAGGGATTAGCCTGACGGTCAATCAAGGTGAGTGGCTGGCGATTGTCGGTCATAATGGTTCAGGTAAATCCACCTTAGCCAAGATGTTGAATGGTCTTCACTTCCCGGAGAAGGGACTTGTGACGGTGGATGGAATCACTCTTGCTGAGAACTCTATTTGGGACATCCGTTCAAAGCTGGGTATGGTTTTTCAGAATCCCGATAATCAATTTGTTGGTGCTACAGTAGAGGATGATGTGGCTTTTGGGTTAGAAAACCATGGGGTACCTTATGATTCGATGGTACAGAGAGTCAATGATGCTTTAAAAAGTGTCCATATGGAAGATTTTCTTGATCAAGAGCCACACCATTTATCAGGGGGGCAGAAGCAGCGTGTAGCGATTGCAGGTGTTGTAGCCCTGCAGCCATCCATCATCATCTTGGATGAGGCCACATCGATGCTTGACCCAAAGGGAAGACAGGAAGTTCTTGAAACAGTCCGGAAGCTGAAAGAAGAAGAGAACCTGACGGTGATTTCCATCACCCATGACCTGGAGGAAGCTACGAAGGCAGATCGTATGATTGTTTTGAATCAAGGGAGTGTCTTTAAGGAAGGAATACCGGAAGAGATTTTCCTATTGGAGGACGAGCTCATCAAGCTTGGTTTGGATTCCCCTTTCACCATCAAGCTTGCCGGGGCACTGAAGGAAGCAGGGTTTCCCCTGTCTAAAACATATTTTACAGAAGAAGAGTTGGTGGATGAATTATGCAGATCTCATTTCAACAGGTAGAATACCGATATTCATTCAACACTCCATTTGAAAAACTTGCCCTTCAAGATATCAACCTTTCGATTCCAACGGGTCAGTTTCTCGCAGTGATTGGTCACACCGGTTCAGGCAAGTCCACACTATTGCAGCATCTTAATGGATTATTAAAACCTACAGAGGGACTTGTTCAAGTAGGCAAGCACGAGATCAAGGCAAAGGAAAAGGCAAAGAATTTAAAGCCTGTCAGACAGAAGGTAGGGATTGTCTTTCAATTTCCTGAACATCAACTGTTTGAAGAAACCGTCCTTAAAGATATTTGTTACGGTCCAATGAACTTTGGTGTGTCTGAGGAAGAAGCGATAAAAAGAGCGAAAGAATTGATTGTAAAGGTTGGTTTGTCACTGGATGTACTGCAGAAATCCCCCTTTGATCTTTCAGGTGGACAAATGAGACGAGTCGCCATAGCAGGTGTACTGGCAATGAATCCCGAGGTCATTGTATTGGACGAGCCGACAGCAGGACTCGATCCAAGAGGGCAAAGGGAGATCATGGACATGTTCTATGATCTTCATAAGGAAAAGGGACTGACGACCATCCTCGTCACCCACAGCATGGAAGACGCCGCTCACTATGCAGAAGAGATCGTCATCATGCAAAAAGGTCGTTTAAAACGAAAAGGAACCCCTGCAGAAATCTTCTCCGAGACGGACGAACTGTTTGAGATGGGATTGGATGTACCCGATGTTGTTCGGTTCCAATATCAGTTTGAAAAAAAGACCGGAAAGAAACTTCCTAAGACGTGTCTGACAATAAACGAATTGGCTTCAGCCATCCGTGCGATCCGTGACGGAGGTGAGGGACTATGATGGAAAAAATGATCTTCGGCCGTTATGTACCGGCTAAATCCATTCTTCACCAAATGGATCCCAGGGCAAAGCTATTATTTATCTTTGGGTTTATATGCGTCGTATTCCTGGCGAATAATGCTGTTACGTATGCACTGCTCGGTCTTTTTACGTTTAGCGCACTCATTCTATCCAATCTATCCATCCGATTTATTATCGGAGGATTGAAGCCCATTCTTTGGCTGATTCTGTTTACGTTTTTCTTACATGTGTTTTTTACAAAGGAAGGTCCCGTCATTCTGGACCTAGGTATCTTGTCTGTTCATGAAGAGGGTTTAAGGCAGGGGATCTTTATTTCATTACGATTCTTTTATCTAATCCTTGTTACTTCATTATTAACGCTTACGACCTCACCCATCACGATAACAGACGGGCTAGAAACGCTTCTGAATCCATTGAAGAAAGTGAAATTCCCTGTACATGAACTCGCACTCATGATGTCGATTTCCCTGCGGTTCATACCAACGCTGATGGAGGAAACGGATAAAATCATGAAGGCACAGATTGCCAGGGGGGCAGAGTTTTCATCAGGTCCCATCAAAGATCGGATCAAAGCGATCATCCCTCTATTGATTCCTCTCTTCGTCAGTGCATTTAAACGCGCCGAAGACTTGGCAACGGCCATGGAAGCAAGAGGGTATCAAGGAGGGGAGGGCAGGACGAAATACCGCCTGTTATCCTGGCATAAGAAGGATACAGGAGCGTTAATCGTTCTTGCCCTCCTTACAACGGTATTAATCATTTTCAGAGGATAACGGGAGTGTCACGTATGCAGAGAGTGAAGTGTACCATCGCTTATGATGGGACGTATTTTCATGGTTACCAAGTACAACCGAATCAACGTACCGTCCAGGGCCTTATAGAGAGCATCTTGTCCACTATCCATAAAGGCGGTCCTGTCCGGATCAGCGGGTCTGGCCGTACCGACGCAGGTGTCCATGCAAACGGTCAAGTCTTTCATTTTGACACACCTTTATCCATTCTAGAAGAGAAATGGCCGATCGTTCTGAATACTAGGTTACCGGATGAAGTGACCGTGAAAGAAGCCGAGTTTGTTTCAACAGACTTTCATTCGCGGTTTTCCGTGGAGCAGAAAGAATACCGTTACCGGGTTTATACAGGGGAATCAAGAAGTCCGTTCAACCGGCATTTTGCCCTTCACTATCCCCATACGCTTTCCGTTCCTGATATAAAGCGCGCTGCCCGGCACCTGATCGGGGAGCACGACTTCACAAGCTTTTGTTCAGCGAAGACGGAAGTGGAAGACAAAGTAAGAACCATTCATCGTATTGAAATTCAGGAACACGAAGAAGAAATCATTTTTTCATTTGTGGGCAATGGATTTTTATATAATATGGTGAGGATCCTGGTCGGTACTTTATTGGAGGTAGGTTCTGGGAATATACCTGTGGAAGAGATATCCGGAATACTGGAAGCACGTGATCGCAACCGTGCAGGAAAGACTGCCCCGCCACATGGATTATATCTGTGGAAAGTGGATTATGGATCTGATGAGATTTAGAGGGCGTTTAGCATTTTGAAAGAGGGTATTGTAAAGCACCCTTTTGTTGATTGGAGCGGAAGGTGCTCGACTCCTGCGGGAAACGCTGGACAGTACGAAAAGCGGAGGCGGCTCGTCCAGCCCCGACAAGCATAAGATGAATGGGCCGAGAAGGCGGTTTTTGCCTTCTTGGACCATTTAGCTTATGACCTCGAGGGGCTTGCCGCCGTAGCTGGACAGGTGAGACCCCACAGGGCTTTAGCCCGAGGAGGCTCACCGCCAGCCCCGCGGAAAGCGAGCACCTGGAGCGGAAATCAACGACCACTATCTATGGTGAGAATAACAGTTTATTAAGCGCAAAACTGGAACATGTATTATAAATGATAATCATGATTCAAAAAAATACTAAAACAACTAATCCTGGTGTAACATTCTCTTGACAATAGACTGGGAACAAGATAATATAGCATATGGTATGTTATTAACCCCACGATAAGCCCCGGAAACTTATTGTGATTAGAAAATAAATACTACGGATTCATTAAATAGGAGGTTAAATCATGCGTACAACGTATATGGCAAAAGCCAATCAAATCGATCGTAAATGGTTCGTTGTAGATGCTGAAGGTAAAACTCTTGGACGTCTATCCAGTGAAGTTGCTTCAATTCTACGCGGAAAACACAAACCAACATTCACACCACATGTTGACACTGGTGATCATGTAATCATTCTTAATGCTTCAAAAATCGAACTTACTGGGAAGAAGTTAACGGACAAGATCTACTACCGTCACACTAATCACCCTGGTGGTTTAAAACAACGTACAGCATTAGAAATGCGTACAAACTACTCAGAGAAAATGCTTGAGCTTACTATCAAAGGTATGCTTCCAAAAGGTTCTCTAGGTCGTCAAATGTTCAAGAAATTACATGTATATGCTGGAGCAGAGCATCCACATCAAGCACAACAACCTGAAGTTTACGAACTTCGTGGATAATTAATAAGAGGAGGTTATTATCTTGGCTCAAGTTCAATATTACGGAACTGGTCGTCGTAAGAGCTCAGTAGCTCGTGTACGTTTAGTACCAGGTAACGGAAACATTGTTATCAATGATCGTGAAGTAGAAGTTTATATCCCATTCGCAGCACTAAGAGAAGTAATTAAGCAACCACTAGTTGCAACTGAAACTCTTGGTAACTATGACGTTTTAGTAAACGTTAATGGTGGAGGCTATGCTGGTCAAGCTGGTGCGATCCGTCACGGAATCGCTCGTGCTTTACTACAAGCAGACCCTGAATACCGTGGATCTCTAAAACGCGCTGGATTATTAACTCGTGACTCTCGTATGAAAGAGCGTAAAAAATACGGTCTTAAAGGTGCACGTCGCGCGCCACAATTCTCTAAGCGTTAATTATTATTTCACACCAAAGCTCAGCCGATTCTGTCGGCTGGGCTTTTTTTATTGAGTTTCGAGGGACGGACCTCCAATTTCATTTCGATTTTCAAGCTGAATCCCTTCATACTAAGGATTTTTTCTTTTTTTTGAGCGGATTTGGAGGTCCGTCCCTCCAAGAAAATTGGTAACAGTTACTCGAATGAAGTGGTGGGTTAAGTAGGAAAATACGTTCAAAGGGGTGAATGTTTTTTGAACGTTATTACAACTTTCAATACAAAGAGAAGAGAGAAGCAGATCAAGACGGAAAGAACGTTACTGAAAGAAATTTCAATTAAGATGCTGCAGGAGAGTGTCCGGCGGCATTTTGGATATATAAAGATTCAAGGCGGCGTATTTATGCAACAGGGATTTGATGAAGCATGTTTTGATGTAGCTATAGAAGCTTATCTACTTGGAGGGAAGGTCAGTAAATTCGGGTACTCAGGTGAAGATACCGAATTAGTGAAGATGCGTTGTGAGGAAGAATTGAAGCATTTTATTGATACTCTTTATAATTTCTGGCTGTACTGGTCTGAGATGGGTGTATCGAATGAAGTAGACGAGTCCTTTTATTTCTGCTGTGAGCATTTTGTGGAAACATGGTGGTCAGAAGGATTTGAAAAAGGCATCAAGCGTCACAAATTACGGTTGCATTAATTTCAGTTCTAAAACCCATTCTTGTCCCATATTTTTTAGTAAAGGCAGCGGGGCTTCTTCCGTCGCCAAGACTTGAAATAGGAGGACTGGAATGGTTCAGAAACTGAAGGTAATCGGGATAATTTCTGCACTGGCTATTTTATTATTCATCATTCAATATAAAATATTAGACAAAGATACATGGGATTCGTGGAATCTCCCCTTATCAGGAAAAATCATCTATATAGATCCGGGGCATGGCGGCCCGGACGGCGGGGCGGGAGATGAGAAGGCACTCGAGAAGGACATCGCATTAAATGTATCACTGATGATAAGGGACTATCTTCAGGAACAAGGTGCCCTCGTGATCCTGACGCGTGAGAAGGATGAAGATCTTGCTGAGGAAGGTACGAGAGGATACAGCAGAAGAAAAGTGGAGGATCTTAAGAAAAGGCTCAACCTGATCAATGAATCCCAAGCAGATATGTTTCTCAGCATCCACTTGAATTCAATTCCATCTGCGAAATGGAGCGGGGCCCAGACTTTCTACAATCCAAAGTATGAAGAAAATAAAGTACTCGCCAAAGCGATCCAAGCAGAACTGACACGAAATCTGGAAAACACGACCCGGGAAGCTAAGGGTCTGCAAAATGTCTACATCCTGAAACATGCTAAAAAGTCCGGAGCCCTCGTGGAAATCGGATTCCTCTCCAACCCGGGAGAACGTGCCAACCTCCTAAAAGAGGATTACCAGCAAAAGATTGCTGCTTCCGTCTACCAGGGGGTACTGAACTATCTGACCATGGATGACAAAGAAAAAGCTGACGAGGAATAACCTCCCAGCTTTTTTTCGATTTTAAAAACAGCAGTTTAAGTCACTAGGGAGTTTTGTGAGGATTTGGCGAAACAGATTTATAAAGTCGATCTGTTCTTTTTAAATGACAATATAATAAGATAAAATTATTGTTTCATGAGTTGTAGTAAGAGAGGGGGGGTTAATGAACTTATTCATAAATAGTTGTTTGGAGTGGAAGGTGCTCGACTCCTGCGGGAAAAGCTGGACAGTATGAAAAGCGGAGGCGGCTCGCCCAGCCCCGACAAGCATAAGATGAATGGTCCGAGAAGGCGTTTTTTGCCTTCTTGGACCATTTAGCTTATGACCTCGAGGGGCTTGCCGCCGTAGCTGGACAGGTGAGACCCCGGAGGGCGAAGCCTGAGGAGGCTCACCGCCAGCCCCGCGGAAAGCGAGCACCTGGAGCGGAAAACAACCACTGCTCGCCTAGTAAAGAAACCTATAGGTAGAAAATCCATTTTATTATTCGACAAAAGCATTCAAAACCTTTTGAGCATTCATTCAACTGAGAATATGTTATACTGAGACCAGATGATTGAAAACGAATACATAGAAAAGGGTGGTTATTCATGTTATCTGAACAACAAACACGCGAACTTTTATTTGGATTAAAAGATCCTTTTTTAAATAAAACCTTACAAGAAACAAATGGAGTTGTAGACATCTCCATTAAAGAAGAAAAGAACCATGTCAGTGTGAAAATTGCCATCGCCAAAACGGGTACCGGGGAACAAATGCAATTCCAGCAACAAATTGTACAAGTATTAAAGGAGAATGGAGCGGAATCTGTCGGGATCCGTTTTACAGAGCTTCCTGAAGAGGAGCTTGAAAAGCATAGAGGCGCAGGTGGAGAAGGAACGGACCTGTTATCCCCTGCAAGTAAGACGACCTTCATTGCGATTGCCAGCGGAAAAGGCGGCGTAGGAAAATCAACGGTTTCGGTTAACCTTGCCGTGTCACTTGCCAGACAAGGCAAAAAGGTGGGGCTTGTGGATGCCGACATTTATGGATTTAGCGTTCCCGATATGATGGGGATCGTGAAGAGACCGGTCGTACGTGGTGAAAGGATTATTCCGGTAGAACGATTCGGCGTGAAGGTCATCTCCATGGGATTCTTTGTAGAGGACAATGCACCGGTTATTTGGAGAGGGCCGATGCTTGGTAAGATGCTGAACAACTTCTTCTCTGAAGTCGAGTGGGGCGACTTGGACTATTTACTGCTGGACCTGCCACCGGGAACAGGGGACGTTGCTCTTGATCTTCATACAATGCTTCCACATTGTAAGGAAATCATCGTGACGACACCTCATCCGACAGCAGCATTCGTAGCGGCTCGTGCAGGAGCCATGGCCCTTCAAACTGACCATGACATCCTGGGTGTGGTAGAGAACATGTCTTACTTTGAAAGTAAACTGACGGGAGAAAAGGAATTCGTATTCGGTCAAGGCGGAGGAGAGAAGCTTACTGAAGAGCTCCGTACCGATTTACTTGGCAAGCTTCCACTACAGCAGCCGGACTGGAATGAAGAGGACTTTGCCCCTTCCATATATGCAGAAGACCACCGACTGGGTCAGATATATGGGGAAATTGCCCATAAAGTCATTGAAAAACTTTCTTAAAGAAGCAAAAAAGGGACCAATGCCAGTGTGCATCGGTCCCTTTATGTGAGTTGTCACTTCCGGTCAGAGAAGAAATTTATTGCCCTCCGCCGCCACTTCCTGTGCCACCTGAGTCGCCTGAACTATTTTGATCACTACCAGACGATTGACTGTCGCTTCCTTCGTTTTTGCCCCCGTCTTTGATTTCACCGGCAGCCTTTAATAATACATCCTGAAGTTTTGCTTTAAATAACGGACTTTGGAAGGTCTCCGTAATCACCTTTTGCAAATGTTCTTTATATTCCTGGCTCTTTAAAACTTCTGTGAGCTCTTTCTTAAATTCCGGATCCTTTAAAAGGTCCATCATCATTCCTTGGTATTCAGGATCCTTCATGAGGTCCTTCAGCAATTTTTCATTGCCATCCTTCATGCTTTTTGCCATGGCTTCAGCAAACTTCGGATCTTCAAAGGATTTCTTCCAGAATTCGGTTCCCTTTTCGGATGTGAGGGTTTTGGATATCGTATCAGTTACAACACCTTGATCCATAATAAGCTCTGATTTCATTTTTTCATCTGACATGACTTGTTGGATGGCTTTTTTACCATCATCAGTCTTTAATATATCAACAACCATTTTTTTGGTTTCTTCATAATCCATTTTGCCACTGCCCGTATCTCCACCACCGCCACATGCGGATAGAAGAAGAAGAGGCAATAGAAAAAGAAAGGAATATTTTTTCATGGGTAGGCTCCTTCCATACAAATTCTCTTACCCTTAATATGAGAAATATCGAAAAAAAATATGCACAGGTAAATTTGGAACCTGGATTTTTTAAACATGCGTTGGTACAATCAAGTGAGTGTATATTTTTTTATTTGGAGGAAAATAGAAGTGACCATCCGCAATTGGATTCGTTTATTTATTCATACGTTAGTAATCGGTGGAGCCGTAACAGGTGTCGCCGCCCTAATCATAAGATGGGATCAGTTCGGACCATACTTTCAGGACGGAAACGTGATTGGTATCTTATCGAGTTTACTTTGGTTCATATTTGTAGGGTTTACTTTTAGTGTCATCAGTCAAATGGGTTATTTCGCTTACTTAACCATCCATCAATTCGGGATGGGGATGTTCAAGAGCCTATGGAACCCCGTTCAACTGGTGCTGATCGCCCTTGTCCTGTTTGATTTGATTTACTTCCGGTTCAGAGCTTTCGCTGTAGAAGGAGAGTCGTATACGCCTTATATATTACTCGGGATCGGGATCTTTGTGGTGGGTCTTGTCGTTGCTTATATCAAGAATCAACAATCAGAAGCAAAAACCAACACATTTGTATCAGCCCTATTCTTTATGATCGTCGTAACAACACTGGAATGGCTTCCGGTATTATTGGTGAATTCCGTGAAATGGCTGTATCTTATGCTGCTAGCCCTGCTTGCCTGTAACGCATTCCAACTATTGCGCCTTCCTAAGTACATAGAGAAGTCCCAGACGGAAAGAGAACGCAGGCAATCGGCTAAGAGCTGAATGAAAAAATCCCGCAGGTGAACGACGTTCACTTACGGGATTTTTTTACTGTATAAGGGATGACTTGGCATCACCGTTTGAAATCATGTCGGACACTGTAATGAAGTTTCCTTTTCCTTTTAGCTCTTTCACTATGGACGGCAAGGCATCCTTCGTCTGTTTAGCTGAATCTGATGCATGAAGCAGGACAATGTCGCCCTTTTTTGCTTTGCTGACATTATTAAGGATTTCTGCCGCACCGGGATTGGTCCAATCCTTTGAGTCCACGCTCCAGTGGACGACCGTTAAGCCCAGGGAATCGGCAACCTTCAACGTTGCTTTATCGAAATGTCCCGTTGGAACGCGTAACAATTTCACATCTTTCACATTCAATTTCTTAAAGACCTCATCTGCTTTCAATATGTCCTGCTTAATCTTGTTCGGTTCCATCTCCGTATAGTCGGAATAGGCATAGCCGAGGTTTCCGATTTCATAACCCTGCTTCACGATTTGTTCGACTAAATCGGGATGTCGTTCAGCCCAGGCTCCGGAAAGAAAGAAGGTAGCGGATGCCACCTTCATTTTCTTTAATTCTTCAAGGATCGGCTTGGCCATTTCATCTCCCCATCCAATGTTGAAGGTGATCGCCACGCCCTTTTCCCCTTTGTAAATCGCCTTCGGACCCTCCTTCGTACTGAAAACCGAAAGTGTCGAGAGGTTACTGCTATATACAAACAAAGCAGTAAAGAAAGAAATCACGATGATCAAACTGATTTGCTTCAATTTCTTAGCGTTTACTGTGTGAAACGTATTCAATGTCATCCCTCCGTTCAACCGTCTGTCTTTACTAAAGATATGCATGTCCCCCAAAAAAATATCTATCTGACAAAAAAATGATTATAAATATCTTTTAATGGAAAAAACTACAAATACCAACATTAAGGGGTGACATACTTGCTGGGGTTAATGATTAATGATAGAGAGAAACAGGAAATAGAGTATCTGTTGAAAAGAGAAATGGATGAAATACTGTTTGATCTTAAGGATTCTCGAATTGATCATATCGTTAAGAGAGCAATGGATGAACGGTATAAAATCTTATTTTCCCTTTTTAAGCGATTTGCAAGTCATAAGGAATGTTTGAAATATATGAAGACAGCAGCCAAGAAAGAGACAAATTAGTCTCCGTGAGCTTCCCCCTTTTATTTGCAGGGGGGGCTCTCATTGATATGTGCGAAGGGCCATGGATGAAATAGAGGTAATAGGAATGAAATAATTTAATAAAAAAGTTCACAAAATGTATTGACCCGTATTTGAAATCTTGATATAGTAGTAAACGTCGCTGAAACACAATGAATTATTTAGAAGAAACACCAATAAATAATTTCAAAAAACAGTTGACATCACATGATGAATTGTGATAAATTAATAAAGTCGCCCCGAACGGGAATGACGAAATATTGAACCTTGAAAACTGAACAAAACAAGACAATACGTCAACGTTAATTCTAGATTTATTTTAAAGAGCTATTCAAACTTTTATCGGAGAGTTTGATCCTGGCTCAGGACGAACGCTGGCGGCGTGCCTAATACA
>NZ_JANIOC010000020.1 GCF_024733565.1 Rossellomorea sp. SC111 | reverse complement strand
TCCGCAGTAGCTCAGTGGTAGAGCTATCGGCTGTTAACCGATCGGTCGCAAGTTCGAATCTTGCCTGCGGAGCCATTGCTTCCATAGCTCAGCAGGTAGAGTGCTTCCATGGTAAGGAAGAGGTCACCGGTTCGAGCCCGGTTGGAAGCTTTTATTTTTTTAATAAACCGGCCCATTGGTCAAGCGGTTAAGACACCGCCCTTTCACGGCGGTAACACGGGTTCGAATCCCGTATGGGTCACCAAATTTTTTTGCGAAAGCAAAATAACTTACCTTTACATAACGGAGGATTAGCTCAGCTGGGAGAGCATCTGCCTTACAAGCAGAGGGTCGGCGGTTCGATCCCGTCATCCTCCACCAAGTTTTTTTACAACAGTAAAATAAACTTCATTTGATTTACGTCAGCAAAATATCTTTCCATGAACTGCTTTCATTACACAGTATTCATCACAAAATCATACACGCCGGTGTAGCTCAACTGGTAGAGCAACTGACTTGTAATCAGTAGGTTGGGGGTTCAAGTCCTCTTGCCGGCACCATTGTTTTCTAGCTGGAGGGGTAGCGAAGTGGCTAAACGCGGCGGACTGTAAATCCGCTCCTTCGGGTTCGGCAGTTCGAATCTGCCCCCCTCCACCATTTTGTATATTTCAGTGTAAAATGGACATCCTATAAATGTCCCTTTTTTATGCCATTCACGTAATTATTGGGCTATAGCCAAGCGGTAAGGCATCGCACTTTGACTGCGACATGCGTTGGTTCGAATCCAGCTAGCCCAGCCATTACGAGCCATTAGCTCAGTTGGTAGAGCATCTGACTTTTAATCAGAGGGTCGAAGGTTCGAATCCTTCATGGCTCATCACACATTTTCTCACATCTTTTGGTGTGGGAATTTCTCTATATGGGGCCTTAGCTCAGCTGGGAGAGCGCCTGCTTTGCACGCAGGAGGTCAGCGGTTCGATCCCGCTAGGCTCCACCATAGATATTTTGCAAATGCAGAAATCTCTATCCGCTCACGAAGCGAAAAAATCATCATACATACGACATGATTAGACCTTGAATCTCTTAGGAGATTTGAGGTTTTTTTGTTTAACTAATATTCTTACATCCCATCATCAAAAAACCCCTCTCTCCACGCATATATATACACAATCCTGTCCAGTTGAGTCATCGGTCCCACTAGGGATACAATAGGGACAGGACGTAAATTTTGAATAGGGGGAATTTTTGATGAAAAGAAACATTTCAATTATTGGTGTACCGATGGATTTAGGTCAAATGCGCAGAGGTGTGGACATGGGACCGAGTGCCATCCGCTATGCAGGTATCGTTGAGCGACTTGAGAATCTCGGTTACGACATTAAAGACCTGGGTGATATCGAGATTGGTCAAGCTGAGCGTGTACATAATAATCCTGATACAAATTTACGGAATTTGAAAGCGGTTGCTGAAGCGAGTGAAACGCTTGCCGGTAAGGTGAATGATGTCATCGGCAGCGGGGATTTCCCATTGATCTTTGGGGGTGACCACAGCATTGCGATTGGAACCTTGGCAGGTGTTTCTCCTCATTATGAGAATTTAGGGGTGATTTGGTATGATGCCCACGGTGATTTAAATACAGGAGATACGTCTCCGTCCGGAAATATTCATGGAATGCCGCTCGCAGTGAGCCTGGGTATCGGCCACGAGGAGTTAACGGGTATCGGGCAAAGTTCTCCAAAGATCAAGCCTGAGAACATCGTCATCATCGGAGCGCGTTCTTTAGATGAAGGAGAAAGAGAGTTAATTAAGGAAAAAGGTATCAAAGTGTATACGATGCATGAAATCGACCGCCTTGGTATGACAAGGGTGATGGAAGAGTCCGTTGATTACTTGAAGGGAAGAACGGATGGGGTTCATCTATCACTTGATTTAGACGGGCTGGATCCAAGTGATGCCCCTGGAGTAGGCACACCTGTCCTTGGAGGGATCAGCTACCGGGAGAGTCATCTGGCGATGGAGATGCTTGAAGAATCCGGATTGATCACTTCTGCTGAATTCGTGGAGGTAAATCCTATCCTGGATGAGAAGAATAAAACGGCAACGGTTGCTGTTGCGTTAATGGGATCTCTTTTTGGAGAGAAGTTACTATAAGTAAATTCAAAAAAGGCTGGAACCCATTATGGATTCCAGCCTTCACCTATTTCCCTTCAATGGTGCTTGACCACTTGATATTGATTTAACAGATCATCAAGACGAGTACTCAAATCAACTACTTGCTCATCGGCAAAGGAAGACTTTAATGCTAATTCGACCATTTGGCGACGGCAGTCTTCAATTTGAAATAATAAATCATTCATTCTTCTCCTCATTTCGAGATCCTCCCGCATTAGAAATATTAGTTCCTTTATACCCCTTTTCTAATAAATGTAAACACATTTCCCTAAAAATTTGTTAGGATAATAATATAAAAAAAATTGAAACCTTTTGATAGGGTACTACGTATATAAATATAGCCGCATAGAGCGGAGGTTGTGAAATGGAAGCGTTAGTGAATAAACGGATAAAACAAGTATTGAAAGGTGATCAAAATGCCTTTGCAGAATTGGTCGAGCTTTATAAAGATAAAGTATTCCAAATTTGCTTCCGGATGCTTGGGAATCGTCATGAAGCAGAGGATATCGCGCAAGAGGCATTTATTAGGGCATACGTAAATATTGAGACATTTAATCAAAAGAGAAAGTTTTCGACCTGGCTGTTCAGGATTGCGACGAATCTTTGTATAGACCGGATCCGTAAGAAAAAGCCGGATTACTTCCTGGATGCAGAGGTGGCAGGAACGGAAGGATTGACGATGTACTCACAGGTGGCTGCTGATGTTCAGCTCCCGGAAGATGAAGTGGAGAATATGGAGTTGCAGGAAACCATACAGAAAGAAATTTCCAAGTTACCGGAGAAATATCGATCTGTCATCGTACTAAAATACATTGAGGAGCTCCCGCTTCAAGAAATCAGCGACATCCTGGATTTACCGTTAGGAACGGTTAAAACGAGAGTACATAGAGGGCGGGAAGCCCTCAGAAAACAATTACGATCACTGTAGAGAGGGTGAGTGAACATGAAGCCTTGTCCTGAAGAAATCATCGACTATATGCACGATTATTTAGATGGAGACTTAAATAGGGAAAAAGAGGAAACACTGAAACATCATTTGCAGGAATGCAGTGAGTGCCAGCATCACTTCCATGAATTGAAAAAAGCGATTGCGTTTGTACAAAGCACATCTCATATCAGTGCTTCTGCAGACTTTACAGATAAAGTCATGGCGGGATTACCGAAAGAGAAGAAGAAGGTAGGGGTACAAAGATGGTTCCGTCACCACCCGCTACTTACGGCTGCGGCCCTGTTCCTGTTCTTTATGACAGGAAGTTTCCTTACCTCCTGGAATGATGAGGACTTCTCATTTACGAAAAATACTAAATTAGTCGTTCAGGATCATACGGTTGTCGTACCTGAAGGGGAAGTCGTAAAGGGAGATCTGACCGTCCGGAACGGTAATGTGAAAATAGAAGGAAAAGTCACAGGGAACGTGACCGTCATCAACGGCAAGCAATATCTGGCTTCTGCAGGCAGTGTGACAGGAGAGATCCATGAAATCGATGAGGCGTTTGAGTGGCTTTGGTACCAGATCAAAAAAGGGGCTAAAGACACGTTGGATTGGGGAAATTCGCAACTTGAAGAAAAGTAGGATAAAATAGAGGGGATGGAATGTAAGGTCCGTCCCTAAAGGGCTGACACTTATGATGTTCGTGTCAGTTTTTTTATGTAAAAACGTGAGTTCATGAATAGAAAAGAAAGAATCATGAAGCCGTGGGTGTCTTTCATTTGACAGTGATAAAATATGCTATAATAGGAACGTTACGAAAATGGAGAAGCCACACATGGCGGCTTACGCTTTCGATTAAGCTATTGGAGGATGTAATATGCCGTTTATCGATATTTTTTCGGATTACTCCGCGCTGGATTATGTCTCTGATATAGTAGATATACTCGTTGTATGGTTTGTAATCTATAAACTGATCATGCTGATAAAAGGAACGAAAGCAGTACAATTATTAAAAGGTATTTTTGTCATCATCATTGTAAGAGGCCTGAGTAGTATCTTTGGTCTCGATACGCTGGGGTGGATGATGGAACAAGCCCTCACGTGGGGGTTCCTTGCGATCATCATCATCTTCCAGCCTGAACTCCGCAGAGCCCTCGAACAGCTTGGCCGGGGACGCTTGTTCTCAAGGACAGGAATGCAGGAGGAAGAAGAGAAGGAGCAGATGATTGAGTCCATGACAAAAGCCGTAAGCTATATGGCAAAGCGCCGGATCGGGGCCCTCCTTACTCTTGAGAGGGAGACGGGGATGAGTGATTATATTGAAACAGGTATACCCCTTGATGCGAAAATTTCGTCCCAGCTGCTCATTAATATCTTCATCCCTAATACACCACTCCATGATGGAGCGGTGATTGTACAGAAGAATCAAATCGCAGCTGCTGCGTGCTATCTTCCGTTGTCAGAAAGTCCATTCATCTCTAAGGAGCTGGGAACGAGGCACAGAGCCGCACTTGGTGTCAGTGAAGTGACAGACAGCATCACCATTGTTGTATCGGAAGAAACGGGAGCTATCTCCATTACGAAAAATGGGGAGTTGCATCGCGACCTCTCTTTGGAGCGCTTCAGGGAAATTCTAACGGTAGAGCTCATTGGCGGTAAGACGAATGCTTCCTCGACAAAATGGAGCTTTAGGGGGAAGAAAGAAAATGGATAAATTCATGGAAAGCCGTTGGTTCATGCGTATCGTCGGACTCATGTTAGCCTTCATTCTTTATCTATCCGTGAACTTTGACGATATTCAGAAGACGGCTAATAATAGTAACGGTACGTCCCAGAGTGCAATTGAAACGATCCAGGATGTCCCGCTTGAAGTATTCTATGATAGTGAGAATTTGGAAGTGTCAGGTTTGCCGGATACGGTGAATGTGACCGTGGAAGGGCCTAAAGCTGTTGTACAGCAAACCAAAACATTGAAGGACTTCCAAGTGTATGTGAACTTAAATGATATCGGGATTGGTGAACATCAAGTAGAAATCCAGATTCAAAATATTTCTGATAAATTAACAGTGAAGTTTGATCCTCAATTTGCCAATATTTCCGTACAGGAAAAGGTCACGGAAGAATTCACAGTCGAACCTAAATTCAATGAGAGTATTCTATCGAATGGATATGAGGCAGAAGGGCTGGCCGTTGATCCGAAATCCGTGAAGGTGACAGGCTCGAAGGATGAAGTAGAGCGGGTTGCCTACGTAATTGCCACTCTCGATGTAGACGAAGAGATCAATGAAAATGTGACAAGGGAAGCCAGGGTGCAGGTACTTGACCGTGAATATAACAAACTGGATGTCCAGATAGACCCTGAAGTGGTTGATGTGACCGTGTCAGTTGTGAATCCGAGTAAGACCGTACCAGTCAGCATTAAACAAAAGAGAAGCCTTCCGAAGGGTACTACCCTTGAGGCGATTTCAGTAGAACCTAAAGAGGCAACGATTTTTGGAAGGCAGGATGTACTCGACACAGTGGAAGAACTCCTGGCAGAAGTCGATCTTTCCAAGGTCACGAAGGATTCTACCATTACTGTGCCACTCGCCCTCCAGGATGGATTGAATAAAGTGGCTCCCGAAGAAGTGAAAGTCACGGTTGATGTGAATTCAACCGAGGAAAAAAGCTTATCTGGAATCGAAATCAAACCTGAGGGATTGGCTGACGATTATGAATACACCATCATGGAACCTGAAAACGGTGTAGTGGATGTGGCACTGAAAGGTGAGAACGAAGAAGTGAGTAACGTTAAGAAAGAAGATTTCTCTCTCGCTCTCGATCTTTCAGGGCTCGAACCCGGAGAACATGAGGTAGAAATAGAAGCGGATGGGCCGGAGAATGTTGAATGGACCCTTTCGCAAAAAAAGGTAAAAGTAGAAATCAAAGAAAAGAACACATCAGCATAAGAGCTGTAAAAAGGAGAGAATGACAATGGGTAAGTATTTTGGAACGGATGGAGTAAGAGGTGTAGCGAATACAGAATTGACACCGGAATTAGCATTTAAGCTCGGACGATTTGGTGGATATGTTCTGACAAAGGATGCTACACGTCCCAAAATATTGATTGGACGGGATACCCGGATTTCCGGACATATGTTGGAAGGGGCTCTTGTAGCGGGACTTCTTTCAATAGGTGCTGAAGTGATGCGCTTAGGTGTGATTTCAACTCCTGGTGTCGCTTATCTGACAAAGGCGCTCGGAGCTCAGGCAGGGGTCATGATTTCAGCTTCTCATAACCCGGTAGCCGATAACGGGATTAAATTCTTCGGCCCGGATGGCTTCAAGCTTTCCGATGACCAGGAAAGTGAAATTGAAGACCTGTTGGATCAAACCGCTGACGGGCTACCCCGTCCGACCGGCGGTGACCTTGGGCAGGTAAGTGACTATTTCGAAGGTGGTCAAAAGTATCTGCAGTATTTAAAACAATCAGTAGACGAGGATTTCGATGGTTTACATATTGCGTTAGATTGTGCACACGGTGCTACATCCGCTCTTGCCACTCACCTGTTTGCTGATCTTGATGCCGATATTTCCACAATGGGAGCATCCCCGAATGGATTGAACATCAATGAAGGTGTCGGGTCCACTCACCCGGAAACATTGGCTGAGATGGTAAAAGAAAAAGGCGCGGATCTGGGTCTTGCCTTTGATGGAGATGGAGATCGGATCATCGCCATTGATGAGCTTGGTCAGATCGTCGATGGCGATCAGATCATGTACATCTGCGGCAAGTATTTGAAATCACAAGGGCAATTAAAGCAATCTACCGTCGTATCTACGGTGATGAGTAATCTAGGGTTCCATAAAGGACTTGAAGAGAATGGCATCCAAAGCATCCAGACAGCCGTGGGGGATCGCTATGTTGTGGAAGAAATGAAGAAAAACGGCTATACACTCGGCGGTGAGCAGTCGGGCCATATCATCTTCCTGGATTACAATACGACAGGGGACGGCCTTTTAACAGGTATTCAGCTTGTGAACATCATGAAGGTGACGGGTAAATCACTATCCGAACTTGCCGGGGAGATGCAGAAGTTCCCTCAGAAGCTTGTGAATGTTCGAGTGACGGATAAGCACCATGTCACGGATAACGAAACGGTGAAAACCGTCATTCAAAAGGTGGAAGAAGAAATGAACGGAAATGGCCGTATTCTTGTCCGTCCTTCCGGAACAGAGCCATTGGTGCGTGTAATGGCGGAAGCACCTACTGAAGAACTTTGTGAGCGGTACGTAAATGAAATCGTACAGGTTGTCGACCAGGAAATGGGTCTGAACGAATAGTTGATTTTTCATGCGCAGGGGGTCAATACGTGCCTCTTGTGCATATTTAATTAGTAGAGTCCTTTTGGAAGGGTTTATCATGTTCTGTGTCGGGAACATGACAAATGGATAACAACTTCTTGATGTTGTCAGATTTATATTGACGAAGGGAAACCTGCTGGTGTATGATGATTTTGTTTTCGTTTTTCAAATAAAATGGAAATGTGATTCAAGAAGGAAAGGTGGATTGAGGGTAAAAATCCTATAAAGCGCCAGGACTAAGCGATGGATACGTAAAGGATCGTTTAGTTGACGAGGTGGAGGTTTATCGAGTGTTCGGCGGATGCCTCCCGGTTCGCATGTGTCACGGAACCGAAAGTTTCTTTCTTAAAACGTTAAGGCAACTTAATGTACAAAGGGAAGAAAAAAGTGACCTAAAATACTAATGACAAACAGAGATAAGGGGGCAAGTCGTCCCCAAAAGAGTTCTTGCCCCCTTGTATGTTCAGGGAGGATAAATTAATTATGTGTGGAATTGTTGGATATATCGGAAGTTCAGATACAAAGGAAATTCTTTTAAAAGGTCTTGAAAAGCTGGAGTACCGCGGTTATGACTCTGCAGGCATCGCCGTTCAAAACGACGAAGGCATCCATGTCTTCAAAGAGAAAGGCCGTATTGCCGATCTTCGCGGGATCGTTGATGACAGTGTTTCAAGCAACACAGGAATCGGTCACACTCGTTGGGCTACCCACGGTGTGCCAAGCCAGGTGAATGCTCACCCTCATCAAAGCAACTCAGGCCGATTCACGATCGTTCATAACGGAGTAATCGAAAACTACTCCCAGCTTAAGCGTGAATACCTGACAGACGTAACGTTCAAGAGTGATACGGATACTGAAGTCATCGTACAGCTAATCGAGAAGATCGTGGGAGAAGGAAATACAGTTGAGGAAGCGTTCCGTCAAACGCTGATGCTTCTAAAAGGTTCTTATGCGATTGCCCTTTTAGATTCTGAAAACGATGAAACGATCTATGTAGCGAAAAACAAAAGTCCACTTCTTGTCGGTCTTGGAGAAGGCTTTAATGTTGTAGCAAGTGATGCCATGGCGATGATTCAAGTAACGGATCAATACGTTGAGCTGATGGATAAAGAAATGGTCATCGTAACGAAAGAAAAGGTTGAAATTCAAAACCTGATCGGTGAAGTAATGGAACGTGCTCCTTACACGGCGGAAATCGATGCCAGTGATATTGAAAAAGGAACATACCCTCACTACATGCTGAAAGAAATCGACGAGCAGCCGTTAGTGATGCGTAAAATCATCCAGGCTTACCAAAACGAGAACAACGAGCTTCACATCGATGAGCCGATCGTCGGCGCGATGAAAGAAGCGGATCGTGTCTACATCATTGCATGTGGAACGAGCTACCACGCTGGTCTCGTTGGAAAGCAATTCATCGAGAAGAGTGCAGGGATCCCTGTAGAAGTTCATGTAGCAAGCGAATTCAGCTACAACATGCCTTTACTTTCTAAGAAACCGTTGTTCGTATTCATCTCACAAAGTGGGGAAACGGCAGACAGTCGTGCCGTACTTGTCCAGATCAAAGAGCTTGGACATAAATCATTGACGATCACAAACGTAGGGGGTTCTACCCTGTCACGTGAAGCGGATTACACATTGCTTCTTCATGCAGGACCTGAGATTGCGGTTGCTTCAACGAAAGCGTACACAGCTCAGCTTGCAGTGCTTGCAATCCTTGCGCATGTCGCAGGTAAAGCATGCGGAACCAACCAGGAATTTGACCTTGTTCAAGAACTGGGTATCGTGGCTACTGCGATGGAAGCACTTTGTGACACGAAAGAAGAGTTTGAAGATATCGCTCGTGAATATCTGTCAACCACTCGCAATTGTTTCTTCATCGGCCGTTCACTGGACTTCTATGTAGGTCTTGAAGGCGCCTTGAAGCTGAAAGAAATCTCTTACATCCAGGCAGAAGGATTTGCCGGAGGAGAGCTTAAACACGGTACGATCGCCCTTATCGAAGAAGGAACACCGATCGTTGCACTTGCAACTCAAGAAGAAGTGAACCTAGGCATCAGAGGAAATGTGAAAGAGGTAGTCGCTCGTGGAGCAAACCCTTGTATCATTTCAATGAAAGGCTTAGAAGACGAAGAAGATCGCTTCGTCATCCCGGAGGTTAACCCATTGTTAACACCTCTTATCTCTGTCATCCCATTACAATTAATTTCTTACTATGCTGCCCTGCACCGCGATTGTGATGTAGATAAGCCGCGTAACTTGGCGAAATCTGTTACGGTTGAGTAAGGATTGAATACTTGAATAGTGGAAAACCGGTTGGTCCTTTTGGGCTGACCGGTTTTTTAGTAGTGTGAGTACGAGATATGTGTGTTGACTCATAGAAGGAGAGAGTTTATCCAAGCACTTTCCTTTACCCACCCGCCCATAACCCTTATAATCATACAAATAGATTCTGTTCTCTTCGTGCACCAGCGAATGTGAGTAACCTGCTGCTTCCTGCAGTACAGGTTACTTTTTTATTGGAAAGGGTACGATAAAAGAGAATGAAAAACGGCGCGTAGATAAGGGTTTGATGAGAAATGAAACATTTACATAGACAACATATATGGCTGGGGAGGATCCTTGCGTCCGATCCCGGCAGGAAAAGATTCCAGCAGGCGGGTAAAGCGACGATCAGCTTGATATCGGCTGTATTTACGATGCTTTTCTTATTGAAGCAGTTTGACCATCCCTCCATCACCCCGGCCATTGTGTCCGGAATGGTGGGGATGCTCGGGATTTTTGTCGTCATGGATGATACGACGGGGAAAAAGAAGATAACGACCTTGCTGGTTGGTGTTTCAGTAGCGACCGGGATCACTTTGGGTTCGGCATTTGCTCACTACAGTCTTGTCGTTAACGCTTTATTGGTAGGCGTCATCTTTAGCGCTTTTTACTTTTCACGCTTTGCCATCCGCTATTTTTCCATGGGAATGGCAGGGTTTATGTCGATCTATATATCGTCGATCTTACAGCTGGATGTGGCCCATCTAGAATGGTTTTACCTCGGGATCGTCTTAGGGCTTGTGTACGCGTTTCTTTATAACTTCATCATTTTTAAAGATTCTGTCCATATGTTAAGAAGGAGTATGCGTTCGTTTCATATTCAATCCAACTTGACGTTTACCATTTTAATGAAGATGATAGAAGATCCGAATACGAGCAATAAGCGGAGAAAGCAACTGGATCGAAACGTCAGAAGGCTGAATGAGTATGCGAGAAGCGTGGCAGGTGACATTAATGAGAATGATTTAAAGAAGCTCTGGCCTGGTATCGAAGCTTCACAACTTCGTTTATATGTGTTTGACACAGAAATGCTGATTCAGACGTTAACGGATTCCTTGAAAAAGCTGAAGGATTTGGAAGCATTGGAGGTTATCGAACTCAGGCGTTTATTAGTATGGGTTCTTCGCTCTCTCCGTGACGCCGAGGTATTGGCCCAGGATTATGATCCCCGTTCCCTTGAAGAGGCAGAAAAAGCCATCCAGGCCCTGCGTCTGGTTTTGTCGGAGGTTCTGAATGAAGAAGGGAAAACTGAAGGATGGGTCTATCTCCTGAGACGGATCGAGTCCATTGCGAATCATGTCCTGGAAGCGGCCATTACGATTCAGGAATCATTGAATGTGTCTGAGTACAAGGAGTCCACTGTAGAGAACGATACTGAACCGGAGGAAGAGGACAAAGAAGATGAGTCTGAAGAGAACAAAAGATTAAAACCGTCGACGCGTAAAGCGATACAAGCCCTGGTAGCGGGAACGCTTGCGATTATCGTCGGGGAGCTGATTGCACCTGCACAGCCGTACTGGGTCCTTTTGACGACCTTTATTGTTCAAATTGGTACTGAAACGGTAGGCAGAACGTATATGAAGGCTTTCCAACGGTCGATCGGAACGGTAATCGGGGCCATCATCGGATTCGGAGCCGCCAACCTTGTATCCGGAAATTCACAGCTGGAGGTTGTTCTCCTGTTTGCGGTCTTGTTCCTCGCCTTTTATCTTTTCCCTGTTTCCTATACATTGATGAGCCTATTCATTACGATGCTTATCGCCTTTATGTATGACCTTCTCCTCGGTGGAATCAGCATTCAGCTCATGGGGGCACGTGTCATCGATACGATTGCAGGAGCCGTGATTGCCCTGATTGTCTCCGCGTTTGTATTTCCAAAAAGAACAAAAGACAAAGTTGCCGATAGCTTTGATGATTTCTTTGGGGATCTTCAAGGATATGTTTCTTCCTATATTAAAACCTTTACGGTCCCGGAAGATAAAGCGTTGACAGATCAGGCGTTTGATCTGGATCAGAAGCTCCAGGCGATCAAGGATGAGGCGCAATCCCTTCTGCAAAGGCCCGGATCTTTGACGAGGTCGGGAGTGGGGCGCTGGATCACGGTGGTGACGGCCATTAATTATTACGCAAAGCATCTGCTTGCTTCCTCCCACCGAAAGGTACCGGCCACTGTTTCAGAGGAACTCAGCAGTGCATTTTCAGAAACGGAAGAAAAAATTTCTCAAAACATCGAGACGCTTCGGCGATTATTAAAAGAACAGGAAAGTGCTCCTGTCATGTGGGATTTAAGCCCTGAGAGGGAAAGAATTGAAACCCGGGCTCCAAGCTGGCGTAAGTCCCAGGTGGATCTTATCCACCATTTCTACTATGTGTGGAGGATCAATCAATCGATCGTGGCACTTGGAGTGGAACTAGGGGCAGAGGTAAAGAAAGGGTAAAGCGGAATCTGCTTTACCCTTTTCTATGTTGCTAGCAGTTTTTTGTCAGTTATTGTTTTAACCTGTCAAAATTCGGGAAGAGCATACCATCGACATGAATTTGAGGTGGAAGAATTGACAACGAACAGTTTATTGCTGACAAAAGAAGATATGACAAACCCTGAGCTTGTCCCTCAATGGGTTATAGAAGAATATAAGAACTTTCATGAGGTTGTAACCGACCGCACGTTTCCTTGTTACTTCGGCATGACCGGAGAGAAGAAGGGAGAGCTTCGGTATTCCTATATCAGTCATGACAATTGGGAGCATCTACCCCAAACGATTCAGGAGTTCATCGACTTGTTTGATGTGCCTGAAGGTGAGCGCCTGATCCGTCACGGCTTCTTTTTATTTGTGGAACCCGAGAGCGAGGAGAGGTCCGTCCCTCATTACAGGGATTATTTCTGGAGAATCCTGCAGTTTCTCCACGGTGAGGATAAGGAGGATTGGCCAGAAGATTATCCAGAGGATCCGAATCATCATTTGTGGGCATTTTCCTTTGCTGGGGAACCTTTCTTTGTGTTTGGTAATGCTCCTGCCTACAAGCAGCGAAAGACCAGGGATCTTGGGAATAGTTTAGTACTCGGGTTTCAGCCGAGAAGGATTTTTGAAGGATTGGAAGGCACGTCCAAGGGGGGGATCATGTCCAGGGAAAAAGTAAGGGAGCGTGTCGAGAAATGGGACGGCTTACCGAAGCATCCGAATATCAGTCATTATGGGGACCCGGAACATCGTGAGTGGAAGCAGTATTTTATTGGGGACGACGTGGAACCGATCGAAGGGAAATGTCCATTCCATCATAAATAAATGAAAGAGTGCCGGAATGTTTCCGGCACTCTTCGTTAATATATATCCACATTTCCACTGGACACTGAAACATCAATGGTATATTTCCCAGAGCCTGAGACCCCTGAAATATCCCCATTTTCTATCTTTTGATCTTTTAAAGGAAGATTGCAGGAAATATCCCCGCTGCTTGCCTTCCCATTCAGCTTAAAGCTTGCTTCTTCCGGCAGATCAAGCTTCACTCCTCCTGAGCTCACATCGAAGTTCAGGTCGCCCTTTAAGGAGTCCATGGTGACCGTTAATTCACCTGAGGATAAATCGCCTTCAAGGGGACCTTCAAAGTTTGATAATTCTACATCACCTGAACTGATTTCCACTTTTCCATCCTCTGTAGTTAGGCCGTTTACCACCAAATCCCCTGAAGAGCCATCATGTTCGAACACATTTGTCTCGATGTTTTCAAGCTCCATATTCCCTGATCCCATGTCAATGGACAATTCATCGAGCTTCCATTTCTTTGAATCAGATTCTCTCGCCATCACGAAATTGCCGGAGCCGATATCGACTTCCATGCTTTGGTCATACTCTTTCGGAACATAGACTGTTACGTTTGATTTACGATTGAAGCCGATCCATTCGTACCATTTATGCTTGACCGTAACGTCAATCGTATCTCCTTTCCCGGCTAACGTCATCGTTCCTTTTCCATCAATCTCAACCTTTACCTCATTTTTGTCTGTCGGTATGACTTCTGTGTCGCTGTTTTCCAGGTCAAGGTCGAGATGTTTGATTTTATTTTACTGCAGGGAAACGAATAGGGATTGATAACACAGGGGAAGCCAGGGATTATCCATGGCGGTTTTGGATTAGTGACAATCCATTTGTATCACGGTAGTCTTTCTTTATGAATTTTCTAATAATTTACAAGAAATACACCCCATAAGTACTAGTTATGTGGTATATTTTTCTTATAAGATAAATATCTTTATAAACTGACCATTCGACTGGGGGCTTTGAACCTAAATGATAGATGGGCGCTTACATTTAGGGGAGCCAGTAGCGCAACCGACCACATGCGAACGCGGGTAATGCGTTTTTGTGTGGTTTTTTTGTGGGTAAGACCAAAACTAGAGAGAGAGTATAGGGGTCCTATGAACATCTTTACTATTTTTCAAGACGACTTTATCTACCATGATTTTCAGCCATTGTATGATATGGGTGAACATCGAACCCTCTATGCTTATGAGGGTCTTTTGCGAAATAAGTATAATGAAAATCCTGAAAGTGTATTTCAATCTGCCATGAAGGCCAATATCTTGTACAAACTGGATACGCTGTCCATTTCAAAAGCCCTTGAAAGTTTTTCGGAGAATGGGATCAAGGACTGCAAGCTGTTTCTTAATATTTATATCACCACCATTCTGCATCCCAGCTTTCACACATATTTTTCCGACCTTATGAACCGCCACCCTGACATTAAAGGACGGCTTGTGCTTGAAATTAATGAATCCAGTGCGGAAGAACTATGGCAGAATCCGTTGTTGAAAGAGTCTTTAAAGGAACTGAAGCAATATGGTGTCTGGTATGCGATTGATGATTTCGGGCAGGGGACATCTTCCATCAAGAAATCCATTGAGTATGAACCGGAAATCATCAAGCTCGACCGTTATTTCGCCATGAACCTGGCACAGGATGAAAAGAAACAGCGGTTCCTCTCTTTTTTCAGCCAATTCTACGGAAGTGATACGTTGATTGTCTTAGAGGGAATTGAAACAAAACAGGATATGCAGGTGGCAAGGGAAATCGGAATAACCATTGGACAGGGCTTTTATTTGGGAAAACCGAGCCGGTTGCTGGCGTAGACCGAAAAGAGTGACTCTGACTTAAAAGAGTCACTCTTTTTGTCATTGAATTGTCAGATTTGAAATAAAATTGAAAAATTTTAACATTTCTATTAAACTGAGGAAAAAGAGAATAAAGGGGATTCAATGTATGAAATATCTCACGTTTCCGATCAGGTTCTTCTTTTACTATATTCTCGGTCTAATTGGGATTTTAGCCGTGAGTATCGCGCCTGTAGTGTTCAAGGAGAGAGGGTTATATAATGTTGTAGGCTACTTGGAGGAGTTCATCAAGTTCATCTTTGTTTTCATGGATGGGGCAAACTGGAGTTATTCATATAAGGGGGTTACCGTCGATTTTCTTGATATGCTGTGGGGACCATACCTGTATTCACTTCAAATTATCGTGGGAGCCTTGGGGATAGGGCTTGGTATCGCCTTTATTCTTACCGTCTTCACCGTATTTTTACCCCGGCCGATCACATCGGCACTCAAGAAAGTATTAAATCTCCTGGAGACGGTGCCTGATTTAATGTTCGCGTTCATGCTCCAGCTGATGATTGTCTATGTGTTTAAATATTTCGGTGTAGAACTCATGAATTTCACAGAATTCGGGGAGGAGAAGATCTTTCTTGCCCCGATGATTACGCTGTCCATCATTCCGATGATTTCCTTCTTCCGTATCCTCATTTTCATAATGGAAGAAGAGTTGCTGAAGCCTCACATCGAATTTGCCCAGAGTAAGGGGATGTCGAAAGGGCGAATCCTCTTTTCACATGTTTTGAAAAATATTTCACCCAGTCTTTTCTATCATGGAAAGCTGATCATCTGGGGGATGCTGTCGAGTCTGTTTATCATTGAGACCATTTTTAACATGAGAGGCATCACCTATTACATCATTCAGGATTTCAGGCCGATGGTGATCGCGATTTCATTGATTATGATCTACACACCTTTTTTCATCGTGTATCAAGGTGTCTATCTATGGATTAATCACGAGAGCAGCGAAGATCATACGAAATATAAACGGGATAAAATAAAATGGACGGAATGGAAGATATGGGGATTTCTTTCAACCATCCGCAGGCTGTGGTGGCAGCATATGCATAATGGCAAGTTCGCTATCGGATTCAGTGTGATATTTGGTTTGATTGCTGCCAGTTTCCTCTATTCAGGGTTGAAAGAAGAGCCGATCAAACAAATTCAATTTATGAAAAATGACGAAGGTAGGATCATCAGTGCCCCTCCTCATAAACCATTTGGGGAGATGATCCTGGGATCCGATTTCTTCGGATACAGTATTCTCGATCAGCTTATTGTAGGGGCAAAGTATACTCTGTTGTTTGCCTTGATTGTTGCTTCACTGCGTGTGATCGGCGGATTCTATCTGGGTATTGCCTATCATTTCCATTTGAAAGAAAGCAGGAAGAACTGGCTTGACCGGATAGTGGATTCCATTCATTTTCTTCCTTTGAGTCTTATCGCTTACCTCTTATTAAGACCGGTCCTTTGGGGGCTGCCTGTGTTAGGTTGGGATCACTCGATCTTTGAAAGACTGGTGTTCGAAGCCGTTGTCTTAACGATCCTTGTACTGCCGTTGACGACTGTGTTAATCGGGAATGAACTGAAACTAATAGGAAAGCAGGACTTTGTCCTATCAGCAAAGCTCCTTGGGGGGAGCAATAAGCATTTGCTCTGGACGCATTTATTCCCTCACTTGGCACCGCGGATGTTCATCATATGGGGGCAGCAATTCATCCAGACGCTTCTCATCCTTGTACATCTCGGATTATTTCATCTTTTCCTCGGGGGAACGATCATTACCGGCGGACTGGTTCCGGATCCTCCGAAATCGGGAACATTTGAATGGTCCGGCTTGATCAGTTCCACAAAGAATTCCCTTATGACCGGCAAGTACTGGATTGTCATTGCCCCACTTGTTGCCTTCATGATTGCGATCATCGCCATGCAGCTCATCGTTCAAGGGGTTAAGGAAATCCAGCAAACGAAAGTCGGGGTGCTGGTGAATAACAAACCGATCAAGGTGAAACGTAAAACAGTTAAAAAGAAAACCAACCGTCCAGCGGTGGAAGAATTCCAGTTTGTCCGAAAGCAAACCTTTAAAGGATAAGGAGGAGACGAAAGGTGAGTAGAAAGAGTCCTAAACTTCCATTGACTGATAAGGAGAGGTCTGCCCTCCGCAAAGCAAAGATACGACTCGGGGAGATACATGAATTCTCTCCTGAAACTCTCGGGGAGAAACTAAACATTACGATGGAGAGATCCCGTTACTTAGTCGGCATGTCCATTTTTCAACAGATTCCTTCCATAGGACCCAACATGGCTCATAATGTTGTAGAAGATCTTGGATTTTATACCCTGGAAGAAATAAAGGAAGAGAAGGGTGAAGACCTTATCAACGACTTAGAAAAGAAGTACGGTGTTTGGATGGACCCATGCGTGGAAGACTCACTCAGATGTGTCGTCCACCACGCCAAGCACCCGGGAAGCAGCAAGAACTGGTGGGACTTCACAACACAAAGAAAAACATATCGCCAAACTCACGGCTACCCGGGAGACCGACCCACGAAAGCCTGGGATCAATAGGTCCGTCCCTCCTGAAGCCCAAGCCGGGAAGCATGATCGTGCTTCCCGGCTTTCTTTTTTGCTGATTGGATAGGGACGGACCTCCATTCGTATATCCTCCTCAAAATGGACATCATAAAGGAAAAGGAGTGATGTGAGATGAGAACCTTTGTTATCTGTATTATACTTATGACTTTCTCGATTCAATCGTCAGCATCTGCAAGAAACATTCTTCCCCTCTCCGCCCATCAGAATGAACTCGCGATTGTGATCGATGACCTGGGAAACGATATGAAAGGGACAGAGGAAATTCTGAGCCTTCCTGCCACGTTGACGATTGCCGTCATGCCTTTTCTTCCAACGACCAGGGCCGATGCGGAAAAAGCCCATAAAAATGGACATGAGGTCATTGTCCACCTTCCTATGGAACCGATGTCGGGGAAAGCGAGCTGGCTCGGGCCGGGAGCAATCACGACTTCTCTTTCCAATGAAGAAATCAGGAAGAGAGTGGAGCAGGCCCTGGAAGAGGTTCCTTATGCAGTGGGGGTCAATCACCATATGGGATCGAAGGCTACCGCCGATGAACGGGTCATGAGGATTGTGCTCGGGATATGCAAGGAAAGGGGTTTATTTTATCTGGATAGTAAAACAACAGGGAAGAGTGTCATTCCGAAGCTTGCAAAGGAATTGGGCGTCCCCTACCTTGAAAACGAGTTATTCTTTGATGATGTCTACACCATTCAGCATATCGGGAAGCAGGCGAGGCTCCTTTCAAAGGAATTGGACAGTGATGATGCAACGATCGCAATCGGACATGTGGGAGTAACAGGCATGAAGGTGGCCACCATGTTAAAAGAATTTCTTCCCCTTTATGAGAAAAAGGCATCGATCGTGCCACTATCCGATCTCATACCGGAATACCATTTGATTGATGAAAGCATGCCTTGATGGTGTGCTTTTTTGTGGACTTTTAAAAAAGAAAGGATAAAACGATGCTTAATTTTTTGAGGAAAGAAAACTCTCCTTTATAATCAGTAGGTAAGAAGGAGATGATTCGAAATGGATTATGCAATTGTGACCGGAGCAACAAGGGGCTTAGGTGAGTCCGTCGCCAGACTCTTTATTGAAAAGGGCATCGGCATCCTCAATATTTCCCGTTCAGATAATGACAGCTTACAAAAGCTTGCACGGGAAAAAGAAGTGCCGTATGAGTTCTTTCCCTGTGATCTTTCTCAATCAGGACAAACGGAAGCCGTTTTCCATGAAGTGGGGACAAAGGTTTTTAAATCTGAAGCAGAGAAGATATATATCGTTCAAAATGCCGGAGCGGTAACACCGATTAATCCGTCGGGCGAAGTGGAGAATGAAGCAATGGAAACGAGTGTCAACGTTAATTTGCTGTCCCCTATGATCGCCACCAATGAATTGATCAAAGCAGCCAAAGACTCCGACTCGAAAATGATCATGGTCAACATCAGTTCAGGTGCAGGAAGCCGTCCCGTTTACGGATGGAGTACGTATTGTGCAACGAAAGCCGGAGTCAATATGCTCACCGAAACCGTGAGCCTGGAGCTCTCTAATAAGCATAGCCGTCATCAGGTCATCGCATTCAGTCCAGGAGTGATGGATACGGATATGCAGGGGGAAATCCGTTCGTCCTCCAAAGAATCCTTTGCAGATGTTGAATCATTCCAGCGATACAAAGATGAGGGGATGCTGCGCAGTCCGGATACCGTTGCAGGTGCACTGGTGGATCTCATAACCGAGACCGATATTGAAAATGGAAAACTTTATCATGTGAATGACTTGTTATAGAAGATAAGCAGACTCCTGAAAGGCGGGTCTGCTTTTTTTAGTTCTGCAATAAAGTCTAATAGCGCTGCAATAGATCAAAATCCTCCCTGATAAAAAAGCCAACCAATCACTGACACAAGAAAAGAGACAAACCCATAAGATTTGTCTCTTTTCTACTATATTATGAAGAACGAACAGGATCTCTATCCGTAACGGATCTCCGGGTGAACTTCGGAAGGGCGAATTGAATCGCAATCAACCCGCAAACGGCAATCAGGACAGGATAGAAGGCATATGGGATGATGCTCACCGGTGAGATACCGGCTACTTCCGCCACTAACAGTGCCTGTGCACCGTATGGGATCAACCCTTGAACGGCACAAGAGAAAATATCCAGGATACTGGCTGACTTACGGGCATCAACGCCAAATTTATCGCTGAGCGTTTTGGCCAGTGGTCCTGCGATAATAATGGAAATCGTATTATTTGCTGTGCAAAGATTCGTTGAACTGACTAATCCTGCAGTAGCAAGCTGTGCTCCCTGGGGAGATTTAATCTTACGGGTGGCATGATAAAGGATCGCTTGAATCCCACCATTATGACGAATCAGTTCGACGACTCCACCAATCAGGATGGAAAGAATCACAATCTCTGCCATGCCCGTCATCCCGTCGGCTACACTGCCAAAGTAACTCGATGAGGTGAAGCTCCCATCAGCAAATCCGATAATCCCTGCCAACACGATCCCTCCTATTAGAACGACAAATACGTTCAATCCTGCAAGGGCCCCGATGATGACTCCGAGGTAAGGAATGATTTTAACCCAATTGAAGCTTCCTGCGTCTACAGAGGATGGAGTCCCCATCGTAAGGATAAAAAGGATGACCATGGTGATGACTGCTGCCGGTAATACTATGAAGAAGTTCACCTTGAACTTGTCCTTCATTTCCGTTTTCTGTGTACGTACGGCTGCAATCGTTGTATCCGAAATGAACGACAAGTTATCCCCGAACATCGCTCCTCCAATGACGGTGGCCATAGCAAGGGGCATTGAAATATCTGCTCCTGAACTGATGCCGACTCCGATCGGGGCAAGTGCTGCAATCGTCCCCATGGATGTCCCCATGGATAAGGAAATGAAAGCGGCAATGATGAATAATCCAACAATGATTAGATTACCTGGAAGCACGGATAGGGCAAAGTTGACGGTCGAATCAACGGCACCCATCTTTTCTGCTACACCGGAAAAGGCACCGGCTAATAGGAAGATAAAAACCATGATCATAATATCCGGATGTCCGGCGCCCTTTGCGAACCGTTCCACCTTAGCGGTCAACGTTTCTTTACGATTCATCGCCAGGGCAACAATAGATGCAATGATGATGGATACGAGAACAGGAAATGCATAAAAATCTCCCGAAAGAATTCCTGCTCCAAGGAACAGTGAAACAAATATAATCAAAGGCAATAAAGCCAGTAAATTACCTTTTTCTTGGTCCATGTCAAACACTCCTTTTTCGTGTGAAATCAAATAAAAAAACCTCTTCCAGCCTAAGAAGAGGTTTCATTCAAACGAAACACTCCTCTTATCTTTCAAGCATTACGCTTGCTGGATGTGGCACAGCACTCACTATGAGTCCGCTGCCGAGACATCACAGGGCCAGTCCCTCCGTCTCTCTGGATAAGAAGATATGTTATTTAGTTGATTTAAAATATACTTCCATACTTTAAAGGGTTTAATTGAAAAAGTCAAACGGTAATTTTATGGAAAATGAAATGGAGGTCCTGGCTGTCAAGGCCATAAAACGTGAGACTTTATCCATAAAAAGGCATAAATTCATAGACAATTGAACGGTCAAGGTCTACTATTAGATAGACAAAAAACATCTTGGGGGATACGGTAGTGGAAAGAAATGTACGAAATCAAATTTTTACGTTACAAGGGTTTTATCTATTAACGTTCTTCGGAGTTGGAAGTTTATATCCTCTACTCAGTGTATATTTAAGTGAAAGTGTGGGATTGAATGGGTATCAGATCGGGACCATCATGTCGGTCGGCCCGATCATGATGATTTTCTTCCAGCCTATATGGGGGATGGTCAGTGATACAACCAATAAGCCAACCGTCGTGTTAGGGTTCACTTCCCTAGTTGCAGGGATCTTTGCCCTTGGTTATTTATTCATGGATGTTTACTATGGATTGTTAGTGGTCGCGATTTTAGTTGCGATCTTCCAAAGCGCCATCATCCCCGTCTCCGACAGCATCAGCTTGAAGTATACGAGTAAAGTCCGTTATAACTACGGAAATATCCGTCTGTTCGGCTCATTGGGATTCGGGATTGCCGTGTTCATCATGGGGAGGCTTTCAGAGGGGTTCATCGGACCGACGATCATTTTCTACTCGTTCTTTATCTGCCTGGTCCTTGCCGGATTCCTATCCTTCCGTTTTCCTAAAGAGAGAGCGGCAGCAAAGCTTGATTTGAAAGAAGGGATGAAAGAATTATTCACGATGAAAAAATTTCTGATATTCCTGGCCGTCACATTCTTGGTATTCGGCCCGAATTTAGCCAACAACGTGTATTTCGGATTATTCGTGGAAGATTCAGGTGGTACGTACGCCGGAATTGGTCTCGCATTTCTAATCGCCGTCTTATCAGAAGTGCCGTTTATGAGAATCGCGGGAGGGTGGATTGATAAGTTCGGTCTCTTGACCGTAGCGGCGCTGGCGGGTGCCGCATCCATGATCCGCTGGCTATTTTACTTTACAGAACCAAGTCTATGGCTGGTATATTCTTCAGCAGTGATGCAGGGTCTTGCCATCGGATTATTCATTCCGGCGGGTCTCCGCTACATCAAAGAAATCACGCCGGCACATATTACAGCTACTGCCGTCACCGTCTATTCCGCCATCGGAAATGGCCTAGGGAATTGGTTCAGTACCTTCGTGGGAGGTTTCATCTATGAAACTTACTCCATTTACACGGTATACCTCTTCTTCGCAGTCCTCTCACTCCTTGGCATCTTCCTCTGCTTCGTCCTAATGAAAGAAGAAAAGAAAAATGCATTAGCTTACTAAAAAAACAGGCATCCGCTACCCACGGGTGCCTGTTTTTTATGTGAAATAAACAAAAAGGAAGGATTTTCCATATAAGATGTATAATTATATTAAGAGAAATGATTTTACTATGTAAGTCGTTATCTTAAAAGGCGCTACTAAAAAAGTCCAATAAACTTCACTTTGATGCTGATTGTAGCGGAAGGTGCTCGACTCCTGCGGGAAAGTACGAAAAGCGGAGGCGGCTCGCATAGCCCTGACAAGCATAAGATGAATGGGCCGAGAAGGCGTACTTTGCCTTATTGATTCATTTAGCTTATGACCTCGAGGGGCTAGCCGCCGTAGCTAGACATTGAGACCCTGCAGGGCATAGCCCGAGGAGGCTCAACTCACGCCCCGCGGAAAGCGAGCACCTGAAGCGAAAATCAGCCAGGCATCGCTTTAGTTGCAAAAGATTTCGAAAACAGTTCAAAAAAATATACCAAAAGGTTTTGATTTTATATATTTGTGGTACAAAAAGGATAAGTCATTCATTGAAATTTATATAAATACAAGTTAAAATAATATTATTAGAAAATTCTTTCAAATTAAAAAGAGAACAATCACTTTAACTGAAAAGGGGACTTTAAAAATGGAAAATACATTCGTTTACTCAAAAGAGAATGCAAACCTTGGGGATACGATTCAGTTTAAAAGAAAGAAACATGCCATCAATGGTGTCGTCACAACCTTAAGAGAAAATACCGTTATCGTCAAAATGGATAGGGAGATCGCGAAGAAACTGGACTTACCTGATGATCAAACTGTCGTAGCACATAAAAACTATGTGGTGACAGAGCGAGCAGAGAACGATACACAGCCTGTATTTGTTTATGATGGGTGGAATAGCGCATTAAAAGCTTAAGTTTCCGCCTTCAAATAAAGTAACCCTGAAACGACCTCACCAACAGGATGGATGAAGACGAATCAGGGTTATTTATCATGTAAAGCCTGTGTCAGGCTATCTTATTTTAATCTCGCCACATATTCCTCGACCATTTCCATGGTCACAAGCTTTCTTTGCGGAACGACCCCGCGTCTGGCAAGGACATTGATTTCATTCGTTACTTGATTGATATGATCCGTTGTAAAAGGTTTACCGGCAGAACAAAGCTGAACCGCTTCGTCAATCGCTTTTTCTCTTTGCTCATCCAATATCATAAATTGCTGAACAAGCTGATTTTGCTTGTTGGAATGCTTGGATATTTCTTTATGCACACTCATGATCTCACCCCTCTCCTTTTCTTTCATACAATAACTCTATTATGCCTTTTTCTATCTACAGATGGCAATGTCCAATCATCCCTTCTATAAGATGGGGGACAACAGCCTTGATATGGATTCCTTCACTTTGATCATCAAAGGTCTTTGATGATAATCTTCTAACGTTAATTCCCTGCTTTTTTCAATGTCGTTTCTAAACACAACTCCCAGATTTTCAGAAAGTTTCTGATCATATAAAAAGGCGTTGACCTCAAAGTTTAAACGAAAGCTCCGTACATCGATATTCGCTGTACCTACAGAAGAAATGACTTCATCGACGACAATGGTTTTGGCATGTATAAATCCATTGTCATAAATATAAATCTTCACGCCTGCTTTCAGAAGCTCCCCGATATAGGAATATGTCGCCCAATAGACAAATAAATGGTCCGGTTTATTGGGGATCATGATCCGGACATCCACTCCCGTAAGAGAGGCGATCCTTAAAGAATCGAGCAGGCTCACGTCAGGAATGAAATAAGGAGTCTGAATGAAGATGGATTCCTTGGCAGATGAAATCATTTTGATATAACCGTTTTTTATCTGTTCCCATTCCGAGTCCGGGCCGCATGTGACAATCTGAACCCCTGCATCCCCGGTAAAGGAAGGCGGGGGGAAGTACCGCAGATCATAGGCGATCTTCCTCGACCGGCTTGCCTGATTCCAATCGAGGATGAACCGTGTCTGCATGGCCAGTGCGGAACTGCCTGCGATTCTAAGGTGGGTATCCCGCCAATAACCGAACTTGGGATTCAATCCCAGGTATTCATCCCCAATATTAAAGCCGCCTACATAGCCAACCTTTCCATCGATGATCACCAGCTTTCTATGATTTCGATAGTTTAAGCGGAGATTAATAAAGGGAATCTTCGAAGGGAAAAACACTTCCACCTCTCCACCGGCAGAAAGGAGGTCTTTAAAGAACCTCCTCCTCGTTCGCCGCGATCCCATTTCATCGTATAGGACCCTGACCTTTACCCCTTCTTTCGCTTTTTTCGTAAGGTTCTCCAAGACGCGCTTTCCTAACTGATCTTTCTTGAAAATATAATATTGAATATGAATATGGTCCTCTGCAGCTTTAATATCCTCTATCAACGCTTCAAACTTGTCTTCTCCATGTGTAAACAACTTGACCTCATTATCCTGGGTCAAGAGAGCTTCATTATTGATCAGATGCATATAGATCAGATCCTGATAACGAAAGGAGATGTCATTTTTAAAAGGGAAACGATGTTCTTTCAAGGATTGGATCTGAGTGTGAATCAATCCTTCGATTCCGATCTTCTTCATATCCTCCCAGTCAAATAACCTCTTCCTGCTCAAATTTTGGCCGAACACCAAATAGAGGATGAACCCGAGAAATGGGATGAAGAATAGCACCATCAGCCAGGCCCAGGTCGCTCCCGCATCTTTCCGCTCCAAGAATATGATAACGGAGGCAAGGATCAGGTTAAGAAAAAATAATACCCCTAGAAGAGCAGATAGGATACTCATCATGTTATGGCTCCTTTGACTAACTTTGTATCATTAGTATACCTGAGAATGGAATAGAAAAAAATGACAAGAAAAAAAGAGCAGGGACCTGCTCCTGCTCTTTAGTGGAAGGTTTATTATTCATTTACTGCTTTTTTAGGCATGTCACTTTGGCGTTTTGGCCAGCATTCGACATTCTTTAAACCGGGAATGTCATCTGCATAGAAGACAGGATCCAATCCTTGACGACGCTGGGTCATATAGTTGTCCAAAGCTTTAAAGGCAATCGGGGCGAGAAAACCGATGGCTGCCAAGTTGGTAAGGGCCATCAAGGCCATTGAAAAGTCAGCGAGGCTCCAGACGATATCAAGACTTGCGACAGACCCGAAGATCACCATACCCAGTGCGATGAAGCGATAGATTAGTAGTCCGGTCTTGCTCTTATTTATGAATGGAAGATTGGCTTCCCCATAATAATAACTTCCGATAATTGAACTGAAGGCGAAGGTAAAGATGGCAATCGCCAGGAATATACCGGCCCATGAGTTAAAGTGTTCCGACATGGCTGCCTGGGACAGTTCGATTCCCGTCAAACCTGATCCATAAGCATCCGACGTTAAGATGATGAAGGCCGTCGCGGAACAGACGAGGATCGTATCAAAGAATACCCCAAGTGCCTGGATGAAACCCTGCTTAACAGGATGTGAAACCGATGCCGTTGCCGCCGCATTCGGTGCACTACCCATTCCGGCTTCATTGGAGAATAGCCCACGCTTTACGCCGTTCATGATTGCAGCACCAATTCCACCACCGACGACTTGTTCAAAGCCGAAGGCACTTTTGAAAATCATGGCGATGACGCCGGGCATTTCAGTGATATTCGTAATGACTACAAATAAGGCGAGTACAATATAAAAGCCTGCCATGATCGGTACAATGAAGGATGAAAAGTTGGCTATGCGCTTAACACCGCCAAAGATGATCAGTGCAGTCAAACCGGCCAGCACAATTCCAATGACAAACGTATTGATACCAAATGAATTACTAAACGCGGTTGCGATGGTATTACTTTGAACTGCATTAAAGGTGGTACCAAAGGATAGGATGATGGTAACAGCAAAGATCGAACTCATCCAGGGCTTGCCCAGTTGTTTCTTCATATAGTAGCCGGGGCCGCCCTTGAATCCAATCTTATCCTTTTCTTTATAAATCTGTGCCAATGTACTTTCTACAAAGGCGCTGGCTCCTCCCAGAATGGCGACAAGCCACATCCAGAAGACCGCTCCAGGTCCCCCAATTGCTAAGGCAATGGCTACTCCTGCTAAATTACCTGTACCAATTCGAGTACCTGCTCCAATAAAGAATGCCTGTAAGGAAGAAATCTGCTTTTCCCCTTCTGCTTCGACGACATCTTTATCCCCTAATAATCGAAACATTTCACCTATATGGCGAATTTGAACAAATTTAGATCCGATTGTGAAGTACAATCCTAAAATGAGAAGTACACCGATTAGTATATACCCCCATAATATGGAGTTTGCTTCCGTGACTAAATTGTTTAAAATATCCATGATAACCCCCTCGAAAATTTGTGTTGGTTACATGTATTATTATCTGAAAATTTAAAATGAAAGTCAAGTTATTATCTGAATATTAAAATATTACCAGATTTTATTTAGAGAATCGAACTATTCCATCATAGTAATAAAGGTTTTCTAGATAGGAGTAAGACAAAAGTAATAGGGTAAATTATTTTATTAAAATAATTTATTTACGATTATTTGAATAATGTTTTTTAATTAAATGGGTAGCTCAGCACACAAAAAAAAGCCATAGAAATCCATGGCTGCGATTAAGTGTTCAGACTATTAAAATAGAATAAATAAAAGCAGTAATCATACGATTAGTAAAAATCCCAAAATCCTAATACAAATAATAAAATCCCAGTGATCATTGAAATACCAAATAACATAAATAAAAAATCAAAAATGCTGTCGGCGAAGACTCTTTTGCGGTTCTCACGTTTAAAATGACGAACTTCCTTACGGTACGATCGTGCAGCACGACTCATACAAAACCTCCTCCTCCATTAACACCTTATACATTAATCACATATTCGTCACAAATAAAGAAAATCCTCCCTTTGCATGAAAAAAATGACGATATACCCATCTCTTCGTCAAAATAAGTCGATTGGACCTTTTCACACGCCAAATAAGGGGCAGTACAGCCCCTTATTCAGTGAAAGAAAGCTTTGAAGTCTTTGCTTGTAAGCCTTTATTAGCGAAGGTGATTCTGAGAGATTCCGCTTAAGGCGCTACCGGCACTTTGATCGGATTTCTGTTGTACTGCCAAATCTCCTAAAGCCAGCATCCCGACCAGTTGACCGTTTTCCACAACAGGCAAACGGCGCACCTGATGCTGGGACATCATAGCCGATGCTTCTTCTACGGATGCATCCGGAGATATTGTCACCACTTGCTGTGACATAACCTGTGAGACATTTCCTTGTGCACCTTGAGACAGTCCACGAGTCGCAATATCACGGTCAGTAATCATACCGACAACCTGTCCGTTTTCAACGACAGGAACGGAACCCACATTTCTGGAACTCATCTTGGAAGCTACGCTCTCAAGTGAATCCTGGTTAGATGCCGCTTCCACATTTGTCGACATAATATCACGTACTTGCATGAAAAATTCCCCCTTGATCATAATGGCAGTACACACCTATTATTCAGCATATTTCTCCGCTTTATTCTGAAAATGTATTCCAATACGGTCTCGGGGGACGGACCTTCATCCTGCTTATTTATACGTGCTTTCTGGGGTTGTTTTATGTAGATCAAATAGACTAAAGAAAAGGGACGATATGATGATAACAAGGGATAGTTTAGTGATCATAAGTATAAATTGTGTAATTCGAAATAAATTATTCTACTGAAATGTGTAAAAGTAGGATTATCGTTTCATTTTTAGGGAAAAGGGAAACCATATAACATTCAGTGAAACCTTTTACGGAGTCAAACGTACAAATAGGTAACGATATTTTAAAAAGAGGTGAATAACGTGGTAAAGGAGAACGATCGCTTTAAAAAAGTGATAACGAAATTGTCGAACGTCGGTGTGAATATTTCTAAAACGAAATCAAGACGGGAAATTCTTCATTCACTAAAGCAGTATCAACCATTACCTAAGACGTTAACACAAGATTCATAATCCACGCTTATCAGAAATGTTGGACAGACATAATTACCGATTCTTCCCGATATACTATAGCTAAAGGTAAAGGGGAGGGTTAGGCATGGAGAGAATGATGTTTGATCTACAAGCATTAAAGGAAATCAGAAAGAAGGCAGATGAGATTTCATACTACTGTATGAGCCGGGAACAACCTTCAGATCCTCAACGTGTTAGCATGGCATTAGATCAGGTATGTCGTGCCCTGGCTATGTTTGCAGAAATGGAGCTTCATCGCATGCAGAATCAGCATATTCCCTATGACCCCCAGAGCTATATCAAAGGGCGTCTTGGAATTGCCCATCGATCTGTACTCCAAGTACCCCAGGAAGATTCGAATACGGCATAGTAAAAGAGGTTGACCCAAGATCCATTGGCTTCTAAGCCAAGACTACCACAGATATAGTGAAACACTCTGTACTCATATGGCCTGGTCCGATAAGGATGATAACCACTCATCGTTTTGGGTCAGCCTCTTTTTATGTACCACACTAAATCCATAAGTTAGGTGACGATATTCATGGCGAGATTTTCAGAAGTATTGCTTTTATGCAATGGCAAGGCAGGTCAAGGGACACTCGAGATCCTGTTGAAGGATGCGGTACCCCCTTTATTGGATATATGCAGCGATCTGATCATTCACAAAACAAAAGAAAAGGGAGATGCCGAAAGGGTCTGCAGGGAATCAGGAAGCCGCTATGAGCTGGTGGTGATCATGGGCGGGGATGGTACGATCCATGAAGCCATCAATGGGCTGTCTGTCCTTGAGGATCGCCCGCTGATTGCCATTCTTCCTGGTGGTACATGCAATGACTTTGCACGGTCCCTATATATCCCCATGAATATTGGACAAGCGGTTAGCCTCATAACCGAACGGCCAAAACAACAGGATATCGACATTGTCCAGGCTGGGGATCGGTATTTCAGTAATTTCTGGGGAACGGGATTGGTTGCCCAGACGAGCGACAATATAGATGTCGGATCTAAGAGCGTCCTCGGTAAACTGAGCTATTATATTAGTGCATTCCAATCGATTCAGGATTCACCTATCTTGAGTGTGAAGGTCACTACGGAAAATGAGACAGTGGAAGAGGAGGTCGTCATGCTGCTGGTCGCAAACGGACGATCCATCGGTTCCAATCCTCTGCCGACCTGTATCAATATGGACGATGGATTGATGGACATTTATGTTGTGAAGAAAAGTGGCTTTCCGTTGTTGAAGGAATTTCTTGTCATTAAAAGTACAGGTAATATCAGCGAAGAATATGACGATATCATGCACATTCAAGCAAAAGAAGCCCATATTGAGCTCGGGCAAAATGAGAAGCTTGATATGGATGGGGAACTATATGAAGGCAGCAGGCAGTCCCTGCGCGTGTTACATAAGCATCTGCGCTTTGTAGTGGGATCTTCCGAATAAGAAAGGAGCATGGGGTGATCCCATGCTCCTTTTTGGATCAGCTGATCAAGGAGTTTGCTTTTTCTTTCTAATGATCAAGTAGACGAGATATACGACAATCAGCACAACGCCTGCTGCAAGTGTCAGTAAAGTAAAGTTTTCTTCGATAAAAGGTTTGGCTTTTGCTCCCAGTGTCAGAATGATCGCACCTTCCAGGAAAAAGCGGATCCCTCTGCCGATGATCGACCAGATGACCAATACCCGGATCTTCACACCGGAGACCCCTGCGAATATCGTGAAAATCTTATAAGGAACCGGTGTCAGACCTGCAATCAATAATGCCATTGGACCGAACTTTGTAAAGTACTCTTCTACTTTTTGAATTCTTGCTTCAGAGAATAGCCGTACAAGAATCGGGCGTCCCAGTTTTTTTCCTATCAACCAGCCAAAAAGGGCCCCGATGACGGAAGCGATCGTCGTATAAAGCGCGTAAAGCAGGGCACTGTCAGGGTTGGCAATCGCTAATGGAATCAGTAATACATCAGGTGGAATAGGGAAGAAAGATGAATCTGCGAATGAGACGATGATCAATCCCCATACACCGTAATCCAATAACCATGCTTCGAACGTGTGAAGTAGTTCAGACATAAGTAATCTCCTTTATGAATAAAGCGTTAGTTTCGAATTTAATAGAACATAAGAAAGTATATCACTTTTCATAAAAGGAGTCATGAAATATCCTATTCCTCCTGGACTTAAAGAAATAAATCGTCATCAATCTATTTCTCGGGAAATAGTGACAGTATTCTTTAGGATTCTACATTTCGGCAGGGGATTTCATCCCCAATAATCGCAATCCTTCGGAGAGGACAACCCCCACGGCATGAACCAGGGCCAGCCGGGAACTTTGCTGGTTGTCATCCGAAATGATTTTGGTTTTAGCATAATAACGGTTGAAGCTTTGTGATGTGACGATTAAATATTTGGCAATGATAGATGGCGCATAATGCTGCCATGATTTTTCGATGATTTCCGGAAATAATCGCAGTTGCTTTATCACTTCCCAGCTTTCGTCATCTTCAAGACCTTCAAATGTCAGTGGAGCTATCTCACCTGCTTTTCTGAGTAGGGATTGAGCTCTCGCATACGTATATTGAATATAAGGACCGGTTTCTCCTTCGAACGTGATCATGTGTTCCAGGGAGAATTCAATATCATTTAGCCGGTCATTTTTCAGGTCATGAAAAATGATGGCCCCAACCCCGACATCCCTTGCAACCGCGTAAGCATCTTTTAAGTCAGGGTTTTTCTGCTTGATGTTGTCCTCCGCCATTTTGATTGCTTCCTGAAGCACTTCTTCAAGAAGGATGACCCTGCCTTTACGTGTAGACATCTTCTTCCCATCCTTTAAATACAGACCGAATGGAATATGCTTCATTTCATCCGCCCAAATGTACCCAAGCTTTTTCAACACGTTCATCACTTGCTTGAAATGAATGGTCTGCTCCTGACCCACAATGTAGAGGGCTTCATCAAAGGCATATTGACGCTGACGATAAAGGGCGGCAGCCAGGTCCCGTGTGGCATAAAGGGTTGCTCCATCAGATTTCTTAATCAGGCAGGGTGGCAGATTCCCATCATCCATCCGAACGACTTGAGCCCCTTGGGATTCCTCAAGAAGATCGTGTTTCTGAAGCAAGATCACAACTTCTTCCATCTTGTCATTGAAGAACGCTTCACCGTTATAGGAATCGAACTCGACCCCAAGTAGTGAGTAAATCGTTTTAAAGGCTTGGAGTGATTCATCCTTAAACCATCTCCATAGCCCGGTTATTTCTTGATCCCCGTCTTCAAGGAGCTTAAAGGCTTTTCTACCTTCTTCCTCAAGGGAAGCATCGAGTTCTGCCTCTTCATGAAACTTTTTATAAAGAATAAACAATTCGGCAATGGGATTCTCTTTGACCTTTTCCGGGTCTCCCCATTTTTTGAAAGCGACAATCAGTTTCCCGAATTGTGTCCCCCAATCCCCGATGTAATTGATTTTCTCGGTACGATAGCCGCATTTTTCGGCAATGGAGGCAATGGCATTCCCAATGACCGTCGAGCGGAGATGTCCCATGGAAAACGGTTTGGCGATATTAGGTGAGGACATATCTAATACGACGGTTCTGTTTTCTCCAAAGGTGTGGGTTCCATAGTCTTTTCCTTTCGTCAAAATTTCTGTCACGATTTCTCTCCCTATTTTTACCCCGTCAAAGTGTATATTGATATAAGGTCCAACAGCCTCCACCTTGGTGAAAAGGGGAGAGGTTATCGCAGCGGCCATTTCATTGGCGATTTGTGCAGGGGCTTTTTTAATGGTTTTCGCCAACTGGAAGCAAGGGAAAGCCAAGTCCCCTAAATGACTATGTTTCGGGGTTTCTATCAAATCGTATAAATCTTTCTCACTCCAGCCCGGCAAGAACTGAGTCTTCAATTCTTGAGCAAGTATCGATTTCAAGTCCATCTTGTTACACCTCCCATTAGTATGAAACACAAAAAAACCCGTCTCTGCACAGAGACGAGTTTAGCTCGCGGTACCACTCTTATTCCCGATTAAGGACACTCATTGTATAACGGGAGATCCCGGTTCTTCCCTACTGATTTCAAGAAGAACTTCTCAGAAGTGCGGTTCATCCAGGGCTTCATACCGGGCTCCCACCGCCCCCGGCTCGCTATGATCCACGTCGGGATTACTCTCTTCTTCACAGAATATTCCATATCTAATTACTACTATTTTACACATATCAGGGATGAATGCAACCTGTAATTAAGAATCTTCTGAAGAAAACATATACGTTTTATGATGAAACCTCATACTGAACACAAGGCCGAGGGCCAGCATATTCCCCATGAGGGAGCTTCCCCCATAACTGATGAACGGAAGGGGGATACCTGTGATCGGCAGTAATTGGATCGTCATTCCGATGTTCTGGAACACATGGAACGTGATCATACTGATGATCCCTGCACAGACATAAGCGTTGAAAGGCTCTTTCGTATCAAGTGCCGTCTTGGTTAGATGATAAATCAGCAGAAAGTATAAACTGATGACGACACTTGCGCCGATGAATCCGTACTCTTCACCGATGACACTGAAGATAAAGTCTGTATGGTTTTCCGGAATATACACTTCCCGGTCACTGTATCCCTTCCCGAAAATCTGTCCCGAACCAATGGCGTTAAGGGAGTTGATCAAATGAAATCCTTCTAATTTCGCATAATTGTACGGATCGAGCCATGCATAGATCCGCCCGAATTGGTAAGGTTTCACGTTTAAGTATTTCTCCAATAATTGTGGTGCCCATATTACCAGTGAAAGGATGCCCGCACCTAAGACTCCGATAGAAGCATAGATAGGCACAATCAGCTTCCACGTAATGCCTGAAACAAGGATGATACCCGTCATGATGGCCAGTATGACCAATGATGTCCCTAAATCCGGCTGCTGCATGATGAAAGCAAGGGGAAGAAGAGTGGTCAAGCCGATTTTAATTAATAACTGAAAGTCTGTCTGCACTGTTTTTCTTGGATTAAGTTCATGATGATTGGTGATGACACGTGCCAAAGCAAGGATTAAGAATGTCTTCATGAACTCTGAAGGCTGTATCGATCCAAGCGGTCCCAACATGAACCAGCTTTTGGCTCCATTCCGGTGAGGTGCAATGCTTTCTGGAGAAATCAATAATAAAACGAGCAAGAAGATTCCTGCACCGTATATGTACCAGGCAAGCCGTTTATACTGATCTGAGTCGAGAAATAACGCAGCGCCGATGATAATACCGCCCACTACGTACCAAAAAGCCTGTCTAATCACAAAGTTTGTCCCATATTGCCCTGAAGTCTGGGCACTGCTGATTCCCATTGCACTTACAATGAAGAACAGCATTAATAAAAAGAGAAGACCCCAATCGATCTTATCAGCAAATCGCTGGCGAGTTTCCATAATCTATTCACCTGAATTTCTAAAGATTTCACATTCCTAGTCTAATAGAAATGAAAGGAAATTTCTACTCATGACCCAAGAAATTCGAGAACTTCAGTCGGCATATGACGGGTATTTGGAACAGGTGAACAATTGAATTCATGGAAAATGTTGATGGCAGAAGGGCTCGGGAGAAAAATAGAGAGGGGATATTCCATTTATTACATGTTTATAGTGGGTATTTGACTTTGAAATAGATTATATTCATAAAGATGTGGTTTAGAAGCTGAAAACGACGCTAGTCTTAAACACATAGTACTGAAATATGACTAATATCGACAATTACCTGCGACTTTTGTCATCATTTTGAAATGAAATAGAAAAGAACAAGTTTGTACTATATTTGATAAAATAGAAATTATGAACTGTGCACCGTGTTAATCAGATGGAGGGAATGTTCTTGAAGGCAAATAACCAAGTTAAAGATATCATCTATGTTCACAAGAATCCGGATCGCCAATATGTCGTTTCTTACGGAATCCATTTCAACGAGTTTGCAATGAACGCCCGTAAACCTTTAAAGAACTTACTTCTTATCAAGCATCAGTACGAGCATGGTGCTTTCAATATACATACCCATATGGAATATGTAGAACAGGACGAAATGAAGAAGATCATCGATGACGGGGTTCAGAGCTACGGAGACTTCTGTTGGATCGATTTCGAAGAAGAGGTCGGAGTCGATGAGTTGAACGGGCAGGAAATTGCAGAACTCCTTTATATGGGGCATATCAAACAGCCATTAAATCCTCCATTTTATTCTAAGCTGAATAACCGCTATGCCTATCTTTCCCATGAGGACGGCTGGTTCAATAAAGTTTATTACCGGGACTTTGAGGACTTCTATCAAATGCTGGGAGCAACCCTCTCATCCAAACTCAGTACGGTCAAGAGTGGGAAAGGCCTCTTCGGTATGAAGAAGGAGAAACCCTACCCTGTGATCGGGAAGGAAGTCATTCATTCCTTCCGGGATAAGTTAAAAGAAGGAATGGTCATCTCCCTTGAAAAAGCAGTATTAACGAGAGGGAAGATCGAGATTCCCATATGGGTGATCGGTGATTATTATGACATGGATGAAATGACAGAGGATTATAAGCAGATCCGCAAATTACCTGCGAACGGATTATTGTCATATGACCGTAAAACGAAGAGCTGGAGCGCCTTATTAAAATGAGGGACCGTGAAGTTTTCGCAAGTATCCCATTCCATGACACTCTGGTTCAAGCCGTCTTTCTTGAACGGCTCAATCGGTTTGTGCTGGAGTGCGAGCTTCCTTCAGGTTCAAAAGAAAAAGTCCACTTACCCGATCCTGGGAGGCTGAAGGACTTGCTGGTACCTGGAGGGCCGATTTGGCTAAAGGAATCCAAGGACCCAAAAAGGAAAACAAGGTGGTCAGCGGTCATGACCCATGATCCCGTAAACGATATGTATGTTTCCTTGAATACTCAATATCCAAACCGGTTGGTACTGGAAGCCCTGCAGACGGAAGTACTGGAGGAGCTGAAGGATTGGCGCCTGGAAAAAGCCGAATATAAGGTGGGAGGTTCACGCTTTGACTTCCTGCTCCAACATAAACAAAATGATGAAAAGTTACTACTCGAAGTCAAAAGTGTCACGATGGTCGAGGACGGAATAGGTAAATTTCCCGATGCCGTCACAGCAAGGGGAGCGAGGCATGTAGAGGAATTGACCTATTTGCAGATGAAGGGAAGCTATCAAACAGCGGTCTTATTCATTGCCCAGCGTACAGATCTGCGGGGAATCACTTCCGCTCCTGAAATCGATCCTCATTTTTCCCTGGTCATGGAAGAAGCCGCAGTGCGCGGTGTCAGGTTTTTCGGAAGAAAGTGCATCGTGACGCCTGAACGCATCTCTCTCAGTGGATCTATCCCCGTTTACACAGAAAAGGATTAATCTCGCCGTGCCCCGCCCGAGATTAATCCTTTTTTGTATCCTTATTCCACCACTACCTTTGCCGTCGTTTTATAGTCCTGATCTCCCTTGGCGGTCATCCAGACGGTCAATGTATAAGAGCCGCTTTCAACCTTCGGGAGGACAATTTCACGAGAAAACGCTTCCCCTTGCTTCACAGTGATTTCCTGTAGTGCCTGTGTGTACATTTTATTCTTTGAATCTTTATAAACGATTTCGCCTTTTTCGTTTCGCAGTTCATAGTCGATTGTCTGGCCAGAGGAGAAAGAAAATGTTTTCTCCTGCTCTGTTTGGTTTTTCACACTATATACATATACACTTTGACCATCAGCATCTTTCTTGGTTAATGAAGGTTCCATTTCGCCTGCTACAATTCCTTTCTGTACAGAAATATCTTCACCCGCTCCCTGTTCGGTCTCTTTTTTTACCGGCTGGCTGTCGTTTTCATCAGCTGTTCCACAGCCGGCCATTCCCGCTATTAGAATGATTATCATCATCATGAATCGCTTCACGCTAGAGTCACCTCCTTACTGTATTAGACAGAGTTTGATCAAAAAGGTTACAAGCCTCCTGAGAATATGAGCTCGGAAGGCATGGGGGACGTGCGCTTCTAGTTTCTCTCACTCACAATTCGAACATTCATTTACATATGTAAGGCAGATTACTTTTTTATATTATACGGTTTAGTACTATATAATTATAGAAAAGCGCAGAGGAGCATGATGGATGAGAATATGGTTAGCGATTGTAAGCGCATTTTCCTTACTATTAGTATCGGCTTGCGGTTCGTCAAATGCAAATGGTAGCGTGAAAATTCCTGATGAAGAGTGGGAAACGATCACGTCGAAAGCAAAAGGGACCAAAGTGAATATGTTTATGTGGGGAGGAGACGAGGGGATCAACCGATATATCGATGAAGTCATGGCCCCCATGTTAAAAGAAAAGAACAATATCGAACTGAACCGGGTACCTTTAGACACGCCTGAAATCCTGCAGAAGCTGCAAACCGAGAAACGGGCAGGAAAAAAAGAGGGGACGATCGACATCGTCTGGATCAACGGTGAAAATTTTAAAAATGCGAAAGAACAAGATCTGTTGGCAGGTTCCTTCACGGACAAACTGCCTAACTACAACGAATACTATGATATGGACAGCGACGCCTTTCAATATGACTTCGGAACGGAAACAAAAGGGTTTGAAGCCCCTTGGGGTAAAGTTCAATTCGTTTATTTCTATAATAGTGAAAAAGTGAAAAATCCACCGGCTACCTTTGAAGATTTGAAAACATTCATGAAAGAGAATCCCGGGAAATTCACCTATCCGAATCCAAGTGATTTCACTGGGAATGCGTTTCTTAGACATCTTCTTTATGCCAAAACGGATTCGAATCTGGCCAGGAACGGGTTTGATGAAGAAAAGGCGGAGGAGATTGGAGCGGATGTGTGGGACGAATTAAACTCCATGAAGCCTTACCTGTGGAGAAAAGGGGAGACGTATCCATCCACCTTGACGGATCTTGATAAGCTGTTCAGTCAGGAAGAGGTGTGGATGACGATGGGATATAACGAAGCAAGGGCGGAACATCTGATCAAGGATGGCGTGTTTCCGGAAAGCACGAAGTCGTTCATATTAAAGGACATAGGGTCGATCGGGAATACTCATTTCCTTGCCATTCCTTTCAATAGTCCCAATAAAGAAGGTGCCATGGTTGCCATTAATGGGTTCCTGTCCCCGGAAGCGCAGTATGAGAAGCTGAAACCGGATTATTGGGGGGAGAGTTCAGCTATTTCCTATGACAAGCTTGATGAGGAGTGGAGGAAGAAATTCATGGAGATCGATCGCGGTGAAAGCGTATTGGAAGCCTCAAAGCTTGAAGAAAACTTCAAGGGTGAGCTTGATGCTGCTTATGTTGAATGGCTGAAGGAGAATTGGATCCGTGAAGTGGCCAGCCAATAACGCACTTCTTCTCCTGCCTGGAGTCCTCTTTTTCCTCCTGATTCCCGGCCTCGGGATCGTCCTTGCGATTTTGGAAAGTGTAAGGGGCGGGGGAAGCTTTACATTCGAACATTACCGGGAATTGTTTGAACAAAATCGTTTTATCGCATCCGTCCCGTTCAGCCTGACAGTGACCGTGGTCTCGACGATCCTGTCCCTTTTCATTGGCTTGGGTATCGTCAAGGCATTCTCTCCATTGTTAAAGGAAACCGGACATAAACTGCTGGTGTGGATCCCGATGCTCGTCCCCCATTTTGTATGGGCGTATCTCGTCTACTTACTCTTTAATCAGAGCGGCTTTTTCTCACATATTGCCGGGATGATCGGTTGGATTGACGACCGCAGTCAATTTCCCATATTGGTACAGGACCGGAATGGGCTCGGAATCATGTTGACGTATGTGTGGAAAGAAGTTCCCTTTGTGACGTTGATGCTGTTACCCGTGTATGCGACTATGCCCAAAGGGTATAAAGAGGTCGCTTCTTTGTTGGGAGCTGGCTCCTATCAAACGTTCAGAGTGGCAGAATGGCCATTTATCTATCCTGTCCTCATCGAAACCGGGGCCATTCTTTTTGCTTTTATTTTTACCAGCTTTGAAGTTCCACAGTTGCTGGGGGTAACGTCTCCACAGATGCTTGCAATCCTTGCATACGACTGGTTTTATAGCGGTAACTGGAGTGACCGTCCATTAGCGTTTGCCTCACTTGTCATGACCGGACTCGGCATCGGGGTCTTCATGTGGATCGTTCTTTATATCACGAACAAGAAACGGATGCACATCACGAAAGGAATTGGGAATTAGAGGTGTCATGATGAGAAAAACGTTATTTTATAGCATATCTTTTATCCTTTTTATCTTTCCCATCTTCTTTTTAGTGTATAAAAGCTTTTACGGGAAAGTGGCATGGGGGAGCTCTACTCGAGGTGAACCAAGCGTAAGGGCGTGGGAACTCTTGATGAACGAAGGAGAATTTCTGAATTCAGTAGGGGTGTCGGTGTGGATTGCAGTAGTCGTGTTGAGTCTCAATCTTCTGATCGGTATCACTGGGGGGAAAGTGCTTTCCTTTTCTTCATTCAGGGGGAAATCGGTGATTGAAGCGCTCATGATGCTGCCTCTGTTCATTCCCGTTTTGGTCGTGGCCATCGGACTTCATATTACCTTTATACGTTATGGCCTCTCCGATCACTGGATCGGGGTTGCCCTCGTTCATTTAGTACCGACGATTCCTTACAGCATAAAAATGTTTAAAACAGGCTATGAGCGGATCGGATCGAAATTACTCGAACAATCAATCATCCTTGGAGGAAGTGCTATCAATCGCGTATACCATATCGAATTACCCCTGCTCCTTCCAAGCATCCGCAGCGTATTGTTCCTGACGATTGTCATCTCTTTAAGTCAATATGTCCTGACGGCAATCATAGGCGGTGGGAACGTCGTAACCCTTGCAATGGTCTACTACCCATTTACCGATACGGCAGATGAAGCGGTCATGGCGGCATTCTCCATCGTGTTCGCCCTTATTCCCATCATCTTATACATCATACTTGAGGGGTGTTTGAAATTAACACTCCCTTACCAGCATCTAAGAGGGAGGAAGAAGCAATGAGTTCATTTATAGATATCCAGGGAGTGTCGAAAACCTTTAAAGAGAAAGAGATTTTGAAGGATGTAACCTTCTCCTTGAAAAAGGGGGAGATCCTCTCATTCGTAGGGGCATCGGGTTCAGGGAAATCAACCTTTTTGCGGATTCTCGCAGGCTTAGAATCTGCTACAAAGGGAAAGGTATTAATAGATGGTAACGATATTTCTTTAACCAAACCTCAAAACAGACCGATCGGAATGGTCTCTCAGCAGCCCTTGTTATTCCCTCATATGAATGTTCTTGAAAACGTCATGTACGGGTTGGAAATGAGGGGGAATAAGAAACATGAAAATAAAAGGAGTGCGAAAGACTATATTCAAAGAGTCGGTTTAGGTGAAGTCATGCATCATTATCCCTCTGAGCTGTCGGGCGGCCAGCAGCAGCGGGTTTCCCTTATTCGCTCCCTCATTCTGAAGCCGAAGCTGTTACTCTTAGACGAACCATTCAGCAGTCTCGACTTGCAACTGAGGAAAGAGTTGAGGAGGTGGGTCTTGAACGTATTTAAAGAAGAAGGGACCACAGTCTTGTTCGTCACCCATGACCGTGATGAAGCATATGAGATGGGAGACCGGGTGGCAGTGTTACACGAAGGCCGGTTCCAGCAAATCGGGACACCGGACGAAATCTATTACCGCCCCGGGACTTCCTTTGTCGCTTCTTTCATGAGTGATGGACTCACCCTGCCCCGAAGACAATTCATTCATGCTACCCATCTGTGTGTAAGTTCCTCCAGACATGATCTACCTTATCCGAATTGGGAGGGGACGGTGCTGCAAAAGCTGTTTGTGGCAGGAACCAATATCCATGAAGTATGGATGGAAGAGCTGCAACAGAAGCTCAACCTCCCCCTTGAAGGAGCCTCTTCCCACGAAAAGATTTGGCTATATGCCAAGGGAGAGAACATTCAAACGTTTCAGAATGAGGAATAGGAGGGAAGAACATTGAAGAAGAAGGAAATCGGCAAGATCTTTCTATTCATCGCGATATTACTGTTCCTCATGTGGCTCAGCCGTAACTTCTTTCATGTAAAGCCCCATGATATCAGGGATTGGATTGTGTCATTCGGCATTTGGGCCCCGATTGTCTTTATTGTCGTCTATACCGTCCGCCCCTTGATCCTTTTCCCGGCTTCCATCCTATCGTTCTCGGCAGGTCTTGCTTTCGGTGCCATGGAAGGCTTCTTTTATATTGTATTGGGGGCACTGGGGGGTGCGACGGTTGCCTATTATGCAGCAAGCATACTGGGGGCGAAACTGTTAAAAAGACCATCGCCACGCATCGTGAAAATACGGGAAAAGATGGAGGAGAGCGGCTTCATCTATGTCCTTGTTTTGCGTCTGGTGCCGTTCTTGAACTTTGATTTGATCAGTTACCTGGCCGGAATGGGGAAAGTGAGATACCTTCCATTCATTCTCGCCACAGCCATCGGAATATTACCAGGAACGTTTGGCTATGTCTTTCTGGGGTCAAGCTTGGTAGGAGAAGATCGGACGAATTTATATATTGCCATTGCGTTTTTCCTGGCCATGATCATCGTACCACTCATTTTTAAGAAGAAGATGAAAGCATGGCTTGGATTATCGGGCAAAGAAGATAAGTAAAGGATGGGAAGTACATGTTAGACACGCATGCCCGTAAGTGGGTGCAGCCAAGTATAGAGGGGACGGCGCGTCTGTTCCTTAACAAAGGATTAACGGCCAATCAAGTGACGGTCACCGCCTTCATCGTGGGTTCTATGACAGGTCTGGTCTATTACCTGGGTTTCCCGAGCATGGCCGTCCTCTTATTATGGCTGTCAGGATTCCTGGACGCCGTGGATGGAACCATGGCCCGATTGACGAAACCGTCTCCCTTTGGAACGGTCATGGATGTAACGTTTGATCGGATCGTTGAAATCAGTGTCATCCTCGGAGTTGCCTTCTTGCACCCTGACATCATGTGGGCCCTCCTTTTACTCAGTGTCTCCATCATCATTTCCATGACCATTTTCCTGACCGTGGGAGCTGTATCAGAGAAGCAGGGCATGAAGTCATTCTATTATCAGGCAGGACTGGCCGAGAGAACGGAAGGATTCATCCTGTTCAGCCTCATGATGATATTTCCATCCATTGTCCTGTGGACCACTCTCCTGTTTTTTGCAGTGGAGTTATACACGGGTATCCAACGATTTCTAGAAGCGAAACGATTACTTTCATAAGGAGAGATTCAGATGGAACAATACGATTTAATTGTCATAGGAGGAGGGGCCGGCGGATTGACCGTCGCTTCAGGTGCCGCTTCCCTGGGAGCTAAAGTGGCACTAATTGAAAAAAGCGGCCTCCTGGGCGGGGATTGCCTTCACTTTGGCTGTGTCCCGTCCAAGGCTTTCATCCAATCTGCAAGAGAAGTGGCGACCATACGTGCCGGTGGGGATTATGGATTTGATACAAAGGGTACTGTCGATATGAAGAAGATAAGAGAAAGAGTCAAAGGAGCCATTTCTCACATCCAGCAGCACGATGATCCCGACCGCTTCCTGGAACTCGGGGTCGATATTTATTTCGGAGGAGCCGAGTTCCTTGATCCCCATACAATATTGGTGGAGAAAGAAGACAGGATCTCCGGGAAGAGGATTGTGGTGGCAACAGGATCAAGTCCCCTTATCCCGGAAATCGAAGGACTGGAAGATGTTGAATACCATACGAATGAAACCGTATTTGAAGTGGATGAATTGCCTCGCAGGGTGATATTCATAGGTGGAGGCCCCATCGGTCTTGAACTGGCACAGGCTTTCTCCCATTTAGGTTCTGAAGCCATTGTACTTGAGCAGCACGATGAAGTCCTGGTGAAAGAAGATAAGGAAATTCGTGAAGTGGCCACCGGGTTATTGGAAAAGGATATTCAGTTTATATATGGAGCGGAAATCAAACGTGTGGCAAAGCGGGATGGACAGAAAGTGGTTCATTACGTGAAAGATGGAGAAGAGCAATCGGTTAAGGGGGACCTTTTATTCCTCGCGACAGGTCGCAAGCCGGGTACGGAATCCTTGAATCTTTCTGCTGCAGGAGTGGAGACCGACGACCGGGGATTCATCGAAGTGAATGATGAATTAAGAACGAATCAATCCCATATTTTTGCGATAGGAGACGTGAATGGACGATATCCTTTCACACACGGTGCCGGAATGGAAGGGAAGCTCGTCGTTCAAAATGCCGTATTCGGATTGAAACGAAATGTTTCCTATAACAAGCTGCCGTGGACAACCTATACGACACCTGAGATCTTTCATATCGGCGTGACGGAGGAAGAAGCGGCGGAAAAAGGAATGGAATACAAGGTCTATAAGAAGACTTTAGATGAGGTCGACCGGTTCGTGGCAGACCAGCGGACGGAGGGACTCGTCAAAATCATCACAGACCCAAAAGGCAAGATCCTTGGTGCTCACGCAGTCGGTTCCGGTGCAGGTGACTGGATGCAGCCGGTCGTGTTCGCAATGGAAAAGGGAAGCAGGATCGGTGCCCTTTCCAATATGGTCTACCCTTACCCGAATCACGCAGCGGCCGTCCAGCAGACAGCGGACCTGTACTGGAGAGAGAAACTGTTCGATGGGGTATTGCCTGTGATTAGTAAGAAGTATGTGGAATTGTTTAGATAAGGTGTTTAGAGCGCACGACTGCTGGGAGGCAGTCGTGTTTTTTGTGGGTAAGCTGCTTAACGCTCACTCCCCATATTTTCCTACAAACCGCCGATCGATCCAGTTCTTTAACAGCCACGCCCAACCACTGACCAAAGAAAAGGATCCGTAGGTTAAGAAGCCGCGCTTATCCCCAATAGACAGAATCGCCAGATATCGTTTCTGTGGTTCAAAGGGGACAATCTTGCCACCAGCCGCTGCACCGGTCAGATTTCTCCATAATACAGGTCCTTGCCTGACAGCCGTGACCCCGTTTTTGGGGAGGTGGGGGAAGTCTTGTAAAGTCGCGCAGTCCCCGGTTCCAAACACGTTTGGGTATTCCACTGATTGAAGGTAGCTGTTCACGAGCAGATATCCTTGTTCATCTGTCGGCAATACACTGCTTCCGAATAGGGGCGGTGCTTTGGGTCCGCCTAAGAAAATCACTTCTTCAAAATCGAGGATCTCACTTTTATCTGTATACAGTTGGGCCCCTTCTACCTTCATCACACGTCCCTGATGCAAGTCGATGCCTTTTGAAAGGGCGATACCCGTCATCTTTTTAGACGAAAAGGAACCGGCTTTTTCTAAAAGTGGAGAAGAGTGAACGACCGTAATCGAATGATCTCCATAACCCTTGTCCACCTTCCATGCTTTCAAGGATAAAGCCATTTCAATACTCGCTGCTCCACCCCCGATAAAGACAGTCTTCCTGCTATTATGCAGTTTCCCGATTTGCTCGGGGAACCGGTAATTTGGTTTGATTGGCAGATTGTGCTCCTGTAAGCCTTTGATCTCCATCGAGTCATTTCGGGAGCCGATGTCGAATGAAACAAAGTCGTAGGTGAAAATCTCCCCTTTGTCTGTTAACAGATGCTGCTGATCGGGATCGATGGAGAGAACCGTGCTTTCGATAAAGTCACATCCGGCGTCCTTACACAAGTTCTTTAAATCAATCCGGGTTTCTTCCAATGAATAGATTCCTTCTGTATACCCGGAGAACATTCCTGAATAATATTGATAACGGGAAGGTGAGATGAGGACCCATTTCACGTTTTCCTCCTGGTGTTGACACTTTTTTATGCAGTGGAGGTGGCTGTGTCCACCACCGACTAAGATGATTGTTTTCATAGTGGATCTCCTTTTAGTGAGAGCGCTTTTCTTCCCATTCTTCCCGTATCATACCCATACGGATGGAGTCGTAATAGACGCCATTGTAATACCGGCATTTTCTCATGCGTCCTTCAAGCTGCATCCCGATTTTCTCGGCTGCCTTCATCATCCGTTCATTCCCTGACCACGTCGTGATGCCGACCCGTCCGATTTCCTTCGTAGTGAAGAGGTGATCGACCCAGAGGGATAAGGCTTCGGTTCCATATCCACCGTTCCAGTATGCCGGATCGTATATGACGATTCCTGCTTCAAGCCATCTGGTGGGCTCGTAATCCCAGTAGTATCCGACCGTTCCGATGATGGTCCCGTCGACCTCGATGATCCGTTGGAACTCATCGCTGCGACTTTTATTCCGGATGGATGACTCCATATACTCTTCAAGGGGGACGTATTTATGTTCAAAATAAGGGGCGTCCCATTTTTTCCACTCTGGAGAAGGCTCTCCGTAAATATAGTCCCAAAGACGGGGAAGGTCTCTCTCTTCTATTTTTCTAAGTGTTACACGCTGACCGGTTGATTTCAATTCATGAGCACTCCTTTCATGTGTTATTATTTCCATTATACAGAAAATAGCCGGAATTATCAGAATAGATCATGGGAAAAACAGAGGTCCGTCCCTCTGATGTGAGGGACGGACCTCTGTTTGGTTAACTTGCTTTGATTGAGGATACCCGTGCTTTTTTCTTTTGGGTCAATTTGTCGACGATGGATGTGATGGCACCGTCACCTGTTACGTTGCAGGCAGTTCCGAAGCTGTCCTGTGCAAGGTAAAGGGCAATCATGAGGGACGTCATAGTCGGTCCGAATCCAAGCATCGTTTCAAGTAATCCAAGGGCTGCCATGACGGCTCCCCCGGGTACACCAGGTGCTGCAATCATCGTGATGCCGAGCATCAAAATGAACGGGAACAGCTGAGTGAACTGCAGTGCTTCACCCTGGATGAACATAACGGCCATGGCACAGCTTACAAGGGTGATAGTGCTTCCTGATAAATGAATCGTGGCGAGAAGCGGAACAGAGAAGTCGGCGATCCGTTCTCTCGCACCGATTTTCTTCGATCGCTCAAGGGTCACCGGAATCGTTGAAGCAGAAGACTGCGTTCCGAGTGCCGTGAAGTAAGCAGGGAGCATCCCTTTCATCATGGAAAGCGGGTTTTGCTTTCTCAGTGTACCTGCGGCTGTATATTGAACGACTAAAAAGACAAGGTGTAAAAGAATGATCATTATAAATACTTTCGCGAATACAGACATAATGGCACTGACTTGTCCACCTTGGGTCATATTGGCAAAGATGCCAAGGATATGAATCGGTAAAAGCGGGATGATGATCTTTTCAATGACGAGTTCTACGATGTTTCTGAATTCATCCATACCTTTTTGAAGGGTATCCCCTTTAATGGCGGCCATCCCCAGTCCAATGGTGAATGCGATGAGAAGTGCTGACATCACGCCCATGATCGGGGGCATGTCCACAGTGAAGAAACCTTTAAGAAGAGCTTCTTCGGGATTTTCAAATGATTGGGACGTTTGATTAGCGAGTAAAGTTGGGTAAATAGACTTCGCAACTGTAAAGGCGAGTAAACCGGCTAACACAGTGGAACCATATGCAAGGGCAGTGGTCAATCCCAGGAGTTTTCCTGCGCCTTTACCCATGGAGCCAATCCCCGGAGCGATAAAGCCGATGATGATCAATGGAATCGCAAATCCGAGGAAATTACCGAACAGTCCATTAAATGTAGCAAAGATTTTGACAAACCATTCTGGCGCATATGCTCCAATGACAATACCTAACGCAATACCTAATAGGATCTTAGGCAGTAGACCGAACTTTCTCATCTGGGTGTCCTCCTTAAAAGTACAAATGTTTTTAATACGAGGATTATACACCTAATAGTGTGATAACTTAATAGCTTTTCAAATAGGCGAAATCTTAAGTGTATTCTGAATAATAATTGAAAGAATTGTCGCCGGACTGGTTTTCGTTTGCATACATATATAATGGGCAATCTTCCCGGATGCCATTTGAATCAAGACAAATGTGGTAATTTTTATTTTCCAAAGGAATCATTCTTTCCCTTTCCGGTGAAAGTGATAAAATAGAAACATCTATTGTGAATATTGGAGGTAACGAAATACATGAAAACGAAGTTGTGCTTACTGTACGGCGGTAAATCTGCCGAACATAATGTATCCCTGCAAACAGCCAAGGCCGTAATAGGTGCCCTGGACTTAAATAAATATGAAATCCACCCTATTTTTATTTCGACGGAAGGTAATTGGATAAAAGGACCACAATTGAATGCTCCCGTTGAAGATGTGAAAGCATTGCAGTTTAAGCATGGCGAAGAGATCTCTCCTAATGCGTTGAGTACGTCCATCGCTCCTTCTGAATCTGAAGGATATGACATGATCTTCCCATTGCTTCACGGACCAAATGGTGAAGACGGTACGGTTCAAGGCATGCTTGAGCTGTTGAATCTTCCATACGTAGGAAACGGTGTCCTTGCTTCATCTGCCGGAATGGATAAAGTCATCATGAAGAATCTATTTGCTCAGGCTGGCATTCCTCAAGTCAACTACACGTGGTTCATCCGCAGCACGTGGAAGGGGAACCCGGAATCTGCATATAAACAGGTGGAAGAAGTGATTGGTTACCCATGCTTCGTGAAACCTGCCAACTTAGGTTCATCTGTCGGGATCAGCAAGTGTACGTCCCGTGAGGAATTAGCGGCTGCCTTCAGAGAAGCGTTCCAATTTGACCGTAAGATCATCATTGAAGAAGGCGTGAAGGCACGGGAAATCGAGCTTGGCGTACTTGGTAACGATCAGCCGGAATGCTCCGTGGCAGGAGAAATCGTACCTAAGAAAGATTTCTACGATTATAAAGCCAAATATGAAGATGGGGATACAGCCCTCATCATCCCTGCAGAAGTAGAAGGCGGCATCTACAATGAAATGAAGGAAATTGCGATTCAGTCATACAAAGCCCTGGATTGTTCAGGGCTTGTACGTGCGGACTTCTTTTTAACGGAAGATGGTCAAATCTATATGAACGAAGTGAACACGATGCCAGGTTTCACACCGTACAGCATGTTCCCGCTTCTCTGGAAGCATACGGGAGTTGATTATCCTACCCTGATCGGGAAACTCGTGGAGCTTGGATTGGAACGCTATCAAGACAAACAAACGATTAAACATACAATGTAGGCAACGCAGGAGTGGGACTGACCAGGGGATTCACCGTCTAGGGGCAGTCCCTGCTCTATTTGGACGGAAAAATGTGTAAAAGGAGAAAGCGAATGTTCGAGAAGACGATTAGAGAAATATGTACTATGCTCGATGTGAAAAATGATCTTTCTACATTTGACTCAGTAGTCGTGAAAGGCGTTTCCATCGATACAAGAAAAATTGAGAGTGGCAACCTGTTTGTTCCTTTTAAAGGAGAAAATGTCGACGGTCACCAGTTCGTCCGTCAGGCGATCGACAATGGAGCCTCCGCTGCCTTATGGGATATCAATGTCCCTGAACCCCCGGAGGATATTCCGGTCATCGTGGTGGAAGACCCGCTTGTTGCTCTTCAGTCTTTAGCAAACCAGTACCGTCACGAGCTTGACTTAAAGGTAGTCGGGATTACGGGAAGCAATGGCAAAACGACCACCAAGGATATTGTGGCCAATCTTCTTTCCGTGAAATATCGTGTTCATAAAACCCAAGGGAACTACAATAACCATATCGGTCTGCCTTTAACGATCCTTTCTCTTCCACAGGACTCTGAAGTGGTGGTACTTGAAATGGGGATGAGCGGATTCGGGGAAATTGAACTTTTGTCTAACATCTCACAGCCTGATGCTGCCATCATCACGAACATCGGAGAATCTCATCTTCAGGATCTCGGTTCACGGGAAGGCATCGCCAAAGCCAAGCTTGAAATTGTAAAAGGTCTGAAGCCGGATGGGTTATTTGCTTATTTTGGAGATGAACCGCTGTTGCAATCACGCGTCCGGGAACTAGACCTGAATCACGTGGAGACATTCGGAAGAAGTGAATCCAATACGATTTACCCGACAAAAATCGAAATGAATAATCAAGGAAGTTATTTTGAAACTTCTGTCGCTGAAGGTGAGACTTTCTTCCTGCCAGTATTGGGACAGCATAATATCCATAACGCCCTTGCAGGGATTCTGATCGCACGTCATTTCGGACTCAGCGTGGAGGAAATGAAAGAAGGCCTGCAGTCATTGAAGCTGACTCAGATGAGGATGGAAATGTTGGAAGGGAAGAAAGGCGAAAGCATCATCAACGATGCTTATAATGCGAGCCCGACTTCCATGAAAGCGGCCATCGGACTTGTGTCAGAGCTCGAAGGATTCCGTACAAAAATCCTCGTCCTGGGTGATATGCTCGAACTTGGAGATGACGAAGAAGAATTCCACCAAGAGATTGGACGCTTGATCGATCAGGAAAAGGTTCAGCAAGTGTTTACATTTGGACGGCTTGGAGCGTTCATCGCAAAAGGCGCTCTCGAGAATTTCCCAGAAGAACGCGTTCACTCTTTTATGGATAAAGAAAGTTTGACAACTGAACTGTCTTCCTTGATAAAAGGGGATGAATTAATTCTATTTAAGGCTTCAAGAGGAATGAAACTGGAAGAAATCATTGAAGGATTAAAGGCATAAGTTTAAACTTTTATACAAATGAGCAAAATGAGCTTGTATATGTCGGGAGCGTGGCTCGCTCCCTACCTTTTACTAAGTAAGTGGGGATAACATGATCGGTTGTTTACTAATCCATGGTTTCACAGGGAGTCCTTTTGAAGTAGAACCCCTGGCTGAATTCCTCCAGGACAGAACCGATTGGGAAATCGTCGTGCCGACTCTTCCGGGTCATGGGGAAACTCTTGAGCTGAAAGGGATTAAGCATATCGAGTGGATTGAACATGCTGAGTCCGAGCTGCAAGCCCTGTTGGATACATGTGACGAAGTATACGTAATCGGTTTTTCAATGGGTGGATTGATTGCCTCCTATCTTTCCGTGAAGTATGATATAGATAAGCTCGTGCTGTTAAGCGCGGCAGCTTACTATATAAATGTTAAACAGTTACTGAAAGATATTGGAAGTTTGATCATAGAAGGAATACAAGGAAATATAATGGAAAACGAGCTGTACAAACGGTATAAATTCAAAGTGACCCAAACCCCGATCCTGTCGACATACGAATTCAGGAAAGTCGTCCGTATCGCTCGTCCGCTCCTCCAAAAGGTGAGCATCCCAACCTTTATCGCCCAAGGAGAGAATGATGGAATAGTCCCCCCTAAAGCTGCGAAATATATATATGAGACTATTTCCTCAAAAAAGAAAAACCTATTTTATTCCCCTGAAGCCAAACACTTGATATGTCATAGTGAAGATAAGCACGATCTTTTTGATAAGATCTACCAATTCCTGCAAAGTGAATAGATTGACTATTTGACATTAGATTGAAATTCATTTCTAGAAGTGGTAACATAACTACAACATAGTTCTTATTTTGTTGGACGTGCTAGCTCTTCTATTTTGAAGAGTGTATTTTTTTGTACCAAACATAAAACTAAACATCTCATATAGACGGTTTTAGATTAGATACCGAAGTCTTTCGGTGGGTAAGATTTCGTTCCGACCTAAAAATATAATCAGATATTGATTAGTTATAAAAGATGTAAATTAAAGGAGAATGTAACATTGACTAAGTTTGCAGATTTAAACTTAAGCGCAACTACGTTGAAATCAATTAAACGTATGGGCTTTGAAGAAGCGACACCAATTCAGGCAAGTACGATTCCAGTAGGTTTAGAAGGTAAAGATATTATCGGTCAGGCACAAACTGGAACAGGTAAAACAACAGCATTCGGAATTCCGATGATCGAGAAAATCGACGTAAAAAATCCTAACGTTCAAGCTCTTATCATTGCACCAACTCGTGAACTTGCGATCCAAGTTTCTGAAGAGTTATATCGTATCGGCGCCGACAAGCGTGCTCGCGTGTTATCTGTCTATGGAGGAAGTGACATCCAACGTCAAATCCGCGCGATGAAAAAGAATCCTCATATCATCGTGGGTACACCAGGTCGTCTACTTGACCATATCAAACGTAAAACACTCAAACTTGAAAACGTTGAAACACTAGTACTTGACGAAGCAGACGAAATGCTGAACATGGGCTTCATCGAAGACATCGAAAGCATCCTTGAGACTGTGCCAAGCACAAGACAAACACTTCTATTCTCTGCAACAATGCCGGATCCGATCCGTCGCATTGCAAATCGCTTTATGACAGAGCCGGAAGTAATCAAAGTGAAATCAAAAGAAGTAACGGTTTCGAATATCGAACAATACTTCACTAAAGTAAGTGAAAAAGAAAAATTCGACACACTTTCACGTTTAATCGACGTACAATCACCGGAACTTGCGATTGTATTCGGCCGTACAAAACGTAGAGTAGACGAATTAGCGCGTGCTCTTAGCATCCGCGGCTACCTTGCAGAAGGTATTCACGGAGATCTTTCTCAAGCCCGTCGTATGACGGTCCTTAAGAAATTCAAAGAAGGACGCATCGATATCCTGATCGCAACAGACGTTGCTGCCCGTGGATTAGATATCTCAGGCGTAACGCATGTTTACAACTTTGATATTCCTCAAGACCCTGAAAGCTACGTTCACCGTATCGGACGTACAGGTCGTGCAGGTAAGAAAGGTATGTCCATCACTTTTGTTACACCAAGAGAAATGGGTTACCTGAAGATCGTTGAACAAACAACGAAGAAGAAAATGACGGCCCTTAAGCCACCTAGCATAAACGAAGCACTTGAAGGTCAGCAACGCCTGGCACTAGAGAAGCTGGTTGAAGCTGCGAAGGAAAGCGATCTTAAAGAATACTATCCATTAGCGGAAGAATTCCTTGGAGATCACGATCCTGTTCAAGCAGTAGCTGCAGCGATTCGTGTATTGACGAAAGAGCCGGATACTACTCCTGTAGAAATCACGGAAGAGCGTCCATTACCATCAAGAGGTGGAAATCGTGGCGGCGGAAATCGCGGCGGTGGATACAAAGGTGGAGCTCGCAGCGGAAGTCGCGGTGGATCTTCACGCAGCGGCGGTGGAAATCGCGGAGGCGGAAGCCGTGGCGGAGATCGCAACCGTACAGGCGGCGGCAGACCACAATCTTCAAGCAAACGTAAATCTTATAACAATTCATGATTAGATAGATAGAACACGATGACCTTTAGGGGTTGTCGTGTTTTTTTTGTTGGTGTACGTTTGGGAAGTGGTATGGGTGGTCGGAGGGAGAGTGTTGAACTCCAATTTATGTAACAAGACGGAAATTACACCGGATCCCCGGCGCCGGAAGACCCCTATAAACAGATTATCCATGCTCAAAAAATCATCGATAAGATAAAGGAATTGAATGAAAAACATCCAACCTCGACCGTGACAGATAAAGAACTTCTAAAAATGAAGAGGCTCATATTGAAGTATCATCATGACCCTGACATTGACATCTTAACTGCCTACTCCCTGACAAAAATCGACATCCTCACCGGTGTACGCTGTGGAAACTGCCCCCACATCCCCATGATCAGAGTCAGTGCTTCCTGGTCCTGCCCTAAGTGCCGCTACTCCTCTAAGACTGCGCACATCAAAGCAATCCACGAATACTTCTTACTCCTAAACAACCACCTAACCAATAGCGAACTAAGAAATTTCCTCCATCTTAACTCAAGAAATACAGCCTATAAAATGTTAAAATCCCTTCAATATGAAACTCAGGGAGGGACGAAATCTGTGAACTATTCAAAACCCAAAAGATAATTCCCCACCAGAGCGCACATACTAATCCAAAAAAAGGAGTCCTATCCATGACACTCGTAAAACTCGGCTATGTAGCCATGAGCATGAACCTTCAAAATGCTTCCCCCTCCCAAACGATGACCTATAAGCAGTTCGCAGGCATAAAGGATAGGGAGGCAGCAATTCATAAATTAGAGCGGATTGCCCGGTCCAATTTACAAAACTGCCTTAGGCTTTTAAAGCATAATGTCCTGAATGAAATCCATTTCTTCCGCTTCAGTTCAAAGTTGATCCCCCTTGCGAATCATCCTGAATTGAAGGGATGGGATTTCATTTCTCCGTTAAAGGAAGAGCTAGGAGCGATAGAAGAGTACCTGAAGCTTCATCCAATGAGGGTGGGTTTTCATCCTGATCACTTTGTTCTGCTGAATTCCAGTGATGTCGATGTTCTGAAAAATACGTTGAAGACGCTTAAGATGCATGAGGCTTTGTTGAAGGGGATGGGAATTGATCCGACCCATCGCTGTGTTTTACATGTAGGTGGAGCTTATGAGGATAAAGAAAAGGCCCTTGAACAATTTATACATAATTGGGGGCTGACGCCGGTATCTCTTCAGCGGATGATCATTCTTGAGAATGATGACACGGTGTTCAGTGCAGCGGATGCCCTATATTTGTGTGAGAAACTTGGCATCCCACTTGTGTTTGATTATCATCACCATCTTGCCTATAACGAAAGGGATTGGCTCCTGGATTGGGAAAGAGTGGTCGGGACATGGAGTCACTCCCTGTTGCCGGTGAAAATGCATATATCCAGTCCACGGTCCCTGGAAGAATACAAGGCTCATGCTGATTTCATCGATCCCGGGATGTTCATCGACTTTTTACATGGAATCAGAGGTTCAGTAGATGAAATTGATTGTATGATCGAAGCGAAGAGAAAGGACGATGCGTTGTTCAAGCTAGTAGAGGACCTGCAAGGAATGGAAGGTATTGAATGGGTTGATAAAAGTTCTTTTATAGTGAAGTAGGTGTAATGAAATTTTATTCTCCCAACAATCTGAAACCATCTCTGTTCCAAAACGTATATTTACTGTAAGATTTAGTAAAGAGAGAAGGGGGATTTGAATGATTGGGGAACCGCAAAAGAGAATATCGCCATTGGCTTTGAAAGTTTGGAAAATATACGGGGTATTGGAATCGTTGATCGTGGCTGCCTTGGCAGTGGGAGCCATAGTTTTGACTTTTATATTTGACTGGTCCCAATGGGTGACCGCAATATCAGTCGTTGTGTTAATCCTTTTTACATATGTATTCGTGTTTTTACTTCCGACCATCAAATGGAAGAGGTGGCGGTATGAAGTGAGGGAACAGGAAATTGAATTGCAGAGGGGAATCCTGATTGTGAAACGGACCCTGGTTCCGATGGTGAGAGTTCAGCATGTTGATACAGTGCAGGGGCCGATCTTAAAAAGATACGGGCTATCGTCGATTACCATATCCACTGCAGCAACCGTCCACGAGATTCCTGCTTTGGACATGGAAGAAGCGGATGACCTGAGGAATTCGATATCGCAGCTGGCGAGGGTGGCGGAAGATGATGTCTGAACATAAAAGGCTTCATCCAATATCGGCAGTGGCGAGTTTTGTTAAACAGCTGAAAGATTTGATTGTTCCATTCGTATTTTTGTTTGTCATAAACAATCGGGGGGAGAAGAATGGATTTTGGGACTATTTGCCCCTTCTTTCCATGGCTGCTGTCCTTGTCATCGTTCTTGTTTTCGGAATTATTAAGTGGCTCCGTTTTACCTATCGGCTTGAAGAAGGCGAACTGAGGATAGAGTATGGGCTGTTTGTGAAAAAGAAGCGGTATATCCCGATTGAACGGATCCAGAGTCTGAACTTCTCGGAAGGTGTTTTACACCGTCCCTTTGGGCTTGTAAAGGTGAAGGTCGAAACAGCGGGCTCTTCAAATGCCAGAGAGTCGGAAGCTGAACTGACCGCGATTTCAAAAGAGGAAGCGCTGGAGTTAGAACAGATGATTTATCGGGAGAAGAAGGGTCAGAGCGTGACGGAGGATTCTTCTCTAGAGCAGGCTCCAATTCAAGAAGGTGAACCATTTTTCACCCTTGGAACCAAAGACATCTGGGTTCTAGCAGCAACCTCGGGAGGAGTAGGGGTCATTATTTCGGGGGTTGCGTTATTTTTATCGCAATTTAATGAACTCATTCCATATAAAGATGTATATGAAGAAGTGGCCGTGTTTATAAAAAGTGGCGTGTTCATTGTTGCATTGACGGTATTTTTAGGGCTGATCCTTGCATGGCTCCTCTCAATCGTGTGGACGTTTATCATTTATGGCGATTTTAAGATCAGAATAGTGGATGATCATATCGTCATAACGAGAGGACTGCTTGAAAAGAAGCAGATGACGGTCCCGTTAAACCGGGTTCAAGGGATCCGGATCGTGGAAAATCCCATCAGGCAGCTGATTGGGTATTGCACAGTGCATATTGAGAACGCAGGTGGATCTGTTTTAGAGAAAGACAGTGCGAGTATTAAATTATTCCCGATCATAAAGAAGGAAAGGGTACCGGAGTTGTTAAATGGATTGTTTCCTGAATATATCCTCCAAGATGATTTTAACGGACTGCCGGGCCGTTCCATGAGAAGATATGTGTTCAGACAATCTGCCTGGGTGCTGGTTCCTGTCGCTGCTGCCAGCTATTTCTTCTGGCCGTACGGTCTTTGGGCAGCCCTCTTGATCCTGCCTCTTGGTGTACTCGGATACTATCAATACCGAGCAGGTGGATTCAGAATCGATGGGGGACAATTATCTTTGCGGTATCGAGGGGTATTGAAAAATACGATGTATATGAAGAAAAATCGGATTCAGTCCCTTGATACGAAAGAGAGCTGGTTTCAGTCGAGAAAAGGATTGGGGAGTTTGACGACTACGGTAAAATCAGGAGCAGCGGGTTATGCAAGCCAGGTGAGAGACCTTAAGAAAGAAGATCTGAAAAGGATTGCCTCCTGGTTCTCCCATAGTATATAAAATAAAGAAGCGGCCAGTTGATCCTGGCCGCTTCTTGCATGTTTCTTATTTCCTGCCCGATATCCATCCGATGACAAATCCCGCGATCAATCCGAAGATATGAGCGGTGATGTTAATGCCTGATTGCATAAAGGTCATGACGACCCCGATGATCACGATGGGAAGGATGATTTGCCTGCTTTCTCTGGTGATGAAATGATTTTTCAGGACGATCATGGCAATATAGAAGCCGAATAGCCCGAAGATGGCCCCAGATGCACCGACGTGGCTATAGGTAAGCGGCTTGATCAGGTAGGTAATGATATTGGCAAATACACCACATGCTAAGTAAAGGGCAAGGAACTTTGCTTTTCCAAGGTGTTTTTCCAGAGGCGGCCCGAATAGGACAAGAGAAAACGAGTTGAATAATAGATGGGCAAACCCCATATGCACGAAGATCGGAGTGATCAGTCTCCACCATTCCCCTTCCCTTATGAATACATTCACACCAGCGAGTTGTTCGTACACCCACAATTGAGGGAAGATCGGAAGGGCGCTGACGGTGTATAAGACGATATGAATCAATACGATCAGGGAGATAATAGGATAGTATCGTAGAAATTGAGAAAAACTTTCCGTTCGTACAAACATAGTGTATCCTCCTAAATGGGCTTGTTTCGTCCCATAAAAATAACCGTTAGTACTATAGTATAAGAAAATGATGAAAATCACGAGTAGAGTTTATTATTAAAATATGCAGGACAGGACAAGAGTAGAAGGGGAGTCGCATATGATAAAAGGAATAGGGTTGGATATTGTAGAGATCGGACGCATCCGGGAATTATTGGGTCGGCAGCCGAAGTTCGTGAAGAGGATCCTCACGGAAAGAGAAGAGGATACGTTCTTTTCTTTGAGTGAAGGGCGCAGGATTGAGTATGTGGCTGGGCGTTTTGCGGCTAAAGAAGCTTATGCCAAAGCAAACGGGACCGGGATCGGGACGGTGCTTTCGTTTCGGGATATTGAAATCAGTAAGGACGGGAACGGCAAGCCTTATTTTTCAAAACCGGAAGGAACCCAGGCCCATCTATCCATCACTCACAGCAGGGAGTTTGCGGCAGCCCAGGTCGTCATTGAAGCGTAATTAAATTTCATGCTTGTCATCTTCACTAGCATAATCCCTCAGGTTGTCTCATATATTCAGTAGTGCAATAGGAGAGACAAGGCCAGTTGTTTAACAATCGCGGTTCGTTGGCGAATGGAACCGGGCATTCTTTCAAGGATCGTCCATTCTTTGACAGGTGGCCTTCCCCTCTCTCAATTACGTTTATCCTGGGACAAAAGGGGTTGAAAAAATGAAGAAAAAGCTAGTGATATTAGTGATGGCCGTGTTGGCAGTGCTTGCACTCGCTGCTTGCGGAGAACAATCGAAAGAAGATGTAACCAAGGACCTTAAGGCAAAAGTAGAAGATATGAAGGGGTACAAAGCAGATGCAAAGATGACCCTGCAGGTGGGAGAAGAACCGCAAACCTATGATGTAGAAGTATGGCATAATGACCCTAATTATTATCGTGTAGCTTTAAAGAATGCTACGAAAGATCAAAGCCAAATGATCCTGCGTAATGATGAGGGAGTCTTCGTCCTGACACCGGCTCTGAATAAAAGCTTCCGCTTCCAAAGCAACTGGCCAGAAAACAGCAGTCAGGCATACTTGTATGAATCCCTGGTCAAAGATGTGTTAGAAGACAAAGATGCGACCTTCAAAGAAACGAAGAGTCACTATGTCTTCACGACGAAAACACGTTACCAGAACAGTCAGATGCTTCCTACACAGGAGATTGCTTTCAACAAAAAAGACCTGACGCCTGCTTCTGTAAATGTCATGGATTCAGATCAAAACCCGCTTGTAAAAGTGGAATTTTCAAAGATGGACATGAAAGCCGCGTTCGATAAAAAAGATTTCGATATGAAGAAAAATATGACCGGTGCACGGCTTGAGGTTCCAGTAACAGCTGCAGTAGAAGATACGGAATTCACCGTTCTTTACCCGATGTCAGAAATCACCGGTACTGAATTAATAGAAGAAAAAGAAGTGGCGACGGATACAGGGAAACGAGTCATCTTAACCTATGATGGTGAAAAATCCTTTACGATCGTTCAAGAAAAGACGACTGTAGTCCCTACGATGACCGTGTCTACATCCCTTAAGGGGGAATTGGTGGATCTCGGTTTCACTGTAGCGGCCATGACAAATCAATCCATCAGATGGACGAATAATGGTGTGGATTATATGCTTGCTTCAAATGACCTGACTCCTTCCGAAATGGTCATGGTGGCACAATCGGTGCAAGGTTCAATGGTGAAATAATATTTATGATCGGGGCGGTCCTATCAGGGTCGCCTCTTCATGTTATAAAGCAATTCCCACCACAAATTGACCGCAAAGTCCCCTCTCCAATCATAAATCGCCCCATTTTCCCATTAAACCCCATGTCGATGTGTTCCTTCCTGCTAAAAATCCAAAATCTATTCACCACAATCAATGATAATATGAATAATACATGGTATTCTTGAATAGAATGACAATGTTTTGTGTAACGATATGAGGAAGTGAACAGAGTGGAAACCCAGACGCATTTTTTTCGAGATACATGGGCTGAAATCAATTTGGATCATTTATATGAAAATGTAAAAAATATTAAAGGGCATATCCCGGATGACGTTAATGTATTTGCCGTTGTAAAGGCAAATGCATACGGACACGGGGATGTTCAAACATCTCTCACTGCCCTCGCTGCAGGGGCGCATGGATTGGCCGTTGCATTCCTGGATGAAGCGATTTCTTTGAGAAGGGGAGGCATCACCGCTCCGATTCTTGTCCTGGGGGCGACACGGCCAAAAGATGTGAAGATTGCTTCTCAATTGGACATTTCATTAACGGTCTTCCATAAGGAGTGGCTTGTGGAAGCTGAAAGACAGTTGTCGAAAGAAGATCATTTAAACCTCCACATCAAGTGTGATACCGGTATGGGGAGGATAGGCGTTCGCACCTCCGAAGAATTAAAGGGTATCGAGGAATATATCTGTTTCCATCCCCAATTCAAGCTTGAGGGGATCTTTACCCATTTTGCTACGGCGGATGAACTGAATGATGACTATCTTGACGAGCAATTGGGGCGCTTCGAGTATATGCTTGAACAACTGGAAACACTTCCTGCATATATCCATTCTTCCAATAGTGCTGCTACTCTAAGGAAAACGAACACCCTTTTTAATGCCGTCCGGGTGGGGATCGCCATGTATGGTCTCACACCATCGATTGAGATGAAACCGGAACTTCCATTTCCGTTGAAGGAAGTCTTTTCCCTTCATTCCAGACTCATTCATACAAAGGAACTCGCAGCCGGGGAAAAAGTCAGTTATGGAGCTACGTATGAAACGGGCGAATCGGAGTGGATCGGGACGATTCCGATTGGATATGCTGATGGCTGGCTGCGGAAATTACAGGGTCAGGACGTATTAGTGGACGGAAAGAGAGTTCCAATTGTTGGAAGGATCTGTATGGATCAATGTATGATCCGCCTACCTGAATCCCTGCCGATCGGAACCCGTGTCACGTTGATCGGCAAGCAGGATGAAGGCGCCATAACGATGGATGAAATCGCCCGAAAGCTTGATACCATCAACTATGAGATCCCTTGCATCATCTCGACAAGAGTGCCGCGCATTTACATCCGGAACGGGGAAGTGACGGAAGTGTCGAATAAGCTCTTATCGACAGGTATGGACGGTCAACAGGAAAATAACGCCCCGTTTAATGAATAAATAGTATTCTAACTGGTGGATAATAGAAGAGATTGATAAATTAACTTTTCATTCCCTGTGTTTGATGGTATGATAAATATGTTAATGAACAGAAACGGTATGTAGTGATTGGTGGAGGTGTAGTTTGTGTCTGAATCCAGCGCAACAACAGAAATCTTAATTCGTCTACCGCAACAGCTCGTTACAGAATTAGACGGCTTTGCAGATCAAGAAAATGTGAATCGCAATGAGTTTATTTATCGTGCAACCAAAATGTATTTAAGAGAGCGTAAGAAGAGACAATTACGTGAATCTATGAGACGCGGCTATATGGAAATGGCGAAGATTAATCTGGCAATCGCTTCAGAAGCGATTCAAGCAGAATATGAGGCAGAACATACAGTCGAACGCTTAGTAAGCGGAGGTTAATCCTTTGATTGTAAAGCGTGGTGACGTATATTTTGCAGACCTTTCTCCTGTTGTAGGTTCAGAACAAGGCGGAGTTCGGCCGGTGCTTGTTATTCAAAACGATATAGGGAACAGGTTTAGTCCCACAATTATTGTAGCTGCCATTACCGCACAAATTCAAAAAGCAAAACTGCCTACTCATGTTGAAATTGATGCAAAACGTTATGGCTTTGAACGTGATTCCGTTATCTTGCTTGAACAGATTCGAACAATTGATAAACAACGTCTTACCGATAAGATTACACATTTGGATGATGAGATGATGGAGAAAGTGGACGACGCCCTGCAGATCAGTGTGGGTCTGATCCAGTTTTGACTCATGAGTCCGTCCTTCGTGTGAATCCATTATCACGTATGCTATAGAGACAATATTACTGCAAACCAGAAGGCTTGCTGATCAACAAAAGCTTGATCATTGAGCCTTTTTGTTTTGCTTTTTTTATTTCCAATACCCTTTGAAGCCCGATTTTATCGTGAAAGAAGAAACTGGATAATGGAAAAATAGACAATTTTATGACAAAACAAGGCAAACAATTTATAATGGGAAAGGAAAGAAATAAAAATACCCGAAAAGGCATAGTTTTTTTCTTTTATATATTTATTTGTTACTATTAAAGTAATTACGTCATTTTTCGTTCATGGTTGTAAACTACTTTAAGATTGGGTTACATCAATCGCCATAAATACTGAGGATAAATTTCATATGATAGAATGGAGAGAACTAAATGTTTAGTGAAGTCACGGATTATATTCACGACAATAAATCAGAAATCACTAGTATTTGGATGGAACGGATGAGGAATGAAGCGGATGAGAAGTTTCTTCAAGTCGTTTCAGATCAGGTTTTCACTAAGACAAGCCATGAGTTTGTTGAAATGATTGCTTCAAACTTAAGAGATTCCAAAGAATTCAATAGCCGCTTGGAAGATTTCGCTGAAAAGGTTGTCAGGTTAGGATGGCCACTTACATTTGTGACAACAGCTTTAGGTACATTTGGTAAAGTGGTTTACGAAGGTATGACGAATGACCAACTGATCACAGATGAAAATCACGCTGCTCAGGTTGAGAAATTCGATCAATGGCTGACACCAATGTACAACAAAGTGGTTAAAGCTTATACAGAATCATGGGAAAGAACGGTTTCTCTTCAGAAGATAGCATTACAGGAATTATCAGCACCACTCATACCGGTATTCGAAAAGATTTCCATCATGCCTCTTGTGGGTACAATAGATACTGAACGGGCCCGTTTGATCATGGAAAACCTTTTAAACGGTGTGGTAAAGCATAGGGCGGAAGTCGTACTGATTGACATTACCGGAGTACCGGTCGTGGATACCATGGTTGCCCATCATATCATCCAGGCTGCAGAAGCCGTGCGTTTGGTGGGGGCGAAGTGTATGCTCGTGGGTATCAGACCCGAAATCGCTCAGACCATCGTTAATTTAGGAATCGATCTTAATCAGTTCAGTACAAACAGTACGCTCCGAAAAGGAATCGAAAAGGCTCTTGAAATGACAAATCGAAAAATAGTTTCGGCGGAGGGATTAGAGTGAGAATACCAATTTTAAAGCTGCATGATTGTTTGTTGATTTCCATTCAGTGGGAGCTGGATGATCAAACTGCCCTTCAATTTCAAGAAGATCTTCTGCAGAAGATTCACGAAACGAGTGCAAGAGGAGTAGTAATCGATATTACTTCCATCGATTTTATAGATTCATTCATCGCTAAAGTACTTGGGGATGTGATCAACATGTCCAGGCTGATGGGGGCAAAAGTTGTCATTACAGGCATCCAGCCTGCTGTAGCGATTACGTTGATCGAGCTGGGGATCAGGTTAGAGGATGTCCTAACCGCTCTTGATCTGGAAAAAGGTCTGGAGAAATTACAATTGGAACTGGGGGACTAGGTATGGATAGCCAATCCTGCGTGAAGATCACGAATGAATGGGACATCGTTGCTGCCCGCCAGTTAGGGAGGAATGTAGCGAAAGAGCTCGGATTCGGCACAGTTGACCAAGCTCGTATCACTACGGCTATCAGCGAATTAGCAAGGAACATCTATTTATATGCTGGCTATGGTCAGATTTGTATTGAAAAATTATTCGACGCCGGTAAAAAGGGTGTGCGCATCATCGCATTAGATGAAGGCCCTGGCATTGCCGATATCAGAAAAGTAATGGAAGATGGATATTCCACATCAGGCGGATTAGGAGCAGGTTTGCCTGGAGTTAAGCGTTTAATGGACGAATTTAACGTCGAATCTGTACCGGGTGAAGGGACAGATATAAGGGCGACCAAGTGGCTCCGCTAGGGGGAGTTATTATGAATTTCAGAGAATTGATGGATTCAAAATATAGAGAAATTATTGAGCACTATCTAAACGACCAAGATGAGAAAGCTCTTTATTTGGGACAGAAATTCAGTCGTAAATCAATTGAGCATAACGTATCACCGGAAGAAATCATCAGTCTCCATAAGAATGTCATCCTGGAAATGGAGCCAAACATACCGCATCAGGTGTTGCATTCTTTCGATATCCTCTTGGAAGTCATGATAGGTTATGGTTTTGCCTATCGTGAACATCAAAGCTTGAGAACGAAACAACAGGAATTGAATAATGAAATAGATGTGGCATCCAATATGCAGCAAACCCTTCTCGGGACCGTAATCCCTTCAATCGAAGGGCTGGATATTGGTGCGGTGAGTGTACCTGCAAAGAAGATGAACGGTGATTACTACCACTTTGTCCAGGATGAAAATGACAGTGTAAGTGTGGCCATTGCGGACGTAATAGGGAAGGGCATACCAGCGGCTCTTTGTATGTCCATGATTAAATATGCGATGGATAGTTTACCGGAGTATCGTAATGAACCGAATGCGGTTTTGGAAAGCTTGAATAGAGTAGTCGAACAAAACGTGGACGCCAGTATGTTCATAACCATGTTCTACGGCGTGTATAACTCTGAGAAACATCTTTTTTCATACTCATCAGCTGGGCACGAACCCGGCTTTTTTTATAGAGCGTCAACCAATGAATATGAGGACCTTGATGCCAAAGGCCTTCTATTGGGTGTCGATAAAAAGGCGAAGTACAGACAATACGAAAGACGTGTGGAAGTGGGGGATATGATCATCCTCCTTTCCGACGGAGTAACAGAATGTCGTACGGAAGAAGGTTTCATCGAGAGGGAGGATCTGGTCCAGTTAATCAGCCGGTATGCACATCTCCCTACTCAGGAGATCATCAATAATGTGTATAAGCAGCTTGAGAAACTCCAGCACTTTGAGCTTAGGGACGATTTCACCTTAATCATCATAAAAAGAAATTCATAATGTTGTTTATTTTTATCGCAAATAGGGTAAATGAATAGAGTCGTATTATAATGTTGCCAAAAAGGTGGTCTTTTTATGAACTTATCAATAGATATGAAAGAAAAAGAAAACGAGCTGCTCGTTAAAGTAGCCGGTGAAATTGATGCATATACAGCTCCAAAGCTTAAAGAAACCCTTCAGCCGTCTGCTGAAGCTGACAATAAAGATATTACAGTCGATCTTTCCGAAGTGTCATACATGGATAGTACGGGGCTCGGAGTGTTCGTCGGTCTGTTTAAAACAGTTAAGGCCCGTGGTGGGCAGCTTAATCTAATCGGACTATCTGACCGTTTGCAAAGGTTGTTTGATATTACAGGTTTAGGGGATATTATGAATATCAATTCCAAAGTAGAAGGTGGAGTGGAATGATGCAAGCTTTTGATTACATCGAGATGAAGATCCCCGCTAAGCCGGAATATGTCGGGGTCATTCGTTTGACGCTTTCGGGAATTGCAAGTCGTATGGGGTTTGATTATGATGCAATTGAGGATTTGAAGATTGCCACAAGTGAAGCGATCACTAATGCGGTTCAGCATGCGTATAAAGACAATGACGGAGAAGTTGTGGTCGGATTCGCATTGTACGAGGATCGTCTTGAAGTGATGGTGGCTGATCACGGAGAAAGTTTTGATTTCAAAGAAATCCGCAGTGCTGTTGGTCCTTATCATGCCGATCATTCCGTTGAGTTCTTAAGAGAAGGTGGTTTAGGCCTTTACCTTATTGAGAGCCTTATGGATGATGTAAAAGTGCATCACAAGGAGGGAGTGACAGTCTTCATGACTAAATTCCTATCAGGGGAGCAGGTGGAGAGGGATGAAAAAACTATCTCAACCTAACCAGCAGGCTCAAAAAGAAAAAGTACTCAAGTGGATCAAGGATTATCAGGAAACCCAGGATGATGATGCCCAAAGCCAGCTCATTTTGCACTATCAGAACCTTGTTGAATCCATTGCGAGGAAATATTCAAAGGGCAGGTCTTTTCATGAGGATATTATCCAGGTAGGGATGATTGGACTGCTTGGTGCAATCAGGAGGTACGATGAATCGTTCGGCAGATCATTCGAAGCCTTTGCGATTCCCACCATCATCGGAGAGATTAAAAGGTTTTTAAGGGATAAGACGTGGAGTGTCCATGTTCCCCGTAGAATAAAGGAACTTGGCCCGAAAATTAAATCGACGGTTGAAGAGTTAACAAATAAATTGGAACGCTCTCCCCAGGTTCATGAAATTGCTGAGTACCTGGAAGTAAGTGAAGAAGAGGTTCTGGAAGCGATGGAAATGGGCAGGAGTTATCAGGCTTTGTCTGTGGATCACTCAATAGAGGCAGATTCAGAAGGAAGTACGGTAACGATACTGGATATCGTAGGAGATCAGGATGAAGGTTATGAAAAGGTAAATCAGCGACTCGTTCTGGAGAAAGTCCTTCATGTCCTTTCCGACAGGGAAAAAGCTATTATACAACACACTTATTTAGAAAATCTAAGCCAAAAAGAAGCTGGGGAAAAGCTCGGTATTTCACAAATGCATGTTTCCCGCCTGCAAAGAAGAGCGATTAAAAAGCTTCGGGAAGCCATCCAAGAAGAGATGAACGATCCGGAGAGTCGTTATTAATGGCTTATCTTCAACAAAATGAGATAGAGCTTTATGCAGAGCAAGTATCGAAAAATGGGAATCCCTTTTGTGGTGATAGTTATTTCTATACTTCCACAAACGATTACTTTATCTGTGCCCTGGCCGATGGTTTAGGCAGTGGTAAGTATGCCTATGAATCGTCACATGCTGTCGTTGAGATTGTTGAAAAAAATCATCATGAAGATGTTGAGACCCTTATGAGTCTTTGCAATGATGTCCTTCAGAAAAAACGTGGAGCTGCTGTGGCGATTATTAAAGCATATTATCATTCCAAAGAATTTGTGTATAGTTGTGTAGGTAATATCCGTTTTTATATGTATGCACCAGAAGGTAAGATGACCTATCCCTTACCTGTCACAGGCTATCTCTCCGGAAGGCCTCAAACGTATAAAACCCAACGTTTTCATTATAATACCAACTCAAGATTTCTCATTCATTCAGATGGATTGAGCATTTCCGGCGTAAAGAATATCCTTCAAAGATATCCGACCCTTCATGGGGCGCTAGGTGATATTCAATCCTTAGTAGACGGCACTTCAGATGATACAACATATATCATTGGAAACTTACTCTAACAGGCTTAGGGTAAGTTTTTTTGTTTATAAGTCCAATTTCCGCCCAAAGGAAAGCGGGCACCTGGAGCAAAACTCAACCATTACCAGCTATTTAGTCAAGCGATCCATCTATCACCTAGGTCGTCAGCGTTTCAATCCCCACAGACAGATATGGTAAAATAAATGAGAATCCTATATATGGAGGTAATACAATTGGCTGCAACATTGACAAAGCAAGAACCATTACTTCATCAAGTATCAAAAGAATTGAACTTATCAATAAAGAATGTAAAAAACGTCATTTCACTTCTGGAGGAAGGGAATACAGTTCCTTTCATCGCACGCTATCGAAAAGAGCAAACTGGCGCACTGGATGAAGTCCAGATTCGTAATATTATGGATAAATGGAATTATCTTCAGAATCTAGAGCAGCGAAAAGAAGAAGTCATCCGTCTGATAGAAGAACAGGGGAAGTTAACGGAAGAATTAACCCGGTCCATTCAAAAAGCGGATAAGCTGCAAATGGTGGAAGATTTATATCGACCATATAAACAAAAGAGGCGTACCAAAGCAACCGTAGCAAAAGAAAAAGGCTTGGAGCCCTTGGCCGAATGGATTCTTACCTTCCCAATAAAAGGAGACCTTACTGGTGAAGCTTCAAACTACATCTCTGAAGAGAATGAAGTAACAACAGTCGAAGAAGCCCTGGGTGGAGCCCGGGACATCATTGCTGAATATATTTCTGATGAAGCCTCTTACCGGGATTACATAAGAAAATATACATTCCGTAAAGGATTAATTGAATCAAAGGTAAAAAAAGAAGAGTTAGACGAAAAAAAAGTGTTTGAAATGTATTACTCCTATCAGGAACCCATTCATAAAGTTGTCCCCCATCGTGTCCTGGCAATGAATAGAGGGGAAAAGGAAGACATTCTCAAAGTGAACATCCAGCCAGATACAGAAGGTATTCAAAACTATTTGGAAAAGCAGGTCATAAAGAATATCCACTCCATTTCCGTACCCCTTGTGAAAGAAGCAGTGGAGGATAGTTATAAAAGGCTCATCCAGCCATCAGTGGAAAGAGAAATCCGCAATGAGTTAACAGACAAAGCGGAAGATCAAGCCATTCATATTTTCTCTGAAAACTTGCGTAAATTATTGCTCCAACCTCCAATGAAAGGGAAGATGGTATTGGGTGTCGATCCTGCATTTCGGACTGGCTGTAAGCTTGCTGTCATTGATGATACAGGGAAAACCCTCGATATCAATGTGATCTATCCACATACATCTCAATCTCAACGAAACAAGGCGGAAGACGCTTTTAAATCGATTTTGACGAACTATTCGATTGAGGTTGTTGCGATTGGTAATGGAACTGCGTCGAGAGAAACCGAACAATTTGTTGTTGATTTATTAAAAGAAGTAGGCGGGAATATTTCTTATTTAATAGTAAACGAAGCGGGGGCAAGCGTATACTCTGCATCGGACGTGGCGAGAGAAGAGTTCCCGGACCTTCAAGTAGAAGAAAGAAGTGCTGTCTCCATTGCTCGGAGATTACAGGATCCATTAGCTGAATTAGTGAAAATCGATCCTAAATCAGTAGGGGTCGGACAATATCAACACGATGTTTCCCAGAAGAAGTTGAACGAATCGCTAACTTTTGTAGTGGAAACGGCTGTAAACCAGGTGGGTGTGAATGTAAATACCGCCTCCTCCTCCTTATTGCAATATGTAGCAGGACTTTCTAAAACAGTGGCCAACAATATCGTGAAAAAGCGGGAGGAAGAAGGAAAGTTTCTTTCCAGGGCACAATTAAAAAAAATTCCAAGACTTGGCGCGAAAACGTTCGAACAATGTATCGGCTTCCTGAGGATAATGGATGGGAAAGAGGTGCTTGATAGGACTTCCATTCACCCTGAGAATTATAACGATGTAAAGAATCTCCTTTCTAACGTGGGGATGAGTGTAAATGATATCGGGTCAGATAAACTCAAACAGTCTTTGGAACAATTGAATATAGATGAAGTGTGTGAAGAGTTGGAAATAGGGAAATTGACCTTGAAGGATATTATCGATTCACTGATTAGACCTGGTCGAGATCCCAGGGATGAGTTTCCTAAACCGTTACTGAAGAAAGATGTTCTGAAGCTTGAAGATCTATCGGAAGGAATGGAGTTACAAGGAACCGTTCGAAATGTAGTCGATTTTGGTGCCTTTATTGACATTGGTGTGAAACAAGATGGGCTTGTCCATATATCAAAGCTGAAAAATGGTTTCGTGAAGCATCCTTTAGATGTGGTTTCAGTCGGGGACGTTGTGACCGTTTGGGTTGATAGTGTAGATGTCCAAAAAGGCAGGGTCGCACTGACAATGGTTAATTAAGAAATGAATAGGAGCTGACTGAATGATAGTGAGCTATCTGGAGGTCAGCTCTTTTTTATATACGCTGGAATTCATTAAGAGCAGTTCTTCTTTCTGTAAAAATTCCAACATTGATTAAGGAGTTTGATCTGGTATCGATCTTTCTCAAGATAAGCTTTTCTCAATTGATTGACAAGCCAATTTGGCATCGTTGAACCTCCTTATCCCTTTGAAGGTGCCGCTAAATTGAAAACGGTCCCTCTCCGGGTAGTTTGTCAGTTTAAAACAATAAGGGTGATACCTAGTGTATGCTATAATGGGTTGTCATGTTCTAATTAAGAAAGAAGGATTTGTATGACAAATGCTGAGCTGCAGCAATTAGTTGAAAGAATTTCAATTCAATCATTCCGCAAGCCATTTCAACATAAGGCGTATTTCAACCCAAGACTACGCAGCACCGGTGGAAGATATATGTTGGGCAGCCATGATATCGATATTAATCGAAGATATCTGGACGAGCATGGAATGGAAGAACTGATCGGAATTATAAAGCATGAGTTATGTCATTACCACTTGCATATTGAAGGAAGAGGATACAAACACGGGGATCAGGACTTTAAAAGCCTGCTCAAACATGTCGGGGGACCAAGGCATTGTTCTTCATTGCCAAGTGTAAACAGGAGGAGACGGGTGTTACACTATGTCTGTTCTCAGTGCGGTCTGAATTTCGAAAGAAAAAGAAAAATCAATACAGGGAAATATGTGTGTGGTCGCTGTAATGGAAAACTTCGCCTCGTAAAGGAAGTCGTGATTGAAAAAGGGTAATTGTAAGAGGTGTTTTTCTTGTGGGAAAAGTGCCTGAAAGTAGTTGACAAGAAATCGATGAGTCATTATAATCTAAAGAGTCGATAAGACGAGTAAGCGTAAGAATACTTCACGTTCCGCAGTAGCTCAGTGGTAGAGCTATCGGCTGTTAACCGATCGGTCGCAAGTTCGAATCTTGCCTGCGGAGCC
>NZ_JANIOC010000001.1:337474-379195 GCF_024733565.1 Rossellomorea sp. SC111 | reverse complement strand
GGATATTCCTTATTATTCGGGGAGATTTCCGTCATCGTCGGATTAGTGAGCGCCTTCTATTTGAATCTTGCTCCCGGTGGAACGATCGTCATGACGGCCATCTTGATTCTCCTCTTGACGATCCTCATCAAGAAATTGAGGTCGTCGAGTCATTCTTCTAAAGGTGAGGTGTAGAAAATGAATGTAACGGAAGCGATGGATCTGTTAAAAGAAAAAGGATATAAGCATACGGGGAAACGGCAGCAATTACTTGAACTGTTTTCAAGTTCGAATAAATATTTAACGGCAAGGGACGTGCTGGAGTATATGAAAGCCGATTACCCCGGTCTGAGCTTCGATACCATTTATCGTAATTTAAGCCTTTTCGTAGAACTGGGCATACTGGAAGAAACGGAGTTATCCAGTGAAAGGCATTTTCGGATTACGTGTGAAAGTCATCATCATCATCATTTCATTTGTATGGATTGTGGGAAAACGAAAGAAATCCATACATGTCCCATGGAAGCGTTGAAAGAAAATTTAGCTGAAACAGGCTATGATATATCAGGACATAAATTTGAAATCTACGGTAAATGTCCACAATGTCAATAGGGATCCTTCGGGGTCTCTTTTTCTTTCGAACATTTTAACGTGTTTAACCTTGCATAAAGGAGGGGAAAAATAGGTATATAGATAGAATATAGAGGAGATGTAGCTATGGAATCGGTCCCTTTCACACACTGCCCCACTAATAAAAAGAACTGCGTGAGTACGATTGACCTTACGTCTTACCACCGGATCGCACCTCTTCCCGTAAGCGGGGAAGTGGCAGATACGAAAGCAAGGATACTCGAGACGCTGAATCAATTTGATCATGTAGAAATCAAGGAAGAAGGGACGCATTATGTGCATGCGGTCTTCACATCCAAGTGGATGAAGTTCAAGGATGACCTGGAGCTATTTATTGATGAAAGTACCCATCTATTGCATTTCAAGTCGGGTTCACGCCTTGGGTATTATGATTTCAAAGTGAATCGGACGCGCGTCGAACGATTTAAATCCTTGTTTAAAAAGGTATAGAAAAATGCCTCTGAATGAGGCTTTTTTCTATGATTAACGCTGTTGCTGCAGCCAGTGCTGTACCCAGGAATCCGCTTCCTTCCAATCATTCACGCGAATGACTCCATCAGGGATCGGTTTTTGATTATAAGGTGTGTTAAATAATATAACCGGGATGGATAACTCTTCGGATATCGCCACTGCATTATCGAGTTTATCTTCGAAGAAAATGTCGACTTCATGTTTTTTAGCAGTGGATATTTTATCGTGAGATCCAATTAATTCGATATGATGATACATAAGGTCCTGTGCATCGAACCATTTCTTAGTAATTTCGATGAGGTCGGTTCTTCTTGCGCTGATAAAATAAAGTTCGTGCTTCTCTTTCCATTGGTCCAGGATCGTTTTTGCGCCGGGAGCAATGGGAGATTCCTTGTAGATGAGCGGTTCTGCTTCTTTAAACCATTTTCCAAAGGTTTGAGGTGATATATCCAAAACCTTTGTCAGTTCGTATTGGGTGATATCCTGTAAGGTTAAATTCAATTGAAAGTGATCATTTATGTGAGGCAGTAAAGATTCAGGAGACGTAACCGTCCCATCAATATCGATTCCAAAACGTTTCATTCTTTATCATACTCCCCTTTATAAAAACTCCTTCAAGTTTATCACATTCCTGTCCTTTAAATAAATGTTGTTTTCTAAAGAGGCATATCGTTTCATCGCTCTGTCAAATAATGTGTGCTGGATGGTGAGGGGAACCGCTTCGCTTTCCGCGGACGAACCGCCGAGCCTCCTCAGCTTCGCTTCCGGGTTCTCAGCACGCCCGTTTTTCCGCAGGAGTCTGCGCAGTTCCCCTCACCATCTTTATGAGTATTTGGTGACAGAGCTAAAAGGTGTCAACCAAGTGATTTATCTATATTGAGGCATTTGTTTATAATTTGTCGCTATTTAATTCTTTTAATGAGTACATGCTTCGAAAGTTGATTGGAGCGGAAGGTGCTCGACTCCTGCGGGAAACGCGTGAAAGTTGAGACCCCGCAGAAAGCGAGCACCTGGAGCGGAAATCAACTATTACATGTTTCTGGAAAGTACCAACAAACATTACTAAATGACCGATTACATCAACAAATACCGAATGCCAATGGTTTTGATATCAGCGATGAAAATTTGATCATAACAAAAATGACAAAGATTAGCATAGTAAAATAGCTGAACTGACACACAATAAGAAGGCTCCCAAACACAGAAAGTGAGGGATTGCTGTATGAGTGATGAACGACGCGAATTAAACAGCGTTGATCGAAATCTTCAAGATATCGACGTGTATTACGACAATCCGGAAACAGATGTGAATAGAGATGATTACCGTGAAGAAACAGCAGCAGAAATTGCTGCTCCAATGAATGTGAGCCGCGACTTTGAAGATGACGCCGCAGAAGATACGACAACATCAGGTCGTGTGTTGGGATACTCTGCACTTGCACTATCCATTCTTTCCTTATTTATTCTCCCGGTCATCATGGGGGCAGCGGGGATCGTCCTTGGGTTTGTGGCAAGGCGCAGGGGAGCAGAGATGCTTGGTGCCTGGGCAATCGGAATTGGGGCCGTATCGATAATCGTGGGATTATTTGTACTGCCGTTTTTTTAAACTAAATCGTTTTTCTTGAAATTGGGAGCGTTTCAGGAAACCAAAAAAAGAGGGCTGATCATTGATCAGTCCTCTTTTATTCACAGAGTTAGACTTGCTCCTGCTCTTTCTTTTCAGCTTCCTGCTTTGCGAAGTATTCTTCAGCAATCTTGTCAATTTCTTTCTTCAGTTCTTCCACCATTGTCTCTTCAGGTACTTTACGGACTGTTTTTCCTTTACGGAATAGGAGTCCTTCCCCCCGGGCACCGGCAATCCCGATGTCAGCCTCTCTGGCTTCACCAGGTCCATTCACGGCACATCCAAGGACAGCAACCTTGATCGGTGCTTTAATCGTTGAGATGTATTCTTCCACCTCATTGGCGATTGAAATCAAGTCGATTTCAATACGACCACAAGTCGGGCACGAAATCAGTGTAGCTGCATTTGCTGCCAAACCAAATGACTTCAGTAATTCTCTTGCCACTTTCACTTCTTCAACGGGATCCGCACTCAGGGAAATCCGGACCGTGTTACCGATCCCAAGACTTAGGATGGCTCCAAGGCCAGCTGCACTTTTAACGGTTCCTGCAAACAGAGTACCTGACTCTGTGATTCCGAGGTGAAGCGGGTAGTCGAATGCTTTCGCAGCTTTCGTGTAAGCCTCGATGGCTAAATTCACATCAGAAGCCTTCATGGAAACGATGATGTCATGGAAATCGAGGTCTTCAAGGATTTTAATATGGTGAAGGGCACTTTCCACCATTCCATCAGCTGTCGGGTATCCGTATTTCTCAAGGATTTTTCTTTCAAGGCTCCCTGCGTTCACTCCGATTCGAATCGGAATGCCTTTTTCTTTTGCTGCCTTGACTACTGCCTCGACTTTTTCACGGCGGCCGATATTCCCCGGGTTGATCCGGATTTTATCTGCTCCGCCTTCAATTGCTTTAAGGGCTAATTTATAGTCAAAATGTATATCGACAACAAGTGGGATATTGATTTGCTTCTTAATATCAGCAATGGCATCGGCTGCACGTTCATCCGGACATGCGACACGTACGACCTGGCAACCTGCTTCTTCCAGACGGTGAATTTCTTTAACCGTTGCTTCAACATCATGCGTTTTGGTAGTGGTCATACTTTGGATTACCACTTCGTTATTTCCGCCGATCGTTAAATTTCCTACTTTGACAGGACGTGTTTTTGTACGATGTATAATTTCACTCAAGTGTAATTCGCTCCTTTAGAAAGGTTCTCAAAGTTTCATTATAAGTAATACGAAGCTATTGTAACAGTGTTTTGTGTAAAATGACAAGAAATAGGTGTTTATTACATGGCAGGGTCATTGATAATTCGGTATTTTATAGGTTTTCCCTATTTGGATCTTGGCCGGGGGGACATCATTCAATTCTTCAAAGTCAGTGATCACCTGGTCGATGGAAACGGGAATGGACCCATCAAGAAGATCTTCCACCAGGCTCAATACGGTATCCCCCGGCTTCACTTCCATTTCCACGTAAGAAAGGGAGGAGGGATCTTCTCCTCTGTTAACAGGTTCTTCTGAAAGTTCCCTTTGATTCCCATTCACCAGGGGCTGTGAGGTGGCGACGGTTGCTTCTTTATACAGCAGACGTAAGGTTCCCTTATTTAAATCATAATAAACACTGTATAGAAGAATGATAATACCAAAGAAAATTGCCATTCTTTTCATCTATATTTCCTCCCGATTAGTTTGATGTCTGAATGGATCAATGAAGGAGTTGTTTGATATGAGAGAGAAGCTTCTCCCATTTGTGATCGGTTTACTGCCCATACTCATGGTACTGGGAAATTCCATGCTGATTCCCATTCTGCCTGACATTGAAGCAGATTTGCATTTAGGGAGCAGATGGTCCGGATACATTTTAAGTTCATTTACAATACCTGCAGCTGGGGTCATACCCTTTGCAGGGATATTGTCTGATCGCTATGGGCGTAAACGGTTAATCAGCGTTTCGTTATGGATCATGATTCTTGGAAGTATACTGTGTATCTTTAACGGAGGGCTCATTGGTCTCTTTATGCTCGGCAGAGGATTGCAAGGTGTTGGAGCAGCAGGGACGATGCCCCTCGCTATGGCATTGATCGGTGATCTTTATCAAGGGGAGGAGCGCTCAAGGATGCTTGGTTCATTGGAGGTTTTCAATGGTATCGGCAAAGTGGCAGCTCCACTTATTGGTGCCACCCTTGCCCAACTTGTTCTTTGGGATCAGTCTTTTTGGGTATTCCCAGTGATTTCTTTAGTGATCTTAGTTGGTCTGAGACATACAGTCGATTCCCAAAAAAGCGTTCCAAAATTGGATGTTAAAGCGTTCTCAGCCATTTTTTTGTCAAAGGGAAGGCTGCTGATCCCCCTCTATGTAATTGGGGGAATTGGCTTATTTTTATTATTCGGCATTCTCTTCTATCTTTCCTACCATATTGAAAATACTTTTCATATTGATGGGTTTTTCAAAGGGTTTTCGTTCATTTTCCCCCTTGGCGCGATGACGATCTGTTCGTATTGGTGCGGAAAAAGGTTGAAGACCGATGAGGATTTGGGTTGGACCTACTTGAAATGTGGGCTAATCACGATGAGCATCCCTTTAGGATTATTGATCTTTTTTTCTTCATTGGGATCACTGATGTTTTTTCTCACCATAAGCTTTGGGGGATTAGGGTTGATGCTTCCTGTCATCAATACCTTCATAACTGGAAGCGTATCTGAACAAGAGAGGGGGATGGTTGTCAGTCTTTATGGTGCTGTAAGATTCGGAGGTGTGGCTTTGGGTCCTGTTGCCTTTGGCGTGTGGAGGCAGGATCCAACACAAATGCATATCATCACATTTGGATTCACATTGGTGAATATCCTCCTATTTGCTTTTCTTTCTATACGGACAAAAGGGGAGGTACGTACTGAAAATTTAATAGAACCTTAAACAAAGTCCCCGTCAAGTGGACACGGGGACTTTGTTTAACGGCGTATTTTCCTTTGAGGGATTTCTTTCACTACTAAATATAAGAAGACGGTAATGACAAACCAGTCCAATATTGGAGCAGCGGGAATCCTGGTTTGTAATAATTCCATTAGGGTAAAAAATACGGTAGAAACCGTAGCAGAATAAGCAGTGATCCGAAAGCTTTGGCGGTATGGTAGATTTCGTTTCAGAACATTGGCAAAGGTAACACCGATGAGGGCGAAAATGGTTACTTTTAAGAATGTCATTCCGGAGGTGAACACATAAAGAATGCTTAATGCCACAGGGATCAATATCCATTTCAGATCTTTGAGTGAATTCAGGATGCCGAGTAACTCATCCTCTGTTACAGTGCTATCACCAAACAACGTATAAGATGAGGATTGAGCATGTCCCTGGCTAATGACCACGAAGTCATTCTTAAGGAAGGCAACTGTATCTTCATTCCTGTCAAGGTCACCTTCTTTCACTTGACCCGTCTCATCTAAGATGATCGTCATACCTTCTTTCTCAAGGATCACAGGCTCAGACTGGTCAGAAGATAAGGTGCCATTCTCGATCGAAAACGATGGCAGTTCTTTATCCACGGAAACTCTTAACGTATCAAGGGCACTTGTTGCGAACGATACAAATTGTACGGCCACAGGAATGATGGATATAAGAGCAAGCAAAAAAATGAAGCGGATCGTCTTACCAATTCCCTGGAAACGGAATTTTGCAATATCTTTTGGGGAATAGATACTTTTATACAATTGCTGAAATATATTCATTTCGTTTTTTTCTCCTTTCGTGCATACCCTATCTATTTTAAGCTTGTCTTCATGCTTCATCAAGTAAGGACTTAGAAAATAATTTAGAATTAATATCATTTGTAATGAAAATGTAATAAAAGTCGACTTTTATTAACCTATTGTAAATTCGGGGTAAAAAGTATTTACGTATGCTCCGTAATATATTAAAAATGATATGGGGTTTTTGTTGTTTAATGTCGAAAATATATGTAGGGGTTGAAAAAATGGAATTAAATTGGCAGGAAATGTTGTTTCAGTTCTTTGGAGGACTAGGTATTTTCCTCTTCGGGATAAAGTATATGGGGGATGGACTTCAGAAGTCAGCGGGTGAACGCCTCAAGGAAATCCTTGATAAGTTCACGACCAATCCGTTCATGGGAGTGCTGGCAGGTGTTTTTGTCACAGTCCTGATCCAGTCGAGTAGTGGTACGACGGTCATCGTTGTCGGACTGGTAAGTGCTGGTTTCATGACCCTCAGACAAGCAATCGGTGTCATCATGGGTGCGAACATCGGGACGACGGTGACGGCCTTCATCATTGGTGTTGACGTTGGGGAGTATGCCCTTCCGATTATTGCCGTAGGTACCATCTTATTATTCTTCTTTAAGAATAAAAAAGTCCATAATCTTGGACAGATGATCTTTGGCTTCGGTGCCTTATTCTATGGGCTTGAGCTGATGGGCGGAGGAATGAAACCTCTACGCTCACTGGAAGCATTCCATGATTTGACCGTCAGTATGAGTGATAACCCGATTCTTGGAGTGGTAGTCGGTACATTGTTCACCGTGGTCGTACAAAGTTCATCTGCAACGATCGGTATTCTTCAGGAGCTGTACAGTTCAAACCTGGTTGATTTACAAGCGGGCCTTCCGATATTATTCGGGGATAACATCGGTACAACCATCACAGCCGTATTGGCTGCACTGGGTGCATCAGTCGCTGCAAGGCGTGCTGCGGCGGTACATGTGCTCTTTAATTTAATCGGAACAACGATATTCTTGATCATATTGCCGTTCTTCTCTAAGTTTGTCATCTTTCTACAAACTACATTCAACCTGAATGAGCCTATGACCATTGCATTTGCTCATGGTACTTTTAATATAACGAATACCATTATTCAATTTCCGTTTATTGCCGTATTGGCGCTGATTGTAACGAAGTTGATACCGGGTCAGGACGCTATCGTTGATTATAATTCCAAACACCTGGATCCTGTATTCATCGAACAATCGCCATCCATCGCGTTGGGTCAGGCGAAAGAAGAAGTTCTCCGCATGGGGACGTTTGCCGTTAAGGGATTACAGGAAACAAATGAGTTCCTAAAGTCAAAGAGCTCGAAGAATTCAGAAGCAGCTTATCAAATAGAAGGTGCCATCAATAATCTTGATAAGAAAATCACGAATTATCTTGTCGACCTATCGTCTGCTTCCCTATCGGAATCTGAATCTGAGCGCCATTCAATCCTGATGGATACGGTTCGGGACATCGAACGCGTGGGTGATCATTTTGAAAACATTGTTGAGTTAGTTGAATACCAACAAGCCAACAAAGTGAAGATCACCGATGATGCCATGGCCGATCTTGAAGTCATGTTCAATCTGACAATTGAAACAGTGGAAAAAGCGATCAAATCTTTGGATTTGAACGACACTGAAATTGCAAGAGAAGTGGCTGAGAAGGAAGATCAGATCGATAAAATGGAACGTAAGCTCCGCAAGCAGCATATCCTGCGTCTGAACGAAGGAAAATGTTCGGGACAAGCAGGCATCGTGTACGTAGATATCATCAGTAATTTAGAACGTATTGGAGATCATGCCGTCAATATTGCAGAAGCAGTATTGGGTGTAGAATAAATTTCCTTCCTGACCTCTTTGGAATTTGTCAAAGGGGTCAGATTTTTTTATACTCAAAAGGGGGTGTTGAAACGTGGAAATCGTTTATTGGAGTATCATTATCATACTCATGATTTTATCTTTTGTCGGGCTTGTGTACCCGATCTTGCCAAGTGTCATCTTTTTGGTAGGCAGCTTTCTGTTGTACGGGGTGTTTTTCAGCTTTGAACCCTTCAGCTGGTTGTTCTGGACTGTGCAGATTCTGTTTGTTGCCCTCTTGTTCGGTGCCGATTATATGGCGAACCTGATCGGTGTCAAAAAGTTCGGAGGCTCGAAGGCAGGTATTTGGGGAAGCACGATCGGGCTGCTCATCGGTCCATTCGTCATTCCTGTCGCAGGAATATTGATCGGTCCCTTCCTCGGAGCAGTCATAGGAGAGTGGGTCGTCCATCGGTCCAACCTGAAGACTGCAGTTAAAGTGGGAATAGGATCCATGATAGGCTTTATTTCGAGCGTATTCACAAAAGGATCCATTCAAATTATTATGGCCATCTATTTCTTTTGGGTTATTTAATCCGCTATTTTCATACTTAAAGGATAAGCATATAAGAGATCAACCACCACTCACTAATTAGAAAAATTACAAAAAAATATTCAAATGACTAGTCATCAGAAAATAGGGTATTTTATTTCTTGTAAGAAAAAAGTCAGAGATTGAAGGCAAAATATTTGAACAGATATAGTAGTTTTGGTAATCTTATACTGAAACGGCCTGAATATAGATGTTCAGGTAACTATACATAGGGAGGAATTTATAATGGCTTACGAATTACCGCAATTACCTTACGCATATGATGCATTAGAACCTCATATCGACAAGGAAACAATGAACATTCATCACACAAAACACCATAACGCATACGTGACGAAAGTAAATGATGCACTTCAAGGACACGACGATTTATTAAGCAAATCCATTGAAGATCTTGTTTCTAACTTAGACGCTGTTCCTGAAGGTGCTCGTACTGCAGTTCGCAATAACGGTGGCGGTCACGCTAATCACTCTCTATTCTGGACGGTATTATCACCGAATGGTGGAGGCGCTCCATCTGGAGAATTGGCAGATGCCATCTCTTCCAAATTCGGAAGCTTCGATTCATTTAAAGAAGAATTCGCAAACGCTGCTGCAACTCGCTTTGGCTCAGGCTGGGCTTGGCTTGTAGTAAACAACGGTGAATTAGAAGTAACAAGTACACCAAACCAGGACAGTCCATTAATGGAAGGGAAAACACCTGTATTAGGTCTTGATGTTTGGGAACATGCTTACTACCTGAACTATCAAAACCGTCGTCCTGATTACATCAGTTCATTCTGGAACGTTGTAAACTGGGATGAAGTAGCGAAGCGTTATTCTGCTGCTAAGTAATTTTATTAATATGAGAAGAGAGGTTCTTTCTGGAACCTCTCTTTTTTTTGTATAAGTTTCTTCCCTTTTTCACAAGATAGGGGTACGTTAAAGGGGAGTTTTTCACATGAGCAGCTTTAAAAAGATATTAGGTGATATTGATTTAACGAAAGATCTGACTTTGCTCCTGTTGATCGGGGGGTTATACTCCTTGAGTATTGCCCTCTCAAACACATTTGTGAACATATACTTATGGAAACAGTCAGGTGAATTCATTGATTTGGGTGTCTATAATTTAACCGTTGTCATCTTTCAGCCCCTGACATTTATTTTAGCTGGAAGGTTGGCAAAGAAAGTGGACCGGGTGATTGTATTACGCTTCGGTGTTATTTTTTTGGCTCTCTTTTACATATCCGTATTGGCATTCGGAGAATCGGCAGAAGATTATCTTGTCGTGTTGGGAGCTTTACTCGGGATCGGGTATGGTTTCTATTGGTTAGCCTTCAATGTGCTGACTTTCGAAATCACCGAACCGGAAACAAGGGATTTCTTCAATGGCTTCCTTGGTACTCTGACTTCAGCAGGGGGAATGATCGGGCCGATCCTTGCCGGTTTCATCATTTCAAGATTTGCTTCCTTTAAGGGTTATACCATTGTATTTGGAATCTCTCTTTTGCTTTTTTCCATCGCGGTTATTATGAGCTTCTTTCTTAAGAGGAGGCCCGCATCCGGACGCTATCTATTCCTCAGGATCCTGGAGGAACGAAAGCACAATCACAATTGGCGCTTCATTACAAATGCCCACTTTTTCCAGGGACTGAGGGAAGGAACCTTCATTTTTATCATTTCAGTGTTTGTCTTCATCAGTACGGGAAGTGAATTTGCCATCGGTACCTTTGGCTTGATCAACTCTGGCATTGCCTTTGTAGGATATTATGTCGCTTCCCGGGTCATTAAGAAAAACCTGAGAAAACGTGCCATCCTAATCGGTGGGATCCTTCTTTACCTGGCCATATTCCTGATTGTGTTTGATGTCACGTATACGAAATTATTGCTTTATGCAGGGGTCATCGCGATTGCTTATCCCATCCTGCTGGTGCCTTATATTTCTATGACATATGATGTGATCGGTACAGGATGGAATGCAGCTGAAATGAGAATCGAGTACATTGTCGTTAGAGAAATCTTCTTGAATCTGGGAAGGATCGTCTCTGTTCTTGCATTCATCGTTGCCGTGACTTTCTTTAATCAGGAAGAGAGCATCCCGATCCTCTTATTGATACTTGGGGCAGGGCACACCTTGATTTATTTATTTGTACGGAAAGTCGTGTTGCCTTTATAAGGGACTTAATACAAAGAGAGGGAAAGATTTCCTCTCTTTACTTATGGCTAGATTATCCTTGTAATATTCTATAAAATAAGGGGAGAGGATAAAGATGATTCTGTTCCCTCCTTGTTATTCAACCAGGAACATAACAGAGCATAGAGAGATTTATACATAGAGGAAGGGTTGGAAGACTTGAAAAAAAATAAGAGAAAAAGAAAGACGCATGTTCCCGTCAGGATGAATCTGCTGTTTTTTGCCGTGTTCTTATTATTTTCCCTTCTTGTACTTAGACTTGGCCTTGTTCAGATCGTGAATGGGGAGAGCTATAAAAAAGAAGTGGAAAGAACGGAAGACGTCGTGGTCAATACAGGTGTACCTCGAGGGAAGATGTATGACCGGTACGGGAATGTGATCGTCGATAATATTCCGCTCAATGCCATCACGTATACCCGTGCAAATAATACGAAGATTGAAGAAATGATCGATGTCGCGTCCAAGCTTTCCAAGTTCATCGAAAAAGATACGGGGGACGTGACGGAACGGGACAAAAAGGATTATTGGATCATTAAGCATCCTGAAGCAGCCGATGCAAAAGTCTCGGACGGGGAAGTCAAAAAACTCCAAAGCAATGAAGAACTGTCTGAAGATGACGTGAATAAAAAAGTGTATCAAATGAGACTCGACCGGATTACCGAGAAAGAACTTGGTTCCCTGACTGAAAATGACCTGGAGATCATCGCCATTTACCGTGAGTTCTCCAGTGGTTATGCGCTGAATCCACAGATTGTGAAAAATGAAGGGGTCACGCCTCAGGAATTCGCAACAGTCAGTGAGCATCTGAGTGAACTCCCAGGTGTCAACACAACGACAGACTGGAAGCGTTCCTACGTATTTGATGATACGTTACGAACCATTTTAGGGAACGTGTCCTCTTCACGGGAAGGATTGCCAAAGAATTTGGTGGATTCCTATTTAGCCCAGGATTATAACCGGAATGATCGGGTTGGTAAGAGCTATGTGGAACTTGAATATGAAGACGTTCTTCAAGGACAAAAGGAACAAATCAAGAACGTAACCAAAGGCGGAAGTGTGCTGGAATCCGTCCTTGTTCAACAGGGTCAGCGAGGCAAGGATATCGTCCTTACCATCGATATGGAACTCCAGCGTGAAATCGAAAAAATCATCGAAGAAGAATTAAGCAAACAGATTGTCCATCGCAACGCATCACCTGACCTGGATCGTGCATATGTCGTCATGATCGATCCGAATACAGGTGAGATTCTGGCCATGGCGGGTAAACAATATGTCAAGAATCCTGAGACGGGCAAGTACGAAATGCGTGATGCCGCTCTAGGAACCTTCACTTCTTCTTATGAAGTAGGTTCAGTAGTAAAAGGTGCAACCGTATTAACCGGATATATGACCGGTAAACTGACGCCGGGTGAGGTTCTGATCGATGAGCCGTTACGAATCAAAGGGACTAATCCGAAAACCTCCTGGTTCAATAAATACCAGCAAATCCCTATGACCGATTTATACGCATTGGAGAAATCCTCCAACGCCTACATGTGGAAGGTTGCCTTGAAAATTGCGGGTGGCCGGTATGTACCGAATGAGCCAATCGTGAACAACCCGCAAGCGTTCGATGTGTTCAGAAACCACTACGCTCAATTTGGATTGGGTGTCCCGACAGGTATCGACCTGCCGGGCGAATCGGCCGGTCTTACAGGTACCAAGACAGATCCTGGTTTCTTACTGGATTTGGCGATTGGTCAGTTTGATACGTACACAACCATGCAGCTGGCACAATATGTTTCCACGATCGCGAACGACGGTTACCGTGTACAGCCTCACATTATGAAGGAAATAAGAGAACCGACCAATGAGAAGGAAAGCCTTGGTCCCATCCTTTTCGAGAAAGAGACGAATGTACTGAATCGCATCGATGCGACGCAGGAACAGATCGAACATGTCCAGAAAGGTTTCTATCGCGTTTACCATAACCCTGAAGGAACGGGTTATATATTTCATGACGCACCGTATAATGCTGCGGGTAAATCCGGTACAGCCGAGACATATATCGACGGGGAACTAAGCTATAACACCACGTTGATTGGCTATGCGCCATATGATAATCCAGAGGTGGCGTATGCGACTGTGGTTCCAGCATCTCATATCCAGGCAAGCGGAGTCGCCGATCCATACGTGAATAAGTACATCTCCAGACGGGTGATGGATAAGTACTTCGAATTAAAGAAGAAACGTGCGGAAGAAGTGAAAGATCCCACTTCAGTGAACAAAAAGGTGGAGAATGCTGAAGAGGCAGAAGAACAGATGCAAGAGGAAAGAGAAGAGAATAACTGATATAAAAGCTGATTTATGGGAAATTCGTTCCATAAATCAGCTTTTTTATTGTGTATTAATGAAATGCAGAGTGAGCGACTTTATAAAATCACAAAAAAAACACATTTTTTGATGTTTGTACATAATTCATCGATCATTACACAATACTAGTGATAATAAGGGTTTTAGGCTTTTATGAACCGCGGAATCATGAAGGAAAATGTCGAATTTACAAAACCTTTACAAACGATTAAAACACCATTAACACTCATCTATTAATCTAGTACTCGTAGGACAAAACAACCAATATCTTAGGGGGAATTAAAGAATGAAGAACTTCAAGAAATACGGTCTGCTTTTAATTATCGCAATGCTGGTTGCATTCGCAGCTGCTTGTGGAAACGGAAGCACAGATGAAAATGCTGGAGATGATAAAGAAGGTTCAGAAACAGCTTCAGGTTCAATCGTAGTTTCAGGTTCTTCTGCAATGCAACCACTTGTTGCAGCAGCAGCTGAAGAATTCATGGCAGAAAATCCGGATGCAGACATTCAAGTGAACGCTGGTGGATCTGGTACTGGATTATCCCAGGTTTCTGAAGGATCAGTTCAAATCGGTAACTCGGACGTATTCGCTGAAGAAAAAGAAGGAATCCCAGCGGACGAGTTAGTTGACCATAAAGTAGCGGTTGTAGGAATGACAGCTGCAGTTAATCCTAATGTTGGTATTGAAGACATTTCTAAAGAAGATCTTAAAAAAGTATTTACTGGTGAAATCAAAAACTGGAAAGAACTTGGTGGTAAAGATCAAAAGATCACTCTTGTAAACCGTCCTGATTCTTCTGGTACTCGTGCAACATTCGTAAAATTCGGTCTTGATGGAGAAACACCTGCCGAAGGAATCACTGAAGATTCATCAAACACTGTAAAGAAAATCATCAGTGAAACAGAAGGGGCAATCGGTTACCTTGCTTTCTCTTACTTCACGGATGACAGCGTAACTCCACTCGCAATTGATGGTGTTAAAGCAACTGATGAAAACGTACAAAAAGGTGACTTCCCAATTTGGGCTTATCAACACTCTTACACTAAAGGTGAAGCTGAAGGTTTAGCTAAAACATTCCTTGATTACATGATGAGTGAAGATGTACAAACTGGTTTACTGAAAGATCAAGGTTACATCGCTTCTACAAAGATGGAAGTAGAACGTGACGCTGAAGGTAAACAAACAAAGAAGTAATTCAAGAGGTAATTAAATAAATTGATAGGGTAGATGCGAAAGGGCATTTACCCTATTATCTCGTATTTAGGGGTGTTTATGGATATGGAAAACAAGCTACCTGCCTCAAAGAGGCTGATCAAAAGTAATAGATCTTGGATGAACGGTGAATTTAAGGGAAGATTTTTAGTGACGCTAAGTGCAGTCATCATGATTGTGGCAACACTATCAATCACAATTTTCTTAACATCAAAGGGGTTGCAGTCATTTATTAAAAATGGTGTAAGTCCAATTGAGTTCTTAACCAGTCCAGATTGGAGTCCCACAGGGGAGAACCCGTTGTATGGTGCTCTTCCGTTCATTTTCGGGTCCTTTGCGGTTACGATTCTTTCTGCATTAATTGCAGCACCGCTTGGTATCGGAGCGGCTATCTTTATGACGGATATCGCTCCATCATGGGGAAGAAAAATCATGCAGCCGATTGTAGAACTCCTTGTCGGAATTCCTTCCGTTGTTTATGGATTTATAGGGCTTACAGTATTAGTTCCATTCATTCGTAACCATACATCCGGTATCGGATTTTCATTATTGGCCGGAATGATTGTATTATCCGTGATGATTCTGCCCACCATCACAACTATTGCCACTGATGCTATGAGCTCTTTGCCAAAAAGCCTGCGTGATGGATCATATGCATTAGGGGCAACAAGATGGCAAACGATTAGAAAAGTGTTGATTCCTGCTGCTTTACCAACTTTATTAACAGCAGTGGTATTAGGTATGGCCAGAGCCTTTGGTGAGGCGTTAGCGGTTCAGATGGTAATAGGAAACACGAGAGATCTTCCTCAAAGTATAGTAGATGCGTCGGCAACGTTGACAACGATCATTACGTTAAATATGGGACATACCACTTATGGAAGCGTAGAGAACAACACGCTTTGGTCGATGGGCCTCATTCTATTAATCATGTCATTCATATTTATCTTATTAATCCGCTACTTATCATCGAGGAGGAAAGTCTAATGAATAGTAAGAGAGCAGACAAGATCGCCACAGGTGTTTTCATTGGAATAGCAACAGTCATAATCGCGCTTTTAGTGGCTCTATTTTCATATATTTTAGTGAAGGGTCTCCCTTATGTAACTTGGGATTTTCTGACCACTCCATCCAGTGCAGTCCGTGCGGGAGGAGGAATTCGTGATCAATTATTCAATTCATTCTATATCCTGATCATCACGATGATCATAACGGTTCCTCTAGGTGTCGGCGGTGGCATCTACATGGCTGAATACGCTAAGCCAGGTAAGATTACGAATACCATCCGTTCATGTATTGAAGTATTGGCCTCATTGCCATCTATCGTCATCGGAATGTTTGGACTATTGGTGTTCGTAAATACAACGGGTTGGGGATATACCATTATAGGTGGAGCCCTTGCTCTTACGGTATTTAATCTTCCTGTATTGGTTCGTGTTAGTGAAGATGCCATCAAAGGCGTCCCACGTGAGTTGAAAGAAGCGAGCCTTGCTCTTGGGATCACCAATTGGCATACAGTGAAAACCGTGCTCATCCCTGGTGCGTTCCCATCTATTTTGACAGGAGCCATCCTGGCATCGGGTCGTGTATTCGGTGAGGCAGCTGCCTTATTGTTCACAGCCGGCCTGTCGACTCCGAGATTGAACTATTTGGATTGGAATCCAGTTTCGCCTACATCACCTTTAAATCTTTTCAGACCGGCTGAAACCCTTGCCGTTCACATCTGGTCTGTCAATACCCAAGGATTGATTCCCGATGTAGACGAAAAAGCTGCCGGTGCATCAGCTGTTCTGATCCTATGTGTCTTGATTTTCAATCTGGGTGCACGATTCATCGGAAGCTACATTCATAATAAAATGACAGCGACAAAATAATAGAAGGTGTGATAGTACATGTCGGTTCAATTAGAAAATAGACAGGAGCGCTCTTCAGGAGTGGCTGAACGAATCAAAAAAGAGACCATCATTGATGTTCAGAATTTGGACTTCTATTACGGTGATAATCATGCGGTTAAAAATATTAACATGGAAATCGAAAAAAATGCAGTAACAGCTTTGATTGGACCTTCAGGTTGTGGAAAATCAACCTTTTTACGAACGATTAATCGGATGAATGATTTAGTGCCAATCGCCCGTGCAGAAGGGAAAATCATGTATGAAGATGTGAATCTTCTCGGTAAGAACATTGATGTCGTGGCCCTTCGAAAAGAAATCGGGATGGTTTTCCAAAAGCCGAATCCATTCAGTAAGTCCATTTATGAAAATATTGTTCATGCACTGAAATTTACAGGAATCAAAAAGAAAAGTGTGCTGAATGAACTTGTAGAAGAAAGCTTGACGAAAGCGGCACTTTGGGATGAAGTGAAAGACCGTCTTCATACTTCGGCATTATCACTATCCGGCGGGCAGCAGCAGCGTTTATGTATTGCACGGTCCATTGCCATGAAACCGACTGTCATGCTATTGGATGAACCGTCCTCAGCACTGGACCCGATTTCAAATGCGAAGATTGAAGAATTGATCACCGATTTGAAGAAGGAGTACACGATTGTAGTTGTGACTCATAACATGGGGCAGGCATCCCGTGTTTCTGACAAGACGGCATTCTTTTATAATGGAGATTTAGTGGAGTTTGACCAAACAGAGAAAATCTTCACAAATCCATCGAAAAAGAGAACGGAAGACTATATTTCAGGGCGTTTCAGTTGATCAATTAGTTGGAGGGGTTTCACGTGTCAGTAGCTACGACGAAAAAAACGGCATTTAACGTAAACGACTTAAATTTATGGTATGGAAATAACTATGCGTTAAAAAACATTACATTTCCTATTTATGATAAAGAGGTTACAGCAATCATTGGACCATCAGGATGTGGAAAATCCACATTCGTAAAAACATTGAACCTGATGAATCGTTCGGTTCCCGGGATTAAAATGTCCGGAGAAATCAATTATGACGGGACGAATATTCTTTCTGACAAGATCGATTTAGTTGAATTGAGAAGAAAAGTGGGGATGGTGTTCCAAAAGGGGAATCCTTTCCCGCAAAGCATATATAACAACATAACGTTCGGACCGAAAGTGCATGGTGTCAAAAAGAAGAAAGAGCTTGATGAGATCGTGGAATCCACATTAAAGAGTGTTGCGTTATGGGACGAAGTAAAGGATCGATTGGATGCTCCCGCGATGGGACTTTCAGGTGGACAGCAACAGCGTCTGTGCATTGCAAGGGCACTTGCGACAAAACCTGAAATCCTTCTGATGGACGAACCGACATCAGCTCTCGATCCCATTTCCACTGTCAAAATCGAAGAGCTGATCAGTGAGCTCAAGAAACAATATACGATTGTCATCGTCACCCATAATATGCAGCAGGCAGCAAGGGTTTCTGATAAAACAGCCTTTTTCCTATTAGGGGACTTGATTGAGCTTGACGAAACGGATAAAATATTTTCTAATCCTAGCGACAAAAGAACAGAAGACTATGTGTCTGGACGATTTGGATAAAGAGCACTTTGAGAAAAAAGGTTCTTCATCATTACTTAGCAAAGGGGAATAAGTATGGCGATAAGAAGAAATTTCGATAATAATTTAAAAGAGTTAAAAGACAAACTTTTCGATATGGCGGATCTTGCGAAAGCATCTTTAAAAGAGTCCGTGGTAGCCTTGAAGACACAAGACATTAAAAAAGCAGAAGAAATCATCCAAAAAGATCATATCATCAATCAATATGATAATGAAATCAATAATCTTGCCATCATTCTCATTGCGAAAGAATCTCCCGTCGCAACGGACTTACGGAAAATCATCTCAGCATTAAGGATCTGTTCTGAAATTGAACGAATCGGGGATATGGCTACAAATATAGCGAAGTCTACCCTGCATATCGGAAATCAAAAATTGATCAAGCCGATTGAAGAAATTCCGAGAATGCTCTCGATTGCTGAAGAAATGCTCGAAGAAGCGCTGACGGCTTTCTATACAGAGGATGCTTCCATGGCGAAAAAAGTGGCAGATCGTGATGATGAGGTAGACGAACTATACGGCCAACTGGTAAAAGAACTGATGACATATATCCCGAACTATCCAGATGAAATCAGTCAGATCACCCAACTGGCATTTACGTGCAGATACATTGAACGCGTGGCGGATCACGTCACGAATATTTGTGAAAATGTCATTTTCTTAGTGACCGGTGAGCGGTTTGATTTAAATAACTAAATGAAAAGCGTTCCTTCTGACGAAGGGGCGCTTTTTTGCATGTTTGGATTTCGGATTTGGATTGTAAAGATTATATTAAGATAACAGTAAAAGTATAGAAAAAATGGGTATTTTGGTACATATTCTTAATAGACACAAAGATATACATACAGGAGGATCCAATGTTGAAAATGTCATTTCCCTTTATGAAATATGTACCTGATAGCAGGAAAGGAAGAATTCTTTCCAAGATGTCCTACCAATACTCTATCAAGAATAAACTGGCTTACACGTTTCTGCTGAATGCCATGCTGTTCATTTCATGTGTAGGCTTGGCGTTGTTCAGTATGAATCATCTGTTGCAGGACATGCGGTTTATGAAAGATACAGGTGAACACTCTGTACAAATCACGGAATTGAGCAGGCTCGTAAATGCAAAGGATATAAGGATTGCCGATTACATTACCTTTTTACAAGAAGAAGATGTTAAAGAGTACAGAACACTGAGAACAGAACTGAATGGTAAGACCGATGAAATAATGAATGAACTGGGTAAAGAAGACCAGGAACTCATTCAAAAGTTCTACGAGAATAATAAAACGATCGATGAACTGTTTATTAAGGAAATCGCACCGGCAGTCGTCCGTTTGGATGAAGCCATTTATACGGATGCCAGGATGAAAATAAGTGGTCTGAGGGACAAAAACAATACACTATTAATGCAAGTAAGGGAACGGACTTTCGAAAAACAGGATACGGTCTTAAAAACAACAGAAAATAATATGAACACACTCTTTTTCTGGTTAATCGGTTTTGTGATCGTTTCAATGGCAATAAGCGTCTTTATTGTTAATCTTGTTTCAAATAAGATTAACAGAAGTATCGATAAAATCCTTACGGTTACAAAAGCTGTGGCCGATGGGGATCTAACCCTTTCGGTACCACCGACAGGGAGGAAAGATGAAATAGGTCAATTGAATTCTTCCATCAGACATATGGTGGATCGATTGAGAGAGCTTGTCGTAGCGATAAAAGACAGTTCCCATACCGTTCAAAGCAATAGTCAAAACATCAAACATCTTGCCGATTCAATCAGTGACTCCAGTCACCAGGTAGCCGATTCCATGTATAGGTTATCGGGCAGTTCTGAAAATCAAGTGGCGGCAGCCAAACAATTGAATAGTCAATACCAGACATTCAATGATCAGGTGATCCAAGTAGAAACGAATGGGCGTTCTCTGTCAGAGCTTTCCTCCTATATGCAGGGTATTACAGTAAAAGGATTCGCATCCATGAATTCCACGACAAATCAAATTGAAATGGTGTATGAGAAAATAAAGAAAACGTATGATCTCTTGGATAGACTGGAGGAGAGTGCAACAGATATCAGCAACCTGACAAAGATCATCAAAAAAATTGCCGATCAAACGAATCTTCTCTCACTTAATGCATCGATTGAGGCTGCCAGGGCCGGAGAAGCGGGCAAAGGGTTTTCGGTGGTTGCTAACGAAGTCAGGAAGCTGGCACAGGAGGTAGATTCCTCGTTGATTGAAATGAATCATAGTGTTTTAAATGTTCAACACATTTCAACGGAAGTATCCCATTCATTAAAAGACGGATACAAAGAGCTCAGTACAGGCAAGGAATATATTCGTACGACCGGTGAACATTTCAATGAAATGAAAAAACAGGTCACTGGTATGGATCGAAATATCACTGAGATTTCAGGGAGCCTGAAGATGTTAACAGAATATATGGACCATATTCAGGGAGCATTCCAAAGCGTTTCCGCCGTAGGGAAAGAGTTCAATGACGGAACCGTTACCATCAATTCTTCCGTTCAGGAACAAAATGGTTTAATTGAAACTTTATATGGGCAGTCAGATGACTTGATCCTAAAAGCAAATCAGCTTTCAGATCTGGTGAAAATATTTAGAATGTAAATGGGACGTAGACCAAAGTGATTTAGTCAAAAGGAAAATCCGAACGATCATTCGAATTTCTCTATGGAAAATCGAATGTGTTCGGATTTTTTTGTTTCCCGGTTATGAGTCCTGAATGATAGAGAGGACTTCTTGTTTAGACAGTGTGGATTGTTTGATGATCTGATCCACTTTTACTCCCTGCCTATAAAGAGAAAGGACCTGATTCTTAATGATTTCGTTAATTGGACTTTTGTGAAAAGTCATATCGCCATCCAACATGAGCTCTTCTTCCAAAACGCTAATTCGCTTCTTCAATTTATAATGCTCCTGCAGAACATTCATCGATAATTCTTCCATGTCTTTTTCTATATCACGATACCGGTCCCGTTGGAAAAACGAAATGACAAGTAACAGGATAGAGAAGCTTACTAATCCAATGAATAGGTAAGTCACTTTATCACCCCAAGCTGTATTCTTCTCCTTTATTTATAGCACAGATCATGTTCCAACTCTATATGATACATGGTTAAATTTGAAGGATAAACCATTATTTTGTCGAATGCCGTGACCGGATCAACAAAGAAAAATGTCGTTATGGAAATGTAATCGCTTTATTATCATTTCAGCATACTAAATCATAAAAAAAATGCATGTTTAATCCCATTGCCATCATGTGTAACAAGATACGACAAAATGCGTTCATTGTAGGTTTTTCAATACGGTGTTACGATAAATTTAAGAATAATTGTCATAATATTTAGATTGAATTCATATAATAAATGTTTCGTTTTAGGAGGAATGGTTTTGATCACAGAAATAATCAAGTTAAAGGAACAGGGTGTCTCCTTCAGGAAGATTGCCAAAGAACTGAATACAACCGTGGGTAAGGTTCAGTATCAATGGGTGAAGTACCAGAAAGCTTTGGAGATAAGCCCGGAACCGGCAGACGTTGAAATGATTAAACCGGAAACACCGAAGAAACGGGTAGGAAGAGCTGCTTTTGGCAGGAAGATGCCTATGCACAGATCAAAAAATCCGAGAGCCACCGAGTTATCGATTACATTTTCAACTTCTTCCAGGATCTATTGTTATTGGAACATTTCCCATGAATGGATCCGATATGTGAAAGCTCATTTTAAGATGAACTCCGACCCACAGCCTTTTGTTCTTCGATTATATGATATTACCTCTATTTCTTTTAATGGCCATAATCAACATCACCATTCGGATTCGTATGTACCATTCTCAGAAACCGATTGGTTTGTGAACGGATTAAAGGAAAACCGGAGCTACTGCGTGGAAATCGGTTTGCGGTTACCATCAGGTGATTTTGTTGCCTTCACTCGTTCCAATGTCATTCATACACCCAGAACCTCTCATCATCAGGAGGCGCACAGTATGAAAGAGTTGATGGAATACGAGCAGGGATTAATCAAAGAACCAAAGTGGGTGGAGCATGTGAGCACGTATTCGTATTATGTCATGAATGGGGAGGAAAAAGCATGAAGGCTCTTTCAGAAATCATCGTGTATCCAACATGTAATGAATGTTCATATTCTCATGAGTTTGAACGGGAAGATATGCTTACTGCATTACTTTTAGAGAATGGTGAATTGATCGATTTCCTTGATCGAAATGAAGGTGGTTCCATTCCAGTCGTGTTGAATCCTCTCCTTTTCTCACTATTTATGAATGAAGAGTTTAAAGAGAGGGCGAACGCTATCATTCAACGCAACCTCCTGCAAGCAGTCTCTCATGATAAACATAAGTGGCAGCTCATCTATTCACAGTGGTCAACCTATGACATGAATCTTGTACAAGCTTACAAATATCTCGCAGTGGAAGGAAAAGTAACCGTCATCCCTACGGCGGTAAGTCCTTTTCCATTAACCCATTACCGGACTCCACGAGCCATTGAATCCCAGATTCGGATGAGCACATTATTATACAAGCACTACCTTCAAATGATCCCTAAGTCGTTCTGGTTACCTCAAGCCGCGTATGTACCTGGGATTGATCTTTATCTCACTCAGCAAGGCATTGAGTATACATTCATTTCTTCCTTTTCATATGAACATAGTGAAAAGGAACAGAACAGAGGTGTAATCAGGACGCCGAGAGGCTTGAAGCTTATTCCTGTTTCGGAGGGCATCGACTCCCGGGAAGGAAGCGATCGACCACTTTCAATCGTATTCGTTAAAGACCTATCAGACTATGATGTATTAATGGAACTGGATAGAGGAGAAGCCCGTCATACAATGGAAGTCATGATGGAAGAACCTACCGCTCTTTCTAGGGTGGGCTTAGGGTATCTTGGAATGGAGAAGCAAATCCCGATCATGCCCGATTCAGCCATGCGGAATATTCGGGTGGTTCATCGCATGGAAGAACAGTTGGAGAATATGGTGACGTTATCAGCTGAAACAGAGTGGGCCTTTCAGATTATAAGGGAATGGGTATCAAGCATGGAAGGGTTTAAAGATGAAAATGGATTATCCACGGTTCATTTCGACCGGTTGATCCAACAAGTCATGGATGGACATAAGGATGGACATCTCCTTCTTCATCGCAAAAGTATGATCCCTTTTCCATCTGACGACATTCTTGAGAAGCTCTCCATTGGAATGAAGGGTGACGTAAAAGAGAAGCATGATTCAGTGCTGATCCTTTCCTGGGAGTATCCGCCGAATATCGTGGGTGGATTATCGAGACATGTGTATGATTTAGCCAACAATCTTGTGAAAAAAGGAAAGCATGTACATGTCCTTACGACCAAGGCAAATGATGCCCTTCCCCTTGAGATAATGGAAGGTGTCACGATTCACCGGGTGCATCCTTTGCATCCATATGAAGAAGATTTCTTTAAATGGGTATTCGATTTGAATCAGTCCTTCATTCAGTACGCCCATGACTTGATGCAAGATGAAAGAATCACACATATCCATGCCCATGATTGGATCGTATCGACATCAGCGATGAAGCTGAAAGACTATTATTCCCTTCCTCTCATTACAACGATCCATGCTACTGAACATGGAAGGAATCAAGGGATATATACCGATTTGCAACACAAGATCCATGGGGAAGAACAGCTGCTCATCGGCGCCTCTGATCATCTCATTGTTTGCAGTGAGCATATGAAAGATGAAATCAAGAGCTTATTCACGATAGAAGCACCAATCGCTGTCATACCAAACGGTGTGGAACTGGAGAAGCTGGACCAGTCTTTCCCATATGATTTTTCTCAGGCATCAACGCCTTACTTTTTTTCAATCGGAAGGATGGTTCATGAGAAAGGGTTTGATACCATCATCCGTGCAGCTTACCGGTTAAAGGAAAAGGGTTATAATATCTCGTTCGTCATAGCAGGGAAGGGCCCGATGCTCGAGCAATATCGAAAGACGGTTATCGATGAGCAGCTTTCTGATATCGTTTCATTCGTCGGATACATTTCGGATAGAGAACGAAATGACTATTTGAAGAATTGTCTAGCCGTCATCTTTCCAAGTTTATACGAACCGTTTGGGATCGTTGCCCTGGAGGCGATGGCCTTCCGGAAAGGGGTGGTCGCTTCTAATACCGGTGGACTCAAGTCCATTGTGAAACACGAACAAACCGGTTTATTATTTGAACCCAATCAGGAACATAGTCTTTATACTCAATTGGTTTCATTAATTGAAGATCCCCAGAAATCGGAACAGCTGGGTGAACTGGGCTTTAAAATGGCACAGTCCATGTTCAGCTGGGACCGGATTGCAGACCAGACCATTCATGTATATGACGATGTGCTTCTTCAATCAAAAGTGGAGGGTATAAAAAGATGAAGGCGGTTATATTGGCAGGTGGAGAAGGCAGGCGATTAAGACCCTATACGATGTCGGTTGCGAAGCCCATGGTCCCGATTCTGAATAAGCCAATACTTGAATATAGCATTAACCTTCTAAGTTCTTATGGAATAAGAGATATTTTGATTACGACTTGTTATAAAAGTGAGACCATTAAAGATTACTTCGGAAATGGGAAACGGTTCAATGTGAATATCACCTATCTTGAGGAACGTTCCCCACTCGGGACAGCGGGTGGCATCTTCCTTGCACGGCACAGGCTCCGAGAACCGTTCCTGGTTCTTAGCGGAGATGCGTTTACCAATATTCCCATCGATAAGGTCATTGAATTTCATTATGAGAAAAAAGCAGTCATGACTGTAGTGTCAAAGGAAGTGGAGAATCCAAAAGAATACGGGATCTGTCATACGGACGAAACCCGAAAATTAGTCGATTTTATCGAAAAGCCCGAAGAGTGGGCGGGAAATGAAGTCAACACAGGTGTATATATGCTTGATCCCCGGCTCTTGGACCGGTATGCCCACATTGGGGCGAAAGATTTCGGACAGGATTTTATTCCCCGGCTTCTGTTGAATAATGAAGAGGTATACGTGTTTAAGACCAGTGCCTATTGGAGAGATATCGGTAACCCGGAAGAATATAAGTGTGCAAGGGACGATCTAATGAGGGGACATTTCTCTCCTCCTTCTTTTAAGAAAGGCTTACACCATTCAAAGGGCTTAATGGAGCCTTTCATCACCCGGCTGCAGGTAGCCTGTCCAAATGGGAAGAAACCAATGGTGCTTGCAAAACTGCTCGAGACGCTACCATCTTCTTCCAGTCAGAAAGAAGTCGTATTTGACCATAGGGATGGAGGCCGGACGAAAATCATTAGTGATCCAAAGAGAGGGTTCATCATTTATTCCAATGCGGACAGAAGAAATCTGGCAAGGGAGTTTGCAAGGTATTATGGCAAGAAAATAAAAATCTGGCAAAAGGTGTAGAGGCTAATGAGGGAGAACACGAATCGAACGTTTCATATTCAAGGAATAGCCTGGAACAAGCAAAATGAGTATACACCCATCCACTCTGAAAAATGTTCTTTCCTTACGGATATTAAAGTAAGTGTGAAGGAAGAGGTTGAGGGGTGGGGTGAATCTTATTTATTCGAAATGGAGAATCTGTCAAAAGAAACCCGCCGGTTAAAAGTATTTTTTCTCATCGAGTGGCTTGCCTGCAAGGAAGATGGAGTAGGAGTCCTGTCCCTGTCGAAGGATACATTCTGGAATTACAGCCGAAGAAGGGTTGCCATCACCAATATTGTCTCCTGTGCAGAATCTGTAAAGAAAACCATCTATCCTCTTAATCTGAAGGGGCTCAAACTTTGGAAGAAATCCTTGAGCAAGGGCAGCTTATACTACTATCCCATAACAAATGGCCTCAATATGATGGTGTATATGCTGGATTTCTCTTTCAAGCCCTTCGAAGTGAAACAGGGGAAAATATATGCCATTGAAGGTGGGGTGGAAGAAGAGGTGGCAAATTTAAGTGATAGAATAAAAAACGGACTAGCATTTCCCGGGGAAAAGTGATATTATATAAAAGTCGTATGAATAGTAGAAGATGTATATGTTTGGAGGGAAATTATAATGCGTGTAAACATTACTTTGGCTTGCACAGAAACTGGTGAGCGTAACTATATTACTACTAAGAACAAGCGTAACAACCCAGACCGTTTAGAGCTAAAAAAATATTGCCCGAAATTAAAGCGTGTGACTCTTCACCGCGAAACGAAATAAGCAGCCGGATTTTATCCGCTGCTTTTTTTTATGCTTTATTTGGTTCTAATTTAGGTTGAGGAGTAGGTGGCGTAATGGCTGTCGCATTTCTGGGGGAAATCCATTAAAATAATTTCAGGATAGTAAGCATGGAGGGATCATATGTCTAAAAAGGAAAAGCGGAAATCTCAGCTGGAAGTATTAAAATCCATTGGTCATATTGCATTTCAACAAAAATGTTTCGATATAGAACAACGCCTCTTTGGGTCTCCTGAATGGAAGCGAAGCAGCACGGTCTCGATCACCGTTTCAAAGCCTCCGGAACTCGATACTTGGAATATCATTAAGAGGGGTTGGGAAGAAGGAAAGGCGATGGTCGTGCCAAAGTGTCTCCCGGAGACCCGCCAGATGATTTTTTATAAACTGGATGATTTTCATCAGTTGGAACAATCTTATTTTAATTTATATGAACCGGACCCTGCGAAGTCCGTTGCTGTACATAATGAATCCATTGAATTGATGATCGTACCAGGGTTATCTTATACAACCGCCGGTTACCGTCTTGGATTTGGTGGGGGATATTATGACCGGCTGCTTTCAGGCTTTTCAGGAACTGCAATGTCCCTTGCCTTAGAAGAGCAAATGGTCGAATCATTGCCCATTGAACCCTTCGATATGCAGGTGTCAACCATACTGACGGAAATGAGACGGATCGATTGTGAAGACTGAGTTATTCCCGCTTCTTCTCTTTATCCTTGGCATCGCGATAGGAGGATGGAGGACAAAGAATTTAAGTATATCAGGGGCTTGGATGGCGGTGTTGGTCGGCCTTTTCATCGGGATCGCATTTGGTTTCCGGGGCTTGTTTGTATTGGGGGCATTCTTCCTTTCGTCCAGTATATGGTCTCATCTGTTTAAGACGGACAAGATCGGGACCCTGGACCGGCTCGCTAAGACGTCCACACGAGATTGGCAGCAAGTATTGGCAAACGGAGGACCTGCAGCGCTATTCGCCCTGTTGTTCAGTTTGACGGGTGAAGACGTATGGACATTTGCTTTTGTTGCATCGGTTGCTGGGGCAAATTCGGATACCTGGGCTTCTGAAATTGGTCCTTTGAGTCAGAAACATCCGTTTTCCGTAAGGTCGTTCCGGAGAGTTCCAAAAGGTACATCGGGCGCCGTATCTCCCGTGGGTACACTAGCGGCGGTCCTGGGTGCATCCTTTATCGCACTGGCTGCCCTGATCTTGCTGGATGGTATGGATATCACGCTCTTTATAGTAATCACACTTTCCGGGTTTCTTGGAAATCTCCTGGATACATTGCTTGGTGCATATGTACAATTGGATTACAGGTGCCGAGTGTGCGGGATACAGACGGAATCCACTGTCCACTGCGGACAGCAAACCAAAAGAACGAAGGGCTACTGGATGAATAATGAACTTGTCAATGCACTTTCAAGCTTAATGTCAGGAGTGATCCTTCTTCTCCTCTATTGGTAGAAGGTAAAAAAAATACCAGGTTTAGATAAATTTATGGGATAAGCTAATCGGTTATGATCCAAACTATAAGCAGGAGGGATCATGATGAACGGATGGACAAAATGGTTAGTGCTCGGCGGTTTGGTTCTCTTTCTGGTTCCGAATCGATATCGTTTATTAAACTTGTTATTAGGGAATTTTCTACTTCGCAAATTTGCCGTAAGAGCGGCCATGGGTATACCTGGTATCCGCTCGAAGTTCATTCAAGGCGCATTCCGCCCTTGACCAAAAAAAGGCTGCAGGAGGGCCATACCCCATCCTGCAGCCTTTTTTGTTTACACATTAAAAACAGGTTCGGTATAGTAGGGGGAGGCACGATATTTTTTATATGATTTCGGTAGGTTAAAAGAGTTAAAAAGAAAGTAGTGAATGATGTGGATTTACGATATCATTATTTATTTTGGAAAGTAGCCCACTATTTAGTGGAATATAAACACTATCGGATCCTGAACCTTTCCCCCGACCAGGATGAAATATGGTTGGAGAATTCAGGCATGAAAGAAGGGAACATCGTCCGAATCGTTCGAAAGGACCTGGATTGGGGTAACTGGGTAAAAAGAGATTTGGAAGTGACCTCCATGAACGGAGAAAAAATCAGGAAAACCCTGAGAAAAAGACAGCTCCACATAAAGAATCTCTACATATCTACTTTTCCACCTGTCGATGGGGATCCAGGCCTATTCCTCGACCCGGTGAACCGTCATAAAACGACCATCCATCCTATTCTGCTTCACGGTGATGAAAGCGTGGAAAAGCTTAAAACCGATCCACTTTTCAATGATGGGGAATGGGAGCTTCACCCTGAAGTGTTGGAAGCCAATGTGAATTGGATCAAAAATATGACCATGACGTCTTCCTCCAAGCAAATTCAGAAAGAGAGACAGTTATTTGAAAGAGGGAAACCGTTTTTCACTTATCTCTTTATTGCCGTTCAAGTGATCATGTTCCTCATTCTTGAAATGAATGGAGGGAGTAAGGACCCGGGTACGCTCATTCAATTCGGTGCAAAATATAATCCACTTATGATAGAAGGGGAGTGGTGGCGCCTCGTCACACCGATCTTCCTGCATATAGGATTACTGCATCTCTTGATGAACACACTGGCCCTTTATTATCTCGGAATGGCAGTGGAGAAAATGTTCGGCCGCATCCGGTTCGTTCTCATTTACATGCTGTCGGGAGTCGCAGGCACGCTTGCTAGCTTCCTGTTTACCTCCAACCTTTCAGCAGGGGCAAGTGGGGCGATCTTTGGTTGTTTCGGTGCTCTCCTGTACTTTGGGGTATTACATCCAACTGTTTTCTTCCGCACCATGGGCACCAATATCATTGCGGTCATCTTATTGAATCTGGTCCTGGGATTCAGCCTTCCCGGCATTGACAACGCTGGCCATATCGGAGGTCTAATTGGAGGATTCCTTGCGGCGGGGATCGTCAGTCTGCCAAATGTCAACAGGCCGGTGCGTCAGCTCATGTTTCTTCTCGGAAGCATTTTTGTCGCTGGTACATTGGTGTGGTATGGAATCGGAGGGGACTCAACCTCCTGGAACGTCGATACGGCAAATGGGGTCGCCCAGGAAAAAATATCGAATCAGGAGTGGGAGGAAGCCGAGCACATCCTTACCCCTGTGGTGGAAGAAGGAGCTCCGAATGCACAAACCTATTTCTACCTTTCATATGCTGAAATTAAGCAGAATAAATTAGAACCGGCGAAGAAGCATTTGACGGCGGCAATAAAGGAAGATGATCGATTTCATGAAGCCCATTACAATCTTGCGTTGATTCTGATCGATACCGGGGAAAGGGAAGAAGCTCTCATCCATGCAAAAAAAGCCTATGAACTAAATAGGCAGGATGAAAATTATGAGAAACTTTATAAAGAGTTGCAAGGGAGCGATTAAGATATCAACTGTCTGAGTAAGGACGCGTCCCCGTATTGATCAACGAGCAGCACAAGGACTTCCTTTTTATCTTTTTTTACTAATAGTAGAGGAATGGCACTGTCGATGGATTCCACCACAGAGCCGTCCTCTTTTTTAATCCCTAAATAATAGTTTTTATATAGTCCTTCCCACAGATTACCGATCAGGCGGTCCCATTCCTGTCTGGTGTAGCCTTCCAAGGGACGGCCATCAAACCTCGGGAGGCTGGTCAGCGGGATGGGGGTGTATTCATCGACCGTGATGCCCATGGAGGAGATGGCCTTTTCCCATAAATAATCGAGTTGTTGGGATGTCACTTTGTCCAATATGTTTTTCCATTCTTTTTCCGTGTCGCTCCCCGGTTGCCTGAAGGCATTTAATGGGCTGAAATTGGAATCGATCACATACAGCGTATCTTCGGACATTTTCTGGGCACTGGTGAACTCTGTGTCTGATTCATGTATTTCAGAATAATGAAAAGTTACTGCTTGGAGAATACTGCTCTCTTTCCCCTTTATGGTCGATTCCTCTACAATCTGATCTGTATCTTGTTCCCATTCATTCATCAGCCCTTTCAATCTCCCGTTCATATATAGAAAACCGACATCCTGACGTAAATAAGCGGGAGTATCAAGCTTTGAAGATACCCTCCAATGCACCTCATAATGATCATTTTTCTTTTCAGGTTGGAGCATCAGAAGCGTAGTGGCCGATTCATAAGAGACGTTTTCATTAATGGGAAAGAAAATAATGCTCTCACGGGTCTGCGGCTTGTAAATAAATTGAATGCCAATAGCCACTACGCACATGAGCACCAGAAATGGCATTGCTTCTTTCAGCCTATCCTTCATTTTGTTCACTCCAGTGGTTTGTCCATTTTCTACATAGTATGAATCGATGGAATTGAATATGATAGGATGTATGATTTCTGGCTTCTTTGTCTAGGATGGTAAAGATGGAAATTCATGTAAAGGTATTGGGAGTGAAGGCTAATGTCGAATGAAAAGAAAAAGCCTGTCTCTACTCAGATTGAAGAAAACACCAATTATTTAAGGGATACCTTAGCAGTGGACAAGAGCTTTGATGTCATTCAATTGGATCTGGAGTATGCAGAAAGAAAAATGGCCATGTTTTTAGTGGATGGCTTCGTTAAAGATGATATTATGCATTATCTGATGAAGCTTTTATCTGGACTCAGTCCTGAACAATTGGAAGAGGATACTTTAGAAAAGCTTTTAAAGACTTATATTCCTTATATAGAGATTGAACAAGTAGATGACTTGAATCAGGTGATCGATTTAGTATTGGCAGGTCCGACAGCCCTCGTGGTGGATGGGATCGATAAAGTCATTATGATCGATGCAAGGACCTATCCGGTCAGGGGGCCACAGGAGCCGGACATCGAGAGGGTAGTAAGGGGTTCAAGAGACGGGTATGTAGAGACGATTGTATTCAATACCGCATTGACGAGAAGGAGGGTTCGCGATCCCTCTCTTCGCATGGAATATATGCAAATAGGGAGAAGATCCAAGACCGATATCGTGGTCAGTTATATAGAAGATATCGCCGATCCGAACCTGGTGCATAAAATCAAGGATGCGCTTTCAAAGATCGATACCGACGGACTTGCAATGGGTGAGAAGACGCTAGAGGAGTTCATTGCCGGGCGTCATTGGAATCCCTTTCCTTTGGTGAGGTACACAGAACGGCCAGATACAGCGGCAGCACATCTTTACGAGGGGCATGTTCTCATCATGGTAGATGGCTCTCCGAGTGTCATGATCACCCCGACGACTTTTTGGCATCATCTTCAGCATGCCGAGGAGTATAGAAATAAACCTTCTGTAGGAGCTTATCTTCGATTCGTAAGGTTCATTGCCGTATGGTCTTCAATCTTTTTACTGCCGCTATATTATTTATTTGCGATTCACCCCGAACTCCTGCCGGAAGCCATTCAGTTTGTGGGACCGAATGATGTAGGGGAAGTTCCGTTGTTCCTTCAATTTTTAATCATAGAAATCGGGATAGATATTTTAAGGATGGCAGCCATTCACACGCCGTCTTCTCTGGCAACCGCTCTGGGTCTTGTTGCTGCACTGATGATCGGGCAGGTAGCGGTGGAAGTCGGTCTATTAATTAATGAAGTAATCCTTTATCTGGCGATAGCCGCAATCGGTACCTTCTCTACACCGAGTTATGAAATGAGTCTGGCCAATCGTCTTGTAAGGATCTTCTTATTGGTATGTACGGCGTTATTTGGAGTGTATGGTTTTGTAGTCGGTGTATTCTTGTGGATCATCTTGCTGTCGAGAATGAATTCCTTTGATATTCCATATATGTGGCCATTCATACCATTCAACTTCAGGGCATTCAGGGACGTATTTCTGCGTTCTCCGATGCCGCTTAAAAACAGAAGGCCACGATTTTTGCACCCGAAAGACCCTGATCGTTAGGATCGATAGATAAGAGATTTTCTTACTGGAAATTCCATTAAGGTAATCTCTTTTTGTTTTGGGTTCGTGCTGATTTGTTTAGGATTGAGAAGAAAGCGGTTTTCACTTATACTTTATAGGGAAGAAGAGAAAGCAGGTGTATGCATGAAAACGATTTATGATATCCAACAACTACTCAAAAGTTATGGAACGATTATATATGTTGGGCATCGTCTTTCCGACCTGCAACTGATGGAAGGCGAATTAAAGGAACTCTATCAATCCCAATTGATCGATACACGGGATTTTCAGACCGCTTTATTTTTGTTGCGTCATGAAATAGAAATTGAAAAAGAAAAACAGGACAGGTGATAAAAATGGCAGAAAAATGGTTAGTTGGAGTCGATTTAGGTGGAACGACAACAAAGATTGCGTTCTTGAGTAAATACGGTGAGCTTTTACATAAATGGGAAATCCCCACTGATAAATCGGAAAACGGTAAAAATATCATAGTGAATATTGCGAAAGCGATAGATCAAAAGCTTGAAGAATTGGATCAGAGCAAGGATAAACTGGTTGGGATCGGTATGGGTGCACCTGGACCCGTCGATACGGCTAAAGGGATCATTTACGAAGCGGTCAATTTAGGCTGGGAGAATAATACGCCTTTAAAAGATTTGCTCGAAGTCGAGACAGGATTGCATGCAGTCATTGACAACGACGCAAACTGTGCGGCACTGGGTGAGATGTGGAAGGGTGCAGGAGACGGGGCGAAGGATATAGTATGTGTGACATTAGGAACGGGCGTCGGTGGCGGTGTGATTACAAACGGCGATATCGTTCACGGTGTGAAAGGGGCAGGCGGTGAAATCGGCCATATAACAGTCGTACCGGAAGGCGGATATCAATGTAATTGCGGTAAGACTGGATGTCTTGAGACCGTTGCCTCAGCGACCGGTGTCGTTCGCCTCGCCAACGAAAAACTCGATGCCACAGGGGAAGAATCAACGCTTCGGGCCATGAGGGATTCCCACGGCTCAATCAGCGCAAAGGATATCTTTGATGCGGCAAGGAACCAGGATGGACTTGCCCTGGCAGTCATTGATCAATTAGCTTTCTACCTCGGGTTATCACTAGCGAATCTCGGGAATGGACTGAACCCTGAAAAGATCGTGATTGGTGGTGGAGTCTCCAAAGCAGGCGACATATTATTAAAGCCGGTCGTTAAATTTTTTGAACAGTTTTCATTCCCGACTGTCCGTAGCTCAACACACTTAAGTATTGCCACGCTCGGAAATGATGCCGGTGTAATCGGCGCAGCCTGGCTGGTTAAGAACAAAATCTGATTTGACCTTAAAGTAACATTCGAAAGAGAACTTTCCTTTATGGAAGGTTCTCTTTTTGTACATGAATAGTAGTCTGAAACACCTAATGACAAATGAACCATTTTTAATTAATCCTATATTTTTGAAACTTTTAATAGTTTCATTCGTCTAATAGTATGGGTAAGAGAATAAGGCTTAAACCATTATACGCTCCCATTATGTATCTACGTTTAGCGTTTTGTAAATAAAGAATAAAGATGGGTGAAGGGATCACTCGGAAATCCCCTAATGTCTCTGTTAAAATCAAGAAAGTGTTACATACGCTCGAACCGTTTGTAGCAAGGAGGTTGAATAAATGAATATAAAGAAGGCACCAAAGGTACCGCTTATCATTATGGCGGCATTGTTCCTTTGGATCAAAACGTATATTGTCTACAAAACCAGTTTTGATATAAAGATAGAAAGCGCTCTCCAGGAACTGATTCTATTCATTAATCCACTAAGTTTCTTACTATTCATCTTCGGAGTTGGCTTACTTCTTAAAAAGGATAAGTCTCGCACCCGGTATATCATCACTGCAAGCTTCATCCTCTCGTTTATCCTGTACGGAAACGTAGTATTTTATCGATTCTTCGATGATTTTTTGACATTGCCTGTCCTCTTCCAAACAAGCAATTTCTCTGATTTAGGCTCAAGTGCAAGTGCAATCATGAGCTGGAAGGATCTTTTCTATTTCACCGATGTGATCGTATTGATTCTCATCATAAAGTTGAAACCATCCTGGTTTTCTTTACAGAACTACTCGAAAGCCAATCGACGCGCTTATTTCCTCGTTGCAACAGCACTGGTTTTCTTTAACCTGGGATTGGCAGAATCGGAAAGGCCTCAGCTTCTGACCAGGACATTTGACCGTGAAATGCTGGTCAAGAATATCGGAACATATAATTATCATATATACGATCTTTTCCTGCAATCAAAATCTTCTGCTCAGAGAGCCCTTGCGGATGGAAGTGAACTCGCAGATATCGACAATTACGTCAGAGCGGGTTACACCCGGCCCGATAAGGAAATGTTCGGGATAGCAAAAGACAAGAACTTAATCATTGTCTCCCTTGAATCACTGCAGAATTTTGTCATCAACAGTGAAGTAAATGGCCAGGAAATCACTCCTTTCCTTAATGATTTCATAGGGGAAAGTTACTATTTTGATCAATTCTACCATCAAACTCAACAAGGGAAGACGTCCGATTCAGAGTTCATCATGGACAATTCCCTTTATCCGTTGAACCGTGGAGCGGTTTTCTTTACCCATTCAGGGAATGAATTTGAGTCCATGACCGAAAAACTTGGGGAAAACGGGTATTATACGTCGGCTATGCACGCAAACAACAAAAGCTTCTGGAATCGTGACATCATGTATGATTCCCTGGGCTATGACCGTTATTATTCGTTACCGGATTATAATGTGACAGAAGAAAACTCTGTGAATTGGGGAATGAAAGATATCCCGTTCTTCGAGCAATCTGTGGAGCACATGAAACAAATGCCTCAACCGTTTAGTACGAAGATGATTACATTAACGAACCATTATCCTTTCACGCTTGATGAAGAAGATAAGTTGATCGACCCTTACACTTCCAATGATGGTACGGTGAATCGTTATTTCCAAACCGTCCGTTACATGGATGAAGCGGTGAAGAACTTCATTACCGACTTAAAGGAGTCCGGCTTGTATGACAATTCCGTCATCGTGATGTATGGTGACCATTATGGGATTTCTGAGAATCACAATAAAGCGATGAGTCAATATCTCGGTAAAGACATCACACCATTTGTAAGCACACAACTTCAACAGGTGCCACTGATCATCCACGTTCCTGGTGAGGAAGGAAAGACCATTTCCAAGGTTTCAGGACAAATCGATTTAAAGCCGACCATCAGTCATCTTCTCGGAATCGATACCAAAAAGGACATTCAATTTGGTTCTGATCTCTTCTCCGATAAACATGAAGACCTGGCCATCCTCCGTGACGGGCGTTTCATCTCGAAAGACTATGTATATGCAGGTGAAAAATGCTGGGATAAGAAAACGGAAGAAAAAACCGATATGAAGTATTGTGAACCATTTAAAGAGCGTGTTAATAATGAGCTGGAATATTCCGATAAGATCATTTATGGGGATTTGCTCCGCTTTTATGGGGAAACAGAATATCGTGATAACGATGAATGATAAAGTAAAAGCTTGCGAAAGGTTTCGCAAGCTTTTTTTGTCATGAATCTTTGAACCGTTCATACATGTAAGTAAGGACATATGAATGGGGAGGTTCCATCATGAAAGTAAAAGTACGCAGTGGCGATACCCTCTGGTACTACAGCCAACTGTTTTATATCCCGATTAAGTTACTCATCGATTCAAATCCCTCCGTTGATCCAGATAGATTGAAAATCGGTACAGAGATTCAACTTCCAGGATTCAGGAAAGAAAATCATTCGATTAAACAGGGTGATTCTTTTTGGTCCCTTTCCCAAAACCGGAATATCGGTGTCGACGCGTTACTTCTATTGAACGAAGGTGTCAATCCCAATGGATTACAAGTAGGATCGACTATCTTTCTTCCATCAAGGGTGATCTCACCCATCGTCAATGGGAAACAGGCATACGGTTCCCAAAGATTTGAGGGAGATGTCCAACTTTTAAAAGAGATCTATCCCTTTATAAAATTAAGATCTACAGGTGAAAGTGTAGATGGAAAAGATCTCATCGAAATAAGGATAGGAAACGGAAAGAAGAAAGTTCATATGAATGCTTCTTTCCATGCGAATGAATGGATCACCACATCTGTCCTCATGACGTTCATCAATGATTATTTACTTTCCTTGACCAACAGTCAGCTTATTAGGGGAATACAAACCCTGCCTATATATGGCGAGGTGACGTTGTCACTCGTTCCCATGGTGAATCCGGATGGTGTCGACCTTGTGCTGAACGGTCCCCCTGGCGACAAACGAACGGAAGTGATTGCTCTCAATCGGGGAAGTACCGACTTTACCGGTTGGAAAGCCAATATTAGAGGCGTGGACCTGAACAATCAGTTCCCGGCCAAGTGGGAAGTCGAGAAGGAAAGAAAGGAGGAGAAAGAACCTGCCCCAAGAGATTTCCCAGGATATAAGCCACTCTCAGAACCTGAAACCATCGCAATGGCTAAGCTTGCCCGGCAAGAAAACTTCGATCGACTTCTTGCCCTGCACACCCAAGGGAAAGAGTTTTACTGGGGTTATGATGGATTGGAGCCTCCAGAAGCAGCCAAACTTGCAAAGGATTTCACCAGAGTGAGCGGATATAGATCGGTCCGTTACATTGACAGTTACGCTGGGTACAAAGATTGGTTTGTGAAAGAATTCATGAGATCGGGATTCACCCTTGAATTAGGAAAAGGCATCAACCCCTTGCCACTATCACAATTCGATGAAATCTACCAGGACGTACTCGGTATATTACTCGTGACAATCTATCGGTGGTATGAATGAAGAATATACTCGAAAAATCTTTTGGTAAGTTCCATAAATATCTATTGTAGAAAATGAAAATCAGGAGTAAAATTAATCATCATCCTAATGAATATTAACCACCCGTGGTGACCCTAAAGATGTGTATATGAACATCTGGTCATCACTTTTTTTGAATTTTTGTAATGTTTTTTTAATATTACTGAAACATTTTTACGTTTGAAACGTACTAATTAATATGGAATACAGGAGAAGGGGGAAGAGGATGAAAAAGAAAAAAATAAGCGTGTTAATATTTTTCATGATGTGCATTCTGTGGTTATCGGCATGTCAGCCGGAAGAAACACAATCTTCCCCCTCTGAGAAAGACAAGGCACATAAGAAAGTAATGATGATGAACATCCTTCCTGCAGAAGGGTTTATAGAAAATGTCGGCTGGCTTTCAAGCTCGGAAATCCTTTCTATACGGGAAGCGAATGGTGTGACGTCCTTCTATATCTACAATGTGTACGACGGAAGCCATCAAAAGATTTATGATGTACAACCTTCCTATGTGAGCGCAAGCATATCTCCGGATAAGAAAAAAATACTCATTCATTCCTCTCCGGTATCCTATTCAGCACAGCTGACGATTATCGATAGATCAGGGGAAGTACAATTTCAGAAGGACGTTCCTTCCTACGACTTGACTTATTCCTGGAATCCATTCAATGATGATACTCTTGTAATGACAACTTTCAATGAAGATTGGAGTTTTCAGGTCTTTGAAATGAATATCGGGGACATGACCATGGATCCCCTTGATGTAGAGCAGCCGTTTGTTCAGTGGCAATCAGCTTCCTCCGTCCTTTATCAGGCTTGGAGCAAGGATGAAGTGAGCGTATCGGCTCCTCTGATAGCTCAGAATATCCTCGATGGTGAAAAGGAAATGATCGTGGAGGATAGTATTCATTTCAATCAATTCAACGATTCTCTGTTATCGGTCTTTTCACAAGAAGAAAAAGGGCCGTTTACGTATCAGTTCATTCATTCTAACGGAGAAATTCAGTCGGAATATACAGTTGACCTCTTAAGCCGTTACTCTGATTGGTTAATCCCTTATTATGATATGATAGAAGGGACGGGTCGATTGATTACCTTCGTTGCCAATGAACCTGGTTCCTTTGATACGTACTCGGGGACGTTCTCTCTAAAGGGGTGGGACACGAATTCCGGAGAGGAAGAGGTCCTGTTCGATGATCTTACTTTAGAACCTATACAGTGTTCGCCTGATGGAGAATCCTGTTTATATGGAAATCAACTTGAAAAAGTAATCAATTTGAAAAACTCAAGTATCGTTCAACTACTAAAAGAAGAAGGAGCAGATAGATAATGGCGATAGTCGATGTAACAGTTATACCAATCGGAACGGAATCTCCCAGTGTAAGTTCATATGTTGCGGATCTTCATAGAATCCTTCAGGGGTATGAAGAGGAAGGGAAGATCCGTTTTCAGCTTACTCCGATGAATACGATTATAGAAGGGGAACTTCCCGTTCTTTTCCAAGTGATACAAGACATTCATGAAGCCCCATTCCAACAAGGGATTCAGCGTGTGGCAACCAATATCAGAATTGATGACCGCAGGGATAAGCAAACGACCATGGAAGGAAAACTTTCTTCTGTTCAGCGTAAATTAGAAAAATAACGAGTATAAAAAGAGTGGGCATAGATGCCCACTCTTTTTATAGGAACCGCTCAAACTTCTTCGCTTTCCAAAAGGACTTCACTTTTGTCGGGATAAGTTTTTTCGATATGCTGTTCACCCCATGCACATAGCATATCCAAAGGCTCTTTTAACGACCATCCGTATTCTGTCAGTTCGTACTCCACCTTTGGAGGGACCTGGTTATAAATGATCCGGTTTATGACTCCATCTGCTTCAAGTTCCCTCAATTGCTGGGTCAACATCTTCTGTGTTATTCCAGGCATCAAACGTTTTAGTTCACTGGTTCTCCGCTTGCTTTTGATCAAATGACAGAGGATGACGACCTTCCACTTGCCACCGATCACTTCCAAGGAAGCTTCTACGGGTATATTATATTTTTTCATATCATTGCCTCCATATCTATGATCGAATATTATATAGAATCAGCTGCGAGGATAGGGAATATCCCATTTCGTTGAAGAAATATTTCACCATTATTATAACGTACACATCCAAAAGGTCCATAGGGTACTTTTGGGTGCCTATAGCGGGGGTGGGGAAAATTAAAAAGCCTTCCAAAACAAATTGGAAGGCTTTTTAATGTGAAACAATTTTTAATTAATGGCCACCTGGGTATCCAGAGTGAAGGACTGTCATAATTGTAAACCATCCAAAGACACCTAATGTCGCCAGTGAGAAAAGGATTCCCATTGCATTCTTGTTTTTGAACGTGCTTACTACTGCAAATAAAGCTAATAGTGTAATCAATGAAGTAATAATTACAAGACCCATTTATATGACCCCTTTCATTAAAATGCGTTTTACTGACTCTATTGTAACATTATGTACATAAATGCACCCATTAACATTTTATAGGTTTTTCTCCTGTTTGTCGAGGTCAAAAAGTTTGACACTTCCATGACGACCCATTTTTATGATGATGGAAGTTCTGATACAATAATAGTATCACAAATGGAGGTGGAAACCTTGCAATGGAAACAAATGCCCTTAGGCCCTCTGCAAACCAACTGTTATATCCTATGGAACGCCAACAATGATTGTCTGATCATTGATCCCGGTGGAGAAGGGGAGAAACTGATTCAATGGTTGGAAAACCAATCATTGTCTCCGTTAGCCATTCTTCTCACTCATGCTCATTTTGATCATATCGGAGCGGTTGATCAAATAAGGGCCCACTTCAGCATCCCTGTATATGTACACGAAAAAGAGGCTCAGTGGTTATTAGATCCTTCATTGAATGGATCACAGCTATTCATGATGGGCGAGCCCGTCAGAATGAAGCCGGCGGATTACATACTGACAAATGAAAAGAACTTGAAAATTGGTGACTTTCAACTTCAATTATTCGAAACACCTGGTCATTCACCCGGCAGTATTTCTTATTATGTACAAGAATGTGGAATCGTATTAGCAGGAGATACTTTATTCATGGGCAGTATCGGAAGATCTGATTTGCCGGGTGGAAATCAGAAAGAATTATTAGCAAGTATTCATGATAAGTTATTGACCCTTCCAGAAGAAACCACGGTCCTACCAGGTCACGGTCCTGAAACATCGGTTGAAGCTGAAATGGATTCGAATCCATTTTTAAACGGCTTTTAAATAAAAAAATCCCTTCAGCTAGCTGCTGAAGGGATTTTTTTTAGTGTCCTCCTGCACCAGGAGTCATCATAAAGGTCGTCCAATAAGTAAAACCTGCAAAGAACACTGTTAAGTAAGCACCGAATACATAAATATACATGCGTTCGGACAGTTTTAAATAGCTAAGCATAATGAAGAATCCGGTTTGGCCTAAAAAGATTAATGATGTCGTGGTCATATCACCAAGATAGAACATAACGGCAAAAATACCAGTCCAAAACCCAAGAACTCTAAACATACGATCCATATGTAACCCTCCTTTGCACCCTAAGTCCATCACTCAATATTATAAATGAATACTACCATAAAAGTAAATATGTGTTTGAAGTTAGTTTGTGACGAATACTTGTTAACTAAACATGAAACTTTCATTTACTTTATATCTTTCTTGTTTTTTTCCTCAATGAGAGAAGGTATAAACGTTTACTCTCTTTTCCGTAAAAAAATGTTCACAAATTTCCAAGTGATATTACTGTACAAAAGTTATACAATTAATATACAATATGTTTAACGAATAAGAAACAAGCAAGTTCAATTTGAAGGAGGTCAATAAAGTGAACAACCTGACATTTTTTACTTATCCAAGCTGTACCTCTTGCCGAAAAGCCAAAAAGTGGTTAACCGCACATTCCGTCGATTTTGCTGAGAGACACCTATTCAGAGAGACTCCTACACATAAAGAGCTGATGGAGCTACTATCTTTAACAACAGATGGTCTTGATGAGATACTTGCCACGAGAAGCCAAACCTTCAAAGACTTGGGGAAAGACGTGAACGATCTGCCGTTATCTGAAGTGATCAAACTAATCATCGATGAACCGAAACTTCTTCGCAGGCCCCTTTTGACAGACGGGAAAAAGCTGGTCGTCGGCTACAATCCAGAAGGACTCCAGAGTTTGGCGAACAAAAACAGATCATTGAAGAAAAGCAGCTAGATGGATGAATTGAAAAAGGCAGGCACTTGGATTTCAAGTGCCTGCCTTTTTCAATTGGTTATTAAGTTGTGAAGTGAGATGCCGGCTCTGCTTTTCTCTTATCCAGCTACAGGGCATAGAGGCTCGAGGTCATAAGCTAAGGCACCCAAAAAGGCAAAATGCGCCTTTCCGGGTGCCTCATCTTATGCTTGTCGGGCCTGACCAACCCGGCTCCGCTTTTCGAGTGTCCAGCTCCGCCGGGTAGTCCCTCGAGGTCATAAGCTAAATCGACCAAAAAGGCAAAGAGCGCCTTTCCGGTCGATTCATCTTATGCTTGTCGGGCCTGACCAACCCGGCTCCGCTTTTCGAGTGTCCAGCTCCGCCGGGTAGTCCCTCGAGGTCA
>NZ_JANIOC010000001.1:337283-337375 GCF_024733565.1 Rossellomorea sp. SC111 | reverse complement strand
ATAAGCTAAATCGACCAAAAAGGCAAAGAGCGCCTTTCCGGTCGATTCATCTTATGCTTGTCGGGCCTGACCAACCCGGCTCCGCTTTTCGA
>NZ_JANIOC010000001.1:241203-337183 GCF_024733565.1 Rossellomorea sp. SC111 | reverse complement strand
CAAAAAGGCAAAGAGCGCCTTTCCGGTCGATTCATCTTATGCTTGTCGGGCCTGACCAACCCGGCTCCGCTTTTCGATTTGTCCAGCTCCGGCGGCTAGTCCCTCGAGGTCACAACTGAAAAATCCCATAAGGCAAAGTACGCCTTTTGGGATTTTCCAGTTGAGCTTGTCGGGCCTGAGCAAGCCGCCTCCGCTTTTCTTACTGGGCTAGCTGGATTCGAACCAACGCATGTCGCAGTCAAAGTGCGATGCCTTACCGCTTGGCTATAGCCCATTGAATCGTCTTTACAAAATATAGTATGGATGTATTTTGATGATCTATTCATGTATTTGTTAAAAAGTCTTTAAAATGTTTTCGGAATGCATTGTCTGTAGTGGTAAGGGTTTGGCTGGTACTGATAATAGTACGGGGGATAACTGAACTGTGTTTCGCGTGGTGGTGAGTATCTTTCCCGTTCCAGGCAACTGGGACCGATGTACGTGCCCGGCTTTACTTTCTCTGTCGTTTTGATCCATGCATTTTCATTCATGCAATAATTTTTGGCCATGACGCTTGAAGGAGTGAGTTTTAAAATATCGGAGCCAAGGACAACTTCAGGAACGGGAGAATTAAATATAGCCAATAGGTGGGTATTATCCTTCGTGGCTTCTTCATAATGCCACCAACCTTGAGGTACATTCGCCACTTGTCCCGGCGAAATCCGGTAACTTAGTATTTCTTTCGTGAATGGATTGAGTATGGAAACGATAGCTGCACCGGAAATGCAATAAACCAGTTCTGCAGCATTCTGGTGGTAATGGGGTTCTACAAAGTTATGTTTACTTAAATAGATATCAAGAAGAGAAGTATCGTCCAATGTATTGAGCTGATTTACTCCTAAAATATTGATCAGGTTTTGATGATCTTTTTTGAATAAGGGACTTTTATTCACATCATAAGAGAATTGTGCTTCCGGAGAAGAATAATCCATATATTTCGTCATGGAATCGTCACCACTTTCGTCGGGCTGTTATTCTTATTTAATATATGGGTGGGCGGTTGATGTGTGAGTTGAAGGAAAGAGAATGATAACTAAAAAATCTTTCAAAAAAAGAAGGATTTTGCAGATTAATGTCGTATATATACTTTAAGAAAACAGAAAGGTGGTGCCAATCCATATTTCACTCAGTCGAATCATTATCGGAAGTGATGATCGGAGAAGCGTACAGTAATGATGCAACAGATGTCCATTTGATTCCCAGAACGAAAGATTACTTGATTCAATTCAGAAAGCTCGGGGTACTGGTTCCGTTTCAGACCATAGACCCGGATCAGGCAGACCGCTTGATTGCCCATCTGAAATTCATGGCCTCCATGGATATAGGGGAAAAGCGTAAACCCCAAAGCGGCTCCTTCAGCCTTACCGTAAGAAACACACCCCTATCTCTCAGAATTTCCACACTGCCAACCACCCATTTGAAAGAAAGTCTCGTCATTCGGATACTCCCACAAAAATACCAGATTCCCATTGAAAAAATGTCACTATACCCTTCGTCCGCAAAAAAACTTCTTGCACTTCTTATGCATTCCCACGGCCTTATCCTGTTTACAGGGCCGACAGGAAGTGGTAAAACGACCACTTTGTATTCCCTCGTGCACCATTGTTCCGTCGCCATGAACCGGAATGTGATCACCCTTGAGGATCCCGTGGAGAAACAACATGATGAAATGGTGCAGATCCAGGTGAATGAAAAAGCAGGGATTACGTATTCAACTGGATTAAAAGCTATCCTCCGACACGACCCGGATATCATCATGGTGGGGGAAATCAGGGACCGTGAGACGGCGGAGATTGCGATTCGTGCGTCTTTAACAGGTCATTTGGTCATCTCCACCTTGCATACAAGGGATGCAAGAGGGGCGGTATACCGTTTGATGGAGTTGGGGATCGAGTGGCATGATATTGAGCAGACACTGCTCGCAGTATCTGCCCAGAGGTTATTAAAGCTTCTCTGTCCGATCTGCAAAGCGGAATGTGGCGGTCAATGCCTCAGAGGGAAAAACCGCAACAGGGCATCTGTCTATGAAATCATTACCGGAAGTGCTTTGAAGGACGTACTGAAGGAGGCGAAGGGTGAGAGGGTAGAGCATCAATACCGCACATTGCAGGCTCTGATTTGTAAGGGGGTGGCACTCGGATTTGTTTCAGAACATGAATATAGGAAATGGGTTCATGAAGAAAAGCGATGATCAAGGTAAATTCCTGAAAAGGCTTGGGGATCTCCTTCAAAAAGGCTACTCCTTTACAGAAGCCATCGACTTTCTCTTGCTTCCCAAAGAAAAGAAAATCATCAAATTAAAAAAGAGATTGATCGGCTCCCTCCAAAAAGGAGAGTCCATCTCCTCTGTCATGAATAAACAACTTAACATCCCCGCTCATGTCAGCGCACAGATTTTTTTCGCCGAGCATCATGGCCAAATGGGACGCACCTTGTCTGAGGCAGGAAGCTATCTCATAAAAAGAAGAAAAAATCAGGAGCAATTGCAAAAGGTCTTTCAATACCCGCTCATGTTAATTTTCATGTCCATCATCATGATGGTCTTACTTCGAAAGGTATTATTTCCAAGATTTCAGTCCCTTTATTCCTCAATGGGCTATGAACCTTCAGCCAAGCTTACGTATCTTTTACACTTCATTGAGAACTTCCCCATAATTTTCTGTGCAGGTTTATTGTTTCTCCTGCTGCTTACAATCGTCTTTTTCCTGTTTAGAAAGAGATTTTCCCCTGTAAAACTCTCGACTGTCTTATGTCGTATACCATTTATCTCTCCTTACATGAAGCTTGGTCATTCCCACTTTTTTTCAAGGGAATTAAGCTTCCTGCTTTCAAGCGGAGTATCCATCACGGAATCCCTCCTCATCATCGAAAGACAATCATTCCGTCCGACCTTACAATACATTTCCAGTCATTGCATCAAACAACTCAAAGCCGGGAGTCCATTCCATGAGTGTTTTTCAACTATGCCTTTTTTTCAAGAAGAGCTGTCATTCGTTGTCCAGCATGGGCAGTCGAACGGAAGATTGGCAGAAGAACTTCGTATTTACAGTGATATCTGCTTTCAGGAATTAGAGGAGAAAACCCATACCTGGCTCAAGTATATCCAGCCTGCAATCTTTACTTTTGTCGGTCTATTCATCATGGCGATCTATTTCTCCATCATGATGCCTCTCTTTCAGATGATGCAGGGAATCTAAAAAAGAAATTCATCCAAGGAGGAAAAATATGCTCAAAAATGAAAAAGGATTTACATTAATTGAAATGATGATCGTTTTGCTGGTCATCTCCGTTTTGCTTTTTATCACGATCCCGAATGTCACAAACCAGAGTAACTCCATCAATTCAAAGGGGTGTGAAGCGTTCGTTCATATGGTGGAAGGGCAGATTGAAGCATATAAAATGGATGGGAATACAGAACCAGTAACCATTGATGCCCTCGTCACCGATGGTTATCTGAACGATGAATATAAAGCTTGTCCTGACGGAAGGGCCATCTCCATCGATACCGAGGGGAAGGTGGTGACTACTGATTGATGGCATAAAAGCTGAAGGGGGATATACCCTCGTTGAAATGCTCATCGTCTTATTGATCTTTACCATATTATTATCGTGGATTGGTTTCTCCATCGTTCCTTTGAAAGAGCATACTGAAAAGGAACTGTTCATTTCCCAGCTCGAATCAGACCTCTACCAGATCCAAAGTTACAGTATCAATAATCAAACACCACTCTTCCTCACTTTTTACCCATTTACAAATAAATATGTTGCTAAAACGGACGCAAGACAAACGATTGTTTCGAGAGAGCTTCCTGAGGGCGTAAAGATAAATTCCACAAACAGCCTTGAAGAAATCACCTTTTATCCTGATGGAAATACAAATCGATTTGGCAGGGTGAATTTTAAAATGGGAGATGCCGCCATGTATCTGATGTTCCAAATTGGTCAAGGGAGATTTTATGTACAGGAATACTAAAGGATTCTCACTGCCGGAAACACTGGTAGCATTTAGTTGTGTCCTTATGATTTGCGGCTTGTTCTTTCCGTTCCTCATTCATTATGCGTCACGGCTTCAACAGCTCCAGCGTGAAGTAGAAGCATTGAAATTTCTCCGGGAAGGTGTGGAGGAGGCAATCGTTACCCATGAGTTTATCAACCATTCAAGAACCTATAAGGGGGTCAGGTATGAGCTCGTTTGGAATAGTGGAGGGCTTGGAGAAGCATGTGTGCAATATGACAAAAAGGCAGGGGACTTCCAAGAAGTTTGTGTCGAGGCGGATGGATGAGAAGGGATTCACGTTGATTGAAGCTCTGTTAAGCTTTAGTTTGTTTTGTATCATTTCCCTCAGTATTCCCCTGATGATGAAAGGTTTTTCGACGATCAAGCATGATTTGGTCCCTCCCCGTTATTATGAATGGAATTTATTTCATGAAAGTGTAAGAAGTGAATTAAGGAAGGCAAATGATGTAAAAGTATTGCCCAATCAGATCTCCTTCGTCATCGATGGGGAAACGATACTGTATGAAAAATATAGTCAGTCCATTAGAAGGAGGGTAAATAACCGGGGGCATGAAATCGTCCTTCAGTCAGTGGATCAGTTTACGTTTGACGTCATCCATCAGGGGGTGCATCTGGATCTGGAATTCGATAGTGGAGAAAAAGTGGAAGGAAAATTCTTTTACTTTGCAGCGGTTGAGGGGGAAACCTCTCCTTGACAATAGGGGATTTATTCTCCCGTATACGCTGCTTTTATTGATGATTGTCCTGGCTTTAGCACTTGCATCAAAAGATTTGTTTATAAGTAAGTATCAGTATCTCTCTAATATGAAGAGTATCCAAGAAAGAAATGTAAGTGTCTCCCACGCCATATTATTGGAAATCGAGAATGGCCCTGATCCTTCTGGGCATGTGAGAACCCAATTTGGGGAGGTCTTGACCACCAGTCAGCTATTAAACCCCCAAGAAGTACAATTGGAAGTGATATTTACACGGGATGATAAGGTTTTTCTTCCTGCGACGGTTGTGTATAATAGGGAAACAAAACAAATCATACGTTGGGAGTAGAATATGAAACCGATTTTCTTAATAGGCTTTATGGGAGTAGGGAAAACAACAATCGGAAAACGCCTTGGAGAGGTGCTGAATCTTCCGGTTATCGACATGGATCATTATATTGAAAATAAAGAAAAAAAGACGATCAAAGACATCTTTCATCAGCATGGTGAATCGTATTTCAGAGATCTCGAAACCAGGGTGCTCTTGGAATTAGAAAGTGAAGATGCCATTATCACGACTGGCGGGGGAGTGGTTGAAAGCAAGGTGAATCGGGATTTCCTGCGGCATAAAGGCTCTGTGTTTCATTTAACATGCTCTTTTGATGCACTTTGGGAAAGGCTTGAAGGGGATGAGGATCGGCCATTAGTACTAAATAATTCAAAAGACAAATTATTGGGCTTTTTCGAGCGTCGCTTCCCCCTGTATGAAAATGGTAGCTCTGTAACCATTCATACAGATCATAAATCAGTCGATGAAGTGGTTCGAGCGATATTGCCATACATCGAGAGTTAGGCTGTATACTTTCCAATCATAATGGGGATACTGATAAAAGCGGAAGGTGGTGCTTTTGTGTCAGTAAATGATTATGTTAAGTTCATAACACAAACATTTGTCCAGCATTATGAAAAATCACCCCATGAACGTAAGACATTAAAAAAGCAGAGAAAGAAGGAGCGGGAACCATTTCTCTTCAGGTGGTTCGGCATCATTCCATATGCCTTCATGATCATGTTCAAAAAAAACAAATAATGAATAAGGATTACCTTTATGGTAGTCCTTTTTTTTATGGATGAAGGGGAGGATAAAGAAAGTTTGCCTCCCCCTGATTCCTCACTTCGACTGCTGTAGATAAAAAATCCCGCCGTTTATGACCTCAATGGTGATTTTCGGTTCATACTGCTCCTTTAACGCCTGCTGTTCAAGAAAATAAGATTCAGGCTTTTCTTCCTGATCCCCATAGAAATGATTGAGAAGTTGAAGATCCTCCTCCCAGGTTTTCCTTGCTTGTTCCGCCCATTGGACGGGCTCCCTTTTGACTTCTTCATAAAGATAAGCCTGAATCCTGTTCACTCCGCTTTTCGGTTTGATGATTGGTGTCAAAGTGAATGAGAAGTCAGGAATCTTCGGCGTCAGATTTTTGGATATTAATGACGAGTGAAAGTCCTCTTCTATGACGCCGTTGATCAGGTTTAATCCGACGCTCTTGATACTGTCTTTCTTTCGATTGGATTGATAGGATATTTTAATATTCAGTCCCAGCCAAGGGTGCAGCGGGGTTTGCTGCCCGCTTGGTGTGTACCGGTTTTCATACAGTCGGATATACCCTGCCAAAGTTCGTGTCGAATGAAAGATCTGATGCAGCCGCGGTGAACCAAAGTGAATCGGTTCTCCTTTCATATCTTCCGGTGCCTGGTCAGGATTCGTAACGAGAGATAAAGTCATCGGATTTGGTGTACCACCGGTCTTTTCAAGATAATGCCAGTAGAATGGACGGTTCATAAGCTCTTTATCCAAGTCGATGGTAAGCTGTACAGTCATATATCCATTCCCGTTCGCCACCATGTCACATCCGTTTGCAACGAAGTACCTCTCAAGAAATCGATGAATTTCGTGTTGCTGCATTTGATTTCTCCTCCTTTAATTGTTCCGCGAATTGAATCATACTCGTCAAATTTTCCATTTTGATCTTCAGTTCCCCCTCAGTACGGGAGGAGGAGAGGATGTCAGTCACATGCTCTTCAAAATCCCTGAAATCCAGACGGGTCAGGATTTCGTCCAATTGACCGATCACCCGCTCAAAAAGATTGATCTTTTCATACAAAAGCTTCAGGATATGTTCTTCAACAGTGTTCTTAGTTGCAAAGTTATAGATATGAACATCTTCTGTCTGGCCGAGGCGGTGCACACGACCTATTCGTTGTTCAAGCCTCATAGGATTCCAGGGAAGGTCGAAATTGATCACGTGATGGCAGAATTGAAGGTTGATTCCTTCCCCGCCGGCTTCGGTGGCGATCAGCACTTGTGCATGTTTCTGGAATAATTCACGCATCCAGTCTTTTTTCCCCCGTTTAAATCCACCCCTGAATGGGACTGAACTGATTCCATGCTGTTTCAAAAACCATTGAAGATAGAGCTGTGTGGCCCGGTATTCGGTAAAAATGATCACTTTATCATTAATGGATTGTACGATTTCCAATGCTTTCTGAGCTTTGGAGTTCATCGTGACATTTTCTACTTTTTTCATCAGTGTCCCAATTATCTGTTGGAAGGCTGGTGTAGGGGAGTCCTTCTTTTCAAGCATATTCTTCAAGGTGTAAAAAACAGCCTCACGTGAGCTGCATGCTTCTCTTTGTAGAGTCAAAAGGGAGAAGGAGCTTGAATTGGCCCAGTCATCATATCTCCCCCTGAGCAAGTCGATACTGTTATACAAGTCCCTTTCGGCTTCATTGAAATCGATCAACACCGTCTTCACATGCCGCTTCGTCCATTCGATTCCTGTATCACCACGTCTGTTACGAATCATCACTTTGTTTATGAGGCTTTTTAGATGTTCATCCTCCTGAAGCGAACGATCCCCTTTTTTATATCTGTCTGTAAATCCTGACTCATTCCCCAGATGACCGGGTTTCAATAAGGATACAAGATGAAAGATTTCTTCTACACGATTTTGGATGGGGGTTGCAGTCAAAAGCAGGCAGAACTTTTTCTTTAGATTCTGCACAAACTCATAGTTTTTTGTTTTGTGATTTTTCAGTTTGTGAGCTTCATCTATGATTACCAAGTCATAATCCTGCTCATAGACTTTTTCCCGGTGAGGACTTCTTTTCGCTGTGTCCATGGAAGAAACCACGATGTCACATTGATCCCACACATAGCTCTTTCGCTGGGGCACAGCGGGTATGAAGAACTTACTGTTTAATTCATATGCCCATTGCGAAACGAGTGAAGCGGGAACAAGTATCAATACTTTTTTTACTAATCCCCTAATCATGTACTCTTTTAATATCAAGCCTGCCTCGATTGTCTTCCCGAGTCCGACTTCATCTGCAAGGATGGCTTTTCCATTCATCGTTTCCACAACCTGTTTCGCTGCTTCCAACTGATGAGGGAGCGGGGTGACATTTGCCAAATGTTTTGGAGCCTGCAGGCCTTCAAAGTTCGGAATTGCGAGATGGTGCTCGAATTCGATGGCGAGCTTATAAAGTTCCCAGTTCCCCCATGGTCCATCGTTTTCGATTAAATTTTCAAGACCTTCTCCCCACTCTTCATCAAATATAACTTCAACATTCATCTGAAAAACATCTCCTTAATTCTTATAAAAATGATTGCTCAAAACTCGTATTTAATGGTAGGATGAAAATAGATTTTCAATTGTTAGAAAAACTCGAAAATCCGAACATTCACATTTACAACATTTCTTCTGTATATTTCTAGTATGACCAATTGTTTCAAGGAATATTGGCGAATGATAACAAGGGGAGAGACTGTGCAGACAGCGCCGAAGGAGCAAGCACGTTAATGTGTGAATCTCTCAGGCAAAAAGACTCTTGTTGGACGCAACTCTGGAGAGTGTTTCCGACACCCGGAAACCACCAAAGGGGAAAGCCGTTCTTCGGTAAACTTTCAGGTGCAAGGACAGAGAAAACTTCTTTATGAAAAGGGGTTTTTCTGTCCTTTTTTCATGGGATAAAACTTGGTTAAGGATTATGCAAGCAAGGAATTTAAAGGGGGAAAAGTCATGTCAGAGTTAAAACAAACACCTTTATACGAAGTGTACAAAGAGTATGGAGGAAAGACCATCGACTTCGGTGGCTGGGCTTTACCAGTGCAATTCTCAAGCATTAAAGAAGAACATGAAGCGGTACGAACCCGGGCAGGGCTATTCGATGTTTCTCATATGGGAGAAATTGAAGTGAAGGGTGAAGGGGCTTTAGACTACTTACAGAAAATGATGACAAACGATGTCTCCAAAGTACAAGACGGAGGCGCACAGTATACGGCTATGTGCTACGAAAACGGTGGGACGGTCGATGATTTACTTGTATATAAAATAAAAGACAATGATTACTTGCTTGTTGTAAATGCAGCAAATATAGATAAAGATTTTCAGTGGTTGAAAGAACATGAAACAGGTGGCGTTGAAATCAACAATATCTCAGAACATATGGCGCAATTGGCACTTCAAGGTCCACTTGCTGAAGAAGTACTGCAAAAGATCACCAATGAACATACATTGAGCGATATCGGATTTTTTAAATTCCAGACTGAAGTGAATATAAATGGCAAACATGCACTCGTTTCCCGTACCGGCTATACAGGTGAAGATGGGTTTGAAATCTATTGTGCGGCAGGGGATGCAGCGGCGATCTGGAAGAAGATCCTTGCAGAAGGTAAAGAGCAGGGAGTCCTTCCGTGCGGACTGGGTGCACGCGATACTTTACGTTTCGAAGCGAATCTTGCACTTTATGGGCAAGAATTGTCTCAATCCATCACGCCGATTGAAGCAGGAATCGGGTTCGCTGTAAAAGTGAATAAAGAAGTTCCATTTATCGGTCAGGAAGTGCTGAAACACCAAAAAGAAGAAGGTGCCAATCGAAAAATCGTCGGGATTGAAATGATTGATCGCGGCATTCCGCGTCATGGTTATAAAGTATTTTCCGGAGAAGAAGAAATAGGTGAAGTCACCACGGGTACACAATCTCCAACGTTAAAGAAAAATGTAGGACTCGCCCTCTTGAATAAAAAGTTTACTGCTTTGGATACAGAAGTACTGGTGGAAATCAGAGGGAAAAAGTTAAATGCAAAAGTGGTAGCAACACCTTTTTATAAAAGACCAAAGAAATAGGGGAGGAATGACGGTCATGAAGCATCGTTATTTACCGATGACAGAGCAAGATCAAAGGGAAATGTTAGAACAAATAGGAGTAGACAGCGTTAACGATCTATTTGAAGATATTCCTGAACAGGTTCGTTTCAAAGGGGATTACAAAATCAAAGAAGCGAAGTCAGAAACGGAATTGGTAAAAGAACTCACAAAAATGGCAGCGAAGAATGCTGATTTAAAAAGTCATACATCCTTTTTAGGGGCTGGAGTATATGACCACTATATGCCGATCATCGTGGACCATGTATTATCACGTTCAGAGTTTTATACAGCGTATACACCATACCAACCTGAAATCTCCCAAGGAGAGCTTCAAGCCATTTTTGAATTTCAAACGATGATTTGTGAGCTGACAGGCATGGATGTAGCCAACTCTTCCATGTACGATGGAGGAACGGCTCTTGCAGAGGCGGCTATGCTGAGTGCAGGTCAGACCCGTCGGAAAAAGGTCCTGGTTTCAAACACAGTGCATCCTGAATCACGTGATGTCCTCAGGTCATATGCTAAAGGTCAATACATCGAAGTGGTAGAAATACCGCACAATGATGGTGTAACGGACGTGGAAGAACTCAAGAAGTTAATGAGCTCTGATATTGCAGCGGTCATCGTTCAATATCCTAATTTCTTCGGCCGGGTGGAAGAGCTGAAAGCGATCGAAGAAGTGGCACATGCCGAAAAAGCAATGTTTGTCGTTTCGTCCAATCCTCTTGCCCTTGGAGCGCTTACACCTCCTGGACAATTAGGTGCCGATATTGTCATTGGTGATGCCCAACCATTTGGTATACCAAGTGCTTTTGGCGGACCTCACTGTGGATACTTTGCCGTGAATAAGAAGCTTATGCGTAAAGTGCCAGGCCGTTTGGTCGGTCAAACCGTCGACGAAGACGGTATCCGCGGGTTCGTGTTGACCCTGCAAGCCCGTGAGCAGCATATCCGTCGTGACAAAGCGACATCGAATATCTGTTCCAATCAGGCATTGAATGCACTCGCTGCGTCCGTCGCGATGACGGCACTCGGAAAACAGGGCGTCAAAGAAATGGCCATTCAAAATATCCAAAAAGCTCATTACGCCAAAGAAGCCTTGAAAGCGAAAGGATTCTCCGTCGCGTTTGAAGGACCATCGTTCAATGAGTTTGTCATAAAAGTAGATATGCCGGTCAAAGAAATCAATCACAAGCTACTTGAAAAAGACATGATTGGTGGATATGACCTTGGACTTATGGATGATAGCTTAACGCAGCATATGCTCGTGGCTGTCACCGAACTTCGCAGCAAAGATGAAATCGACGCATTCGCAGCAGAATTGGGGGATTGTCATGAATAAGCAAGATCAACCTCTTATTTTTGAATTATCAAAAGAAGGCAGAATTGGTTACAGCTTACCTGAAATGGATGTACCTCAGGTAGATTTATCCGAGCTCATTCCATCCAGTTACATCCGCACAGAAGCACCGGAGCTCCCGGAGGTCTCGGAACTCGATATCATGCGCCATTATACGGCCTTATCCAAACGTAATCACGGTGTGGACTCTGGTTTCTATCCACTTGGGTCCTGTACGATGAAGTACAATCCTAAAGTGAACGAAAACGTTGCACGCTTGAATGGATTCGCCCATATCAACCCGCTACAGGAAGCAGAAAGTGTTCAAGGTGCACTTGAACTGATGTATGACCTGCAGGAGCATTTGAAAGAAATCACCGGAATGGATGAAGTCACCCTTCAACCTGCTGCAGGGGCACATGGCGAATGGACCGGGCTTATGATGATCCGCGCTTATCATGAAGCGAACGGTGATACGCACCGTACGAAGGTCATCGTACCCGATTCAGCTCATGGAACGAACCCTGCCAGTGCAACGGTTGCCGGCTTTGAAACGGTTACGGTGAAGTCAAACGAAAATGGTCTCGTCGATTTAGAAGACTTGAAGCGTGTAGTCGGGGACGATACGGCTGCGCTGATGCTGACAAACCCGAACACCCTTGGTTTATTCGAAGAGAACATCTTGGAAATGGCTTCCATCATCCATGAAGCTGGCGGAAAGCTGTATTATGACGGTGCCAACCTGAATGCGGTCCTGTCAAAAGCAAGGCCGGGGGATATGGGATTTGACGTCGTGCATTTAAATCTCCATAAGACCTTCACAGGCCCTCATGGAGGCGGTGGCCCTGGAAGCGGTCCTGTCGGTGTGAAGGAAGACTTGATTAAATATCTTCCTAAACCGGTTCTTGTGAAAAATGGTGACATTTTCGAATTCGATTACAACAGACCTGATTCCATCGGCCGGGTAAAACCTTACTACGGAAACTTTGGAATTAATGTCCGTGCGTATACGTACATCAGGACGATGGGGCCGGACGGTCTTAGAGCCGTGACGGAAAACGCGGTCCTGAATGCCAATTACATGATGCGCCGACTGGCTCCACATTTTGACCTTCCTTACGATCGTCATTGTAAGCATGAATTCGTCATCAGCGGGAAACGTCAGAAGAAGCTGGGCGTACGTACATTGGATATAGCGAAGCGACTACTGGACTTCGGATATCATCCACCAACGATCTACTTCCCATTAAACGTGGAAGAGTGCATGATGATTGAACCGACGGAAACAGAGTCCAAAGAAACCCTCGATTCCTTCATTGATGCCATGATCCAAATTGCCAAAGAAGCAGAAGAAACACCGGAAATCGTCCAGGAAGCCCCTCACACAACCATCGTGAAGCGTATGGATGAAACATTGGCAGCAAGAAAACCGGTGCTGCGTTATACAAAAGAGAGCTAAACATCTTTTAAATCCAAAGCCCTGCAGGAAAATCTCTGCAGGGCTTTTAGTTGAGGGACGGACCTTCAATAAGTGGTGCTTGTCATAGGGAATCCGGCCGAAACAGAATGATAATCCAGCCGGAAAATCAAAAATTCCAGCCCATCAAAAAAGGACCGCACCAAGGCGATCCCTCTACATTATTATTTTTTATGCTTTACTTTCCCTGTCCACTTTTTGAATCCGCCCTGTAGCTGGTGAAGATTGCGGTAGCCTTTTTTGTGTAGCATTTGAGCTGCTCTTCCGCTGCGGAGTCCGCTTTGGCAATAAAGGTATACAGGTTGATCCGAGCGGATTTCCTTTTGTCTCATTTTAATCTGTGACAATGGGATATTCCGTGCACCGAGGACGTGACCGTTTTCAAATTCATTCGCTTCACGAACATCTATCAATTGAGCTTTACGATATCCCGCTCGAAATTCTTCCTCATTCAATGTATTCACGATTCTCTTTTGATAGAAGAACGTAAAAAGTGAATAGATGATGATTCCACCAAGTACGACTAAAAGAATATATAATCCTTCCATCATTCATGCTCCTTTCTACAAATGCACTACCTTCTATTATATTCATGAAGTGCGTAAGAATCAAAACAAATTTATTATTTTATAGCAAACACTTTCCAATCTGTTTTTCTTTGTTTTTTCGCTTGGGTTTGATAGACTAGTAACGGACTTGAATGAAGATGAACTTTTACATAACAATATTAAATAGAAGACGTAAATGAGGTATGCTGCATGAAAAAGGAAACGTGGAGATTCATTGACTCCGGGAATTGTTCTCCCTCTTATAATATGGCCCTTGATGAGGCATTGCTTGATTGGCACAGTGAAGGGAAGATTCCTCCTACGATCCGGTTTTACGGGTGGGACCCAGCGACACTTTCCATTGGTTATTTTCAAAAAGTTGAAAAGGAAATCGATCTTGACGCCGTTAAAGAACATGGGCTAGGTTTTGTGAGACGGCCGACGGGAGGCAGAGGGGTCCTCCATGAACATGAATTGACCTACAGCGTCATCGTTTCAGAAGAACACCCTGAAATGCCGAAGACCGTCACAGAAGCGTACCGTGTCATTTCCGAAGGGATCCTGAAGGGATTTCAAGGTCTTGGTCTAGAAGCCTACTTTGCTGTACCGAGAACGGCTGAAGAACGGGAAGGATTAAAAAATCCTCGTTCAGCGGTTTGCTTTGATGCACCGAGCTGGTATGAGCTTGTCGTTGAAGGAAGAAAAGTGGCAGGAAGCGCTCAGACCAGGCAAAAAGGTGTCATCCTTCAGCACGGATCGATTCTTTTAGATCTTGACGAGGATAAACTGTTCAGCTTGTTCAAATACCCCTCCGACAGGGTGAAAGAGCGTATGCAGCGGGCATTTAAAAGCAAGGCAGTTGCGATGAATGAAATCAGTTCAGTACCGGTCACGATGGATATGGCGAAGAAAGCATTCAAAAAAGGATTTGAGGAAGGATTGAACATCCATCTTGAGCCTTATGAGCTGTCTGGAGAGGAAACACAATATGTTGTGGATCTTGCCGAATCCCGATACGAATCTGATGAGTGGAACTTTAAACGTTAAAAATTTTTTGTAGAAAAAAAGCGATGCTTGTCGCTTTTTTCCTATTTTACCAACGATTGCGGTGCTTTATGTTATATCAAGTTCTAAATTAATAGAAATGGATGGATTAATATATGATTTTCTATTCTTTTCTCCCGTTTTCTATTTTTATTGGCATATTAACCGTTTGACAAACAAATGACCTATTGACCTGAAACACAATATATGGTGTGTCGAATAATTTTTCGTACACAATATGTTGTGTTTATTTATTGCTTTTCCAGAATGGCTATGATATCTTAATATTTGATATAAAACATCAGCGAATAAACAGAAACTGAAACATTTGAGATAGAAGGAGTTGTCTTTATGACTGTTGCGTCGAAAAACACGATGAAATTAAACACCGAAAGATTAAATAAGGATATTGGATTGTTTCCTCAGGTACATCCCATAACCCCGGATATGAATACTACACACAAAGGGGTATCCCGTCTTGTCATGATCGATCGCTATTCGTTCAAAGACACTGAAAAGATCACCCTTTCCGAAGGGGATTTCGTGGTCCTCACCATCAAGGAAGATCCAAAGTTCCCTGCAAGGGGATTGGGTTACATCTCAAGCATCGATTGGGAAACGAAAAAAGCATCTGTCTGGATCGAAGAAGAGTACAGAAGTGCCATCGACAAACCGGAGGAAATGGAGACCGGGATTGTCTCGAGGACACTCGATGTCATTGAAAAACCACTTGAAGTCTACTATGAACAAATTGCGAAGCGTAACGCAACAGGCTTGGCGGATGTGGAAGAAACTCCTGAAAAGAGACAGGTTTGGTTTGAAAAATTCTATCATGAATTAGTGAACCTGCATTTTGTACCTGCAGGACGCGTGCTTTACGGAGCGGGGGCAGGCACGGATGTAACATACTTCAACTGTTATGTGATGCCTTTCGTACAGGATTCCCGCGAAGGCATTTCAGAACACCGCAAGCAGGTGATGGAGATCATGAGCCGCGGCGGTGGAGTCGGAACGAACGGATCTACGCTTCGTCCACGGAATACTTTAGCGAAAGGTGTCAATGGTAAATCATCAGGTTCCGTTTCCTGGCTGGATGATATTGCGAAATTGACTCACTTAGTTGAGCAGGGCGGATCAAGACGTGGGGCACAAATGATCATGCTTTCAGATTGGCATCCCGATATTATTGAATTCATTATTTCTAAAATGCAGAACCCGCGTATCCTGCGTTATCTTCTTGAAAATACAGAAGATGAAACCATTAAAAAGGCAGCTCAGGAGAAGCTGAAGTTCACCCCTCTTACAGAGCAAGAGGAAGCGATGTATCAAGGAATCCTGAACTACAGACAGATCCCCGGTTATGGTGGATTTGATGCGAAGATCCTTAAGAATGCAGAAGAAAAACTGCGCACAGGCGGGACGTACAGCGTCCATAATTCAGAATTCCTTACAGGCGCGAACATCTCCGTCTGCCTGACAAGCGACTTTATGGAAGCCGTTGAAAACGATCGTGAGTATGAGCTTCGCTTCCCTGATGTGGAAAGCTATAATGAAGAGCAAATGAAATACTATAATGAAGAATGGCACAACGTAGGGGATGTGCGTGAGTGGGAAAAGCTCGGCTACAAAGTGCGTACCTACCGTAAGATCAAGGCGAAAGAGCTTTGGAACCTGATCAATGTGTGTGCAACGTACTCTGCTGAGCCTGGGATCTTCTTCATCGATAACGCAAATGATATGACGAATGCGAAAGCATATGGGCAGAAGGTAGTCGCTACGAACCCATGCGGTGAGCAGCCCCTTGCACCGTATTCGGTGTGTAACCTGGCAGCTGTCAATCTTGCCCGATTTGCGGACAAAGAGGCGAAAACCGTTGATTTTGAAAAATTGAAGCAGACAGTTGAAGTTGGTGTACGCATGCAGGACAATGTCATCGACGCGACACCATACTTCCTTGATGAAAATAAGAAGGAGGCACTCGGTGAGCGACGCGTTGGCCTTGGCGTAATGGGTCTTGCCGACTTATTGATCTACTGCGAAAAAGAATACGGTTCTGAAGAAGGCAATAAGCTTGTGGATGAAGTATTTGAAGTTATCGCGACAACCGCTTATCGTGCTTCTGTTGAATTATCAAAGGAAAAAGGAAGCTTCCCATTCCTGACTGGAAGCACCGATGAAGAAACGAAGGCACTGCGTAAGGCATTCGTGGAAACTGGCTTTATGAAGAAAATGCCAGATGACGTACGTCATGACATCGAAGAGTACGGTATCCGGAATTCCCATCTGCTCACGGTTGCCCCAACAGGTTCTACGGGTACGATGGTCGGGGTCTCGACGGGTCTTGAGCCTTATTTCTCCTTCACTTATTACAGAAGCGGACGCCTCGGTAAATTCATTGAAGTAAAGGCTGATATTGTAGAGGATTACTTGAAGAGAAATCCCGAAGCGGATGCAGACAATCTTCCGGAATGGTTTGTTTCTTCCATGAGCCTGGCTCCACAAGCACATGCCGACGTTCAATGCGTCATCCAGAACTGGATCGACAGCTCCATTTCGAAAACCGTTAATGCCCCTCGTGGTTATACGGTAGAACAAGTAGAAAAAGTATATGAACGACTTTATAAAGGTGGAGCAAAAGGTGGTACCGTGTATGTGGACGGAAGCCGTGATTCTCAGGTGCTCACCCTTAAAGCGGAAGAAAACAGCTTTGATGATGAGAATGAAGAGGAACAACATGATATTCCGACAGCTAAAAAGCCGATCGTATTACTGGATACGATCCAGGACGTACGTTCAACGGACGTTACCATAGGTTCTGAAGTGGGGAATACGTGCCCGGTCTGCCGTAAAGGTACGGTGAAAGATATGGGTGGCTGCAATACTTGTACAAACTGCGGCGCTCAGCTGAAGTGTGGACTATAATCATTGAAATGAGCAGGGGGGGGGACTGGTTCCCCTCCTGTTTTTTTTTAGTCTAAAATCCTTCCAGGTGAATTAAAGATGTAGTAATACACTTAAGAAGGAGTGGAGCCTTTGGACATAGATGGCGTATTTTCTGGTGGAGGTATAAAGGGGCTCGCCATGATTGGGGCATACCAGGCGATTGAAGAGAAAGGCTATACATTCAAGAGGCTGGCAGGAACCAGTGCAGGGGCTGTGATCGCTGCATTTATTGCTGCCGGATACTCAAGCCGTGAATTATTCAAAATAATGGACGATGTTGATTTGAAAAATCTGTTGGATTCAAACGCAGTCATTTCCCTGCCGATCCTCAAGTGGTTTCGGATTTACTATCGTTTGGGATTATATAAAGGAGTGGCACTTGAAAGCTGGGTTGAAGAAAAGCTGAAAGCGAGGGGGATTTATACGTTTGCAGATCTGCCCCCTCGATCCCTCCGTGTCATTGCATCGGATTTATCAAATGGAAGGCTGCTTGTCCTCCCTGATGACCTCGAGAAGTATGGAATAGCGAAAGAAACCTTTCCTGTCGCCCGGGCGATAAGGATGAGTGCGAGCCTTCCTTATTTCTTTGAACCAGTTAAATTACGTTCACTGGAAGGAATCAGTTTTATGGTGGACGGGGGGGTGCTCAGTAATTTCCCCATGTGGCTCTTTGACAGGGATAATGTGAAGAAGGTACGACCGGTACTCGGAGTGAAGCTTAGTCATGACTTGATAAGTAAGCCGAAAAAACCGATCAAAAATGCCATTGATTTATATGCAGCCCTCTTTACGACTATGAAAGACGCTCATGATTCAAGATATATTTCCAGGAAACTTGAAAAGAACATTATCTTTATTCCGACAGAAGGGGTACTCACCACCGAATTCGAACTGACGCCGGAAAGGAAGATTGAACTTGTTCAATACGGGAAAGCAAAGGCCGCTGCCTTTTTGCAAACATGGCCCCATTAAAAAAACAATCGAGCTCCTAAAACGAAGCTCGATTGTTTTTTTTATTCTTTTTTCCTTCAATTACGGTTAGTTTGGCATTGGATTTCTTTCGTATCGAACGTTTTTTTGAAACATTCGAAACTTGAGGCTTACTTGTAGACTTCTTCTTATGCCGCTTCTTTGATTGCTTGGCTGCTTTAACAAACGCTCTCTGTTCATTGCTATTTCCAGTCCGTCTTCCGCTGAACCATCTTTTGTAAACGAAATAGATGATCCCGATGACGGCTGCTGTAATCAGCAATTGCCTTGCAAGACCTAAAGGATTTCCGAACAGGGAAGTTCCGAGCCCGATCATCGCCAACAATATAAGGGTGAAAACAAAGATATTACGAGCGTTCAACAAAGCCACCTCCTTACATCACTATCCATCTTAAATATTATCTATATTATTATTCTAGACCATTTCGGTCTTCTTTAACCGTATAAATTGTTTTTTTATAAGGGAATGAATGTGACAAACCCGCTTCTTTTTTCTGGAATTTTAAAAGATATCATCTATTTTACTAAATATTGAAGAAAATCACTAGAGGGAGCGTCTCCTGAATGTTATTTCTCTCCGATTCTTGTACCTGTTCAATGAAATAAAAATAAACAATTCCATGCAAATGTTTCATCCTATGGGACATACTACGAATGGAGGTGTTACAGATGGCAGAACAGAAAGGGCAACATGAGAAGATTCAGGACGGGACGGAAGAGAGTAAGGAAAATCCACAGTTGGAACAGAATCAAAGTGAAAAACCGCTGTCCTTCATGGCCATGGTCGTCGTCACGGGCTTTACTGCCGGGATGTTATGGAGCGCGATTGCATACATTTGCTACTTCTTTTCCTTTACGAAAATTGAACCCAATATCATATTCGAACCTTGGGCAGTCGGAAACTGGGTGGACAAATGGATCGGAATCGTTCTATCGATCGTGGCTTATGGTGTCATATCGATCGGTGTGGCTCTCATATATTATGGCCTGTTACGAAAATTCAAATCCATGTGGGTTGGTGCAGCGTATGGGATCCTTCTATACCTGGCATTTTTCCTGGTTCTGAATCCACTTTTCCCAAGCATAAAATCCTTTACAGCCATTGACTATCACACATTGATCACGACGTTCTGTTTGTATATTCTTTACGGTGTTTTTATAGGTTACTCGATTTCATATGAAGAAAATGAATTAAGGCATCAGGATGAAAAGGAAAAATCGGGGGAAGTTTCTCACTAAATAAGAAATGCTATTTATCAGACAATTAAGTAGGTATAGGTAAAAGGTTTATGTTAGAATGTTCATGATGAACATTCTATTTTTTTAGGAGTTTACATATGGTGAAAATCTTACTGTTAAATGGCCCCAATTTAAACCGATTAGGGAAACGGGAGCCTGCTATTTACGGTCACGTCACATTGGCTCAACTGGAAGCAACCTTGAAAAGGAAGGCAGAAGAGGACGGTTTTGATTTGCTTGCCGCTCAATCGAATCATGAAGGGGAATTGATTGACATCATCCACAGGTCTGAAGATGAAGGATATGGGGGGATCATTCTGAACCCCGGTGCGTTCACGCATTACAGCTATGCGTTAAGAGATGCAGTGGCGTCTGTATCCGTTCCGGTTGTGGAAGTGCATATATCGAATATTCATGCGCGGGAAGAGTTCAGGCATCAGTCTGTCGTGGCAGCTGAGACGATGGGGCAGATTGTCGGATTCGGCCTGTTTGGTTACGAGTTGGCCCTCAAAGCCATTATAAAGAACATTAAGGGAGTGGAACATGATGAAAATTGAACGATTACGTGAAACCTTTTCAGAGAATGAACTTGACGGTATTTTATTGACGAGTACGTATAATCGCCGCTATATGACGAACTTTACGGGTTCTTCAGGAGTGGTGTTGATTTCAAGGGAGAAGGCATTATTCATCACCGATTTCAGATACATAGAACAAGCGACGGAACAGGCGGCTGATTATGAAATCGTGCAGCATACCGGTCCGATTCATGAAGAAGTGGCGAAACAGGTGAAGAACCTTGGTATCACGAAACTTGGTTTCGAAAAGAACGATATGACGTACAGTGCATTCGAAAGCTACCGGGATAGAGTGGAAGCTGAAATGGTGCCCGTATCCGGTTTAGTGGAAAAGTTACGCTTGATTAAGACACCTGAAGAGCTTAATATAATTAAGGATGCGGCGGATATTGCCGATGCAGCATTTAAGCATATATTAGATTTCATCAAACCGGGTGTGACAGAGTTAGAGGTTTCAAATGAATTAGAGTTCTTCATGAGAAAAGCAGGAGCGACGTCATCCTCTTTTGATATCATCGTTGCCTCAGGTAATCGTTCTGCCCTTCCTCACGGGGTGGCCAGTGATAAAGTCATCGAAAAGGGTGATTTTGTAACCCTGGATTATGGTGCATACTATAAAGGATATTGCTCCGATATGACACGTACTTTATCTGTAGGGGAACCGACAGAGAAATTAAAAGAGATCTATGATGTCGTCCTTCAATCACAGCTTCTGGCCATGGAAAAAATCAAGCCGGGCATGACTGGGAAAGAAGCGGATGCAATCGCTCGTGATTACATAACAGAAAAAGGTTATGGAGAGTATTTCGGACATTCACTGGGGCACGGGATTGGTCTTGAAGTACATGAAGGACCGGGATTGTCCTCACGTTCCGACGTGGTGCTTAAGCCCGGGATGATCGTAACGGTCGAACCTGGTGTCTATGTACCTGGAGTCGGCGGCGTACGTATCGAAGATGATACACTCATAACGGAAGATTCCAATGAAACACTGACACACTCAACAAAAGATCTAATCATTCTACCATTTTAGTCCTGACAAAGGCCTACTAGACTATAGGAGGAATAAACATGATTTCAGTAAATGATTTTCGCACAGGTTTAACCGTTGAAGTCGATAACGGAATTTGGCGGGTAATCGATTTCCAACACGTTAAACCGGGTAAGGGAGCCGCGTTCGTCCGCTCTAAACTTCGTAACCTACGTACAGGAGCCATCCAGGAAAAAACGTTCCGTGCCGGTGAAAAAGTAGGAAAAGCACAGATCGACAACAGAAAAATGCAGTACCTGTATGCAAATGGTGACATGCATGTATTCATGGATAACGAAAGCTACGATCAAATTGAACTTCCTGCTTCTTCCATCGAATATGAATTGAAATATTTAAAAGAAAACATGGAAGTATCCATCATGATGTACGGAGCCGAGACGCTTGGAGTCGAGCTTCCAAACTCTGTTGAATTAAAAGTGACGGAAACAGAACCGGGAATCAAAGGCGACACGGCTTCCGGTGGATCCAAGCCTGCTACTGTTGAAACAGGTTTAGTGGTGAACGTTCCATTCTTCGTGAACGAAGGGGACACACTCATCATTAATACAACGGATGGATCTTACGTATCACGTGGATAATGAATAAATATGAAGAGCCTGAACGGGATGAATCCCGTTCAGGCTTTTTTTGTCTCTCCCCGTTCCCCTCCGCTTCAATTCACAACTCCCAAAGGCCGCTACCTCAAATCTTCCAACTCTACTGTCATAATCTCCATTCGCTAGAATACATTGTATTATCGGGAAGCATGGACGAAGGGTTCATATCGTTCAACCCTGAGTGGAACAAGATTAGGAGGTTTCTATATGCAAGAAGTTCTAGCCTTTCTACCCAGCACTATAACTGACAAAGTCCTTTCCCTTCCACAAGACCTGATTGACCGGATAGAAGAAATAAGGGTTCGTACCAGACGTGTATTAGAGGTGACGGCGGGGGGAAAGCCATACTTTCTTTCCTATACTGTGACAGAAGAAGATAGTGAACAGCTCATTAACAAATTATCCCGCCATTCATTTTATACATTGGAAGAAGAGTTGAAACGTGGCTATATCACGATCGAAGGCGGGCATCGGGTGGGGCTTGCCGGGAAGGTGATACTTGAGGGCGGAGTTGTGAAGGGAATTCGCAATCTCTCTTCTTTTAACATCCGGATTGCCAGGGAAAAGCTTGGCATAGCTCAGTCCATCTTTCCATATGTGTATCATGATGGCTGGAAGCATACGATGCTGATCGGTTCCCCTCAGACCGGCAAAACGACTCTGCTACGGGATCTGGCCAGGATGATTTCGACTGGAGTCCCTGAAAGAAATATTCCTCCATTCAAAGTGGGAATCGTCGATGAACGATCCGAGATCGCCGGCTGCGTGAACGGCATCCCTCAGCTGATGTTCGGGCCGAGGGTGGACGTGCTGGATGCCTGTCCAAAGGCTGAAGGCATGATGATGCTGATTCGTTCCATGAGTCCGGATGTCCTGGTCGTCGATGAAATCGGACGGGTGGAGGACGGTCAAGCGATTCAGGAAGCCGTGAATGCCGGTATCACCCTTATCATGACGACGCATGGGTCTTCTTTAAGCGAAGTAAGAAAGAGGCCAGTGATCAAGGATATTGTGAATCTACAGACGATTGAACGATTCGTGGAACTGAGGAGGGGGGATGAACCGGGTAAGGTCCATGAAGTGTGGGACGAACACGGACAATCTCTTCTGAAAAAAGTGAGTGTGACATAAATGATAAAACTTGTTGGCGCTGTATTTATTCTCCTTTCCACTTCCTGGGCAGGGTTCGAAGCTTCAAAATATTTAACGGAAAGGCCAAGGCAGCTTCGGTTGTTGAAGGTAGCACTTCAGTCATTGGAAGCAGAAATCACCTACAGTCATACCCCTTTGCATGAAGCGACCAGGAAGATTTCCAAACAGCTGCAAAAGCCTGTTTCCTGGTTTTTTGAGACCTTCTCGAAGAAATTGACAGAGCAGGAGATATCAGTGAAAAAAGCATGGGAAGATAGCCTGAATGATGTCTGGAAATTAACCGCATTTAAAGCGGGAGAGTATGAAATCCTTAAGCAATTCGGAGAAAACCTTGGCAGACACGACATGATGACTCAGCAAAAACATATCCAACTTGCTCTCAAACATTTGGATAGGGAAGAAATAGAAGCCGTTGAAAAACAGAAGAAATATGAAAAAATGACGAAAAGTTTAGGATTTCTATCAGGACTTTTGTTGATCATCCTACTGCTCTGACTTGGAACCAGCATAAGGATGAGGCTTAGAAACCAGGAGGGAAACAAACATGGGAATTGACGTGGATATAATTTTCAAGATTGCCGGAGTAGGGATCGTCGTCGCCTTTTTGCATACGATTTTAGACCAGGTTGGGAAGAAGGAATATGCCCAATGGGTGACGTTATTCGGATTCATCTACATCTTGTTCATGGTGGCTTCGATTGTCGATGATTTGTTCCAGAAGATAAAATCGGTCTTCTTGTATCAAGGATAAGGGGGCGTCCGCGATTGAAATCATCCAAATAGTAGGTATTGCACTGGTTGCGACTTTCCTTGCTTTAATCGTAAAAGAGCAAAAACCTAATTTTGCCTTCCTGCTCATAGTATTTACAGGATGTACGATTTTTTTATTCCTTATTGATCAAATTTATTCCATCATCCATATGATTGAGAAATTGGCAGCAAACGCACACGTGAACATGGTGTATGTGGAAACAATCCTTAAAATCATCGGCATCGCTTACATAGCGGAATTCGCTTCACATATTACGAAAGATGCCGGTCAGGGGGCACTGGCAGCGAAAGTGGAGCTTGCCGGAAAGATATTAATATTGGCAATGGCTGTTCCCATTCTGACAGTCATCATTGAAACGATCATCAATATGATTCCGACTGGATAAGTGAAACGTTAAGAGGTGGAATGAATGTTGCAATTATATCGGATACTCGTCACAGCACTCGTTATCTTTTTCGTCGCATCCTCAAGTGGACAAGCAGAAGAAGGAGATGAACAGAACCCTCCCGACACAACGATTCAGCAGGAGATGATTGATGCGCAGCTGGACCGGTTAGGCGTTGAAGAATTGACGGGATACTGGAATAGTATCGTGGATCAATACGGCGGCTATCTTCCCGAAAGCCAAAAAGGCAGTTTGATCGATTTCATGAAAGGCGAGAAAGAGTTCTCATTCAAGGCATGGTTCAGCGGAATCTTCAAATTTGCCTTTCAGGAGCTTGTGATGAATGGGAAGTTATTGGGAACCCTGATCATGCTCACGATCTTCAGCATGTTTCTCCAGTCCCTGCAAAATGCTTTCGAAGGTGGAAGCGTCAGCAAGGTGGCTTACAGCATCATTTTCATGGTGTTGATCATCATCGCCCTGAATAGTTTTCATGTGGCAATCGACTACACCAGGGATGCCATCTCCACCATGGTTCATTTCATCATCGCCCTTATCCCGCTGCTGCTTGCCCTCATTGCCGCTTCAGGAGGTGTGGTTTCGGCAGCTTTCTTTCATCCCGTCATCATTTTCCTGATGAATACAAGCGGTTTACTCATTCAAAATGTCGTGCTGCCCCTGTTATTCCTATCCGCCCTTCTGAGCATTGTAAGCACCCTTTCCAGTCATTATAAAGTGACTCAGTTGGCTCAGCTATTGAGAACTTGGAGCATCGGTCTGTTAGGGGCGTTCATGACGGTCTTTCTTGGGGTGATATCCGTACAGGGTGCGACTGCTGCCGTCACGGACGGCATAACGATCCGCACAGCGAAATTTGTGACAGGCAACTTTGTCCCGGTCATCGGGAGGATGTTCACGGATGCAACGGATACAGTGATCAGCGCATCGGTCCTATTGAAAAATACGGTGGGGATAGCAGGTGTAGCCATCGTATTGATCATTGCAGCCTTTCCGGCCATCAAGATCTTGATGATTGCATTTATATACAAATTGGCTGCCGCTCTCCTTCAACCTCTCGGGGGAGGACCGGTGATTGAATGCCTGGATACGATCGCAAAGAGTGTGATTTATGTCTTTGCGGCCCTGGCCATCGTGTCCTTTATGTTTTTCTTAAGTCTTACCGTCATCATTGCAGCGGGAAATATTACGATGATGATGCGATAAGGAGGACCCGTCATGTCATTTCTAACCGATTGGATTACAAATATCATTATCTTTGTTCTCTTAGCCACCGTCATTGACATGCTGCTCCCAAGCTCCAACATGCAGAAATATGCCAAAATCGTGACCGGCTTATTATTGATCACCATCATCCTCACACCACTCTTTAAATTGATGTCCACGGATTTTGATGAGGTGATGAATTCCATCGATTTAAATGGACCTTCTCAGAATAAATCGATGGAAAATGAAATAGAAATGAAGAAAAAAGAAATACAAGCCTCACAACGTGCATATATTTTAGAACAGATGGCTGTCCAAATGAAACAACTAGCAGAAAAGGAGATGATGGATGAGCACGGCAAAGTCATTGAGAAGGTGACCATACAAGCTGATGACGTAGAGAATCTACCAGACAGTATTACAGAAGTGTCAGTGATTGTGAAAGAAAAGGAAAGTGAAAAAGAAAGCACCATTGAAACAGTCCAAAACGTGGAGATCGATACGGGATCTGAAGCGAGAAAGAAAACATCCGACGAAGATACGTCCCAACTTGCCTCCTTACTAGCCGAGCAATGGAATCTATCACAAGACAAAATAATCATTACAGTTGAAGGGGGGACTGGGGAAGCGAATGAACTTTAATAAAGGTCCGCTGAATATGTTGAAGGAATGGTTATCAAAGGAAGACGCGAACTCTCCACCCAGTGGGAAAAAAGGCAAAAGGCTGCATTATTTTCTCATAGTGCTCCTCGTAGGAGTGGCATTCATGCTGATCAGCGATCTGTGGAGCGGAGATAAAGGGCTTGAGGTTGCGAAGCAGGTGGATGGAGGAACCCCTGAAGAGGTGGCGACATTCGGATCCGGTCAAAAGGAGTCGGATGGCTCCATGAGGGGGTATGAAGATCAATACGAGAATCAGTTGAAAGAAGCCCTTGATCAAATCGTAGGGGTCAGCGATGTATATGTCGTGGTCAATGTGGAGGCAACGGAATCAAAAGTGTATGAGAAGAATGAATCGACAAAAATACAATCCACTGATGAAGCAGATAAAGAAGGTGGAAAGCGGTCGATTGAAGATAAGTCCCGGGAAGAAGAAATCGTCATTGTGAACAACGGTGATAAGGAAGTTCCCATTGTGAAAGAAACAAAAAAACCTAAAGTCACCGGTGTCCTTGTAGTAGCAAAGGGAGCCGATAACATACAAATCAAAAAATGGATTATAGAGGCCGTCACCCGTGCCCTTGACGTTCCAAGTCACCGGGTATCGGTCCTGCCCAAACAATAAGGGGGAAATGATAGATGTTACTTAAAAAACAAACGGTTTGGTTATTAACGATGTTGAGTCTTGTGATCGTCCTTTCGGTTTACTACATTACCTCACCAACACAACAAGCGACAGATATGGCTTATCAAGAGAAGGATGGGAAAGAGCAGGCAAAGGGTGGAGATAAAGAGACAATGTCAGGCAATGGCATGGAAGTCGTGACCGATGCCGCTGGAAACGAAATGTTCGAAGCATTGCGTATTGAAGTGACAGACCAGCGTGATCAGCTCCGAGAAGAGTTGGAAGCAAAGGTTGCAAATGCGGATGTGTCAGCGGAAGAAAAGAGTGCAGCCTATGAGCAAATGGAAAACCTTCGTGAGTTAGCCATGACGGAATCGGTCCTGGAAACGATGATTAAAACAATGGGTTATGACGATGCCCTTGTCAGAGCGAACGGAGAGAACATCCGGATCACAGTGAAATCAGACAAAGAGCACTCTAAAGCGGATGCGAATGAAATCATCCGACTGGTCATGAGTGAAGTGGGACAAATGAAGCCCGTAGCAGTGGAATTCCAGCCTGCAAACTAAACGATAGGACCAGGAGCCGCCTAAAGGAGAACCTTTAGGCGGCTTATTTATGTTTGGACAAGGAAATGTCCCTTAAAGTCCCTTTTTATCACAAAAATGAAAAATCCTTTTCTATTATTTTATTTTTCACCGAAAAAGGTCTAGAATAGAGGTAGAGTTGTATGCGCTTAACAGGATGGTAGGAATCGCATATTGAATTTATACGTGGTATTATCGTATGATGTTAGTAGCTAGTCATAATTTTTTAAACTATAAGAGGGGTGTCAACAGTGTTGAAAATTCAAGAAATTCGCGAAATAATCAAACTCGTAGATCAATCCAGTGTTGAAGAGTTTACATACGAGCATGATGGTTCAAAGATTAACTTAAAGAAAAATATTGGTGTAACGGTTTCTGCCCAACCGGCGGTACAAGCAGTGGAAGAAGTGAAACCGGCAGCCCAGGCGGTACAGCAGGCACCAGTGCAGGATGCTGCCCCTTCTGCAAAAGCAGAAGATAAGGAAGCTCCTCAAGCACAAGTCGAGGATTCCAACTTACATAAAATCACGTCTCCGATGGTTGGGACGTTCTACCAATCTTCTTCCCCTGAATCAGGTCCATATGTAAAAGTAGGAGATAAAGTCGATGAAAGCTCAGTCGTATGCATTGTAGAAGCGATGAAACTATTTAATGAAATCGAAGCCGAAGCAAAAGGTGAAATCGTAGAAATTTTAGTAAAAGACGGTCAATTAGTGGAATATGGTCAGCCGTTATTCTTGGTTAAACCTGAATAAGGAGCGAAAATAGATATGATAAAAAAGGTATTAATCGCCAATCGAGGAGAAATTGCTGTACGTATCATACGTGCATGCCGAGATTTAGGCATTGAAAGTGTAGCCGTTTATTCTGAAGCTGATAAAGAGGCACTCCATGTTCAATTAGCGGATGAAGCGTATTGCATCGGACCTACTGCATCGAAAGACAGCTACCTGAATTTCACAAACATCATTAGCGTGGCAAAACTGACAGATTGTGATGCCATCCACCCGGGATACGGATTTCTAGCTGAGAACTCTGACTTTGCAGAGCTGTGCCGCGATTGCAACATCATCTTCATTGGTCCTTCACCAGAAGCCATCTCTAAGATGGGGACGAAAGACGTCGCCCGTGAAACGATGAGGGAAGCAGGCGTTCCGATTGTACCTGGTTCAAAAGGCATTGTGAAGGATGCAGATGATGCGGTTCAGCTTGCTGAAGCAATGGGTTATCCCGTCATCATCAAAGCCACTGCCGGTGGTGGAGGAAAAGGGATCCGTGTCGCGAAAAGTCAGGAAGAGCTTATCAAAGGGGTGACGATCACCCAGCAGGAAGCCATGACGGCATTCGGAAACCCTGGTGTATATATCGAGAAGTTCATCGAGGACTTCAGGCATGTGGAAATTCAGGTTCTCGCTGATAACTTCGGAAACGTGATCCACCTTGGTGAGCGGGACTGTACGATTCAACGCCGCCTTCAAAAACTGATTGAAGAAACACCGTCACCTGCTTTAACAGAAGAGAATCGTGTTAAAATGGGGGAAGCGGCAGTAAAAGCAGCCAAAGCGGTTGATTATACAGGTGCCGGCACGGTAGAATTTATATATGACTACGTTAACCAATCATTCTACTTTATGGAAATGAATACGCGTATCCAGGTGGAACATCCTGTAACCGAACAAGTAACAGGTGTTGATTTGATTAAGGAACAGATTCTAGTGGCATCAGGACAAAAGCTTTCCCTGACACAGGAAGAAGTAACGTTTACTGGCTGGGCCATCGAATGCCGTATCAATGCAGAGAATCCAGAGAAAAATTTCATGCCTTCAGCAGGCCGGATCGAAATGTATCTTCCACCTGGCGGCATTGGCGTAAGAGTCGACTCAGCCGCATATCCTGGTTATATGATCCCTCCATATTACGACAGCATGATTGCCAAAGTGATTACCTATGGAGCGACACGTGAAGAAGCTATTTCAAGGATGAAACGGGCTCTAAGTGAATTTGTGGTTGAAGGCATACACACAACCATTCCGTTCCATCTGAGACTATTAGATCATGAAACCTTTGTAGGTGGGGAATTCAATACGAAATTCTTAGAAAAATATGAAGTAATGAAATCCTAGTGTGAATTCAGGAGGTGCCTTACATGGCGGAAAATCAAAACCTTTTACAAATGTCTCACGGTAAAGACGGTCTTGGGAAAATTGAAATCGCACCTGAAGTGATTGAAGTAATCGCAGGAATCGCCGCGTCAGAAGTCGAAGGCGTATCCCAAATGCGCGGAAATTTTGCCACAGGTGTCGTCGAACGTCTCGGAAAGAAAAACCACGGTAAAGGTGTCAAAGTGGAACTGGCCGAAGAAGGAATCATCGTGGATGTATACTGCATCATGAAATTCGGTGTAGCCATCCCGACGGTCGCTCAGAAGATCCAGGACAACATCCGTCAAGCATTGCTTAACATGACTGCTCTCGAAGCAGATGAAGTGAATGTGCATATCGTTGGCGTTCAATTTGAAAACCAAAAGTTTGAAGCTGAAATTGAAGATGAAATGTAATGGGGAAGGACGGTCCTTTAGGGGTCCGTTCTTTTTTTTGTGATCCAGCTCCGGGGATTAGAGGCTCGAGGTCATATGTCAAATCATCCAAAAAGGCAAAAGAACGCCTTTCCGGATGGTTCGTCATATGCTTGTCGCCTCTGGCAAATCCCCTCCGCTTTTCGAGTTGTCCAACTCCGGCGGGTAGTCCCTCGAGGTCATTTCTGGGAAATCCCCAAAGGCAAAGAACGCCTTCAGGGATTTCCCAGAAATGCTTGTCGGGCCTGACCAACCCGCCTCCGCTTTTCGAGTTGTCCAGCTCCGCCTCCTTGTCCCTCGAGGTCATAAGGTGAATGGTCCATGAAGGCAAAAAGCGCCTTCCCGGCCCATTCATCTTATGCTTGTCGGGCCAGCCCAGTCGGCTCCGCTTTTCTGTCAGAATATTGATTTTTTTACATACGCGTGCGTTATGCCCTTGGTTTGTGCTATTATCAAAGGTATGAAAATTGATGGAGTTAAAGGAGTAAATATAAGATGAAGAGAAGAGTTGCCCGTGAAAAGGCTTTACAGGCGTTATTTCAAATAGATATGAGTGGGATTCAGCCGGAGGTTGCCCTAAGGAACGTGTTGGAGGAAGAGGAGAAGATGGATGCTTATCTAGAGCAGATCGTTCTCGGCTTCATGGAGAATCAGGAACGGATTGATGGACATATTCGTGAAAGCCTGGAGAAATGGTCTTTTGACCGTCTGGCAAAAGTCGATCGCAATATTCTGCGTTTAGGCGTGTATGAGCTTCTGTTTGTAGAAGACGTTCCGAATAATGTGGTGATTAATGAAGCGGTTGAAATAGCAAAGATCTTTGGTGATGATCAATCCAGTAAATTTATCAATGGTGTCCTTTCAAAGGTAAGTCAATCTTAACAATGTAAGGGGGCGAGAGAATGTCAGCTTCTATAATTGATGGAAAGCTCATTGCAGATCATTACCGGCAGCAATTAAAGAGTCAGATTGAACAGCTGAAGGAGCAGGAAGTCACACCTGGCCTGGCTGTCATCCTGGTGGGTGATAACCATGCCTCCCATTCTTATGTGAAAATGAAGAGGAAGGCATGCAGTAATCTAGGGATCCATTCAGAGCTTTATTTATATGAATCCACTCTTACACAAGAAGAGTTGCTTGGGAAAATCAGAGAATTGAATGAACAGGACCACATTCATGGAATTCTCGTTCAACTTCCCCTGCCGGAGCATATCAACCCGATTACAGTGATTGAAACGATTTCTCCATCGAAGGATGTGGACGGCTTTCATCCAGTTTCCATTGGGAAAATGGTGACGAATCAAGATACTTTCTATTCCTGCACACCACTTGGTATCATGAAGATGCTTGAATACGAAAACATTTCGGTGGAAGGAAAACATGTCGTCATTTTAGGGCGAAGTAACATTGTCGGTAAGCCGGCAGGTCACTTATTCCTGAATCGGAATGCGACAGTGACGTTTTGTCACTCGAAAACGGCCAATATGTCTTCCTTTACAAAGCAGGCGGATATTATCGTTTCTGCCGTAGGCAAAGCGAATCTGATCGGTGCTGAAGACATCAAACCCGGGGCTGTCGTCATCGATGTAGGCATGAATCGCAACGAAGAGGGCAAACTGTGTGGTGACGTGAATTTTGCGGAAGTAAAGGGGAAAGCAGGGAAAATCACACCGGTTCCCGGTGGAGTCGGTCCGATGACCATCACCATGCTTCTCTATAACACCGTGAAATCTGCAGAGTTGGCTCTCCGGAATCGCCAAAACGGTTAAAAAATAGTACAATATACGTAACATTAAAGGAAAGGGACGGCTAATCGCTGGTCCCTTTCCGTATTCCTGCATATAAAATTCATTTGATGCAAGGGACAAAGGAGTCAGTGAGCATGGAACTTGATCAATCACGTTATTTAACGGTACAAGCTCTGACAAAATACATAAAACGTAAATTCGACAGGGACCCACATCTGTCCAACTTGTTTGTACGGGGCGAAATTTCCAATTTCAAAAGACACTCAAGCGGACATATGTACTTTACTCTGAAAGATGAAAAGGCCCGGATATTGTCTGTGATGTTTTCAAGTCATAATCAATCACTGAAATTCAGGCCGGAAAATGGGATGAATGTATTGATCCGCGGAGATATATCCGTTTATGAGTCAGGCGGGCAATATCAGATCTATGTGAAAGAAATGCAGCCCGATGGAATCGGTGAGCTTTATTTAGCGTATGAACAGTTGAAGGAGAAGCTCGAGAAAGCTGGTTATTTTGAGCAGGGCCGCAAACGGATGATCCCTAAGTTTCCGAAGCGGATCGCTGTGGTCACCTCTCCGACGGGAGCTGCGATCCGAGACATCATCACAACCATCAAGCGGCGGTATCCAATCGGAGAAATCCTCGTCTATCCTGCTCTGGTCCAGGGTGATCAAGCGGCAGGCTCGATTGCCGGTGCGATGAGGAAGGTGAATGAGCACGGTGAAATAGACGTGTTGATCATCGGCCGGGGGGGCGGTTCGATTGAAGAGTTGTGGGCATTCAATGAAGAAGTCGTGGCAAAAGCCATCGTCGAGTCTGAGGTTCCCGTCATTTCTGCAGTGGGACATGAGACGGACTTTACGATCGCAGATTTTGTGGCGGATCTGAGGGCACCAACGCCGACGGCTGCCGGGGAATTAGCTGTTCCTCATATTGAAGATCTATTGGAAAGAATCATGAACCGGAAATTAAGGCTGATTAAATCGTTTAAAACAAAGCTCCAAAGTGAACGAAGCCGCTTAAATGGATTAACCAAATCGTATGCTTTGAGAAATCCCAGAAATCTCTATCAGCAGAAGATCGAAACCGTCGACCGGCTGACAGATCAGCTGCAAAGAAATATAGGTATGCATGTGAAACAAAACCGGGATCGAATATCCGGGCTCCATTCAAGGCTCGAGCGTGTTCACCCATCCCAAATCATCAAGGTGCAGCATGAACGGGTATTATTTATGCAAACGGTGCTTGAAAAGCAGTTTAAACAAGTGTTGAAAGAAAAGAATCATCGTTTCACATCAGCACTGTCCACCTTGCATGCCCTCAGTCCATTGAAAATCATGGACAGGGGTTACAGCCTCGTTTACCGGGATGAAGGCCATTTGATTAAATCATCTCAGCAAGTAAAAGCAGGCGACCGCTTAGAGATTAATGTCAGAGATGGAAAAATACATTGTGAAGTTGAATCTGTTGAGGAGCGTGAGCGAAATGGCAAAGTCTAAAGAAGAACTATCATTTGAAACAGCTATGGATCAGTTGGAAGAGATCGTTGAGAAATTGGAAGAAGGGGAAGTTCCCCTCGAGAAGGCACTGGAATTTTACCAAAAAGGGATGGGTCTTTCGAAATACTGCCATGATACGTTGCAAAAAGCAGAAAATCAATTAACCAAAATGATGACGGATGAAGGGGAAAAAACCTTTGATCTCGATGAGGAGGAATAATACATGTATCCTCCCATTACACTGAAAGAGTTTCAAGAGGAACATGGGGAATCGATCACCAAGCACATGGTTGAGACCGTCGAAGGCCTTAAGATACCCCTTGTTTTAAAGGAGGCCATGATTTATTCCCTCAAGGCAGGCGGGAAAAGGATACGTCCCATCCTCCTGCTGGCTGCAATAAGGACGTTCAATCAAGACCCGATACTCGGGCTTAATACGGCATCTGCCCTTGAAATGATTCATACATATTCCTTGATCCATGATGATCTTCCTTCCATGGATGATGACGATTTAAGGAGAGGCAAGCCGACCAACCATAAGATTTTTGGGGAGGCAGCGGCGATTCTTGCAGGCGATGGTCTCTTGACATATAGTTTTCAGCTCATTGCAGAAGATAGTGCCTTAACAAATGATCAAAAGGTGAAGCTGATTGCCCTTCTCGCACGGTGTGCCGGTCCGGAGGGCATGGTCGGCGGTCAGGTTGCCGATATCGAAGGGGAGAATAAGAGGTTAACCGTTCAGGAGCTTGAGAACATTCACGTTCATAAAACAGGGAAGTTACTCATATTCAGCGTATTGGCCGGGGGGATCATTTCAGGGGCGTCCGCCAATGAACTCGAGCTACTTGAACGCTTTTCCTACCACATCGGCCTCGCATTCCAAATTCAGGATGATATCCTCGATATTGAGGGATCTGAAGAAATGATTGGTAAACCCGTTGGGAGCGATGAATCGAAACATAAGAGTACATATCCAAGTCTTTTGACGATGAAAGGTGCGAAGGAGAAGCTTCAATTTCATCTTGACGAAGCATTGACTGCCCTTACTAACTTGCCGGTGGACTCCGGCCTCCTGGCAGAAATTGCCCGACTGATCGTTTCCCGAAATCATTGAAACATTCTATATTTGAGCAAAAGATTTAACATATGTTATAATACGATTAGAATAAAATTTGGGGTGGTGCAGTATTCTAGTCAGTCCACCAATCCTGAAGGTGGGCCTAAAAATCCACTAAAGGGCACATCGATGAAGTTCCTGGAATTGGCTTGAGGCGCCCAGCTTTGGGTCATATCTGGGAGTAAGGCTTGAGGGCGATCCACAATGGCATGTGGGCGTTGACCCGCGAGCCGCGGAGGCTTTGTTTCTTATGCTGGCATTAAGCATATGCAATAAGAACAAAGTATGAACCTGCGATGTGATGATTCACTAGCAGCGTAGCCTGCCTTGAGTGAAGAGAGAGGGGATTATGGTTACAGGGTACACATCAGTTGGCCATTGATATGTGCTTTTTCGCCCATATGAAATCCTCTTTGCAAAAGAGGCTAAGGATTGCGTTAAGGACTGTTGAGGAAAACTCCTAGACTGTTCATATTCGGACATATAAAGAGGATTATAGTGCGGACTAAGTGGTAATCCAGTCTAGCTTGTGGTGACGCGGCTAAGTCGGGTTTAATGGGAAACCGCCGGTATGGCAACATCCGGTACCTGATTGGGAAAACCTACTGGACCTAAGCTGCAATTTTTACTCTTTATATGACCCCCCAATTACATATAACCAAACTATTTACACAGTAGAAACGGTGTGTTTAAACGATAATGAATGAAACAATGAAAAACTCAATAAAGTGGAGTGTCAGCATTGCCGTTATCACATTTGTGTTAGCGGCTATTTTTTCAGTTGCATCCAATATGGTTTTAAATGGAGTCGCGTGGTTCACAGGGCTCATCGTCGTGTTGATCATCGTCTTCATCGGGATCTTTTTTGATATGCTGGGAATCGCTGCAACGGCGGCTGATGAAACTCCTTTTCATGCCATGGCAGCCAAAAAGGTGTACGGGGCCAAATATTCAATTAAAATTGTACGTAACGCAGATCGGTTCGCGAGCTTCTGTAACGACGTGATCGGTGATATTTCAGGAATCATTAGCGGTACGGCATCGGCCATTGTTCTGATCCAACTGGCGGTTTCCTTTCACCTTGAAGGCGGGTCCTTGAAGGAGTATATCGTGAGTGTAACTCTGACAAGCATCATCGCTTCATTGACAGTCGGAGGCAAAGCGCTTGGAAAAACGTTTGCTATCACCTATTCTAAGGATATAATATTTAGAGTTGGTAAAGTTCTACAATTCCTCGAAGATCGATTTCATATCGTATTGATTAAAGATAAAAAAGACAAAAAAGATAAAAACAAGAAAAAAGGTCTTAAGCGTGAGAAACAAAATATTTAGTGATGAAAGTGAGTGGACCCCATGGATCTATTATCAATAAAGGAGCCTTCTTTTCTAAAGAACATGTCGAATGTACAGTTGGAAGAGCTCAGCCAAGAGATTCGCCAATTCTTGATCAAGAATCTATCCGAAACCGGCGGTCATATTGGTCCAAACTTAGGGGTGGTCGAATTAACCGTTGCCCTTCATAAACATTTTTCCAGTCCAAAAGATAAAATCCTTTGGGATGTTGGTCACCAATCGTATGTTCATAAAATTTTAACCGGCAGGGCCTGTCAGTTTGATACCCTCCGTCAGTATAAGGGATTATGCGGTTTTCCAAAGCGGAATGAAAGTGAGCATGATGTATGGGAAACCGGTCATAGTTCTACTTCATTATCGGCAGCCATGGGTATGGCGATTGCGAGAGACGTTAAAAAAGAAGATTCATACATCATCCCGGTGATCGGAGATGGTGCCTTGACGGGCGGAATGGCACTTGAAGCATTGAATCACATCGGTCATGAAAAGAAAGACATGATCGTTGTACTTAATGACAATGAAATGTCCATCGCTCCTAATGTAGGGGCCCTTCACAGTGTACTTGGCCGTTTGCGTACGGCAGGGAAATACAACTGGGTGAAGGATGAAATGGAGTATATCCTCAAGCGCATCCCTGCTGTTGGAGGCAAATTAGCCAGTACAGCGGAACGGGTAAAGGATAGCTTGAAGTATTTATTCGTTTCCGGAATGTTCTTTGAGGAGCTCGGTTTTACATATCTTGGACCGATTGATGGACATGATTATAATGATCTCGCTGAAAACATTCAATATGCCAAGAAAACCAAAGGCCCGGTCCTTTTACACGTAATCACGAAAAAAGGAAAAGGGTTTCATCCCGCAGAGTCAGACAAAAAAGGAACCTGGCATGGCACCGGGCCGTACAAGATCGATACCGGAGATCTGATCAAACCTGTGAACGCACCTCCATCGTGGAGTGGACTTGTCAGTGAGACGGTCCGTAGGGTTGCCCGTGAGGATGAACGGATTGTGGCGATTACCCCGGCTATGCCGGTAGGCTCCAAGCTTCTCGGCTTTGCAGAAGAATTTCCTGATCGGATGTTCGATGTGGGGATTGCCGAGCAGCATGCCACTACGGTCGCTGCCGGTCTTGCCACTCAGGATATGAAGCCTTTCTTAGCGATTTATTCTACCTTCCTGCAACGGGCGTACGATCAGGTGGTTCACGATATCTGCCGCCAAAACTTAAACGTCTTCATCGGGATCGACCGGGCAGGATTGGTAGGGGCCGATGGTGAAACCCATCAAGGTGTGTTCGATATCGCCTTTTTAAGACATTTACCGAATATGGTCATCATGATGCCGAAAGACGAGAATGAAGGACAGCACCTTGTCAATACGGCACTTCAATATAATGATGGTCCCATCGCTCTCCGTTATCCCCGCGGAAACGGGTATGGAGTACCGATGGACGGGGAACTTTCAACGATCCCGATCGGATCGTGGGAAGTATTGAAACAGGGAACCGATGCAGCGATCCTGACTTTCGGAACGACTATCCCGATGGCCATGGAAGCGGCAGCAGACCTAGAAAAGCAGGGACTTTCGGTTCGGGTTGTAAACGCACGTTTCATCAAACCGATGGATGAGAACATGCTGAAAAGGGTCCTGGAAGAAGAGATGCCTGTACTGACGATCGAAGAAGCCGTTCTTCAAGGCGGTTTCGGAAGCGGTGTTCTTGAATTTGCACAGGAACAGGGCTTACATGACGCCGTGATCGACCGCATCGGTATTCCGGACTATTTCATCGAGCATGGAAGCGTGAAGGAATTATTGAATGAAATCGGGATGACCAAAGAAAACATAGTGGATCGCATCTTAACGATCACTCCAAAAAAACAAAAAAGGGCTTAATGATGAAAGTAAAAAAACAACGTGTAGACGTACTTCTGGTAGAACGAGGATTAATTGAAACAAGAGAAAAAGCGAAACGGGCTGTCATGGCGGGTCTTGTCTATTCCAATGAAATGAGACTGGACAAGCCTGGGGAAAAGGTGAATGAAGATATTCCCCTTACGATGAAGGGGAAAGTGATTCCCTATGTAAGCCGAGGCGGTTTGAAGCTTGAGAAAGCTCTCCAGGTCTTCGATGTGGATGTGGACGGTAAAGTGATGATCGATATCGGTGCTTCCACTGGCGGGTTTACGGATTGTGCCCTCCAAAATGGTGCGAAGATGTCCTATGCCCTTGATGTAGGATACAACCAATTAGCCTGGAAGCTAAGACAGGATGAGCGTGTCGTGGTCATGGAACGGACCAATTTCCGTTACGTGACCCCGGCGGATCTCCAAGGGGAAATGCCGAGCTTTGCCTCCATCGATGTATCCTTTATTTCCCTTTCGTTGATCTTGCCTGTCCTGAAAACCTTATTGGTTCCTGGAGGGGATTGTGTCGCTTTAATCAAGCCGCAATTCGAAGCGGGTAAGGACCAGGTCGGGAAAAAAGGCATCGTAAGAGATCCTGCCGTGCACAAAATGGTCATCGAAAAAATCATGACTTTAGCGGTTAATGAAGGCTATCATATAGCAGGATTATCTTATTCCCCCATTACAGGCGGGGATGGGAATATAGAATTTCTCATCCATCTGAAATGGCCGGGGCAAGAAGGTGAAGGGGAGTCCCTTCTTACCAACACACCGGATGACGTGATCGAGGAAGCGCATAGTCAATTTAAGGCGAAAACACAGCAGTAAAGATAGGGTCACTCTTCTTTGGAGAGTGGCTTTTTTCATAAAGACCATTAATGTATATCGAAGAAGGCGTTGGAAGCAAAGTCGATAATATCCTAACAACGGTAGTAGTCGTTCCCAAGCCGCCTCCGCTTTTCATTGTCTAGCTCCGGCGGCTAGAGGCTCGAGGTCATAAGCCAAACATCCCAAAAAGGCAAAGATCGCCTTTGTGGGATGTTCGACTTATGCTTGTCGCCTCAACCCAAGCCGCCTCCGCTTTTCATTGTCCAGCTCCAGGGGCTTGGGGCTCGAGGTCATAAGCCAAGTCACCCAAAAAGGCTAAAGAGCGCCTTTTAGTGTGACTCGTCTTATGCTTGTCGCCCCAGTGCGAGCCCCTTCCGCTTTTCTTTTGTCTAGCTCCGGCGGCTAGTCCCTCGAGGTCATAAGCTAAATCGACCAAAAAGGCCAAGGACGCCTTTCTGGTCGATTCATCTTATGCTTGTCGGGCCTGCCCAAGCCGCCTCCGCTTTTCTTTTTTATTGTACTTCCCAACAAAATAGGCTAACATAAGCGTAGAGGTATATTTATACAGGATTTAATCCAATGTAAGAGGTGTATGTTCTATGATGAACAAAGGGCAAAGACATATTAAAATCAGGGAAATCATTACGAATAGAGATGTGGAAACGCAGGATGAGCTGGTGGAAAGCCTGAAGAATGCGGGGTTTAATGTGACGCAGGCAACCGTATCCAGGGATATCAAGGAGCTCCATCTTGTAAAGGTTCCGCTGATGGATGGCAGATACAAATACAGCTTGCCGGCTGATCAGCGCTTTAATCCACTTCAGAAATTGAAACGTACACTGACGGATGCGTTCGTGAAAGTGGATCAGGCTGGGCATATGCTGGTGATGAAAACGTTACCCGGAAATGCAAATGCCATTGGGGCTTTAATCGATAATCTGGACTGGGAAGAGATTCTTGGGACCATTTGCGGGGATGACACCTGTTTGATCATTTGCCGCACGGAAGAAGAAACGAAAGTCGTTTCAGAACGATTCTTAGATATGCTGTAAACGATTAACTACGATCATTGGGCTATTATATGCCCTTCATACAAAATCCAATAGGAAGCTTTTCTTTTTCATAATTTTGAGGGGAAAGTTCCTTTTTATTTGAGGTGAATGTTTTGCTACAAGAACTATCAATCAAAAATTTCGCCATTATCGATTCCCTTTCCCTTTCGTTTGAAGAAGGTTTGACTGTATTATCAGGTGAGACGGGTGCGGGTAAGTCGATCATCATCGACGCCATCCATTTGCTCGTTGGCGGCAGAGGGTCCTCTGAGTATGTGCGGCATGGGGAGAAGAAGGCAGAAATTGAAGGGTTATTTATTCTTGATAATGAAACGCACCCCTGCTTTCAGAAAGCGGCAGACTTCGGGATCGAGATCGAGGAAGGTATGATCGTCCTAAGAAGGGATATCTCGAGCACGGGGAAAAGTGTTTGCAGAATTAATGGCAAGCTGGTGACGATCGCCATCATGAGGGAAGTCGGGGCATCTCTTATTGATATCCACGGACAGCACGAACATCAGGAACTCATGAATGAAAGCCTTCATCTTTCCTTATTAGATCAATTCGGAGGGAAGGATATTGCATCCGGTTTATCCAGTTACGGACAAGTCTATAAAGAGTATCTGTCCATCTATAAGCAGCTGAAAAGATTGAATGAAAATGAACAGGAAATGGCTCATCGACTGGATCTCATTCAATTTCAGCTTAAAGAAATCCAGGATGCGAATCTGCAGCTCAATGAAGATGAACAGTTGCAGGAAGAGAAACGGAAACTGATGAACTTTGAAAGGCTTTTTGAAGCGCTTCAGACCTCCTATGACAGCATACAAGGGGAAAGAAAGGGGATGGACTGGGCAGGACTTGCCATGAGCCATCTTGAAACCGCTGCCGAAGTCGATTCACAGTATGAAAAGACGCTTGAATCCGTATCGAATGCGTATTATATTCTTGAAGATGCCGCCCATCAAGTCAGGGGAGGGCTGGATATGCTTGAATTCGAGCCGAATCGTCTGGACCTGATTGAGGCGAGGTTGAATGAAATAAATGGGCTTAAGAGAAAATATGGCTCATCGGTGGAAGAGATTCTGACCTATAGTTCCAAGATCGAAGAAGAAATTGAAACAATCGTGAATAAAGATTCCCATGTTGAACAATTACAAAGTAAATTACAGTCACTTGAAAAAGATTTATCCCTCGAGGCGAAAAATCTTTCCGATACGAGAAAACTTTGGGCGAAGAAATTGACCGCAAGTATTCATGCGCAGTTAAAGCAGCTGTATATGGATAAGACGAAATTCGAAGTCCGATTTGTCAAAAGCGGAGAAAACGAATCCTTCTCTTTTCAACATTTCAAGAAAGATGGTTGGGATACGGTGGAGTTTTATATCTCCACCAATCCTGGAGAACCGTTGAAGCAGCTGTCTAAGGTGGCTTCAGGCGGGGAACTGTCACGGATCATGCTTGCCCTTAAAACCATTTTTTCAAAGCATCAAGGGATTACATCGATCATTTTTGATGAGGTTGATACAGGTGTTAGCGGCAGGGTCGCCCAGGCCATCGCTGAAAAGATTTATCAGGTTGCTGTCCATTCGCAAGTGATGTGCATCTCTCACTTGCCTCAGGTGGCCGCCATGGCCGATTGTCACTTGTTCATTTCGAAAAAAATGTCAGGTGGCAGGACGAGCACAATGGTGAAACGTCTTCAGGAAAAAGATAAGATCAGGGAAATTTCCCGTATGATTTCGGGTGTGGAAATAACTGATCTGACTTTGGAACATGCAAAGGAATTACTTCAATTGGCAGGTTCAATCAAAGAGACATGAAAAGCTATCCATTTCGGGTAGCTTTTTTTTCATGATTACCAGTTATAAATGTAGTCTTTAAAGGCAAAATTAAAACTGTAGCCAATAATAAGTGTTTGTGGATTAGAAGCGAGGAGAGTGAATATATTGAGTTTAGATTGGTTAAGGAAATGTATAGGTGGAATTCTCCTTGTTTCGCTTTGTCTTATTGGTTTTTACAAACCGGTTCAACAGTTTATCGATACTCCGAACTCTGTAAGGATGATGGCAGGGGATCAAGTTGCTCTCCCTAAGGCTGCATCCGTTACAACCATGGGTTCGTCGCATAATGAGCATGTTCAAGTAAGAGAAGGGAAAGGTCAGCTCTCCATCCAGGGGAATTCTGTAGGTAAGGACGAAGTGGTCTTCGAGCTTGCCGGCCTGCCCATTAAAAAGGTCGATGTAGAAGTACTGAAAGATTTCAAAGTGATTCCCGGTGGACAATCCATTGGAGTCAAATTAAATACTGTTGGGGTGTTAGTCGTTGGTCATCATCTGGTGGAAACGGATGGAGGGAAAATGTCTCCCGGAGAAAAAGCCGGCATTCAGGTAGGGGACATGATTACTGAAATTAATGGAACGAAAATTGAAGAACTTGCCGATGTTGCTCCTTTTGTTCAGAAAGCAGGAGAAGAAGCAAAATCTCTAGATGTCGTGATCAAGCGAGATCAAAAGACCGTAAAGACACAATTGCTTCCATTGAAAGAAAAAGGGGACAAAAATTATAAATTGGGCCTGTACATCCGTGATTCAGCAGCAGGTATCGGTACGATGACATTTTATGATCCTAAGTCCAAGAAATACGGTGCCCTCGGCCATGTGATTTCAGATATGGATACAAAAAAACCAATCGTCGTCGAAAACGGGGAAATCGTGAATTCCGAAGTCACTTCGATTCAAAAAGGCACGGATGGAAAACCAGGAGAGAAACTGGCACGCTTTTCATCTGACCGGAACATCATCGGTAACATTAAGCGGAACAGTCCTTTTGGGATTTTTGGTGAATTAAATCAGTCCATTAAAAATGAACTGATGGATAAGCCGATGCCTATCGCGCTGTCTCACCAAGTAAAAGAAGGTCCGGCACAAATCTTAACTGTCGTGGATGGAAAAGAAGTGGAAATGTACGATATTGAAATCGTCAGTACCATCCCACAGAAATATCCCGCAACAAAAGGGATGGTATTGAAAGTGACGGATCCCGAGCTGCTTAAGAAAACAGGTGGAATCGTACAGGGGATGAGCGGGAGCCCGATTATCCAAAATGGGAAGGTCATCGGAGCGGTCACCCATGTGTTTGTCAATGATCCGACCAGCGGATACGGGGTACACATTGAATGGATGCTGAGTGAAGCAGGAATAGATATTTATAAAAAAGATCATAACCGGGCAAGCTGAAAGTGGAAAACCCTTACGAAAGTACCGAAATCGGGTACTTATAAGGGTTCTTTTTTTTGTAGAGCTAGGGGATATCACAGAATTCTTACTCACATCCGTTTGCCAAAGAGAGCTGGTCCTTGATAAAATAAAGAATATTCGACAAACCGAATCAAAAATATCGAATAGGGTCGAAATATAAAGAAATCGTTAGAAAATCAAAGAAAATATAATAATTTTCAAGTTTTTTTCAAAAATAAAAGGAATTTAGGTTGCATTGTCGAAAAAGTAATTTAGAATAAAATTACAGAGATGAATTAATTAGGATTGAGGAGGAAACCTGTAGTGAAATCGATTAAAGTATGTGTTGTGGATGATAACCGTGAGCTGACGTCTTTATTGGAGGACTACATTGCTTCGCAAAATGATATGGAAGTGGTAGGGATTGCCCATAATGGTCAAGATTGTTTAGAATTATTGGATGAAGTCGATCCGGATGTCCTGGTCCTTGATATCATCATGCCCCATTTGGACGGTCTGGCAGTGCTGGAGCGACTTCGTGAAAAGAAGGGCATTCCCAATGTCATCATGCTTACGGCCTTCGGACAGGAAGATGTGACGAAGAAAGCTGTCGACCTTGGAGCTTCTTATTTTATTTTAAAACCATTCGATATGGAAAATCTAGTGAGCCATATAAGACAAGTCAGCGGTAAATCAAACTCAATCATCAAAAAACCTTCCTCATCCAGAATGAATACAGAGCAAAAACCTAGAAACCTGGATGCAAGTATCACGAGCATCATCCACGAAATCGGCGTGCCGGCACATATTAAAGGATACTTGTATTTACGTGAAGCGATTTCTATGGTGTATAACGATATCGAATTGCTCGGATCCATCACAAAGGTCCTTTACCCGGATATTGCCAAGAAATACAATACCACCGCATCAAGGGTGGAACGGGCGATCCGTCATGCGATTGAAGTGGCCTGGAGCAGAGGGAATATTGATTCCATTTCCTCTTTATTCGGATACACCGTCAGCATGTCCAAGGCAAAGCCGACCAACTCGGAGTTCATTGCCATGGTAGCGGACAAACTTCGTCTGGAGCATATGGCTTCTTGAAAGAGTTAGGAATAGGCTGAACACCATTCAAACTGAATGTACAATCGAGCGACCCTGTGAGCCCTTATTCACGGGGTTTTATTATATCAGCGTAATCGACTCCCGGCATTGGCTCCCGCGTCAGTCCCCACAGTAACAAACGCCTTTTTTCGAAAAAAATGGTGGTTTGCCCTTACAGCCTGTCCCTTTACACATAAGATAAAGTGTAGTGCAAAACAACTAAAGGGGGAGGTGAGACCATGGGATGTTATCGTAATAACGATAATGTAGGTGGAGCTTCTGACCGTTGCAGAAACAATAATGTAGCTGGTACTTCCGACAACAACTTCAGAGTTCCTGTCAAAGCTTATATCAGAGGAGAAGATTTCTGTAGAGCCGTTCGCCGTTGCAGAGAGAACGATGTTGCTGGTGAAATGGACAACCGCCGCAGATGCGGATGCCGTTGGTTCTAATCAGGTGCGACCATTAATTCGGAAAAACCCTGAGTTTCTCAGGGTTTTTTGATGATGTTTTTAAAAAGGTTCATCCTTTGAGAAGAGATCAAATAAGTATATAATGAAGTCAGTCATTGGATTCTATAAGTGAAAGAATGTACATATATACAAACGAGGGAAGTGAACTCATGACGCTGATTTTTGCTCACCGTGGATCTGCAGGTACCCATCCAGAAAACACAATGGAAGCTTTTTATGAAGCTGAAAGGGTGAAGGCTGATGGAATCGAATTGGACGTTCAGCTGACCAAAGACGGAGAAGTAGTCGTCATACATGATGAAACCGTTGACCGGACGACAAACGGAAAAGGGTTCGTCAAAGATTATACAATAAACGAAATTCAAAAGCTCCAAGCGAACTTTAAATTTAAGAGTAAATTATTCAAGAAAAACCGTGTCCCCTCATTAAGGGAGGTGTTTCTGTGGTTGAAAGGGAATGAACTCCTTTGTAACATCGAGTTGAAAAACAGTATCATGGATTATCAAGGCCTGGAAGAAAAGGTGATCGGATTGATCAGGGAGTTCAGGTTCGAGGAACGGATCATCATCTCTTCGTTTAATCATTATTCGATTGTGGCATGTTACCGTTTTGAGCCTTCCGTGGAAATCGCGCCGCTCTACTCATCACGCTTATTCATGCCCTGGATCTATGCCCAATCATTAAGGGCGAAAGCGATACACCCCAACCTGAAAGCGGTCAGGGATGAGATGATCATTGAAGCGATGAATAACGGAATCGGTGTCAGACCATACACGGTAAATAAGGTGGATCAAATGGAGAGATTATTGAGTTTGGGCTGCACTGCATTTGTCACGGACTATCCTGAAAAGGCATGGAAGCTGAGGGAAAGTAAAAAAGGCTAGCGCATTTGCAGCGCTAGCCTTTCTTGTTGAATCGGGACTGAACTTTATTGCGTTTACGATCACGGTGCAGTACGAACCCTGCAATGAACCCCAATCCGCAAACAAAAAAGACTAACCCGATAATGAACTGGAGCCAAAGATAAGGGATCGGAGGCTGCAGGATTCCAAACAGCATATCTCTCATCAGCTTAATCCCAAGAGCTGCTAATGCTCCGGGGATCAACATGATAATCAGGGCAATAAAACGGACCATGAGATGCATAACTCCTTTTCGTTTCCATACTAAAATTCTAACTCCAAGCAGAGAATTGTCAAGTTTCGAAAAGTAGTGTAACATTATGGATGTGAAAAAAATTGCACGTCTCGGGGTGAAGAAAGTTGCAAGAGGTTCTAATTGTCGGCGGTGGAAAGGGTGGAACAGCCATCCTGCAAATCCTCCACGAAGTTTCCGTCATGAAAGTGATTGCCGTAGTAGATTTAAATGAAAACGCTTCAGGTATTAAGCTCTCAAAGGAACTTGGTATCCCTGTTGGTACAGATTGGAGACCATTCCTCAGTGACTCTCTGGATATCGTCATCGAGGTGACCGGTGAACAGGAAGTGTTTGAACAGATAAGGGATCATCGTGGAAAGAATACAGTTTTAATCCCTGGAAGTGTGGCTTTCCTTATTTCGAAGCTCCTTGAAGAAAAAGAGGAGCTTATCCATCAATTGACGAGCGAGTCCTTTAAAAGGGATCTTATCTTTAATTCAACGGATGATGGCATGGTCGGGATCGATGATCAAGGCATCGTTATGCTATTTAATAAAAGTGCAGAGCGAATGATCGGAAAGAGTCAGGAAGATGTGATGGGCCTTCATATTTCGGAAGTGATACCTGAGAGTAAGCTGACCAGAACGATCGAAACAAGACGGACAGAAATCAATCAGGAAGTTATCCTTGGGAACGGATTGAAGATCATCTCCAATCGGATTCCGATGATCACAGAGCAGGACGAAATCATCGGTGCCTTTTCGGTGTTTAAAGATATTACCGAAGTGGTGAATCTGGCAGAGGAGATAACCAATCTTAAAGAAATTCAGACGATGCTCGAAGCCATCATCCATTCCAGCGATGACGCGATTTCAGTCGTCGATGAAGAGGGTAAGGGGATCATGATCAACCCTGCTTACACGAGAATCACGGGACTTACCCGGGAGGAAGTGATCGGGAAGCCTGCGACGGCGGATATTTCAGAAGGCGAGAGTATTCATTTGAAAGTGCTTCAAACACGGAGAGCGATCCGTGGGACAAGAATGCGGGTAGGACCGAACCGTAAAGAAGTCATCGTGAATGTGGCCCCCATCATTGTAAACAATAAGCTTAAGGGAAGTGTCGGTGTCATTCATGACATGTCGGAAATACAATCTCTTACCCAGGAATTGGACCGGGCGAGGAGAATCATCCGCACCCTTGAAGCGAAGTATATGTTCGAGGATATCATTGGTGACTCAGAGGAAATGATGATTGCCATCGAGCAAGCCAAGCTGGGTGCGAAAACCCCTGCTACCGTTCTTCTTCGCGGAGAATCAGGGACTGGGAAGGAATTATTTGCCCACGCCATACATAATGCTAGTGACCGTAAATTCAATAAATTCCTCAGGGTCAACTGCGCCGCATTATCGGAGAGCCTTTTGGAAAGCGAATTATTCGGGTATGAAGAAGGTGCATTCTCCGGTGCCAAGCGTGGTGGAAAACGCGGCTTGTTCGAAGAGGCGAATAATGGGAGTATCTTCCTTGACGAAATAGGGGAATTGAGTGCCAATACTCAAGCGAAATTATTGAGGGTCCTGCAGGAAAATGAAATCGTGAGGGTCGGAGGGACGAAATCGATCCAAATCAATGTCCGTGTCATTGCTGCAACCAACGTCAACCTTGAAAAGGGAATAGCCGATGGATCTTTCAGGGAAGATCTGTACTATCGCCTCAACCGGATGCCGATTCAAATTCCTCCGTTAAGGCAGCGTAAATCCGATATTCCACTCATTTCCGAAGCCCTGATTACAAAGATCAACCAGGACTATGGAAGAAACGTCGAGGGATTGTCGGCTACTGCTGTGAACAAGCTGATGAATTATCATTGGCCGGGGAATGTGCGGGAGCTTGAGAACGTGCTGGGGAGAGCCATCATCTTCATGAACTACAATGAAGTCCAAATCGATGGAAAACATTTACCTCAATTAGAAAATACATCAAAACCCCTCGTCAACGCAGCTGAACTTCCGTTTCAAGGAGCGGAAGATCTTGCAACCCAAATTGAAAAGTATGAAAAAAATATAATTCAAACCGTTTTAGAGCAGAATAATGGTAATAAAACGGCTACTGCTAAAGTATTGAATGTATCGGTGAGAAACTTATATTATAAAATTGAAAAATATAACATTGAAATAAATAGCATGAAATAATTTGCAGGGTGCGAAATAATTTGCAGGGTCTATTTCTGACTTTATAAAGCGTTTTCAGGCTTTTGAAGTTGGCACGCTTCTTGCATGTAGTTAAATGGGAACATAATAACAGAAAAAAGGGGTTGAAACGACATACATGAATCTACAATCTTTAGTGGAAAAAGCAACCCGAATTGAAAACTCCACTGTAGCAGTCGCTGCTGCAGAAGATAAAGAAGTCCTTGTGGCTGTTTCCATGGCAGTTGAAAAGAAGATGGCTGACTTTTTACTGTTTGGGGATAAAGAAGAAATCATCTCCATTTTGGATGAGGTTGCCCCACAGCTGATCTCTCACAGCAGTATAAAAATCAAGCATGCTTTCTCTCCTCAAAAAGCAGCGGAACTTGCCGTGAAAGCAGTAAAGGAAAATGAAGCAGGCACTCTTATGAAGGGGAACATCCCTACTGCTGTCATCTTGAAAGCAGTCTTGAATAAAGAATGGGGACTTCGTACAGGGAATGTTTTATCACATGTTGCAGCATTTGAGGTGGCTGGGTTTGAAAGGCTTACTTTCATTACGGATGCAGCAATGAATATCTCTCCTGACCTGCAGCAAAAAGCGCAAATCATCGAAAATGCCGTCGGGGTTGCCCGTTCAATCGGTGTGGAAATGCCGAAAGTAGCTCCTATTGCCGCCGTGGAAGTGGTGAATCCAGCGATGCCGGCTACAGTCGATGCGGCTTCACTCACCATGATGAATCAGCGGGGGCAGATTCGAGATTGCACCGTCGATGGCCCACTGGCACTTGATAATGCCGTTTCCCACCATGCAGCAGAACATAAAGGAATCGAAAGTGAGGTTGCGGGACAAGCGGATATCCTGCTCGTGCCGACGATCGAAACAGGAAATGCCCTGTACAAATCCTTGATCTATTTTGCCAAGGCAAAAGTAGGGGCAGTCATAGCCGGAGCAAAAGCACCAATCGTTTTAACATCCAGAGCAGACAGCGCAGAAAGTAAATTATATTCATTGGCACTGGCTATATGCTCTGCTTCTAATAAATAATCATCAATTCCTAAAAATATAAACCTACAGGGGGAAATAATAATGAAAATTTTCAGCTATATGGAACAATATGACTATGAGCAATTGGTATTCTGTCAAGACGAAGCTTCAGGATTAAAAGCAATCATCGCCATTCACGATACGACACTTGGACCTGCCCTTGGCGGGACCCGTATGTGGACGTACGAATCGGAAGAAGCGGCAATTGAAGATGCACTGCGCCTTGCCAAAGGGATGACCTATAAGAATGCAGCTGCCGGTCTGAATCTTGGTGGAGGGAAGACGGTTATCATCGGTGACCCCCGTAAAGATAAGAACGAAGAAATGTTCCGTGCCTTCGGTCGTTATATCCAAGGTTTAAATGGCCGCTATATCACTGCGGAAGATGTTGGTACGACGGTTGCCGATATGGACTTGATCCACGAAGAAACAGATTATGTAACAGGGATTTCACCCGCGTTCGGTTCATCCGGTAACCCTTCTCCTGTGACTGCTTATGGAGTATATCGTGGAATCAAAGCGGCAGCGAAAGAAGCGTTCGGTACAGATTCACTGGAAGGGAAAACAATCGCTGTTCAGGGGATCGGAAATGTTGCGTACAACATGTGCCGCCACCTTCACGAAGAAGGAGCAAACCTGATCGTGACTGATATCAACAAAGAAGCCGTTCAACGTGCCGTTGATGAATTTGGTGCGAAAGCAGTGGACATCAATGATATCTACGGAGTGGATTGTGACATCTTTGCACCATGTGCACTTGGTGCGATCATCAATGATGAAACGATTCCACAGCTTAAGGCGAAAGTCATTGCTGGAGCTGCAAATAACCAGTTGAAAGAAACTCGTCACGGTGATGCTATCCATGAGATGGGTATCGTTTATGCTCCTGACTACGTGATCAACGCAGGTGGAGTCATCAACGTAGCTGACGAATTATACGGCTATAACAGCGAAAGAGCGATGAAGAAAGTGGAGCAGGTATATAACAACGTAGAACGCGTGATCGAAATCGCTAAACGGGATAATGTCCCAACATACGTTGCTGCTGACCGTATGGCAGAAGAGCGCATCGAAAAAATGCACCGTTCAAGAAGTCAGTTCCTTCAAAATGGACACCATATTCTAAGCAGACGTGGATAAATAGAAAAAAGAACGCTTTGCTTTGTGAAAAAGTGAAGCGTTTCTTCCCGGTTAAGGGAAACATCGAACAGAGTAAGGGGTTATCTATCATAGGGGGAAATTCTTTCATGCAAACATTACAATACAGCTGCCCAAATGGAGGTAACAACAGTGCAGGAAAATAAACATCGAATACTTGTCATTAATCCTGGATCGACATCAACCAAAATTGGTGTCTTTGATGATGATCGCTCTATATTTGAAAAGACGATCCGTCATGAATCAGAGAAGATTAATGAATTTGCAACGATTATCGATCAATATGAATTCAGGAAGAACACCATTCTTCAGACATTGGATGAAGAAGGGATCAATATTTCAAAGCTGAGTGCCGTATGCGGCCGCGGGGGGCTCCTAAGACCGATAGAAGGTGGCACCTATTTAGTGAATGATGACATGCTGAAGGATCTGAAAGAAGGGTTTTCAGGGCAGCATGCATCCAATCTTGGGGGGATCCTGGCATTTGAAATTGCCTCAGGGCTGAATATCCCATCTTATATCGTCGATCCCGTTGTCGTGGACGAGCTGCAGCCCCTTGCCAGAGTTTCAGGATTCTCACTCATTGAAAGAAAGAGTATTTTCCATGCGTTGAATCAGAAAGCAGTGGCAAGAAGAGTGGCGAAGCAAATCGGGAAGAAATATGAAGACCTTAATTTGATCATCACGCATATGGGTGGCGGTATCACGGTAGGGGCACATCGGAATGGGAAAGTGGTGGATGTGAATAATGGGCTGCACGGAGACGGACCATTCAGCCCTGAAAGAGCAGGAACCGTTCCAGCTGGTGATCTGGTTGACCTTTGCTTCTCAGGAGACTATTACCGTGATGAAATCATGAAGAAACTTGTCGGGCAAGGCGGCCTGGTCGGTTATCTTGATACAAATGATGCCGTGAAAGTAGAGAAAATGATAGAAAATGGCGACGAAAAAGCCAAAGCCGTCTATGATGCCATGGCGTATCAAATTGCGAAAGAAATCGGGTCAGCAAGTGCGGTCCTGAATGGCAAAGTCGATGCCATTGTGTTAACAGGTGGACTTGCGTATGGCAAGGACTTTGTCAAAGCGATAAGCGAACGGATTAACTGGATAGCGGATGTCGTTATTCAACCAGGAGAAAATGAACTTCAAGCTCTTGCTGAAGGGGCTTTAAGAGTCTTACGGAACGAAGAAGACTATAAAGTATACCCGGGAAATGTAAAAACAGAAGCGAGAGTATAAGATAGAAGGGGGACTTAAGATTGGCAGAAGAATATGATTTAGTCATTCTCGGGGGAGGTACAGGTGGTTATGTTGCTGCCATCCGTGCTTCTCAACTTGGGTTAAAAACAGCAATCGTTGAAAAAGGAAAGCTTGGTGGGACATGCCTGCACAAAGGATGTATTCCAAGTAAAGCCCTTCTTCGCAGTGCTGAAGTATATGCAACAGCGAAACACAGTGAGAATTTCGGTGTGAAAATCAATGGAGTGGAACTTGATTTCCCTAAGGTTCAGGAAAGAAAAGATGGAATCGTCGAACAACTTCATAAGGGCGTCCAACATCTCATGAAACAGGGTAAAATTGATGTATTTGAAGGCCTTGGACGGATTCTCGGACCTTCCATCTTCTCTCCGATGCCTGGAACCATTTCCGTGGAAATGAACAATGGGGAAGATAACGCGATGCTTATTCCGAAAAATGTCATCGTGGCAACAGGTTCAAGACCACGTTCACTGCCCGGTCTTGATATTGATGGTGAATATGTTTTATCTTCTGATGAAGCGCTTTCACTCGAAGCACTTCCAAAATCGATCATCATCGTTGGCGGCGGCGTCATCGGAATCGAATGGGCTTCCATGCTTTCTGACTTTGATGTGGATGTGACCGTTGTTGAATACGCTGAAAGAATCGTTCCAACGGAAGATCACGAAATTTCTAAAGAAATGCAGCGCCTGATGAAGAAAAAAGGCGTGAAAATCGTAACAAGTGCAAAGGTGCTTCCTGAATCCTTAAAAAAAGAGGACGGAGAAGTTTCAATAAATGCCGAGCATAAAGGAGAAGAAAAATCCTTTACTGCAGAGAAGATTCTCGTATCTGTAGGCAGACAAGCGAACGTTGAGGGCATTGGCATAGAGAACACAGATATTAAAGTGGAAAAAGGCTTTATTGAGGTGAATGATTTCTTCCAGACAAAGGAATCTCATATTTACGCCATCGGCGATGTCATCGGTGGTCTTCAATTGGCTCATGTTGCATCTCACGAAGGGATCACAGCAGTGGAACATATGGCAAACGAAAAGCCTCATCCGATTGACTATTCATTGATTTCAAAATGCATCTACAGTAACCCTGAGGTTGCAAGCGTAGGGATTACAGAGCAGGAAGCGAAGGAAAAGGGATACAATCTTAAGGTCGGTAAGTTCAGCTTCAGAGCTATCGGAAAGGCACTTGTTTACGGAGAATCCGATGGTTTTGTGAAGATCATTGCGGACGAAGATACAGAAGATATCCTAGGGGTTCATATGATCGGTCCTCACGTTACGGATATGATTTCTGAAGCTGGACTCGCTAAAGTACTAGATGCAACACCGTGGGAAATAGCCCACACCGTTCACCCTCATCCATCCCTATCCGAAGCAATCGGAGAAGCAGCACTGGCTGTAGATGGAAAGGCAATTCACTCATAATAAGACAATTCAGGAAAGGTAGGAACCTGTCTATCTTTCCAACATTAGATTATGTAGGAGGTAAACAAAATGGCAGAAAATCGTCATGAAGCGTTAGGACTTTCCAATGAGAAAGTATTAGAAATGTATGAAACCATGCTGCTTGCCAGAAAAATCGATGAGCGCATGTGGTTACTGAACCGTTCGGGTAAAATCCCATTTGTTATTTCATGTCAGGGGCAGGAAGCGGCTCAAGTTGGTGCTGCATTCGCCCTGGACCGTGAAAAAGATTACGTGCTGCCGTACTATCGTGACATGGGGGTTGTATTGACATTCGGAATGACGGCACAGGAATTAATGCTATCAGGTTTTGCGAAAGCAGAAGACCCGAACTCAGGTGGTCGACAAATGCCTGGTCACTTTGGTCAAAAGAAGAATAATATCGTAACGGGTTCATCACCTGTAACGACCCAAGTGCCGCATGCCGTTGGTCTCGCTCTTGCCGGAAAAATGGAGAAGAAAGATGTTGTGACGTTTGTAACGTTCGGAGAAGGGTCTTCCAACCAGGGAGATTTCCATGAAGGGGCAAACTTTGCAGGTGTACATAAACTTCCTGTTATTTTCATGTGTGAAAACAATAAATATGCGATTTCGGTTCCGATTGAAAAACAATTGGCGTGTGAGAAAGTTTCAGACCGGGCCATCGGGTACGGAATGCCTGGAATCACAGTGGATGGAAATGATCCGATCGAAGTATATAAAGCCGTGAAGGAAGCCGCTGATCGTGGACGTCGCGGAGAAGGTCCAACGCTTGTTGAGACGGTTTCTTATCGTTTGACTCCTCACTCCTCCGATGATGATGACAGAAGCTACCGCTCACCGGATGAAGTGGCAAAAGCGAAAACGAACGATCCGATCATCACATTTGGCGCTTATCTGAAAGAGACAGGCGTTATGAATGATGACATTGAGAAAGAAATCAATGATCGTATTATGAAGCTTGTAAACGAAGCAACGGATTATGCAGAAAACGCTCCATATGCTGAAGCAGAATCAGCGATGAAGTATGTTTACGCAGAAGAGAAGTAAGGGGGAATTCAATCATGCCAGTAATTTCATACATTGATGCCGTAACCATGGCAATAAGAGAAGAAATGGAACGTGATGAAAAAGTATTCGTTCTTGGTGAAGACGTAGGGAAAAAAGGTGGAGTATTTAAAGCGACTCACGGTCTGTATGATCAATTTGGTGAGGACCGTGTCATTGATACGCCACTTGCTGAATCAGCCATTGCCGGAGTCGGAATCGGGGCTGCCATGTATGGTATGAGACCAATCGCAGAAATGCAGTTCGCTGATTTTATCATGCCTGCCGTAAACCAAATCATCTCTGAAGCGGCAAAAATTCGTTACCGTTCGAATAATGATTGGAGCTGTCCGATGGTCATTCGTGCTCCTTACGGTGGTGGAGTGCACGGAGCGCTTTATCACTCGCAATCCGTCGAAGCCGTCTTTGCCAATCAACCCGGATTGAAAATTGTGATGCCTTCGACTCCATATGATGTGAAAGGCTTATTGAAAGCGGCCATCCGTGACGAAGATCCGGTATTATTCTTTGAACATAAACGAGCTTATCGTCTGATCAAAGGAGAAGTGCCTGAGGATGATTATACGCTTCCAATTGGAAAAGCTGACGTGAAGCGTGAGGGAGAAGACATCACTGTCATCACATACGGCTTATGTGTTCACTTTGCCCTTCAAGCGGCTGAGAAACTTGCTCAGGACGGAATTGAGGCACATGTCCTGGATTTACGCACCATTTACCCGTTAGATAAAGAGGCAATCATTGAAGCAGCGTCTAAAACAGGTAAAGTACTTCTTGTGACAGAAGACAATAAAGAAGGAAGCATCATGGGTGAAGTTTCTGCGATTATCGCTGAAAATTGCTTGTTCGAGCTTGATGCCCCGGTAAAACGCCTTGCAGGTCCGGACGTTCCGGCTATGCCGTATGCACCGACAATGGAAAAATATTTCATGATTAACCCGGACAAAGTAGAAAAAGCAATGCGTGAACTTGCAGAATTTTAATCACAGTCAACACCAATTAAGCGAAAGCAGTAGGGAGGGTTCCTCATTGGGTATTGAAAATATGAAAATGCCTCAGCTAGGGGAAAGTGTTACAGAAGGTACAATTAGTAAATGGTTGGTGTCACCTGGTGATACCGTTAATAAATACGATCCGATTGCAGAAGTTCAAACAGATAAAGTAAATGCAGAAGTGCCATCTTCCTTTTCGGGTACCATTAAAGAATTAATTGCCGAAGAAGGAGACACACTTGAAGTCGGGGAAATCATTTGCTCCATCGAAATTGAAGGTGGAGGCGCGGCCCCTGCTGAAGAAACTCCGAAAGAGGAGCCGAAAGAAGAAGTTAAAGGATCTGCTCCAGTTAAACCAAAAGCTTCAACAAAAGATAGTGGAAATAAGGCCAGGTATTCGCCAGCCGTATTAAAACTGTCTCAAGAGCATGACATTGACCTGAATCAGGTTGAGGGAACCGGAAACGGCGGCCGGATCACTCGTAAAGATTTAAAGAAGATCATCGAATCAGGCTCAATTCCGAAAGCGGGAGATACACCTGCACCTAAGAATGAAGATCAGGCTCCACAACAAGCGCCGGTGAAAGAATCTGCACCAGAGCAACCAGCTAAACAACAAGCACCTGTAACGAATGTCCCTGTAGTCCCTGGTGATATCGAGATTCCGGTTTCAGGCATCCGCAAAGCGATTGCCTCCAACATGGTACGCAGTAAACATGAAGCGCCTCATGCCTGGACGATGATGGAAGTGGATGTAACCAACCTGGTTGACTATAGAAATTCACTTAAGACAGAATTCAAACAGCGTGAAGGATTCAATCTGACATTCTTCGCATTTTTCGTGAAAGCTGTCGCCCAGGCTCTTAAAGAATACCCGCAAATCAATTCCATGTGGGCAGGGGACAAGATCGTTCAGAAGAAAGACATCAATCTTTCCATTGCAGTAGCTACAGATGATGCACTATATGTTCCTGTGATTAAGAATGCTGACGAAAAAACAATCAAAGGAATCGCCAGGGAGATCACCGAGCTTGCAGGAAAAGTCCGCAGCGGTAAATTGACCTCTCAAGATATGCAGGGCGGAACATTTACGGTGAATAACACAGGGTCATTTGGCTCGGTACAATCGATGGGTATCATCAATTATCCACAGGCCGCGATTCTCCAAGTAGAATCAATCGTAAAACGTCCTGTCGTCATGAATAATGGAATGATTGCCGTTCGTGATATGGTGAACCTCTGTATGTCACTCGATCACCGCGTACTTGACGGTTTGGTATGCGGAAGATTCCTGCAACGCGTAAAAGAAATATTAGAAAATACTTCCAAAGAAAACACATCTGTCTATTAATAGTGATAAGGACCAGCCCTGGGAGGTTGGTCCTTGTTTTTTTTATGTGTGTAGATAAATGGACTTATGACACAAAGGTTTATTATGAGAATATTCGGGAAAAACAAGAAAATTATAACTGGAAGAATATTCTAGATAGTATTTCCTATGACTGTTTAGGTCGTATTTCTATTTTCTCATTCAGGTATCCCGACCTCTGAAACTTCTCACTCATTTTTTCTATTCTTCATTTATCAATAGATGCATTACCTCCACTTTTAGCCTATTAAATCTGAGGATTATACAGAATTATTCCTGAAGTTATATTAAGGGCGTGACTTTATCCTTATGAAATTAAGGAGATTCGTGACTTTTCAATCAATTACTGAATTTTCAGATTTATTTCGACAGCAACTTACAACATTTTACATTGCATCTTGGTTATCTTTGGTTTAACACCTACTATTTTCCATCTGAGGTGTTCAAGGAGGTGTAAGGTTTACCGAATTGATCCAAAAAAGACTGGGAGGGAATTAGATGTCAGGTAGAAAGCGTAAGGCAAGATGGTTGTCCATTGTACTCACCTTAGTCATGTTCGTCCCCTTAATGTTTCCATTCAATGCAGGGGCGGCGAATACCTCACAAGCGGCTCTATCGAAAGAAAAGCCATCCACATCAGCCAATGAGTCAGCAAAAGTAAGTCCACAATCAAAAATCACAACAACATTACAGGAACAATTTAAAAAAGAGAAACAGGTCACATACTTAGTGAAATTCAAGGATCAGGTAGACACAGAGGCAGTAGCTAAAAAGGCGGCTGAAACAGCGAAAAAGCAGAAACTGTCTGCTAATAGTAAGAAATTATTAAAACGGAATATGGTCGTCTCAGAGCTTCGCGCTAAAGCCCTTGAATCTCAAGCAGGAGTGAAAGAATACTTAGCGAAAGAGAAGAAATCAGGTGAAGTGAAGGAAATCAAAGATTTTTATGTTGTAAACGGAATGGCCGTTACAAGTACTAAGAAAGTGATGGAGAAAATTTCAACCTTTGCTGAAGTGGAAAAGATCCTGCCGAATGAAACGAGACAGATTATCCAGCCGGCCAAGGCCAAGTCCTCTTCATCAGCAGTGTTGGATAAAGAAGCACCAAAAAGCCCGGCATCGATCGAGTGGAACATCGATCGGGTTGGAGCACCGGCGGTCTGGGAGATGGGAATCGATGGAGCAGGAACCGTCATCGCCTCCATTGACACCGGGGTACAATGGGACCACCCGGCATTAAAAGAAAAATATAGAGGGTATGACCCTCAGAATCCTGATTCACCCGACAACGAATTCAACTGGTTTGATGCAACCGCAGGACAGAGTGCGCCATATGACGATCAGGGTCATGGAACACACACTGTCGGTACAATGGTCGGGTCTGAACCCGATGGCAGCAATCAGATCGGTGTAGCGCCAGGTGCCAAGTGGATCGCGGTCAAAGCTTTCACGGCGGATGGTGGAACGGATGTTGATTTACTGGAAGCGGGAGAATGGATTCTGGCACCTAAAGATGCTGAAGGAAATCCACATCCTGAAATGGCTCCTGATGTTGTCAATAACTCATGGGGTGGTGGAGCCGGCCTCGATGAATGGTACCGGGATATGGTAAGTGCGTGGAGAGCGGCAGAAATATTCCCAGAGTTCTCTGCGGGAAATACAACGCTATTCAATCCGGGAGGACCGGGATCGATTGCGAATCCAGCTAACTACCCTGAGTCATTCGCAACAGGTGCAACGGATATCAACGATCAATTGGGAAGCTTCTCATTACAGGGACCATCTCCTTATGAGGAAATTAAGCCTGAAATTGCCGCACCGGGAGTGAATATCCGCTCTTCCGTCCCAGGTGGCAATTATGAAGGAGGCTGGAATGGGACATCAATGGCTGGTCCACACGTAACGGCAGTCGCTGCCCTGTTACGACAAGTGGATGCAAGCTTAACAGTGGATGAAATCGAAGAAATCCTTATGTCGACCGCTGTCCCATTAACAGATGGAACATTCCCGGAATCTCCAAATAACGGGTATGGACACGGCTTGGTCAATGCGTTTGATGCAGTATCATCCGTTATGAGCGGAATCGGTAAAGTAAAAGGACAGGTTTCAAAAGAAGGTGATGACACGGAAGCTCCTGTCATCGGTCATGACGCACCACAAGAAGCATTTAAAGAAATGAATCTGCCATTACAGGCAGAAGCAAGTGATAATGTCAGTGTGACGAACGTAACCCTGAATTATCAAAATCAGGATGGTGAATGGGTAGAAGTCGAAGCCGGCAGAACATCAGGGGACTACACATCAGGAACGTATGAAGCGGTCATCCCGGGTGAGGATCTTACAGGAGATCAGGTCACCTACAAGTGGGTTGCGACGGACTTCGGTGGAAATGAAGTCGAATCTGATACGTATACTGTAAACCTGTTACCGGGTATCACAGTTGGATATGAGCAGGACTTTGAAGCAGATCCGACTGGTTGGACATCGTACGGTCCAGGGAACAGCTGGGAGTGGGGCGTTCCGGCGAGTGGTCCGGGAAATGCTTCTTCAGGAGAAAAAGTATATGCCACCAACTTAGACGGAACCTATGACAATAGTGCGAATATGTCACTACAGATGCCTCCGATCGATTTACCTGAAGGAGAGAGCTACCTGCAATTTAAACAGTGGCACGAACTGGAACGCAACTATGACTACGGCCATGTGTTTGTATCCACTGATGGTGAAGAGTGGACACAGGCGCTGCGCGTAAACGGAAATACTGAAGGATGGATAGACGGAGAAGTGGATCTGAGTCAGTATGCAGGTCAACGTGTATACATTGCGTTCAACGTTACCTCCGATGGAAGTGTCACGAAACAAGGCTGGTACCTTGATGATGTAAAGCTTAGCTCGGAATCAAATCTTCCAGCCAAGAAAATGAATCTTGGCCTGAAATCAAAGGATGAAAAGTCATCCTCTGCCTCGAAAAAACCAAGTGTAAATCCAGCTAAGATTACAGTGGAAAATGAAGTGAAGAAAGATGATAAGACGGAGAAATCAGGTCCAGCTCCTGTACTTCTTCCCCTGCAAGCAGAGGTAAGTGTACTGGAAACGGGTCGTTCCGTTTACACAAATCCTGCAGATGGTTCATATGAAATGACTCATGCAGCAGGTGAATTCACATTGCAGGCAACCACATACGGTTACAGGTCTGAAACACAAAGTGTGACAATTGAAGCCGATCAAACATCTACTGCCAATTTCACCCTTGAAGAAATCCCTCAAGGGAATATTACCGGAACCGTCACGAACGAAGTTTCTGGAGAACCGGTTGAAGGCGCAACGGTCTTCGTTCTCGAAGATGCCGTAGTAGAGCCAGTTGAAACAAATGCCAATGGAGAATATGAATTAGAAGCCTATGAAGGGGACTACACTCTTAAAGTGGTTGCGCCTTACTATTATAGTAAGGAAATGAGCGTCACAGTGGAAGGCGGGGAAGTCACAACCGCCGATGTATCCTTAGAACCATTCATCGGGTATCCAGGGGAGATCGGGTACGATGATGGAACAGCAGAAAATGCACGTGCGTTCTATGATGCAGGTAACGGCTGGGCCGTGAAAATGTCCCTTGAAGAAGGAAATGACACGGCACTTGTGACAGGCGGACTATTCCGCTTCTGGGACACTGAATGGCCTGTACCTGGAGGAACTGAATTCCAGGTTGCCGTCTATGACGCTTCTGGACCAGACGGGGCACCAGGGAAGAAAATTGCCGGTCCATTTGATGGAACTGCATTGCGTAATGGTGAATGGACGCATGTGGATCTCAGTGAGCACGGCATCATGGTCGAAGGTGATTTCTATATGGTGTACATCCAGTCTGTACCAAATCCGAATGCACCAGGCCTTGGAACGGATGAAGATGGAGAATATGCAGCAAGGAGCTGGCAGTTCGTCGGCGGCGCCTGGTCACTGGCACCGGAAGATGAGGGTAACTACATGATTCGCGCAACAGTGAATTATGAAGTGACGTCACCTGTCATAACGTCACCGAAGGATGGATCTTTTACGAATAAGGATTCCGTTACGGTTGAAGGGACTTCTGCCCCGACTACGACCGTTCACCTCTTTAATGGTGAAGAGGAAGTAGCGACAGCCGACACAGGTGAGGATGGAACATTCTCTGCTGATGTTTCCCTTCATGAAGGTGAGAATGTATTAACCGCAAAGGCAGCGACGGAACAGGGCATGACGGGACCATCGGATTCAGTGACGGTAACGCTTGATCAAGTGAAGCCGGAACTCGCCATCACATCACCGGAAGATGACATGAAAACAAATCGTGAAGCGGTCACTGTTCAAGGAACCATCGCGGATGAAAATCTTGCATGGGTGAAAGTGAATGGTGAGAAAGCTGCTGTCAAGGACGGAGAGTTCAGTCATCGAATTCTACTGACTGAAGGAGAGAATGTCATCCAAGTAGTAGCGAAAGATAAAGCAGGAAACAAAAAGAAACAAAAGGTAACGGTCTTCGCGAAATTTGGGGACATTGAGATTGAAAATCTTCTTCCTGCAGAGGATAAAGAACTGAAGAAGGGCGAATCCGTCAAGATCGAATTTGACAGTGAGCCTGGATTGGATGCGACATTTGTCATTCAAATGCCTCTGACAAATGCACGCTCCCAAGTGACGAACGCTACTGAACTTCCAATGATGGAAACATCAGAAGGTCATTATGAAGGTTACTATACGGCTACTTCGAATGTGAAGGCGCCGGGAGCCGTGATTGAAGTGAAGATTTCCGATGCTTATGGAAATGTTACGACTCAACGTGCTGAAGGAAAATTGTATATCAATTCAAAAAAATAAGCAAAGTGGGGAGAAGAGTTGGGACGTCCAACTCTTCTTCTTTTTTATGCTCATTCTTCTGAGAGATTGAAGTAAGCCGGTTTTTTTTATATACTAAAATAGTATTAGTATAAACATTTTGAATTTTCAAAGGGGACGCTTGCTTATTTAGAAGAATCGTAATGAAAAGTTATGTAAACGATTACAAAAATGGTTTACGGAAGAGGGGTATTATGAAACTTAGTGATATGAAAAGTCAATCATTCAGTCGTCATACACTGTCAGAATGGGTGGAAGTTGCTGAAAAAGCGCTAAAGGGGAAGGGGATAAGTTCCTTACATACAAGCACATATGAAAATATTGATCTTAAACCATTATTTTTAGCGGAGGACGCACCTCAAATTAATAGGGTGAAAGATTATATCCCGAATATTGATGACAAATTGGAACGCACTCATAAATGGTACATCGCCCAGCCAATCAAAAGGGAATCATGGGGAGAACTCTCATCAGCCGTGAGGGATGCGTTGTCCAGGGGGCAAAACTGTCTGTCGTTTTCCATTGGGGACCTGGACGAGGCTCAGGGCCTGGTGCCATTCATGAACGATATGGGAGGGTTTGATGCTCCTGTTTTTTCGACGGATCAGGCTACATCAATGGCCATCCATGGTATGAAGGACATTCCAGAGAGGAAGGGGATGACAGGGGTTATTGGATACGACCCCATATCAGAGGAAGGATGGTCCGATGAAAGCAGATTGGAACGGTGGCTGAATGTTCTCGAAGGGTCGGTTATGGACTTGTCAGGCGTTAAGGCCCTGATTGTGAATTCAGCTCCCTATCATAACAATGGCGCAAGTGCGACACAGGAGCTTGCTTATGCACTGGGTGAAGGTGTCGCTTATTTGGAGGCGGTTCAGGATAAAGGGTGGGAAATCGAGAAGGCTGCCCAAACCTTACACTTCCATTTTTCAATAGGCAGTCATTTCTTTATGGAAATCGCGAAAATCAGGGCATTTAAGAAACTGTGGCAGGGAGTCTTAACCTCTTACGGCTTGAATGAACAAAGTATCGTAAAGTCCATCAGCATCAGTGCAGAGACCTCCCGATTCAACAAATCGGCGCTGGATTCCTATGTCAACATTCTCCGCGCGGGAGGGGAAGCATTCTCTGCGATCCTCGCAGGGGTCGATTATCTTGTCGTAAGCCCTTTCAATGAGGTGAGCGGCGAAGTGACTCCCCTTGCTGAAAGGATTGCCAGGAACACTCAACTTGTCCTGGGGGAAGAAGCCCATTTGAATAAGGTTCTTGACCCTGCTGGTGGTTCTTATTATGTGGAATGGCTTTCAGATGAAGTAGGAAAACGTGCATGGAAGGAATTCCAGCAGGTCGATAAGGAGGGTGGGATCCTTGCCCTACTTGCTAATGGATCGATAGAAGAGAAGATAAAAGTAGTAAGGGACGCCCGCATCCAGGACTTAGCCACCCGGAAGAACTCCATGATCGGGACCAACATCTATGCAAATCTGGAAGAGACCCTTCCGATTTCTCCAGCAGCGGGACAACGGATCTCTCTTCCTTTTGAAAGAGTAAGAGAGCGGGCACAGAAACTCGGAGGTAATCTCACTGCAGGCCTGATCGGGTTAGGGGAACTGAAAACGTATAAGCCACGTGCCGACTTTGTAAAAGGGTTTTTAGCGACGGGAGGCATTCAGACGCATCAAAGTACAAATTGCTTCTCCAAGGAAGATATCCTCCAATTCGTAGAAGAAACCCGATATCCGTACTATGTGGTGTGCGGAAAGGACGAAGAATATCTTGATAAACTCTCAATGATCACTGAAGCCGTCCATCACGTTGATTCTTCCATTGTGATTGACCTGGCGGGCAGAATTCCTGATGAAAACAGAAGTGAATGGGTCCTTAAGGGATTGAACGGGGCCATCTACAACAAACAGAACATACTTGAAAAACTGGATGCACTATTAACCATTTGGGAGGAGGGGAAAGACAATGAGGAAGCCTGATTGGCAACAAATCAACCCGTATTCGAATGAGGCGGCAGCGGGGGACCATCCCCTTACCGGCACTCCCTACGAAACGAATGAAAAAATCGATATAAAACCTTTATATACAGAAAGAGACTCGGAAAATATTTCTCATGGTGAAGATTTACCCGGCCTCGCTCCGTACACAAGGGGGCCGTATCCGACGATGTATGTGAATCGTCCTTGGACGGTCAGGCAGTACGCGGGGTTTTCAACCGCTGAAGAAAGCAATGCTTTTTATAGAAGAAACTTAAGTATGGGGCAGAAAGGGTTGTCGGTGGCATTTGATTTGGCGACTCACCGCGGATATGACTCGGATCATCCAAGGGTTGTAGGAGATGTAGGGAAGGCCGGCGTCGCCATCGATTCCATCCTGGACATGAAGATATTGTTCGACGGGATCCCCCTTGATCAAATGTCCGTTTCCATGACGATGAACGGGGCTGTTCTGCCCATCCTTGCTTTTTATATCGTGACGGCAGAAGAGCAGGGGGTATCGAAGGAGAAGCTTTCCGGTACGATCCAGAACGATATCTTAAAGGAATATATGGTCAGGAATACGTACATCTATCCACCTGAAACGTCCATGAACATCATTGCGGATATCTTCGAGTATACATCCAAACATATGCCGAAATTCAACAGTATCAGTATTTCAGGGTATCATATGCAAGAAGCAGGGGCACCTGCTGATATTGAGCTTGCTTATACGTTGGCGGATGGTCTCGAGTATGTCAGGACCGGACTTCAGGCAGGGATCGACATCGATTCTTTTGCACCGAGACTTTCATTTTTTTGGGCAATCGGCATGAACTATTTCATGGAAGTGGCCAAGATGAGGGCGGCCAGGAGGATTTGGGCGAAAATGATGAAGACTTTCAACCCCCGGAATCCTAAATCGATGGCGCTTAGGACCCATTCCCAAACATCCGGATGGAGCTTGACGGAACAGGATCCTTATAATAATGTCATCCGCACGTTACTTGAAGCCCATGCAGCTGCGATGGGCCATACGCAGTCGCTCCATACGAATGCCCTTGACGAAGCGATCGCCCTGCCGACAGACTTTTCAGCGCGCATCGCCCGAAATACCCAGCTGTATCTTCAAGAAGAAACGGGCATAACAAAAGTGATCGACCCATGGGCCGGTTCCCACTATGTCGAAACGCTGACTCATCAGCTGATGGAAAAGGCATGGGAGCATATTGAAGAAATCGAAGAACTAGGAGGCATGACGAAAGCAATTGAAACGGGTTTGCCGAAGATGCGCATCGAGGAAGCTGCTGCCAGAAGACAAGCGATGATCGATTCAGGGGACGAATCCATCATCGGGGTGAATAAATACCGTCTGGATAAGGAAGATCCGATTGAAACACTGGACATCGATAATACGGTGGTCAGACAGAAGCAGATCGAACGGATCCAGAAGTTGAAAGAAGAACGGAATGAAGAGAAAGTAACTGAAACCCTCGAAGCTTTGACATATACGGCTGAAACAGGCGATGGGAACCTCCTTGAAAAAGCCGTTGATGCGGCAAGGGCACGTGCCACTCTAGGAGAAATCTCTGATGCGATAGAAAAAGTTTCCGGAAGGCATAAAGCAACGATCCGGAGTATAAGCGGGGTGTACAGTTCGAATTTCTCAAATGAACAGGAAATCAACATCGTGAAGGAGATGACGGAAGAATTTCTGGAGAACGAAGGAAGAAGACCCCGCATCCTCATTGCCAAGATGGGGCAGGACGGTCATGACAGGGGTGCGAAAGTAATCAGCACGGCATTTGCCGATCTTGGATTCGACGTGGACATCGGACCGTTGTTCCAAACGCCTGAAGAAACAGCTCTTCAGGCCGTTGAAAACGATGTTCATGTCATCGGGGTAAGCTCATTGGCCGCCGGTCATAAAACGCTTCTGCCTCAATTAGTGGCGGAACTGAAGAAACTTGGAAGGGAAGACATCCTTGTCGTCATCGGCGGAGTGATTCCAGCGAAAGACTATGACTTCCTTTTATCCAACGGGGCATCTGCCGTTTTTGGCCCTGGAACGATCATTCCTGTAGCCGCACAAAAAGTGATCAAAGAAATTTATGAAGTGCTCGGCTATGAGGAAGTGGCTGAATAATGACAGAGCATCAGTCGGGACGAAAGAAGAAATTTGTGAAAAAGAAAAGGGATCCCGTTTCAATCAGTGACTTAAAAGCCGGGGTCCTGAATGGTGACCGAAGTCACTTAGCGAAAGCCATCACATTGATAGAGAGCAATGCGGAAGAGCATTATGCGTTGGGACAGGAGCTTCTGCAAGAACTCCTCCCCCATACCGGTAATAGTTTCCGGATCGGGATCACTGGCGTGCCGGGAGCCGGGAAAAGTACGTTTATCGAACAATTCGGGGAGATGTTGTGTAACGAGGGGCACAGGGTAGCCGTTCTTGCCATCGATCCAAGCTCCTCTATTTCTGGTGGCAGCATTTTAGGGGATAAAACAAGGATGGAGCAGCTATCCAAGAATCCACGTGCCTTTGTCAGACCTTCGCCAACGGCAGGGACGCTGGGCGGGGTCCACAGGAAAACCAATGAGACCCTCCTTTTATGCGAGGCCGCGGGGTATGACCTCATCATCATAGAGACTGTAGGGGTCGGTCAGAGTGAAGTCATGGTCAGACAAATGGTGGATTTCTTCCTGCTCCTCGTCATTACTGGAGCGGGAGATGAGCTTCAGGGAATGAAAAAAGGGATCATGGAGCTTGCCGACGTGTTGCTCGTGAATAAAGCAGATGGAAAGAATAAGCCCCTCGCTGAAAAGACGAGGAGGGAGCTCAATCAAATCCTTCACTTTCTCATACCCGCCACAAAAGGCTGGAGTTCAAAGGCTTATACCTGTTCGGCGTTGAAAAATGAGGGATTGAAGGAGCTATGGGATGTGGTCCAACAATTCGAAGAGCAGACAAAAGAACAGGGTGTATTCGAAGAAAGAAGGCTTATCCAGAAACAGGAATGGTTCCATACGATGCTGAGGGAAAGAATACTGTCAGACTTCTTCTTCCAAAAAAGCATCAAGTCATCACTTCCCGAGGTGGAAGACCGGGTGAAAACGGGGGATTACACAACTTCACAAGCGGTAGAAGGACTGTTGAAACAATACAAAGCTGCAATACAGGATGGGAATAGTTAATTTTAATTGAAAGATATGGTTTGAAATTGTTATGATAAGGGTACATCATATCCCTTCACTCGTTTTTAGTAGGATATGATTAAGTCAGCGATTAAAGGAGAGTTCAAGTATGGATATAGATTTCAATTTATTAATGAACGACGTTGTCCGTCAAGCCCGTCAGGAAATCGAAACGGCAGGATATACGCAATTAACAACAGAAGAAGAAGTGGACCAGGCTTTTTCTAAAGAAGGTACTACACTGGTCATGATCAATTCCGTTTGTGGATGCGCAGGAGGAATCGCCCGTCCGGCAGCTGCCCATTCCATCCACTTCGATAAGAGACCGGATCAATTGGTCACGGTTTTCGCGGGTCAGGATAAAGAAGCGACTGCAAAAGCACGCAGCTATTTCACAGGTTATCCGCCATCCTCACCTTCATTCGCCCTATTGAAAGACGGAAAGCTCCTGACAATGGTTGAAAGACACGAGATTGAAGGACATGATCCAATGTCTGTCGTGAACAAACTTCAAACGTATTTTGATGAGTATTGTGAAGAGGTATAAAAGTTTGTCAAGTTTCTCACTGGAAAAGTGAGAGGCTTGACGTTTTTTTATTTTTAGAGGAATTATTATTGAGTTTGGAAGGATTCCTTATTTTGTAAAAAAGTGCAATTCCTATTGGAAATGACGCAATAAATGGAAAAATGATGCTATTACTCTCAAAATGACCCAATCATCTCCAGAAATGACGCACTGACGAGGGATCGACATGGTATTCAAACCCGCTCTTACCCGAAAGCTCCGTACTGACCTCCAAAACCCGCATTGAAATACTTCTTATCTATTAGAATCTTACCCGAGAAACCAATTTCAGGATTAAACAATCCATTTTCAGCAGTTTCCAACAGACTTGGATTCGAGCAGTATCCCTATCCATGTATATATAATGAATAAAATATACCAAACACTAACGTTTGTGTATTCAAATCCAGGAACAACCAGCCTGTTATTTTCAGAATATATAATCATTTATTAATATTTATAAAAGGTATTGCATAAATATTGATCTCTGCTACAATACGAATATAGTAATTAATATACATTATATATTATATTTATACATTATAATCCAGGAGGAATCACAATGAAAAAGCTATTATCTCTCGTATTCGTATTAATCCTTTCTACTACTCTGGCAGCATGCGGCGCAGGAGATGACAAGCCCGCTTCCGGGGAATCCAAGAAACTGATCATGGGGACGTCGGCCGATTATAAACCGTTTGAATATGTTGATACGGCCAACAGCGACAAAATCATTGGGTATGATATTGATCTTGCCAATATGCTCGCAGATGAAATGGGATACGAAATCGAAATCAAGGATATGGAATTCAGCGGATTGATCTCTGCCCTGAAAACGGGGCAGGTGGATTTTGTCCTTTCTGCCATGACGCCAACGCCGGAACGACAAAAGAATGTTGACTTCAGTGATGTCTACTACACGGCAAAAGATATGATCATCTCGACAAAGGAAAGCGGTATTCAAAGTGAGAAAGATCTGGATGGGAAAACGGTGGGAGTTCAATTAGGCTCGATTCAACAGGATGCTGCAGAAGAACTTTCAAAATCCATCAAGCTGAAAGTGGACACGCGTGATCGTATTCCTGAACTGATCCAGGATCTTCAAAATGGACGCTTTGACGCCATCATTATCGAAAATACAGTGGCAAACGGTTATTTGGACAAGAATGACGAGCTTCAAGGAAATACGATGAATGTAAATGAAGAAGAGGCAGGTTCTGCGGTTGCCCTTCCAAAGGACAGCGAACTGACAGGTAAATTCAATGACGCTATGAAGAAACTTAAAGACAGTGGAGAGCTGAATAAACTCGCTGAAAAATGGTTTGACGGAGAACAGTAGATCGATGAAGGGCTAACCTCTAATCCGGTTAGCCCTTCCTATTACATGCCAGATTACAACTTTGGAGGGGATCAATATGCCACTAGATTTTGAACAACTGATTCCTTCGATCCCCTTTATTTTGGAAGGATTGAAGGTCACACTTAAAATTGTCGCGTTAGCAGGGGTGCTCGGGTTCCTATTCGGTATTCTTCTTGCCCTTTGTAAAATTAGTTCCATCAAACCTTTAACCCTGTTTGCGGATCTGTACACATCCATATTCAGGGGAACTCCGCTGGTCCTTCAGCTGATGATCATCTTTTACGGATCGCCTCAGCTTTTTGGGACACAGATTGAACCTTATTACGCAGCGATCCTCGCTTTTTCCCTTAATTCGGCTGCCTATATTTCTGAAATCATCCGTGCCGGGATCAATGCAGTGGATAAAGGGCAAACGGAAGCCGCGATGGCTCTTGGAGTGCCTTACCGATTGATGATGAAAGACGTGATCCTGCCTCAGGCGATCAAAAATATCCTCCCTGCGTTGATGAACGAATTCATCACGCTCACCAAGGAATCCGCCATCGTCACGGTTATCGGGGCTGCAGATGTGATGAGACGTTCATACATGGTTGGAAGTGACTTGTATTCATTCTTTGAACCGCTTTTATTCGCAGGACTGATCTATTATGTACTCGTTATGGTTCTGACTTTGCTAGGAAAAATGTTGGAAGGGAGACTGCGTGGAAATGATTAAAGGAGAACAGATAACCAAGTCGTTTGGAAAGCTTCAGGTATTGAAGGGAATCGATTTCTCTGTTGAGAAAGGGGAAGTCGTCGCATTGATCGGTCCATCGGGTTCAGGGAAATCCACTTTATTGCGGTGTTTGAATCACCTGGAAGAACCTACATCGGGATCGATTTACTTTGAAGGAGGCATTGTGAAGGGGAAATCGATCAACAAGGTAAGGCAGGAGGTCGGCATGGTGTTTCAACATTTTCACCTCTTTCCTCATATGACTGCCTTGGAAAATGTGATTTATGCCCCAATGAAAGTAAAGGGCCTGAGCAAAGCGGAAGCGACGAAATTAGGGACGGACCTCCTGACGAAAGTCGGTCTGAAAGAAAAGAGCGATGAATACCCGACCCGTTTATCAGGAGGGCAGAAGCAGCGTGTGGCCATTGCGAGGGCACTTGCCATGGAACCGAAAGTCATGTTATTCGATGAACCGACGTCAGCCCTTGATCCCGAGATGGTGAAAGAGGTTCTGGACGTGATGAAGTCACTTGCTCACACAGGGATGACGATGATCATCGTGACCCATGAAATGGGCTTCGCAAGGGAGGTGGCAGACAGGATCCTTTTCATGGATGATGGAAAGATTATTGAAGAAGGAGAACCTCAAGCCTTTTTCTCCAACCCGCAAAGTGACAGGGGAAAAGGATTCCTTGAGAAAATATTATAATTATGGGGGGTTAACGGATGAAAACGTTAATCCTTCTTTTTATGTTCAACCCTGTTTGTGGTATTCTAGAGTAGCTAAAAAATGAAGTAGTTAGGAGAAAGATGAATGTTTCGAATCGGATATCGGACACTTAAGACAGGAATCGGCACCGCGGCTGCCATCAGCATCGCCCAGTGGTTCCACCTGGATAATTTCGTATCAGCCGGGATATTGACGATCCTGTGCATTCAGAATACGAAGAAGAAATCGGTGAATGCTTCATGGAGCCGCTTTTTGGCGTGTGTGATTGCCATGGTTTTTTCTGCCGCATTTTTCGAATTCCTTGCCTATAACCCGGCGGTCATCGGTTTGCTGCTTCTTGTGTTCATTCCCATCACCGTAAGCTTGAACATCAAAGAGGGGATTGTCACAAGTTCCGTCATCATCCTTCATGTATACTCAGCGGGACATGTCACCCTTGGCCTTTTTGAAAATGAGCTTGGAATCATCGTGATCGGGATCGGGATTGCCCTCTTGATGAATCTGTATATGCCGAGCGTCGATAAAAAAATGATTCAATATCAGGAAAAAATCGAAGCGAACTTTTATAAGGTTTTCTGTGAGATGATCAACTATTTAAAGACAAATGACAGCAATTGGGACGGCAGGGAAATCACTGAAACGGAGCAATTACTCAAAGAGGCAAAGACGATTGCCTTTAAAGATGTGGAAAACCATTTTTTAAGGGATGAGAACTTATATTATTTATATTTCAAAATGAGGGAAAAACAGTTTGAAATCCTTCAGCGCATTCTGCCGATTGCGACAAATATATCGTTAACCGTCGAGCAGGGCCATCGCATCGCAGATTTCCTGGAAGAACTGAGCGATCATATCCACCCGGGGAATACGGCGCTCTTTTACTTGAAAAAACTGTACGATATGAAAGTGGAATTCGAGCAGATGGAGCTGCCGAAAACGAGGGAAGAGTTTGAAACACGTGCCGCCCTTTATCAATTTGTTCAGGAAATGGAACAGTACCTCCTCCTGAAAAGTTCGTTCAAAGGAATAAAAAAGGAGGAAAGTGAAGCAAACTACACCTAAAACATGAAAAAGGTGATAGGATGCGTTTACTTCTTGCCATCATATTGTTTGCTTCACCCATCTGGCCACTCGGCAGAAATCCGATCCCGGGTGATCCGTTTATCATCGTGAACAAGGAAACGAATCAATTGGCGTATATAGACAATGGGAAGATACAGGCTACCTTTCCCATCGCTACAGGAAAAACGGCTGAGCTCACTCCGGAAGGGTTGTTTAATGTCACAGTGAAAGCCAAGAACCCCTATTACCGTAAGAAGAACATCCCTGGCGGGGACCCGAGAAACCCTCTCGGAACCAGGTGGATCGGTTTCGATGCAGAAGGGACGGATGGCAGGATCTACGGAATCCATGGGACGAACCGGCCATCGAGCATAGGGAAGTATATTTCCAATGGATGTATCCGGATGCATAATAGGAACGTGGAATATTTGTTTGACAAAGCACCCATCGGCACCAAAGTGCTCGTGGTGAAAACGAAGAAAAGCCTCAATCGGTTGGGGAAAGAATATGGGGCACTAAAATGAAGAGGAGCTGCTGATCGAAGGTTTCGAAAAGCAGCTCCTTTTAGTTACTATTTTTATAATAAGAATGACAGTCCTGCCATGATCGTTGATGCAATCATCGCAAACAGCATCACAAATACAATGATCTTTTGCATTTTTTTATTACCCATCATATCGCTCCATTCTTCCACATAAGCGTGAGATAATTTTCATCTCTATTTTAACGTGAATTATGGGAGAAGACAACCACCCGAATAAAAGAAAACGCTTTAATTATTCGTGTCTATAGGAGGAAATTCGACAACAAGTATGGAATACTATATGGGTGGAGCATGCAAACAACAGGGGGATGATAGGGATGAAAAAGGTAGATCATATCGGAATAGCAGTTTCATCAATAGACAATGTTCTCGCATTTTATGAAGATACTCTCGGTCTTTCACTACTGAAGATCGAAGAAGTAGAGAATCAAGGTGTCAAGGTGGCATTCATGGATGGCGGAAATCTGAAGCTCGAGTTACTTGAGCCACTACATAAAGAAAGCCCGATTGCGGCATTCATAGAAAAAAAGGGTGAAGGGATTCACCATATAGCCTTCGGTGTAGAAGGAATCGAAGAGCGCATAAAGGAACTCCAGACCAAAGGGGTACGGATGATCAACGAAACGCCAAAGCCTGGTGCCGGCGGGGCATCTGTCGCGTTCATGCATCCGAAATCAGCCCACGGCGTTTTATACGAACTTTGCGATAAATCCAACATCAAAGGGGAGTAATCATATGGATATTTATGAAAAAATCAATGAATTATACGACCGTAGAAGAGAAGTGGAGCTTGGCGGCGGCGATGAAAAAATTGACAAGCAGCATGAGAAAGGGAAGCTGACAGCGAGGGAACGGATCGATATCCTGGTTGATCCTGGGAGCTTTGTGGAGCTGAACCCATTCATCGAGCACAGATGCTCGGACTTTGGACTTGAAGGGGTACAGGGGCCTGGTGACGGGGTCGTGACAGGTTACGGCAAAGTGAACGGGAAACCGATATACTTATTCTCCCAGGATTTCACCGTGTTCGGTGGTGCACTTGGAGAAATGCACGCGAAGAAGATTTCCCATGTAATGGATCTTGCCGTCAAGAATGGTGCTCCGTTCATCGGACTGAATGATTCTGGCGGGGCAAGGATTCAAGAAGGTGTCGTTTCTTTAGATGGCTATGGACACATCTTCTATCGAAACGCCGTCTATTCAGGTGTCATTCCGCAAATATCCGTCATCATGGGCCCTTGTGCCGGTGGAGCGGTTTACTCCCCTGCCATCACGGATTTTGTCTTTATGGTGGATGAGACGAGCCAAATGTTCATCACTGGACCTAAAGTCATTGAAACCGTGACAGGGGAAAAAATCAGCTCGGAAGATCTCGGTGGGGCAAAGGTTCATAACTCCATCAGCGGAAATGCCCATTTCAGGGGGAAAACGGAAGAAGAGGTGTTACAAGAGGTTCGAAGGCTATTAACTTACCTTCCTCAAAATAATGAAGAGAAGCCTCCCCGTTTAGAAGTGGATGAAGATGATGATTACCGTGCCAACTTAACGGACCTGATTCCATTTGATGCGATTCGTCCTTATGACGTCCGTACCGTCATCAATGATATCGTCGATGAAGGAAGCTTCTTGGAGGTTCAGAAGGAATTCGCCAAAAATATCGTTGTGGGGCTTGCCCGCATAAAAGGCGAAGTTGTCGGACTAGTATGCAACCAGCCGAAGTTCATGGCGGGTGGTCTTGATATCGATTCTTCCGACAAGGCGTCCCGGTTTATCAGGTTCTGTGATTCCTTCAATATTCCTCTCATTACGTTTGAGGATGTTACGGGATTCTTCCCTGGGATCAAGCAGGAACATGGAGGGATCATCCGTCATGGTGCCAAGATTCTATACGCATATTCTGAAGCGACGGTCCCTAAAATGACCGTGATCTTAAGGAAAGCGTATGGTGGAGCGTATGTGGCACTGAATAGTAAATCAATCGGTGCGGATCTGGTCTTTGCCTGGCCGAATGCGGAAATCGCCGTCATGGGACCTCAAGGAGCAGCAAATATCATTTTTGCCAGGGAAATTGCAAACAGTGATCATCCTGAAGAGCTTCGCGAACAAAAAATCGAAGAGTACCGTGAAAAATTCGCGAATCCATACGTCGCCGCGTCACGTGGAATGGTGGATGATGTCATCGATCCACGTGAAACCCGGATCAAATTGATTCAAGGGTTGGAAATGATGAGAAACAAACGGGAAGAACGACCAAAGAAAAAGCACGGCAATATCCCATTGTAAAAGGTGTACCATTTGTTGAACGGAGTTATTCACGCTATACTATAGGAGTGAATACATATTTGTGGAGGTCTACTAATGATTAATGAAGAGCGTTTATTAAATGAATTCCTGGAATTGGTGCAGATCGATTCTGAAACGAAAGAAGAAGCGGAAATCGCGAAAGTATTGACCAAAAAATTCTCCGATCTTGGAGTAGAGGTATTCGAAGACGACACGATGGGAGAAACGGGCCACGGTGCCGGTAACCTCATCTGTACTTTAAAAGGGAATAAAGAGGGCGTGGATCCCATTTATTTCACTTCCCATATGGATACAGTGGTCCCCGCCAAAGGGGTAAAGCCTACTCTTAAAGAAGATGGCTTCATTTATTCCGATGGAACAACCATACTCGGAGCAGATGACAAAGCGGGTCTTGCCACTATGCTTGAATCCGTGCGTGTCCTTAAGGAAAACAATATTTCCCACGGCGACATCCAGTTCATTATCACGGTTGGGGAAGAATCCGGTCTCGTTGGAGCAAAAGCCCTTGATTCCTCACTTGTTAAAGCGAAATACGGTTTCGCTCTTGATAGTGACGGGAAAGTCGGAAACATCATCGTAGCAGCACCGACACAGGCTAAAGTGAAGGCAACGATCTTCGGAAAAACCGCACACGCAGGCGTAGCACCTGAAAAAGGCGTTTCTGCCATCACGATTGCAGCGAAAGCCATTTCTAAAATGCCACTTGGCCGTATCGATGAAGAAACGACAGCGAACATCGGCCGTTTTGAAGGCGGGAAAGCAACGAATATCGTATGCGAACAAGCCGATATCCTTGCTGAAGCCCGTTCACTGGTTCCTGAAAAAATGGAAGCACAGGTAGAAAAAATGAAAGCTGCCTTCACTTCCGTTGCCGAGGAAATGGGCGGGAAAGCGGAAGTCGAAGTACAAGTCATGTACCCAGGCTTTAAGTTCAAAGACGGTGACGAAGTAGTGGAAGTGGCAAAACGTGCGGCGAAGAAAATCGGTCGCCCAAGCGAGCTGCTGACAAGCGGAGGCGGAAGCGACGCCAACGTCATCGCCGGATTCGGAGTACCGACCGTCAATCTCGCAGTAGGCTACGAAGAAATCCACACGAAAAGCGAAAGAATGCCAGTAGAAGAACTAAACAAACTCTCTGAAATGGTCGTAGCCATCATACAAGAAGTCGCTGGGGAATAGAAAAGCGGAAGGGCTTTGCCCAGAGGCGACAAGCATAAGACGAACATACCGGAAAGGCGCCCTTTTGCCTTTTTGGTATGTTTGACTTATGACCTCGAGCCTCTAAGCCCTGTAGCTGGACAATAGAAAAGCGGAGCCGGCTTGGTCAGGCCCGACAAGCATAAGATGAATCCGGCAGAAAGGCGTACTTTGCCTTTTGGACGGATTTAGCTTATGACCTCGAGGGCCTAGCCGGCGGAGCTGGACAAAAAGAAAAGCAGAAGGGCTTTGCCCAGAGGCGACAAGCATAATATCCAAATGTCCACGAACCAATGGTAACCCTTTCGGTTCGTGGACATTTTTCTTCTTTCATATCAGCACCTACCTTTCTGAAATATGGTACATTAGTAGTATACATATCCGAAATGCGAGAGGAGACGTTTTACATTGCCGAAAGTAGTTGTATTTCATGCCGGAAAAGAAGAATATGCTCTGCCGATTGAGAACGTAGTATCGATTGAAAAAGTGGAGGAAATCAGGGCGATCCCACACTTACCCCCATTTGTCCTCGGACTTGTAAAGGTCAGGGGAGAGCTGATTCCGGTCCTTGATTTAGGGAACATCCTTTATAACACCCCTGCAATTGCTGAAAAAGGAATGTTTCTCCTGGTCGTCCAGACGAAAACGATGCAGGTCGGTTTGGTCGTGACAGAAGCAAAGGAAATCCTTGAAGTACCAGATGAATCGATTACAAACGTCGGTTTACTTGCTTATTCGAAAACAACCTATTTTTCAGGTATCATCAATCTTGAAGATACCCTTTTAACCCAGATCGATCCAGATGTTTTAGTAGAGAGCTTAGAAGGTATAAAAGAAATAAAGGATTATGTGAACGAGCAAAAAACACATCAAAACTAGAAAAAGAAAGCCGCGATTGAAATGATTTCACACTATCCCAAAAACGGACGAGTGATTCTTCATGTTGATATGAACAGTTTTTATGCCTCTGTAGAGATGGCCTACGATCCTACTCTTCGGGGGAAACCACTGGCTATAGCCGGGAACCCCCAGGAAAGACGGGGCATCATCGTGACATGCAGCTACGAAGCCAGGGGCTTTGGAGTGAAAACGACGATGCCTCTTTGGGAGGCAAAAAAATTATGTCCGGAACTGGTCATCATGACACCCAACTTCGACCGTTACCGTGCCGCCTCAACGGGAATATTCGATATCCTCAGACAATATTCAGAATTAGTGGAACCCGTTTCGATTGATGAAGGGTATCTGGATATAACGGATTCCTTCGAGAAAGGAACTCCATTACAAATTGCCTCAGACATTCAGGCCCAGATCAAGGGTCAGTTAGACCTTCCTTGCAGTATCGGTGTTGCGCCCAATAAATTCCTGGCCAAAACGGCGTCGGATATGAAGAAGCCTATGGGGATCACGGTTTTGCGTAAGCGTGATATCCCGAACAAGCTGTGGCCGCTCCCTGTCATTGAAATGCACGGGATTGGTCAGAAGACTGCCGAGAAGCTGAATTCAATCGGTATCCATACGTGCAGCGATCTTGCCCATGCCAATGATATCCAGTTGAAGTCACTGTTAGGTATCAACGGACTCCGTCTTAAAGAGCGAGCCAATGGAATCGACAGAAGGAATGTGGATCCCGAATCGATTTATGATTACAAAAGCGTGGGAAATTCCACTACCTTACCGAAGGATACAACGAATCAGCATGAGCTTTTACTTGTTGTAGAAAAGCTCTGTACGAAGGTCTCGTCACGACTTCAACAAAAAGATGTACTTGGGACGACGATCCAGCTGATGATCCGGGATAAATTCAGGAAGACCATCACAAGGAGCAAAAAGGTTGCAAACCCCATCTATAAAAAAGAAGACTTATATCATCATGCGAAAGACTTATTCCTGAAGCACTGGGATGGGGATCCCGTCCGGCTCCTGGGGGTCACGGCACAGGATGTTGTGGAGAAAAGCGAAGCCACGGAACAGCTGGACTTATTTTCTTATAAGAAAATCGCCGAAAAGGAACCACTCTTCAACGTATTATCCAAACTCCATGATAAGTTTGGGAAAGATTCCATCTCTCAAGGGGTAAAAGCTAAGAACAAGAAAAAGTCTTATGATTCGAAACAGGATACAAGCTTCAACAAAGACTTTTTAAGGGAATGACAGCTGTAAAAGGGGACACCTTATAACAAATAACATACTTCTCAATCGGATTATTTGCACCGGTGACCCTTTCTTGTTAGATTGAAATAGACTCCGGTCATTAATTTGATGAAACGGAAGAAGTAATAAAATCATTATTTTATAGATGAAAGGATGTTGATGTTATGGCTCAGGAAATTGGTGTTATCGGATTAGCCGTTATGGGAAAAAACTTGGCATGGAATATTGAAAGCAGGGGGTACTCTGTTTCTATTTACAATCGTTCGAGTGAGAAAACGGATGAAATGATGAGCGAATCGAAGGGCAAGAATGTCAATCCTACATATACAATCGAGGAATTCGTCAATTCATTGGAAAAGCCTCGGAAGATTCTTCTGATGGTCAAGGCGGGAAATCCGACTGATGCGACCATCGAACAATTAAAACCCTTCCTTGAAAAAGGAGACATCCTGATCGATGGGGGAAATACGTTCTTCGAGGATACTCGTCGACGCAATCAGGAACTAAGCGAACTCGGCATCCATTTTATCGGGACGGGTGTGTCCGGTGGGGAGGAAGGCGCCCTGACAGGTCCATCCATCATGCCTGGAGGACAGAAGGAGGCATATGAGCTCGTTGCCCCTATCCTGAAAGATATCGCAGCGAAGGTCGACGGAGATCCATGTACAACGTATATCGGTCCAGATGGCGCAGGTCACTATGTGAAAATGGTGCACAATGGCATTGAATACGGAGATATGCAGCTGATCGCGGAATCCTACTTCCTGATGAAAAATGTCCTTGGCTTAAGTGCGGAAGAACTTCATGAAGTGTTTGCCGACTGGAATGAAGGTGAGCTTGACAGCTATCTCATCGAAATCACAGCAGATATCTTTACTAAGAAAGATGATGAAACCGGCAAGCCGATGGTGGATGTCATCCTCGATAAAGCAGGTCAAAAGGGGACGGGTAAATGGACGAGCCAAAGTGCATTGGATCTCGGTGTTTCCTTACCGATCATCACCGAGTCTGTCTTCGCCCGCTTCATTTCAGCGATTAAAGATGAACGTGTGAAAGCGAGTAAGATGCTGAAAGGTCCAGATACGAAACCGTTCGATGGCGATAAGAAAGCATTGGTCGAATCGATCCGTAAAGCTCTTTATATGAGTAAGATCTGTTCGTATGCTCAAGGCTTCGCCCAAATGCGTTCTGCGTCTGATGAGTACAAATGGGATCTGGAGTACGGAGATATCGCTATGATCTTCCGTGGAGGATGCATCATCCGTGCACAGTTCCTGCAGAAGATTAAAGAAGCATATGACCGTGAATCCAATCTTACTAACCTTTTACTCGATCCTTACTTCAAAGAAATCGTCGAAAGCTATCAATACGCACTCCGCGAAGTCATCAGTGTAGCTGTCCAGAATGGCGTACCGGTTCCAGGCTTCTCGGCAGCCCTATCTTATTATGACAGCTACCGTACAGAAACGCTTCCTGCGAATTTGATCCAGGCTCAGCGGGACTACTTCGGTGCTCATACCTACGAACGTGTGGACAAAGAAGGCATTTTCCATACGGAGTGGATGAAATAATTGAATGATTCATGCCCCTTTCTAATGAAGAGAGGGGCTTTTTTACGTGAATTTTCTGAGAATCCACTCCAAAATGAGCTGGTATATGTTACCATTATATTACATATTCAGATAGGGGTGGCGAGATGCTTCAATCGATTAAAGAAAATATAGCCAAAGTCATGATTGATAAAGAGAATGAGATAGAGTTAATGATCATTGCCTTATTGAGCGACGGCCATGTGCTGCTGGAAGATGTCCCGGGTACAGGGAAGACCACCATGGCAAAATGCTTTTCAAAGAGTATCGATGGAACGTTCAACCGTCTGCAATTCACCCCGGACACCCTCCCTTCCGATATTGTCGGACAGGAATATTTCGACGTGAAAACGAGTGACTTTAAAGTCAGGAGAGGACCGGTATTCAATAATGTCCTTCTTATCGATGAAATCAACCGGGCAGTACCCCGTACTCAGTCGGCACTACTGGAGTTAATGGAAGAAAAGACAGTGACCCTTGGTGGAGTCACCTACCATTTACCACAACCTTTCTGCGTCATCGCCACTCAGAACCCCTTTGACTCCGTAGGTACGTTCCCATTGCCGGACGCGCAGCTTGACCGCTTTCTAATGACGATCAAACAAGGGTACCCGACACCTGAAAAAGAAAAAATGATGTTAAGGAGATTCCGTGCATCCAATCCCCTTGAAGCCATCGGGAGTGTCATCTCCATTGATGAAATTCTCCAGTTAAAACAGAGTGTAAAAGATGTCCTTGTATCGGAGGAAATAGAGGATTATTTGATGGACATCATTCAACAGACGAGGCAGCATCACTATGTGGATGTCGGGGTGAGTCCCCGTGGATCCATTGCCTTCATGAGGGCTATCCAGTCAAGGGCCTTCCTGTACGGAAGGGATTTCTGCACGCCGGAAGATGTGAAGGAACTGGCACTGCCTCTATTGGCTCACAGAATTTCGTTGAATGTGGAGGGGGAAGTGAAGTCATCGAAAGAAGCAATCATACACGAAATCCTTGACCTCACCTCCGTCCCGGTTGAAACACCATGAAAATCCATAAGGAACCACCCTTTATCTTCGCGCCACTGGTCTTGATCTTGAACGTGATCCTGCTCATCATCAGCAGTTTCGCAGGGTATAGTTTCCTTGTGTTTCTTTTCTTCCTGATTCTTTCTTTCGCTCTATTCTCGAGGATTTATTTGAACATCCAACAACATGAAATCTCGTGGAGCGTAAAGAAATATCATGATGCCTCAAGCATTGACGAAGCGGTCACATGCTATATTGAGATCAGGAATGATTCCGTGCTCCCTTTGTATCGTTTTAAAATAAACATAGAGACCAGAAGTGACCGTGACCTCGTGTTCGCAAGCATTGATGGGGAGAGCAGCATGTACTCACTGTCCCTGGATCTCCCGGCTAAATCTCAAAAGACGATACCTCTCGTCCTAAAGGGAAAAGGCAGGGGGATCCATCATTGGAGCAATCTTGAATTTGTACTGGCAGATCCGCTGTCCCTGCGAACGTATCGTGTGGAATATGGGGAGGACGACCTCCCCTCATTCAAAGTTCTACCCCGGATAGGAAAGATCCATGACTTGAAGCTGAAATCTATGCTTCAGGGATATAAACAGACCAATTACTCCCTGTTTCTGGATGAGACAAGCATCATAGGGACCAAAGAGTATGAAAACGAAAGTTTCAGGCATATCCACTGGCTTGCGACGGCCAAAGAAAACAAGCTTCTCGCAAAAAAATATCAAAAAGTCCACGGAGATATCTATTCCATCTTCCTTAACATGGTCGGAGCGGGTCAGTTTCACCTCAGAAAGGATATGGAGGAGCTGATTGAGTACACCGTATCGGTCTGCCTGTATTTAATTAAAGAGGGCTGCAAGGTGGAACTATGGGTCAACTATGCCACCGAACAACATGACGTCTTGAGCCTCAGAAACGACTTTGACCGTACACAACTGAGGAAGCTGATCGAGACCCTTGCACTCATCAATCCTAATGGGAGATTCTTCTCAACCGACCGCTTCTATCAACTTTCACTGAAGGCTAAAGATAGCAAGTCACTCGGCTTGGTCATCGGAACTCCTCCTGAAGCGATCAGGCGTGAACAGCTATTGCATATCAAACAGTGATAGAGAGGGGGTTGCCATGATGAAAAAAGTAGGGATAACAGTTCTTTTTATTCTCATCTGTGCATTTGCAAGCTTGGTATTGATGGAAGTCTTTAATGAAACGACTGGGAGGATCAAGGGATTTTACTATGTAGAGGATCACGGTGGAGAAAGGGATCTCAATCTGGGTCCCGGAAAAGAAGGCAGAACGATTTCTGAAAGGCGACTTGATAAACCGATTGTTGTGGATGAATATCTACCATGGATTGGGGACCCTTTTTCAGGTGAAATTGGATCTGGGAAAAGATTTATGTATGTAGCAAAGAAATACGGGATCCTAGTGGTTCTAGCGTTTGTTTGCCTCTTCTGGTATCTTCGGCATAAGAAAAAAAGGAAAGTGATAAAAGAAGATCCTGCAGAAACATCTGTCAGCCGATATACAGTTAATAAAGATCAATTAGAAGGTGCCGATAAGATGCCCTTTACCCTCTCAGATGAAAAGTTGAACGAAATCCGCCAGATGGTAAAAGACTGGGAGACCCGTTTAAACACCTTAAATAGAAAAAAGCATCATGAAACTATCCAGGAGTGGTTCAAACGGATAAATGGACCAGCAGAAATCATACCGGTTTATGAAAAGGTGCGCTACGGTGATAGACCATTTACCCATAAGGAATTGCAACTATTGAAGGAATTCTTAAGATAGGATTGAAAATCCGTTGGTAAGATGACACCAACGGATTTTTTACGATAAAATAAATGAGGCAATACTTATATTCTATGTTTGGAAAGGAGTCTTTATTATGGAAGGAAATAAGAAGTCATTTGCGACCATCGATGAATACATTGCTCAATTTCCAGAAAACGTCCAAGAGCACTTACAATCCTTGAGAGAAGTGATTAGAGAGACAGTCCCTGAAGCACAGGAGAAAATCAGCTATCAAATGCCTACCTTTGCCCTGCATGGAAATCTAGTGCATTTTGCGGCTTATAAAAATCATATAGGTTTCTATCCTACTCCAAGTGGAATCAATGCCTTTAAAGATAAAATGACAGGGTATAAGACTGCAAAAGCGACTGTTCAATTTCCGCAAGATGAGCCGATGCCCTATGAATTGATTCAAAAAATCGTAAAATTCAGGGTTGCGGAAAATAAAGAGAAATCGAAGAATAAAACAAATAAGAAAAAGTAGCTTGATTTTCACACGATGAATCATTAAATAGGGGGGAGTTTATGAGAAGAATATCATTATCAAACGGACAAGTGGTAGAGGTCGACTGCCTAAGCTGCGCATTGACAAGCGGGTTAATCCAACCTGATGGGGGTGTGGTATATGAAACGGATTATTTCCATGCACATCAGGATGTAGCTTATCCAATCAGGGGATTGATCATATTAGCTTCCAAACGTCATATTAAGTCGTTTGATGAACTCAATGAAAAAGAAAAAATAGATTACATAACGATTTTATCTAGAATCAGACAGGCACAAAGGGATGTGTTGGGCATTGAATATGTTTACTATTTTTACAATGAAGATACCACCCATCATTTCCATACGTGGATGGTTCCCCGTTATGATTGGATGTATGACTTTGGCCGTTCGGTGGAGTCCCTCCGCCCGGTACTCCTCCATGCGAGAAATGAGATGAACGATGACGAAAATGTTAAGGAAGTGATGGAAGCGATTCATGCCCTTACGAGAGAATTACATAGAGGGTGAATGGGCCGGCTCGAAACAGATTTCTATGATTTTCTGCACGGGTTTGAAATAATGAAACTGCATCAAGAAAAGAGGAGGTATTTAAATGAGTCAAACGAATACATCGACAGAACCATTATTCAGGCCTTTCCATAGTGAGAAGTTACAATTGTCCAACCGCACAGTGATGGCGCCTATGACACGGGGGTTTTCTCCAAATGGGGTTCCCGGTGAAGATGTTGCCGCCTACTATCGCCGCAGAGCTGAAAATGATGTAGGATTAATCGTCACAGAAGGAACGGGAATCAATCACCCCTCTTCTGTTTCAGGAGCGAGCATCCCTCTGTTCCACGGGGAAGAATCACTGAACGGCTGGGCCCAAGTTGTAAAAGAAGTCCATCAAGCAGGAGGCAAAATCGTTCCACAGCTTTGGCATGTAGGGATGACCCGCAAAAAGGGAGAGCTCCCAAATGAAGCAGCAGTGCCTGTTGGACCATCGGGACTAAGCCTTTCAGGTAAAGAAATCACGGAGCCTATGTCGGAAGAGGAAGTCGTCCAGATGGTGGAAGCGTATGCCCAAGCTGCTGCAGATGCGAAACGCATAGGCTTCGACGGCATAGAACTGCACGGGGCACATGGATATTTAATCGATCAGTTTTTCTGGGAGAATACAAACCGTCGTACTGATCGTTATGGAGGAGACCTTGAAGGCAGAACCCGGTTTGCCATTGAAGTAATTGAAGCCTGCAGACGCGAAGTGGGCCCGGATTTCCCGATCATTTTCCGTTTTTCACAATGGAAAATGAATGATTTCAATGCAAAGCTTGCAACGACACCAGGTGAACTGGAACGGTTCCTGGAGCCTCTTGTGAATGCAGGCGTGGATATTTTCCATTGCTCGACACGCCGATTCTGGGAGCCGGAATTTGAAGGGTCTGACTTGAACCTTGCCGGCTGGACGAAAAAGCTGACAGGTAAACCCGTGATATCGGTTGGATCGGTTGGACTGGATGGTGAATTCACAAGCTTCTCAGGTGCGGGTACGACAAGCCTGGATGGTCTGATCAATAGGCTGGACAGTGGGGAATTCGACCTGGTCGCCATCGGTCGCTCACTCCTGCAGGACCCTGAGTGGGTAAGGAAAGTGGAAGAAGGCAAAGCGGATGACCTGTTGCCGTTTGATAAGGAAGCGTTGAAAAAATTATATTAAATCAGTAATTGGTGTCTCTTTAAATGAGGCACCTTTTTTTGTGTTTACAATAAAAAAACTCCCCGGCAATTAGCCGGAGAGTCCAGTCCTATATTTAACATTTAACGCTTATCCGATCATTTCATCAAACAACAGCACACGTGCCGGTGATGCATCGGTGTTTTGAATTTTCAGGGGTGCCGCCACCATGAAGTATTGGCCGGCTTTGATGTCTTTTAACTGAAGGCCTTCCATGATGATGACGCCGCTTCCCATCAGGCTGCGGTGAGTCGGGTGACCTTCCTGGGCCCGCTCGATTCCAAGGGCATCAATCCCGACACCTGCAATCTTTTTCTCAGCAAGGTATGCGGCAGCATCTTCTGCCACATAGATGAAGTCAAAGTTGAATTCAGTATCCCATGAATTCTTCGTTTTGAAGAGGATGAAGTCATTCTCTTCAATCTCCAACCCTTCAATATCCTTCAGGCTGATCTTTTCATCGACTTCTGTTACATCAAATACTTTGACAGGGCGGACGAGCTTCTCGATATCGATCGATTCTATTGTCTCGCCGTCGTTGATCATGTGAAGGGGAGCATCGACATGAGTTCCTGTATGAACATCCATTGAGAGTCTTGACTCCGTCACATGGCCGTTCGTATTTGTCTCAATTGTCGGTTGTTTTTCAGGTTTGTTCTTGTACACGGGCATCCCGTTAAAGATCGGGGCTGTTACGTCATAAATTTTCATTGGTTCCACACCTTTCTTAGCATTGGTCTACATCAAGGTTGGCAATTGGCCACCAGGAGAAGCCGTCTTTTGCCAGCAGATTGTCAGCGGCTTTCGGGCCCATCGAACCTGCTTCGTAGTTCGGGAATTCCCCGTCACGAGTATGTTCCCATACTTCAGAGATTTTGTCGACGAATGCCCAGGATAGTTTCACTTCATCCCAGTGTGTGAAATTCGTGGCATCTCCACGCAGACAGTCGAATAAAAGTTTTTCATAAGCTTCCGGTGTGTTCATTCCATCCACGCTGTTGTTGGCAAAGTTCAGCTTCACCGGAGTCGTTTCGATGTTCTGTCCGGATTTCTTCACGTTCAGGTGAAGGGTGATCCCTTCTTCCGGCTGGATGTGAATGACCAGCAGGTTAGGGGCCAAAGGCTTGTCCGGGTTGTAATACAGGTTCATTGGGATATCTTTGAACTGGATGACGATCTTCGTTGATTTGGTTTCCATTCTTTTTCCTGTGCGGATATAGAATGGCACACCTGCCCATCGGAAATTATCAATCATCAACTTACCGGCAACATAAGTTTCCGTATTGGACTGATCATCGACGTTCTCTGCTTCGCGGTAGCCAGGAAGATCTTCATTCCCTGCTTTTCCGGGACCATATTGTCCTCTAACGAAGTAATCCTTGACTTCATCCTGTTCAAATGGACGAAGGGAACGTAATACACGGACTTTTTCACTGCGGATTTCATCCGTCGTCAGTTTGATTGGCGGCTCCATGGCAAGTAAGGCAACCATCTGAAGGAGATGGTTTTGCACCATATCGCGAAGGGCCCCGCTTTTTTCATAATAGCGCCCGCGGTCTTCCACACCAAGCTCTTCAGATGAAGTGACCTGGATATTGGAGATATAGCGGTTGTTCCAGAGTGGTTCGAACATGGCGTTGGAGAAACGAATGACTTCGATGTTCTGCACCATTTCTTTACCAAGGTAGTGATCAATACGATAGATTTGATCTTCAGAGAACGATTCACGGATTTGGCTGTTCAGTTTTTCAGCTGAAGGAAGATCGTGACCGAACGGCTTTTCAATCACCAGTCTTTGGAAACCGTTTGTATCGGTTAATCCTTGATTTTTCAACTGCTCTGTAATCGTTCCGAAGAATTCAGGCGCCATAGCTAAGTAAAATACACGGTTGCCTTCCAATTCATATGTTTCATCCAGTTCATCGGATAAGTTCTTTAGTGCTTTGTATGAATCACTGTTTGAAACGTCATTCGGTTGGTAATAGAAATGGGAAACGAATTCATCGATGTTTTCATTGCTGCCTAACGCCTTATGTACCGATGTTTTGACGTGTTCCTGGAATTCTTCATTTGACCATTCCCGTCGCGCTACACCTACAACGGCAAAACGCTTGGAGATTTTCCCTTTACGGAACAAATGATAAAGAGACGGATAGAGTTTTCTTTTGGCTAAATCACCAGTTGCTCCAAAGATGGTAATCAGAGATGTTGGTGTCGTTGAATTATTCAATGTCATGACCTCACTTTATCTTGTTGTAACCCTTATTTATGCGTTTCTTCTTATTTAATATCCTATACAATTACTTAATTTTAAAGACTTATGTTTCATTTAGCAAATTATATGCTGAGGACTTTTTCTGCGTATATGGATGAAAACGTTTTATCTTTTTGGTAAACATCTTCGTCATTATGTTGGCTTTAATTTTCATTCTTATGACTGATTTTCCGGGAGAGGGTAAAAAGAAGGTGATTATGCTAAAATGGAGACAGAATAGCTCATCTGAGGAGTGAATACAATGGAATTATTATTTTTAGGGACGGGTGCCGGAGTTCCTGCCAAACTCCGCAACGTTACCAGTATCGCCTTGAAATTATTGGAGGAACGTGGTGCGGTCTGGCTTTTTGATTGTGGGGAAGCGACCCAGCATCAAATTTTACATACAAGCTTGAAACCAAGAAGGATCGAAAAGATTTTCATTACCCACCTGCATGGTGATCACATATACGGGCTGCCGGGGTTACTCGGGAGCCGCTCCTTCCAAGGAGGGGAGACAAAACTGACGGTATACGGCCCTAAGGGGATCAAAGAGTTTATCGAGGTTTCCCTCTCGGTCAGCAGGACCCATCTTCAATATCCCCTTGAAGTGGTGGAAATCGAGGAAGGGGTCATCTTTCAAGATGAAGGGTTCAGTGTAGAAGCAATGGGACTCGACCATGCTCTTCCTACTTTCGGTTATCGTGTAGTTGAAAAAGATAAGCCCGGTGTCCTGCAAGTGGATCAATTACGTGATAGGGGCGTTCAACCGGGGCCCCTATATAAGAAATTAAAATGTGGTGAAACGGTTCGGCTGGAAGACGGAAGGGAGATTGATGGAAAGGATTTTCTCGGACCTTCGATTCCTGGACGGGTGGTCACGATCCTTGGAGATACAAGGGTTTGTTCCAATGCGGTGGAACTTTCTAAGTCAGCAGATGTCATGGTTCATGAAGCGACCTTCAACCGGGATCAAGAAGAGATGGCCCGGGAGTATTACCATTCCACTACAAAACAAGCAGGAGAGACGGCTCTCTTAGCCGGGGCACGTCGCCTGTTTCTGACCCATATTTCTTCCCGGTATGCAAAGGAATCATGGGAAGAACTGGAGAAGGAAGCAAGGGACGTCTTCGCGGAAAGCTATATGGCAAGGGATTTCATGGAATACGACATACCTTTAAAGAAATAGGGGGCAGAATGATGAAAGAGATCTATATCGTACGACATGCGAAAGCGGATGGTCAGCCTTTTCATGCACCGTTAACGGAGGACGGCGAACGTCAGGCACGTCAATTAGCGTCCTTTTTAGAAAACCGATCCATTCAAGCGATTTATTCAAGTCCCTTCATAAGGGCATTGGACACCATCGCTCCTTTTGCTGAACGTTCAGGCCTCCGGGTCCAGGAGGACAAGAGATTGGGAGAAAGGGTGCTGAGCGATGAGGATCTTCCAGATTGGATGGAAAAGTTGAAGATGAGTTTTGAGGATTTTTCTCTCTCATTGCCTGGTGGGGAGTCCAATAAAATGGCGATGGAGCGGGCAAGGTCCTTCTTAGATGAAGTTATGGGAAAGGAAGAGGATCACGTTGTCTGTGTGAGTCATGGTAATTTAACGACGCTGCTTCTCAGGTTATTTGACGAAAACTATGGATACAATGAACTGTTCGCTCTGTCCAATCCCGACGTCTACATCGTCAGGCTGGAAGGAGACCGCGCTTCTGTACAGCGTATTTGGGAGTAGGAAAGGCAGTTTAAACAGAAAAAGGGGAATCGAGATGAATTCATTTACATTTGAACATATTTATAATCCGGGACATATTATTTCTGAAAACGCTCTTTATCGACATATTCATTATCCGGAAATGCTGACTAGGTATGATAGTAACTTTCTTGCATTCAAGAAGGAGCCGACTCTTGAAGAATTTATTGAAGCTGCCCGTTTTTTACGGGAATTCCATGACGCAAAGGGGCAGAAGCATGTAAAGTTTCTTTTTCCTCAAGATTACAAACCTTCGGAAGAACTGATGGATTATTTTAACCAAGAGGGATACGACGGCGGATTCAATGAGCTTTATTCGATTGACCCCGATCAATTCCCATCGCCGGAAGTGAATGCTGACATAGAAGTCAAGAAAGTGGGCAAGGAAGAACTTCAGGATTATCTTTCTTTTCAGTACGAGCAGGATTTGGACTATGGTCCGGATTTTGCCGACCAAAAGGTGGATATGCATAAGCGGAATTTTGAAAATCCCCGTATAATACAACTTCTGGCTTTCTATAAAGGGACGCCGGCGGGATCCGTGGATGTGATCATCGAAGAAGATTCAGCGGAAATAGACGGATTGATGGTTCACGAATCGTTTCAAAAGAAAGGGATCGGAAGCAGGCTGCAGCGGGATGTCATGGAACGGTTCCCTGACAAGTTTATCATCCTGGTGGCAGATGGGGAAGATACGCCAAGACTGATGTACCAAAAACAGAATTATGCTTGTTTAGGTTTCAGGTACGAAGTGCAGAAAGTGTATAAATAAAAGAGAGCGTGGAACCTGGGGGTTCCACGCTCTACTAATTTACCAGCCGCGCTCATACTGTTTAGGTGCTTCGATTTCGACACCCAACTCTTTCGCTGCCGTTCTCGGCCAGTATGGATCCCGCAGAAGTTCACGTGCAAGGAGGATCAGGTCCGCCCGTTCGTTTTGCAGGATCTCTTCCGCCTGGATGCCTGTAGTGATCAGTCCGACCGCTCCTGTGTCAATGTCTGCCCCGTTCTTGATCGTCTCGGCAAGCTTCACCTGATAGCCGGGGAATACCGGTATGCGTGCAGGTACAAGGGCGCCGGAGCTGACATCGATCAAATCGACGCCTTGCTCTTTCATCCATTTTGCAAATACCACATAGTCTGCAATGTCCAGGCCATCTTCGTTATAATCTTTGGCAGATACCCTCACAAGGAGTGGTCCGTCCCATACTTGTTGAATCCCGTCAATGATTTCACGGAGGAAGCGGTAGCGGTTTTCTGCCGATCCACCATATTCATCGTTTCGTTTATTGGACAGTGGAGAGAGGAACTCATTGATGAGATATCCGTGGGCTCCGTGAACCTCGATCACATCAAAGCCTGCTTCCTTCGCTCTTTCAGCCCCTTTGATGAATGCGGTGATGGTTTCTTTAATATCATCCCCTGTCATTTCAACAGGTGTTTTCATTTCATCATTAAATGGAATGGCAGATGGAGCCAGGATGTCTCCTTCAAGGACCGCTTTTCTTCCGGCATGTGCCAGCTGGATTCCTGTTTTAGCCCCCTGTTCTTTCATCAGTTCCACTAACTCTTTTAAGCCTTCAATATGTTCGTCATCCCAAATCCCTAAATCCTGTGGTGAGATTCTTCCCTGGGGCGTAACCGCCGTCGCTTCTTGAATGATGAGTCCGACTCCGCCGACAGCACGGCTCGTATAGTGGGTGCGATGCCAGTTTTCGACTTTACCATCTTCATTGTGGGAAGAGTACATGCACATGGGTGCCATGACGATTCGGTTCTTCATTTCAACATTTTTAAGCGTGTATGGTTCGAATAGCTTTGCGTCCATTTCCAATCACCTTTCCATAAAGAATTTATTTCGGGTATCTAAACAGTACACCAAGAGTATAACAACAACCCTTTTGCCGGAAAAGGAATGTGCTCTACTTTCTTTTCTCTCTTAGCTCTTTCAATGGATAAATCGTCCCTCGCCATTCGATCCCGCCTCTTCTAAACGTCAGGAACGTCGCCCTGGCTATGGAATAGATGAATAACAAGGCAGTGACGGGCAGGGAGAGGATGAGGAGGGGAGACTCATTCGTCATCTCCTTTATGACTTTGAAATAGGTGATGAAAATCAGTAGAATGATCAAGATGCTCACGGTCCGGTTCAGGGGGTCCCCTGTGAAGATCGTCAAGAAAGGAAGGACCGTGGAGCAGAACACCCCCGTCATGGCAAATACTACAAGAATGATGGAGTAATGGAGCCCGGCAAATGTATTCTTCTCAAGACCCTGCATGGCCCCTTTCAAGGAGTGATACCACTCCACCTCCAGCGAATGAAGGGCAGTGAGTAACCCTTGTCTTTTCCCGCCTTTTTTAATATGGATGCCAAGCTGAAGATCGTCATCGGGCATGTGCTTGATCTTTTCGTGTGTACCGATTTCCTCATAAGCAGAACGTGTGATCAGATTGAATGCTCCGATCCCCACCCCTATCCCTGAAGAAGGGTCATTCGCTTTCCAAGGCCGTTTATAAAAAGAGAAACCGAATAAAAAGAAGGCCACAAAGCTTTTTAACCAGAATGTCTTTGATTTAATGTTGGGGGCGAGGGTGAGATGATCGAGCTTCTGAGATTGAAAGACTCCGACAGCCCGGGACAGGATGGCAGGGTCTTTATACAGGACATCTGCATCGGTGAACAGAATAAGTGAACCTTTTGAGAGGAGGTATCCTTTATATAATCCCTGATTCTTTCCGAGCCATCCTTTTTCCAGTGTATCGATATGGAGCACGCGGATCCGCTTGTCCATTTTTCCCAGCCTTTCTAGTTTATCTGGTGTGCGATCCGTTGAACGGTCATTGACAAGAATCCATTCAATCCGTTCATAGTCCTGCTTGAGTTGGGATAGAATGCTGTCTGTGATCGCTTCTTCTTCATTCCTCGCAGGCACGATGATGGAGAGAAGCGGGCCGCTCGCCGTGCCCGGAAATCCTTCAAGGGAAGAAAGTTTACCCAACCCTCTCCACACCTCGATGGAAAGAACGATCCAGACGACAAGGACTGCAATGAGTATAATGAGGAGTAGATTCATCTGTGTCGACCTTCTTTTTTGCTTTGATTGTATCACTGAAACGGTATCCCCCGCGAATCATGATTGGCTGTAGGTTTATTTTTTCAAAGAATTCTCCTTTAATTCATGTCCGAGTGTTTGAGAGCGGTTATTTGCGGAAGAAATGCACTGGAAAAATGCATCTCTTACTTGATGGTCTTCCAACGCAGCGATTCCCGCTTCGGTCGTTCCACCTGCACTGGTCACATTCCTTCTTAATTCCCGGGCTTCCAATCCGGATTCTGAAAGCATGGCGCTTGCTCCAGCGATCGTCTGGGTAACAAGGCTTTCAGCGAGGCCTTCTTCCAGTCCCAATTCTACTGCAGCATGTTTCAGTATTTCCGCCACATAATAGATATAAGCCGGCCCGCTTCCTGATAGAGCCGTGATCAGGTCCAATTTCTCTTCTTCTACCTCCGCCGCTATGCCGACAGACTGAAATAGCGTTTTCGTCCATTCCTTCTGGGAGGGTGAGATATATTGATTGAAAGCTACCGCCGTTGCTGACTTTCCCATGGCTGCACTTGTATTCGGCATGGCTCTTGCGATGGCTCCTTTAAAGGCGAGCCTGTCGCTTATATGTTCCATGGCGATGCCTGCCAGTACAGAGATGATCAGAGTATTCTCAGAAAGGTAGGGTCTGATGGAATCTGCTGCTTCATGAAAGTCCTTTGGTTTCATGGCGAGGATGATAACATCATATCGTGACGCCCGGTTTACCTTCCGGATACAGAATTCCTGAATGATTTCATTTAAACGCTCCTGATTGGCACGATTGGTTACATATACTTCCTCATTATTCAATACTCCCGCTTTCAGTGCGCCCCTCATTAAAGCATGAGCCATCGACCCTGCTCCGATAAATAATGTCTTCATTCGCTCATTCCCCCTTCTGTTTTTGAAAAAAAAACAGACCCTTTCATCCATAAAGGACGAAAGGGTCTCGCTTCCGTGGTACCACCTTGTTTTGTCCATCTTCTATGAAGAAGATGAACACACTCCATTTCCATTAACGCTGGACGACGTTCTGCTTTAAGACGCTCAAAAGTCAGGTTCACAAATAGAGAGGACGACGGTGCCTTTCAGCCGGTGGGCCCCGATCTCTGACATCATCTATTCATTACTAGTCTTTCTCATCGCTTTATCGTATATCATTATGTAATAGGATGAATGGATTAAATCTATATTATAGGTGATTATCGTAGAAATACAGCTTATCTGTCAAGGGTTTATTTTTAGTATATTCACACTTTTTAAAAATGACATCATGCTGAAAAAAATGTACACTAGGTAATGAAGGATCATTCATTTTCTGGAAATGAGTGACAAAACGGGAAGGTACCGTATTGTCTGTACCTTTTTATTATGAAGAATGTGGTGAAACTATGACAACTTTAGTGAATGATATCGCAAAAATCACACTATCCACTCCTTTTGCCGTGGGAGATGTGAATGTTTATTTAGTCAAGGGAGATGCCTTGACGCTGGTGGATGCTGGCCCTCTTACAGATACGGCCTGGATGCAGCTCTCTGAACAATTGTCTCTTCTAGGTTACACACCTCAGGATATCGAACAAATCGTCCTGACCCATCATCATCCAGATCATGCAGGCCTGCTTGATCGTTTCTCATCCGGCGTCACGATATATGGTCATAACTATAACCGGTTCTGGCTTCAGCGTGACGACCATTTTCATGAAGTGTATGACCGTTTTTTCACTGAGCTCGCCTTGGAATCAGGGCTGCCCGAAGAGTATCTCCCGGCCATCCCGAGGTTCAAGAATCCATTGAAATTCATGGGGAACCGAAAGCTGGATGTGGCGATAGGAGAAGGGGACAGGATCCCAGGAATGGAAGGGTGGCAGGTCATTGAAACCCTTGGTCACGCCCAGAGTCACATATCCTTTTATCGGGAAAGTGATGGTGTTCTGATAGCTGGCGACCACATACTTGCCACCATTTCACCCAATCCCCTCATTGAACCGCCATTTGAAGGGGAGAGTAAGCGTTCAAAGCCGTTGTTACAGTATAATGCTTCATTGAAAAAACTTTTCGATTTTCCGATTTCCCTTGCTTATACAGGACACGGAGACAACGTTACGGATGTTCATGGATTGATTCCGAGGAGATTGGGGAAACAAGATGAAAGAGCAAGAGGTGTATTCGACATGATCAATGGAAACCGCGTGACTGTATTTGAGATATGCATGAAGTTATTCCCCTCCGTGTATCGGAAGGAGCTCGGTTTGACATTGTCGGAGACCATCGGGCAATTGGATTATTTGGAATCTAATCACTATATACAGAAAGAAAAGCATGAAGGAATCTATTATTATTTTGCTTAGGAAGATGTGACTTACATGAACAGAAGAATCGAAGGAAAAACGATTATCATTACCGGGGCATCGGGGGGAATAGGGGAGCAAATGGCCATAAAGGTTGCGGAGAATGGCGGGAATCTTGCGTTGATAGCACGTCGCGTCCATCTGCTCCAAGCATTGAAGGAAAAGCTGACAACAAAATTCAACTGTAAGGTGGAAGTATATCCTTTAAACGTAACGGATTATGATAAAATTCCCAGCGTTTTCACTACCATCAGGAAGGACTTTGGTTCGATCCATGCCCTGATCAATAACGCAGGATATGGAATCTTCCAGGAAGCACATGAAACCTCCTTCCAAGATGTAAAAGGGATGATGGATGTGAATGTTCTTGGTCTGATGGCATGTACAGGGGAAGTCCTTCCTTACATGCGTGAACAAGGGTTTGGCCACATCATCAATATCGCATCTCAGGCAGGGAAGTTTGCCACTCCGAAATCAAGTGCCTATTCCGCTTCCAAGCATGCTGTCCTCGGATATACGAACAGTGTCAGGATGGAAGCGAAAAGATACGGCGTGAAGGTGACGGCGGTGAACCCCGGTCCAATCGCCACCGACTTCTTCTCCATTGCCGATGAAACCGGCACGTATGTGAAGAATGTGGAGAAGTTCATGCTTGATCCTGCATTTGTCGCGGAGACAGTGGTCGATTCGCTTTTTACCAATAAAAGAGAAATCAACCTGCCCCGATGGATGAATATAGGAAGCAAGTTCTATCAATTATTCCCATCTTTTGTCGAAAAAGTAGGAAATAACCTTTTTTTCAAAAAATAGTGAAACCAAACAGTGCCATCAATCGTCTAATATAATAAGGGGGGAGTCTATGAAGAAATGTTTGACTGTTATGATCCTTTGTTCCTGTATACTGTTCACCGGATGCGGGCCATCAGCATCTGTCAATTCTCAGGCCAGCACAGATTTCATAGGCTTTGTCACCCAATTGGAAAACAATCAGGTGCTGATCAATGACGTTTGGTTTTCTTTCGATCAACAAACTGTCATGTTGACAGATCAAGATAAAAAGCTTCATAAAGAGGATATAGAGATGGGCAGAAAAGTGAATGTGACGTTTAATGGGGAGATGCAGGAATCCTATCCCAGAAGGGCTTCGGCGGATCAACTGGTGTTTCTGACAGACAAAGAAAGCAAAATCGAAGAGACTGTCGTGAAATTAGTCATGAGTGATCCCCGGTTTTCACAGGTTGTCATCCAATCCATTGAAAAAAATCCCACCGGTCTCTATTCGTTACGATTCAAAGATCTTTCCCTCGACCGTGATGTCCATGTGATGGTGAATGTCGAGAATGAAAGGGTCATTGTGCCGATACATACTTCTACCAAATAACAAAGAAGAAAGCGTCGATTACACCTCGACGCTTTCTTTTTTTTTTTGAGGTTACACCTTAGGGAAGAAGGGTATGCATGAGAGAGTGGGAAATATTTTGCGTTAAGCGGCTAGAATTTTTGTTTCAGAGGAAAACTATGATTACTGTCGGAAAAAGGATGTGGGTGTATGATAGGGATTCTTTTAGCCCTGATCCCCGCGGTCGCGTGGGGAAGTCTTGTGTTTGTAAGTGTAAAACTTGGAGGGAATGCCTACAGTCAAACGGTCGGGATCACGGTTGGTTCCCTGCTGTTTGCGATTGGAGTCTTCTTCATCAAGTCCCCTGAGTTAACATTATTTGTGTGGGGCATCGGGTTTATTTCCGGCGTCTTCTGGGCTGTCGGGCAAGTGAACCAGCTGGCCAGTGTAAAATTCATCGGCGTTTCGAAAACCGTCCCGATTTCAACGGGAATGCAGCTGATTGGAACGACGCTCTTTGGTGTTCTGGTATTTAAAGAATGGAAAACGACTGAAACGATCCTCCTTGGAAGCGGGGCTGTGCTGGCTCTGATCATCGGTGTCGTCCTCACCTCATTCACACAGAAGTCCGAAGGGGATGAAGGCTCTCAACTGAAAAAAGGTCTGTTGACGCTGCTCCTTTCCAGTTGTGGATACATAGCCTATGTCGTCATATTAAGATGGTTTGATATTGACGGATGGCAAGCGATTTTACCACAGGCAATCGGTATGTTCATCGGAGCCGTTGTCATCACATTCAGGCATAAGCCATTTAACAAATATACGGTTCGAAATATTTTAACCGGACTTATGTGGGCATCCGGGAATCTCGGATTGCTTCTTGCCCTGCCCCGGATCGGTGTGGCGACAAGCTTCTCCCTTTCCCAAACGGGAATCGTCATTTCCACTCTCGGTGGTTTGTTCTTCTTAGGGGAAAAGAAATCGAAAAAGCAAATCCTCCTCGTCATCGCAGGGTGTGTCCTGATCATCATCGGCGGGGTTCTATTGGGCTTTACGAAAGATTAAGGAGGAATGGGACATGTATACAGATTTAACGGATAAGGTTGTCATCATAACGGGTGCCGCTACTGGTATAGGAAAGGCGATTGCTAAACGGTTTGCCTCTGAAGGCAGTAAGGTGGTCATTAATTATTTCAAAGAAGAAGAAAACCCTGAAGGACTGGTAAAGGAAATCGAAGAAGCAGGTGGGACAGCCTCCATCATTCAAGGGGATGTGTCAAAAGAAGAGGATGTCCAGGGGTTTGTCCGATTTGCTCATGACACGTATGGCCGTCTGGATATTTACGTGAACAATGCGGGAATCGAAAATGAAGTTCCGTCTGAAAATCTGCCGATTGAAGATTGGCAAAGGGTCATCAACACAAACTTGACAGGTACATTCCTCGGTTGCCGTGAAGCGGCGAAATACATGCTCGAGCATGGCATCAAGGGATCGATCATCAATGTATCGTCTGTCCATGAAATCATCCCGTGGCCTCACTTCGCTCATTATGCAGCCAGTAAAGGTGGAGTGAAACTGCTGATGGAAAGCCTGGCGCTGGAGTTTGCACCAGATGGGATACGGGTGAACAATATTGCTCCAGGGGCCATTGATACACCCATCAATGCCGAGAAATTTTCCGATCCCGAAAAGAAAAAAGGAGTGGAGAAACTCATTCCCCTTGGCTACATCGGAGAACCTGAACAGGTCGCTTCCTGCGCCGTTTTTCTAGCCTCCGATCAGGCAAGCTACGTCACGGGTACGACGCTCATCGCCGATGGGGGCATGACTAAATACCCAGGATTCCAAGCTGGAAAAGGTTGATGAATGAGAAGGTAAGTCCAAAATCACAAAAATGATTTTGGACTTATTTTTTTTTGCTCTGATTTTGCTGTACGTCAGCCTTTGTGTAAAACACCATTATGCTTGTCGCCTCTGCCCAAGCCGCCTCCGCTTTTCTTTGTCCAGCTCCGGCGGCTAGAGGCTCGAGGTCATAAGTCAAACCTGCCAAAAAGGCAAAGGACGCCTTTCCGGCAGGTTCGCCTTATGCTTGTCGCCTCTGCCCAAGCCGCCTCCGCTTTTCTTTGTCCAGCTCCGGCGGCTAGAGGCTCGAGGTCATAAG
>NZ_JANIOC010000001.1:0-241105 GCF_024733565.1 Rossellomorea sp. SC111 | reverse complement strand
AGTCAAACCTGCCAAAAAGGCAAAGGACGCCTTTCCGGCAGGTTCGCCTTATGCTTGTCGCCCCTGCCCAAGCCGCCTCCGCTTTTCTTTGTCCAGCTGCAGGGGCTTGGGGCTCGAGGTCATAAGTCAAGTCACCCAAAAAGGCAAAGAACGCCTTTCCGGGTGACTTGACTTATGCTTGTCGCCCCAGAGGAAGCCCCTTCCGCTTTTCTTATTATTCTCTCCGTTTCCAGTAATTTGAGTTGAAAGGGAACGTATATTCGGTTAGAATCATAGATATACTATATAAGAACATTTGTTCTATTTTGGGTAAGATGGAGGATGAGGATATGACTGTCGATTACAGTGTGCTGCCACACCACAAGATTTTGTGCATCGATATGAAGAGCTTTTATGCTAGCTGTTCGGCTGTCATGGAGGGGCTTGATCCCCTTGAATGTCACTTGGCTGTAGTGGGGGATAAAAGTCGGCAGGGAAGCATCGTGCTGGCGGCCTCACCTAGGATGAAGAAGGACTTTGGGATCAAAACGGGTTCGCGGAGGTTTGAAATTCCAGAAGACCCGCGAATCCAGCTTGTAGAGCCGAAAATGGCGACGTACGTCCGGATCTCCACTGAGCTGACCCGCCTGTTTCATCGGTATGTGCCAAAGGATGCCATCCACACGTACAGCGTGGATGAAAGCTTCATCAAGATTGATGGAGCGACGGGTCTCTGGGGAGACGCGACCACCGTCGCCGGGAAAATAAAAGACGATATGGAAAGGGAATTTCAACTTCCCTGCGCCATCGGAATCGGCCCTAATATGCTCTTGTCCAAGCTGTGCCTGGATCTTGACGCTAAGAAAAAGGGGATTGCCGAGTGGACCTATGAAGACGTCCCGGAAAAGCTGTGGCCGCTCTCTCCGCTGCGCGAAATGTGGGGGATTGGAGGTCGTCTTGAGAAGACCCTTAACCGCATGGGTATCTTCTCCATCGGGCAATTGGCGAAGTATGACCTGGAGAAGCTTGAGGCGAAGTTCGGTGTGATGGGGAACCAGCTTTATTACCATGCATGGGGAGTTGACCTTTCTGAGATAGGGGCACCGATCATGGATGGGCAGGTCAGCTTCGGCAAGGGTCAGATTCTGCTGCGGGATTATAAGGAGAGAAAGGAAATCAAACGCGTCATTTTAGAAATGTGCGAAGAGGTCGCGAGACGTGCCCGGACCCATCGAAAGGCTGGTCGGACCGTGAGCTTCGGAATCGGCTACAGCCACGAAGAATTCGGAGGAGGATTCCACCGGTCACGAACGATAGAGGAACCGACCAATATCACCATGGATTTGTATCGGGTGTGCCTGGAACTATTCGAAGAGAACTACAATGGGAAAACCGTACGGAAAATCAATATCGCCCTTTCGAATATTGTAGAGGACGGGACGCTGCAGGTTTCCCTGTTCGAACCTGACCGCTGGGAAAAACGGGAGCTCGGGTATGTAGTAGACCGCATCCGAAATAAATATGGCTCCGGGGCCCTTCTCCGCGCCGTCTCCTATACTGAAGCGGGAACAGCGAGGCATCGTGCCCGTCTGGTGGGCGGACATAAATCATAACGAATGAGGAGGTGAAGAGAATTGATCCGGGATCGAGGAAGAATCAAGTGGACCTCCATGATGCTCCCCGAGCACGTGAAGCTCCTGAGGGATTGGGCAAAGGAAGATACACACGAAAAGAGGATCGAACTTGATGAGCAGGAGCTTGACAGGATGAATGAAGTCGTGGCAGAGGCGATGGAGTTTGGTAGAATGGTATCGATTACCCATTATGTGAAGCACCGCCATCAATTATCAATCGGAACCGTTCATCATGTCGACCCGTTGGACGGGAATCTGCACGTCGTAGACCGGTTCGAAGACGTACACTATATTCCACTGGCAAGCGTGGTGGATATTCGTTTTTTCGATTGATCTCCAAATGAAAAGAGAGACTTCGTGTGAAGTCTCTCTTTTCATTCCATCTACTCTTCGTCCAATACCTTTTCTGCACGCACACATGATTCAAATTTACCTTTGTGAGAAGCGTCGCAAAACGGCATGTTGGTTGATAGACCACAACGGCACAGAGTAAACACTTGTTTCGTTGGAAATACATTTCCGTCAGCATCAATCAGTTCCACATCGCCACTTACGCGAAAAGAACCGTTATCATTCACTTTAATTTGAGCTTTTGTCATGAAAATCCACCCTTTCTAGAAAATACAAAAGAATCCCCACTATCGATAGTAAGATGAAAAGAGTAAAAAAGCAATATTCTAAAAGGAACAATTGAAATGTGGTAGGATAAAGGACAGAGGAGGAAAGTCGAATGAAAATCCAACTAACGAACGAAGCAACCCAGAAGATCCAGGATAAAATAGAAAACAAACAAGGTCACCTGAAACTAAAATATGATACGGAAGGCTGCGGCTGTGTGGTGAGCGGCATTCCTACCCTGTGGTTTGTCCATCACCCTGTTGAAGGGGAAGATATCAAGATCGACACGAACAGTCATCCAATTCTCGTAGAAAAATCAAAGATGGTCTTTCTTGATGAAGAGCTAAAAATCGATTTTTCTTCGCAAAGTAATACATTTCAATTAAAGAGCCCTGGCCAGATCATCAATGGGAGAATGAACTTTTTGTTGTATCCGGGGGAATAGAGAATAAAAGCTCCGGTGCATGCCGGAGCTTATGTGTTCTTTAAAACCAATAATACGAACAAAAGATAACAATGAAACCGAAAACCGAAAAAAGGAGAGTCCCTGTAAAAAACGGGGAGCGGACCGGGTTGAAAATTCGTATCGGAGAAGAGAGCCCGAACTTTTTCAAAAATAACATGTCTGTATTCATATTGAAATGAGCATGGTAGGGAATCACCCAGATGAAAAAGAGAAAGACGGTGCAGGAAATGAACAGTGCATCCAAAAAAGCCAGGTGGAAAAAGAAATAGACGCATAGAAGAAAAAGAATTTCAATGAAAAGGGTAAGGGAGGAGAGAAAGAGTTGCTGACGAAAGGCAGTTAATTTGGTAATGAAGAAGTCCTCGAACCTTCCCCACAAATAAGCGAAGATGGCGATAACCGCAATCCCTCCAAAGATATTCCCAAAGGCCAATGCGATCTCTCTCATGAAATCCTCTCCCTCCGTAACGTATGAATTAAATTAATTTTAACATATAATCCCAATTTCAGGATAGGAACTATCCAATTACTCCGCCAATAGCTCTTCAAACATCCCCGCCAAAGAAACCCCGGTTTTCCATCCATCGTGTCCATCGCCGACAGACCAGCAAGCAGACAGAATGGAATGACAAAATCCGTACTGCAGCAACCGCTCATAAGAGAGGGAAAGCAGGGACGTGATGGTCTCAGTCCTATATCGGAGCAACTCTATGGGCACATCCCATTTCTCCCATTCATTCAACATAAACTGAATGCAGTCATATTCCCGCTCCCCGATAAGTCCTTTAGGATCGATGGCGGTCCAACCGGAAGATTCAGAGAAGAGGATGTTCCCGTGGTGCAGGTCACCGTGCAGGAGGTAATGATCCAGAGAAGTACTGAGCAGCCGGGGAAAGAGGTTCTCAGCCTTCAAGACGAGCTCTTCAGGAAGGGGACCGCATCCTCCGTCGAATCTTTTACGCAAACGTCCGATGCCCTTTGACCAGGATTGAACCGTAGGATAAGAATGAGAGCTGACAGGCTTATGCCAGAGTCCCTCGGCCACCCGGGAGAACACAGTCAGTACCTCTTCTTCGTCTCTGACGGAGTGAAGGGAAGAACCGGGTGTCAGGCGATCTAAAAGGATCCATCCTTCTTGCCTTTGGAAATCTATGACCTCCACCATGCCCTTTCCCTTGAAATCCTGAAGCGCATGAAACTCATTGGAAAAATCATTGTTCGGATACCCGATCTTTAAAACGGCATCCCGCTCACGTCCGATCCGGACAGGCACTACAAAGTTATAGCTTAATGAAAAAGGTTCACCATAAGTAAAATCGAATCGTTTTTTTAATGAGTCCAGTAGACCCTCCAAGTGGGATATCCACTCTGGACCTGAATCGCCATACATCGTTTGCATTTTTAATTTGAAATCAGCCGGGATCATGAGACATCTCCTTTGTCGGTTGGTACAAACTGCTCCAGAAAACGTTGGATAACTTCCTCATATTGTTCAGGGTTGTCATTATACGACTGGGCATGGGTCCCGCGAAAGTCGAGGAACAGCTCCTTTGGACCCTGCTTTTTTTCGAAAAGATCCTTTGTCATTTGAGGCAGGATGAAGTCATCATTCCGGCTGTGGATAAATAACACAGGCTTCCGGATGTTCTGAACAACCGAAAGAGGAGATAAATCCTTTAGTGTGTAGCCTTGTCGCAGCTTCAGCATACCGTCCACGAGGGGAAGGAGGAACTTTGCCGGTATCTTCACTTCCGCACTCATCCGGTAGGCAAGCTGTTCACCGAAGTCAGAGAATGGACAATCGGCAATATAAAAATCAGCCCGGTCCTCCACACTGCCTGCATAAAGAAGCAAAGTCGCAGCCCCCATCGATTCCCCGTGGATTCCGAACAATACATCGTCTCCTTCACGACGGATCAGTTCCTCCACGACGGACTTCAGATCGAATTTTTCAAAATACCCGTAGCTTGTCGTCTTACCACCGGATTCCCCGTGACGCCTGTGGTCATAAATCACGGCATTGAAACCCTTCTTGAGGAACAGATTCATATATTTAATCGAGTTCCATTTATTCTCCGTCACCCCATGGGAAAAAATCATGAATTTTTTATGGGGATGGGGGTTCACGAAAACCGCCTTTATGTCATATCCGTACTGGGAAGGGATCATCACTTCCTCTTTAGGGAGGGAATCATATTCCTCTTCGATCAGACGAGTCGATTCCGTTTCACGTGAACGAATGAAGTCATCCCCTTTTTTGGGTAAATACATAAATCGATTGGTTATATAAACTCCAAGCAGACCGATGGAAGAAAGGGTACCGCCCAGAATCGCAAGTTTTTTTCGCATGTCATCACCTCAAGGAACATCATTTACTCATATTGTAGCAAAAGAAGGAAAAAAGAGGAATTTTGAAGACGTAAAAAAAGTGCCTCAGAAAGAGACACTTTTTTTCACGATAAATGAGATTTGACATTTACGATTTAGCATTTTGTCCTTTAGCAGGGTGAATGGCTTTATCCAGTTCTTCTTTCGCCATGGTGTTAGAAACCGTATCTGCATTCGGTTTGCCTTTTTGACTGAATCCTTTATCGCGTTTTTGGCTCATGTGATTCATCTCCTTAAAGGTTATCCCCTTTAGAATGCTCGGAGGCGAGAGGACATATGCACTATTGATTCAATTCATAAAGGCGGTAATAACCGCTTTCGATCGGACGGCTGATATGAGGTTTAACAACGTCGATGGCAAGGGCGAGTTTCTCGAGGTCGACTTCTGTGGAAATTCCCATTTCCTCGAGCATATACACAACATCCTCCGTCGCTACATTCCCTGTGGCACCGGGGGCGAAAGGGCAGCCTCCAAGTCCGCCTGCACTGGTGTCAAAGCGGTCGATTCCCGCTTCAAGGGACGCAAGGATATTCGCGAGCGCCATCTTACGGGTGTCATGAAAATGTGCCGTAAGCAGTGTGTCGGGTAATTCTTGCTTCAATAATGCAAAAAGATGATAGGCTTCTGACGGATTAGCCCGTCCGACCGTATCGGCGACACTCAATTCATCCACACCTAATGAAACGAATTCCTGACAAAGGGAAAGAGTATCGTCCGGTAAGATCTTCCCTTCATATGGACAGTAGAAAGCGGTTGAAATGCACGCTCTCACGAAATAACCCTTTTCTTTCAGCTCCGCAATGAGAGGGGCTAGTCCTTTCATGGCTTCCTTGGTCGTTTTATTGATGTTTTTTTGATTGAAGGAATTGCTCACGCCAACGAATACTGCGACAGACCGGCAGTCTGTTTCGTATACCCGTTCCATCCCCTTTTTATTAGGAGCAAGTACCATATCGCGTGAATCCAGTGTCATGCAGGAGTCGACAATCTCATTCGCATCCTGCATTTGTGGAACCCACTTGGGAGAAACAAACGAAGTCAACTCCATTTCTTTCACACCTGATTGTTTCAACCGAAGGATAAATTCTTTCTTAACGTCCGTCGGGACAAAGTTCTTTTCATTTTGCAAGCCGTCTCTCGGACCTACTTCAATGATTGTGGCTTTTTTAGGTAAAATCATCATTTTCACTCCTCCCCCTTCATTTTAAGAAGATTTCGACATATAAATCAATATAAAAATTTTTTGACGAATTTAGAGGAATTTAACCGCTTACATAGAATGAGTAAAAGTGGAACTGTTTTATCTATAAATAGGCAAGCACATCAGTCAGAAGAGAAAGGGAGGAAGAACGATGTCGAATGAAGTTGTCATTGTGAGTGCAGTACGCACGGCCATCGGAAGCTTTAACGGATCTTTAAAAGGCATTTCCGCTCCGGAGCTTGGTGCGATAGTTATTAAAGATGCCCTGGAGAAGGCTGGTTTAAGTGGTAATGATGTTGATGAAGTGATCATGGGGAATGTGTTGCAGGCAGGGTTGGGACAGAACCCGGCTCGTCAAGCATCCATCAAAGCGGGACTGCCTGAACAGGTACCGGCCATGACGATTAATAAAGTGTGTGGATCAGGATTAAAAACGGTTCATCTCGCAACACAGGCAATCCTTTCCGGGGATGCAGATATCATCGTTGCAGGAGGAATGGAAAATATGAGTCAGGCTCCATATCTACTAAAAGGAGCTAGGGAAGGATACAAGATGGGGGACCAGAAAGTCGTCGACAGCATGATTTCAGACGGTTTATGGTGTGCCTTTAATGATTACCATATGGGTGTGACGGCAGAAAATCTATGTGACCGTTACTCTCTCTCAAGAGAAGAACAGGACGAATTCGCAGCATGGAGTCAGCAAAAAGCTGCTGCTGCCATGGAATCCGGCCGATTTGATGATGAAATCGTTCCGGTTTCCATCCCGCAGCGAAAAGGGGATCCGGTTGTGTTCAAGCAGGATGAGTTCCCACGTAAAGGGTCAACGGCCGAGAAGTTATCCGGTTTGCGGGCTGCCTTCAAAAAAGATGGCTCGGTGACAGCAGGTAATGCATCGGGCATCAATGATGGGGCCGCTGCTGTTGTCGTCATGTCCAGGAAGAAAGCAGACGAACTTGGCATCACGCCTCTCGTGACGATCAAAGGGAATGCCAATGCAGGTGTAGATCCGAGTGTCATGGGAATCGGACCGGTTGCCGCCGTTAAAAAAGTATTGGAAAAAACGAAGATGACGATTGAGGATATGGAATTGATTGAAGCCAATGAAGCATTTGCCGCACAATCATTGGCAGTGGATAAAGAGCTTCAATTCAAAAAGGATGCCCTTAATGTAAACGGGGGGGCCATAGCACTTGGTCACCCGATTGGAGCGAGCGGAACACGAATCCTGGTGACGCTGATCCATGAGATGAAGAAAAGAGGCGTCCAAAATGGACTTGCTACCCTTTGCATCGGTGGGGGACAGGGAGTAGCGACAGTTGTTGAACTTCATAAATAAGGAATGGGAAAATCCAGATTCAAGGAGGGAATACAATGAAAGAAGTATACACTTCATATGACGAAGCGGTGGCAGATATTCACGATGGAGCAACATTGATGGTTGGAGGATTCGGCCTGTGCGGGATCCCTGAAAAACTCATTCTTGCCCTTGTGGAAAAAGGAGTGAAAAACCTGACTGTCATTTCCAATAACTGTGGGGTAGACGATTGGGGCCTGGGTTTATTACTGAAAAATAAACAGATTGATAAGATGATAGGTTCTTATGTCGGCGAAAATAAAGAATTTGAAAGACAGGTATTATCAGGTGAGCTCGAAGTGGAATTGGTTCCCCAAGGGACACTTGCCGAGAAGATCCGCGCAGGAGGTGCAGGGATCCCTGCATTCTATACGCCTGCAGGAGTCGGGACACCGGTAGCGGAAGGGAAAGAAACCCGCACATTTAATGGGAAAGAATATCTGCTGGAAGAAGCCTATACAGCCGACTTCTCACTTGTACGTGCGTGGAAGGCCGATAAGATGGGGAATCTGATCTACAACAAAACAGCGCAGAACTTTAATCCGATGATTGCAGCTGCGGGGAAAGTGACGATTGCCGAAGTGGAAGAACTGGTTGAAATCGGGGAGATCAACCCGAATGAAGTGCACACACCGAGCATCTACGTGCAGCGTCTGATACAGGCCGAGCAGGAAAAACGGATTGAAAGAAGAACAGTGAGACAAGCATAGAAGGGAGAGTGGAACGGGATGGATCGTGCCAAAATGCGTGAAAGAATCGCAAGAAGAGCGGAAAAGGAAATAGAAGATGGTTTCTATGTGAACTTAGGAATCGGGATGCCTACACTGGTTGCCAACTATATAACAGAAAACAAACAGGTTGTCCTTCAATCTGAAAATGGATTACTCGGAATCGGACCATATCCGGGTGAAAATGAAGTCGATGCCGACCTCATCAATGCCGGAAAAGAGACTGTTACGGCGATTCCGGGCTCCTCTTACTTTGATAGCTCGGAGTCATTCGGAATGATTCGTGGCGGGCATATCAATATCGCCATCCTTGGTGGAATGGAAGTAGCCGAAAACGGGGACCTCGCCAACTGGATGATCCCGGGGAAAATGATCAAAGGGATGGGCGGAGCGATGGACCTCGTTCACGGAGCCCAGCGTATCATCGTCATCATGGAACATGTCAATAAGGCAGGTGAAAGCAAGATCCTGAAAGAATGCACCCTGCCTTTGACGGGAAAAGGCGTCGTTGACCGCATCATCACGGATCGCGCAGTAATGGACGTCACGGATGAAGGACTTCTCCTTCGCGAAGTAGCCAACGGCTTCTCTGTGGAGGATATCCAATCATCCACAGATGCGACGTTGATCGTAGGGGATGATGTAGTACTGGAAGCGTATTGATGGAAAGAGCCGGTTAGAAGGGGAGAGTACCTCTTTTGACCGGCTTTTTTGAGCCTGCCTTTTGACTAAAGAGAAAAAAAGATTTATAACTATGACAGATAGGGGGAATCAGAACATGTCCAAGAAAAAGAAACAGGAAGCCGAATTGACGTTGAAAAATTCCATCAACGGGGACATCTTCGAACAACTGAAGCAGAAGAAGGCAGAGCTTGAAAAAGTAGAGTCTGTGAAGAAGGAAGAAGAGCGCATTCGGAAAATAGAAGAGAAAAAACAGCGTGAAAAGAATAAAAGTTTCGAAGAGCTGTTGAATGAAAGCAATATGAATTGGAAGAACTACAAGGATTGATGAGGGAAGTAAGAGTGGTGCCTCATCAAGCAGACTGGCAGGAGAAATTTGAAAATGAAAAACGCAGTCTGAATAAGCTCCTTCCTGACGCAATCATCCATCATATCGGTTCAACCTCCGTACCGGGTTTGGCTGCTAAGCCGATAATAGATATAATGATAGAAGTACTAAGCTTAGAGAGCGTTGATGAACGTAGAGAACAATTCAGGCAACTGGATTTTGTCGGAAAAGGTGAGAATGGCATCCCGAACCGCCGCTACTTCTATAAAGGAGAAGGGAATGAGAGAGCCGTACATCTTCATATTTTCCCTTATGGCATCGATCATGTAGTCAGGCACTTGGCGTTTCGTGATTATTTGAGGGAATTTGACAAGGAAGCCAAACGATACGGTGACTTGAAATCAATGCTTGCAAAGAAGTTTCCGCATGATATGGATGGCTACATTCAAGGGAAGGATCAATTTGTGAAGGACCTTGAGGAAAAGGCGTTAAGCTGGTATGAAAAAAATAAGCGGGAAGGGAACCAATAAACCCTGACCCGCTTATTTTTTTCTCAGTCCCTATGTTGCTCATATCGTGTCAATTTGGTTAACTGTTTTAGCATGTCAAGCTCTTCGGAAGATAAAGGTTCCGCATTCACTGCGTCGATATTCTCCTGAAGCTGTTGAACGGAGCTAGCGCCAGGGATCACAGCACCAACCGACTCATGAGCGAGAATATATTGAAGGGCAAGATCGTTCATTGAACGGTCGTCACCCATTTTCCCATGGATGGACTTCAGTGTTTCTTCAAGCTCTTGATAAGAGTAGTCCAGATAGCCATCTTCTTTCATTTTCGCAGAAGCTTTGGAAAGCATCTTTTCGGAAAGGAGTCCTTTTGCCAAAGGACCCCGCGCAACGATACTCACCTTATTCTCATCGAGCAGGTCCATCCACTCTTCCGGTCGGCGGTCCAGTAAGCTGTACTGCATCATGACGCTATCAATGGAAGAAGAACGTAGAAATCGCTTGATGACATTCGGCCTGATGGAAGAGATGCCGTAATGGCGAATCAGCCCTTCTTTCTTCAATTCTTCAAATGCAGCGATCGTTTCTTCAAAATCGTCTTCGATCGTCCCTCCGTGAAGCTGATAAAGGTCGATATAGTCCACTTTCAGGCGGGAAAGGCTGTCCTTCACGGCAGACTTGATATAGGATTTTGAAGGATCCCAGCGCCAGCCATCATCGACATCATTCCAGCGGTTCCCACCTTTGGTGGCCAGGATGATGTCGTCCCGGACATCACGAATGGCGTTGCCGACGATTTCTTCATTTTGGCCAAAGTCATATAAATCAGCAGTATCAAGATAATTGATTCCATTTTCTAAAGCGTGCTGCACAATTTCCTTCGCGGCGCTCTCTTCGGTTCCAAGGGACATACACCCGAGTCCCATCTTTGATACTAATAAATCAGAGTTTCCTATCCGTCTTTTTTCCATGGTATCCGTCCTTTCGACATTAGCACTCTCTATTATATTAACGAAAGTGGGGACGAATAAACAAAGAAAACGGTCGGATTCAACGATTTGCGTCGATCCATTCCTTGACAGTAACGTAGGTTCGATTATATTCCTTCAGCTTCGCCTTGATTTCCCATGCTTTCCCTACCAGGATGATCCGGTCCTTTTCAACAATCACCTTCAAGGGTTTTCACCTCGATCCTCGAATGGGATATGGTAAAATGTATGAGGACAAGGTCGATGACAGAACAAGGAGAGTTGAACGATGAAAAAATTTGAAGAAAAGACGATTACAACAGAAACGATCTATCAAGGGAAAATCATTGATCTTCAAGTGGATGAAGTCGAGCTTCCAAACGGCAAGACATCCAAGCGGGAACTGATAAGGCACCCTGGAGCAGTAGCGGTCATCGCATTGACACCGGAAGGGAAAGTGGTGATGGTGGAGCAGTACCGCAAAGCGCTGGAGAAATCCATCATCGAAATTCCAGCCGGGAAGCTTGAGCCGGGGGAAGAGCCGGATAAAACCGCCCTGCGTGAATTGGAAGAAGAAACGGGTTATGGATGTGGAAATCTGGAACATTTGATTTCATTTTATACGTCGCCTGGATTTGCAAATGAGCTTGTTCACTTGTATATAGCTCACGATATTTATCCCATTCAGGAATCAAAAGAAGCGGATGAAGATGAATTTGTCGAGTTGATTGAAGTGACAGTAGAAGAGGCATTGCAGCTCATCAAAGAACAGAAGATTTATGATGCAAAAACGGCGTATGCAGTTCAATATTTGCAACTGCAGAAGCTTGCGAAATAAGAGGGAATGGTGAAGGAAAGCTGGACGCCTGTCGAAATGGGGTCCAGCTTTTCGATTGATATGGGAAAATATGCAATAAATGATAAATTGACGCGATTACTCCGATTTCGACGCAATTATTCCGGGAACGAATTTCCTTACAGGAATCAACTCTTAATCATATCTCCTGGAATCAGTGAATACACACATGTATCACGTGCATCAATACCGTTCTCATCAAGGTGATCATACCTTGAAATCCCCTCCAGCTTGAACCCAAGTTTCTCAGGGACCTTCCGTGAAGCCGCATTTCTCTCATCACAACGAATCTCAACCCGCTTACAGGAGAGGTCGTTTAGGGCGAAACGGGTCAGCTCCTTCACTGCTTCGACCATATACCCTTTTTTCGTGTACCTTGTATGAAGCCAATACCCGATTTCCACTTTAGGAACGTCCCAATCAATGCGGTGAAGTCCTGTAGACCCGATGAATTCGTCCGTTTCTCTCAAATAAATATGTAGTCTGATGTCGGTCTTTTTTATGAATTCTGCATAGGAATCCCGTACCCCGGCTTCCACATCTTCAAGGGTTTGTTCTTTACGGGCGAAGGGAAGCCATCGTTTTAATTCCTCCCTGGATTCAGATATCGCTCTAAACACGGCAGGTCCGTCCCCGGGCATGCACGGTCTAATAAATAGGCGGGGGGTTTCGATACGTTCAGGGAACTTGATTAGGCTGTGGTTCTTCATAGTATGTTCCTCCACTTCCACAATAAGGTTTCTATGATTATACGTTTATCCCTGTGGAAGTTCAATAGAATAGAATAGAATAAACGTGGCCAACCTCACATATAGATTAGTAATCGATATCTAGGAGGAGCACTGTGATGCGCAAAAAAATGTCAAATTCAAATCCACTCGTTCAACATGTACAAGCACATTCCTCAATCTATTTATTTATCATTACATTGTTTTTAATGGGGATCATTTTTGGTGCGATTGTCGTGAATTCTTTATCATTCGCCCAAAAGGAGGACCTTTATTTCTATTTAAGTAAGTTCTTTAGTGAGATGGAGGATGGAAGTATGACGTCAGCCGAAGAGCTCTTCCGTCAGAGTTTCCTCCATAATGTGAAGTATCTCGGATTGATGTGGCTCCTCGGGATCTCGATCATCGGGCTGCCCCTCATCTTCGTCCTATTATTTATGAAAGGTGTCGTAGTTGGCTTCTCAGTCGGTTTCCTCGTGAATCAAATGGGGTGGAGCGGATTTTTATTGTCTTTTGTGAGCGTGCTTCCACAAAATATTATCATCATTCCGGCATTCATCTTCATCGGGGCGATCAGCGCTAACTTCTCCCTGACATTGATCCGGAAGATCTTTATGAGGAGCACGTCGTCCCTGCAGTTCCAGATGATTCCGTTTCTGTCCAGATACGTCATCTTCATGGTGGTGGCCATCGGAATCGTCACCATAGCCGCAAGTATTGAAGCCTATCTTTCACCTACTTTAATGGAAGCGGTCATAGGGAAAATTAAATAAAACGATTCTTATATAAGAATCGTTTTATTTGTTTGATTATAATTATTTTATTTTGCTTATTCTTCCCTTTTTGATATAATAGTAAAGACATTGACGAGGGAGGAGAGGACTATGGAAAGCCGCATTGAACGAATAAAAAAACAGCTTCATTCTGCCAGCTACAAGCTTACGCCACAGCGCGAAGCTACGGTACGCGTGTTATTGGAACATGAAGAAGATCACCTCAGCGCCGAAGATGTATACCTCCTCGTTAAGGAAAAATCTCCGGAAATTGGACTGGCGACCGTATATCGTACATTGGAATTGTTGTCTGAACTGAAAGTTGTAGATAAAATCAATTTTGGCGATGGTGTATCGCGTTATGATCTCAGGCAAGAAGGGGCAGCCCACTTCCATCACCATTTAGTATGCATTGAATGTGGAGCTGTTGATGAAATTCAAGATGATCTCTTAGAAGACGTTGAAACGATTGTCGAACGAGACTGGAAGTTTAAAATAAAAGACCACCGCCTCACCTTTCATGGCATTTGTTCCAGATGTCAGGATAAAGAAGAGGATCCAGAAGAATAAGATGATGCCGGAAAGCCTTAAAGACCCCTGTGTTGTTTCTGAAATCGGAAACCTCCCATACATACTCTTTAAGGCTTTTTTTATACTCTCCCGGAATTTTTCGCGGTTTCTGACTCCATAAGGTATAAAACGGTTCAAAATCGTCATAGCTTGTATTAATAAGCAAGCGAATATGGAGGACGACAGGATGATAAAAGGGGTTCAAATGGTATGGCAGACCATTAAGGTGTTTATTTTATTTACGGGTTCAACGATTTTGTTCTACTATGGTATCATGTGGATAAGTGAAGAATACGAAGGTTATCACAAATATGATGAGCCAGAGGGAGCGGCGGTAAAGGTTTATTCTTCCGTGACAGAGGAAGAAAGCCATTGGTATGACCGATTATTATTTTTTTATATGAACGGGGAGTAATGCAGTGTGGAAGACCATATTCAAGATTTCATGCACTTTTTAATAGTAGAAAAAGGGCTTGCAAAAAATACGATCGAGTCGTATCAACGCGATTTAAAGAATTATGCCTTATATTTATCGAAGGTTGAGGAAGTGGCGGAATTAAATGCCGTTTCACGAGTGAATATTCTTCAATTTCTCGGCCATTTGAAAAACCAGGGGAAATCTTCAAAGACCGTTGCCCGTCACGTGGCATCGATACGGTCCTTTCATCAATTCCTATTGAGGGAAAAGACGACGGAACAAGATCCGACTGTTCATATCGAGACACCTAAGACCGAGAGGACACTCCCGAGGATCTTGAGCATAGCTGAAGTGGAGGCTTTACTCGAAGCTCCTGAAGAATCGACGCCTTTAGGGATGAGGGACAAGGCGATGCTTGAGCTTCTTTATGCGACGGGGATACGGGTAAGCGAGCTCATCCAGCTTCAATTGGAAGATGTCCATTTGACCATGGGATTTGTCCGGTGCATCGGAAAAGGGAACAAAGAGCGGATTATCCCGATCGGGCAGACGGCCATGGATGTCCTCGAGAAATATTTAGGTGATGCACGATTGAAATTACGGAGCAAGAAGCACCGTGATGATCATTTATTCCTGAATCACCATGGAAAAGGGCTGACAAGACAAGGCTTCTGGAAGAATTTAAAGGCCCTTGCCAAGAAAGCCAATATCGAGAAGGATTTGACACCTCATACGCTTCGTCATTCATTTGCCACTCATTTGTTGGAGAATGGGGCGGATCTCAGGGCAGTACAGGAAATGCTTGGTCATGCAGACATTTCCACGACGCAAATCTATACACATGTGACGAAAACACGCTTAAAGGATGTCTATTCGCAATTCCATCCTAGAGCTTAATAGAATGAAGAGGGATTCCACAAAGAAATTACGCTTCTTTAAGGGATCTCTCTTGTTTTTTTTGTAAGGGAAAAGTAGAATATAGATGTCAGACTTCTGACGTTAAATCCTGTCGATTGCTTCAAAGCAGATAAGGGTAAGATACGTTTGAAGGTCGAAAATGTAACCGCTTTTTTAAAAATGGATTAATATTTAGGAGGTTTACTATAATGAGTAACTATACATACAAACGGGTTCACTTGATCGTAATGGATTCTGTCGGTATCGGCGAAGCGCCTGATGCAGAACTGTTCAACGACAAAGGAACAGATACGCTCGGTCATATTGCTGAACATATGGATGGACTGAAGATGCCGAATATCGGGAAGCTCGGCCTTTCCAATATTAAAGAAGTAAAGGGTATTGAAAAAGCTGATAAACCTCTTGCATACTACACAAAAATGCAGGAAGCGTCAGTCGGGAAGGACACAATGACCGGCCATTGGGAAATCATGGGCCTGAATATCGATAAGCCGTTCAAGACATACCCGGATGGTTTTCCGGAAAAATTGATTCAAAGACTTGAAGCCGAAACAGGCAGGACGATCATCGGAAACAAGCCTGCGAGTGGCACTGAAATCATTGAAGAACTGGGAAAAGAGCATATGGAAACAGGAGCTCTCATTGTGTATACATCTGCAGATCCCGTTCTTCAAATCGCAGCTCATGAAGACATCATTCCGATAGAAGAGCAGTACAAAATCTGTGAGATTGCCCGTGAAATCACGAAAGAAGAGGAATACCTCGTCGGACGTGTGATTGCCCGTCCGTTCGTGGGTGAACCAGGGGAGTTCAAACGGACATCCAATCGCCACGACTATGCGTTGAAGCCGTTTGAGCGTACGGTCATGAATGAAATGACAGATTCAGGACTGGACGTGATCGCCATCGGAAAGATTTCGGATATCTACAATGGTGAAGGTGTGACCGATTCGATCCGTACGAAGCATAATATGGACGGAATGGACAGTTTCATCAAAACATTCGATCAGTCCTTCACAGGTCTAAGCTTCCTGAATCTTGTGGACTTTGATGCGTTATACGGACATCGTCGTGATCCCAAAGGCTACGGGGAAGCACTGGAAGAGTTCGATGCGCGACTGCCGGAAGTGTTTGACAAAATGACGGAAGATGATCTTCTCATCATCACGGCGGATCATGGAAATGACCCTACTGCACCGGGGACAGACCATACGAGAGAGTATGTTCCACTTCTTGTATATTCCAAACGATTTAAAGAAGGGAAGAAACTGCCGATCTCCGAAACATTCGCAGATATCGGGGCAACGGTCGCTGATAACTTTAATGTGAAAATGCCGAAGTTCGGGCAAAGCTTCCTGGCTCAATTGAAATAAGGGAAAGAAAAAATAAAAGCAGGAGAGAGGGATGAAGCGGAAAGCTCATTTCCTCCTCTTTACGTTGAAAAGGAGTAATAAGATGAATTACGAGAACATCCAAAATGCAGCAAATCATTTAAAAAATCAATATACAGGACAGCCTAAGGTCGGATTGATCCTTGGATCAGGACTTGGCGTACTGGCAGATGAAATCCAAAACTCAGTGAAGATCCCTTATAAGGAAATTCCTGATTTCCCTGTTTCAACAGTAGCGGGACATGCCGGACAGCTTGTGTTCGGACAATTAGCCGGACAGGAAGTTGTCGCTATGCAAGGGCGTTTCCATTACTATGAAGGGTATGGATTCGATAAAGTGACATTCCCTGTACGCGTCATGAAAGAGCTGGGCGTTGAAGTGCTGATTGTGACAAATGCAGCCGGCGGGGTGAACGAAAGCTTCCAGGCTGGGGATTTAATGCTGATTTCCGATCATATCAACAACATGGGTGGCAATCCACTCATTGGAGCGAATGATTCCCGCTTGGGACCGAGATTCCCGGATATGTCAGAGGCTTATTGTAAAGAACTTCGTCAAAAAGCGAAAGAAATCGCTGGAAAATTATCCATTGAAGTGCAGGAAGGTGTGTATGTAGGAAATACCGGTCCTACATATGAAACGCCTGCTGAAGTTCGCCTTGCCCGCACCCTGGGTGGAGATGCAGTCGGAATGTCAACGGTACCTGAAGTCATCGTGGCCCGCCATGCAGGAATCAAGGTATTGGGGATTTCATGTATTTCAAACATGGCTGCAGGGATTCTGGATCAGCCTCTTTCCCATGATGAAGTCATGGAAACGACGGAAATGGTACGTGCTAATTTCCTTTCATATGTAAAAGAGATCGTAAAATCGTTATAAAAGTGGATTAATTTTAGAAGAATGGGTGAATACAATGAGAATGGTTGACTTAATAGAGAAGAAACGCGAAGGAAAAGAATTATCTACGGAAGAAATTAAATTCATCGTGGAAGGGTATACAGATGGCAGCATCCCTGATTATCAGGTGAGTGCCCTGACAATGGCGATTTTCTTTAAAGATATGAGCGATAGAGAAAGAGCAGACCTGACGATGGCCATGGTGGAATCCGGAGATCAAATTGATCTGTCCGCCATTGAAGGAATCAAAGTGGATAAGCACTCTACAGGAGGAGTCGGTGATACAACCACACTTGTTCTTGGACCACTTGTGGCATCTGTCGGTGTCCCTGTAGCGAAGATGAGCGGAAGGGGTCTTGGTCACACCGGGGGAACCATCGATAAGCTTGAATCCGTAGAAGGATTTCATGTGGAAATCGAAAACGAGGAGTTCATCCGCCTTGTGAATAAGAATAAACTTGCCGTCATCGGTCAAAGCGGTAACTTGACACCTGCCGATAAAAAGCTGTATTCCCTGCGTGATGTGACGGCAACGGTCAACAGTATCCCTCTGATTGCAAGCTCGATCATGAGTAAAAAGATTGCAGCGGGTGCCGATGCCATCGTCCTTGACGTAAAAACCGGTGCCGGTGCCTTCATGAAGACGCTTGACGATTCAAAGGACCTTGCCAAAGCAATGGTGAACATCGGGAATAACGTCGGAAGAAAAACGATGGCGGTCATCTCAGACATGAGCCAGCCTCTTGGATATGCGATCGGGAATGCGTTGGAAGTGAAAGAAGCGATCGATACGTTAAAAGGGGAAGGACCTGAGGACTTAACGGAACTGTGCCTGACCCTTGGAAGCCACATGGTGTTCCTTGCGGAGAAAGCTTCAACGTTGGATGAAGCGAGGGCGTTATTACAAAAAGCCATTGAAGATGGTTCAGCTCTTGAGAACTTCAAAGTCTTCCTGGAGTCTCAAGGAGGAGATCCATCCGTTGTGGATGAACCTTCCAAGCTGCCTCAAGCGGAGTACAAGATCGAGCTTGAAGCGAAACAGGATGGCTATGTATCTGAGATAGTCGCTGATGCAGTTGGAACGGCTGCTATGTGGCTTGGGGCAGGACGGGCGACGAAAGATTCAGTGATCGACTTAGCCGTCGGTCTTGAACTTCGCAAGAAAATTGGCGATGAGGTCAAAGCGGGGGATTCCCTTGCGACGATCTACAGCAATGACGAAAACATCGACAAGGTTAAAGAGAAGCTATATGAAAGCATCAAAGTGACATCTGAACATGTGGATGCGCCTACGTTGATTCACACTGAAATCACGGGTTGATTCATCATGTTCGATCAAGGCCTTTGCCAAGAGGAATATTTCTCTTCGGCAGAGGCTTTTTTTGATGAGTTTTAGTAGAGTGAGGAGTGATATTTTCCACTTATTGTAATAAAACGCAATTGTTGAAGAAAATGACGCAATCACCAATGAAAAAGACGAACTCATAAAACAGAGCCTCTTTAAAGCGTTCAACCCCCAACTGAAGCAGTTTCAAAATAGCAAATCCTCAAGCCAAATAATCATTTCTCATTCTAAATTCACATTTTTTCAAATTCAATCCCCATTTCTTCAACAAACAACCATTTTACACCTAGCTCCTCTCCCGCTTCCATCAAACGCTCCTCTACCCCACCACTTTTTTACCAATCATTGTATAAAAATGATGAGGATGGAAAAAATGGATCTATGAGTATGGAATAATAACGAGATTTTGATTGGAGGACAGTTGGATGAAACGTTTTGCGTATATAGTGGTGACATTTGTGTTAACAGCTTTTCTATTTCCTTCTATGGGATTTGCTCAGGAGAAGAAATCGGAGCTCGCCGACGTGGCGAAATCAGCCATTTTGATTGAGCGTGATACAGGAGCGGTGCTTTATGAGAAAAACAGCCATGAAAAGCTGGCACCTGCTTCCATGACCAAGATCATGACCATGACCCTCATCATGGAAGCCCTTGAAAAAGGTCAGATCAAGTGGGATGACAAAGTGCGTGCAAGTGAGTACGCTGCATCGATGGGTGGATCACAGATTTTCCTCGAGCCGGGTGAAAGCATGTCAGTTAAAGAAATGCTGAAGGGGATTGCCATTGGGTCGGCCAATGACGCCTCAGTCGCGATGGCGGAGCATATTGCAGGAAGCGAAGAAGCATTTGTTGAGAAAATGAACAAAAAGGTGAAGGAGCTCGGATTAAAGGACACTCACTTCAAAAACCCGACAGGTTTACCGTCCAAAGATCATTACAGCTCGGCCCATGATATGTCCATGATGGCGAAAGAACTTCTTAAATATGATGGAATCACGAAATTTACAGGCAGCTATGAATCCTATTTACGGGAAGGGTCGGATAAAAAGTTCTGGCTTGTGAATACAAATAAATTAGTCCGCTTTTATGAAGGGGTGGACGGTTTGAAAACAGGTTTCACGAATGAGGCGAAATATTGCCTGACGGCGACGGCAAAGAAAGACAATATGAGAGTGATTGCGGTCGTGTTCGGTGCCCCGACTCCAAAGGAACGTAACAATGAGGTCAGCAAAATGCTTGATTATGCCTTCAATCAGTATTCGACCAAACCCCTCTTCAAAAAAGGAGATTCCCTGGCAAAGGTGAAAGTCTCAAAAGGGAAGGAAAATAAAGTGGATGCTGTAACGGATGAACCTATATCCCTCCTTACCCAAAAAGGTGAAAAGCTAGATGGGATCCAGCAGAAAATCACCTTGTCGAAAGACTTGAAAGCCCCGATTAAAAAAGGAGACAAAGTCGGGACACTCGTGGTGATGAATAAAGGGAAAAAAGTAGTCGAAAGCACCCTTGTGGCCAAGAAAAATATAAACGATGCCAGCTGGTGGGAATTATATAAAAAATCCTTTGGACTTTTTACGAAGGTAGGTAAGTAATGACCTTCAGAAAATAACCTCTAATTATGACGAATTCCTTCTAGTTTTGTCATGGAGAAGGAATTCACTAAAAGAATAGCGAAATGACTCACTATACGACAGAGAAGGAGGCTTTCTGATAGTGAGTCTTGCTATTAACTTAGAAGTCAAAAAAGATGTACTGTGTGTCCGTTTAAGTGGTGAGTTGGATCATCACACCGCCGATGAACTGAGAGAAAAAGCTTCAAGCCTGATTGAAAGTGAGAATGTGAAGCATATCATTTTGAATTTAGAGGAATTAAGCTTTATGGATAGTTCCGGATTGGGTGTCATTTTGGGCAGATACAAGCAGATCAAGCAAAAGCATGGAGAAATGGTGGTATGTGCGATTTCCCCTTCTGTAAACCGATTATTTGAAATGTCAGGGTTGTTTAAGATCATTCGTCTTGAGCCGTCTGAAGAAAACGCATTACAAAGATTGGGGGTCGCATGATATGAGAAATGAAATGAATATTCAATTCAGTTCTTTAAGCCAAAATGAATCTTTTGCCCGCGTGACTGTGGCATCATTTATTGCCCAGCTCGATCCGACAATGGATGAGTTGACTGAAATCAAGACCGTCGTCTCGGAAGCCGTGACCAATGCCATCATTCACGGGTATGATAACAGACCGAATGGGACGGTTTATATTTCCGTGATCATGGAAGAGGATGGGTTCATTGATATGACCATCCGCGATGAAGGGATTGGAATCGGGGATGTGGAAGAAGCCCGTCAGCCACTCTACACCTCCAAGCCGGAGCTTGAGCGTTCCGGGATGGGATTTACGATCATGGAGAATTTCATGGATGAAATAGAAGTGTCATCACACCCAGGTACAGGCACCACGGTAAGGTTGAAGAAGCACTTGACCAATAGTAAAGCGCTATGCAATTAAGGAGTCGTGCCCATGGATGTCGAAGTGAAAAATGAAAAGGAACAGACCTTTTTGAAAGATCACGAGGTGAAAGACCTGATAAAGAAAAGTCAGGATGGTGACCAGAGCGCCAGGGATTTAATCGTCCAGAAGAATATGCGCCTCGTATGGTCCGTCGTCCAACGTTTTCTCAATCGTGGTTATGAGCCGGATGATCTCTTTCAAATAGGCAGTATCGGGTTGCTGAAATCAGTGGATAAGTTTGATTTAAGCTACGATGTCAAGTTTTCGACTTATGCGGTTCCGATGATTATCGGGGAGATCCAGCGTTTCATTCGGGATGATGGGACAGTGAAGGTGAGTCGTTCCCTGAAGGAAATGGGGAATAAGATCAGGAAAGCAAAGGATGAGCTCTCCAAGAAGTTCGGAAGGGTCCCGACCGTCAGCGAGCTTGCCGACCATCTTGAGTATTCCGTTGAAGAGGTGATCATGGCCCAGGAAGCGAGTCGTGCTCCATCATCGATTCATGAAACGGTTTATGAAAATGATGGAGATCCCATCACGCTTTTAGATCAGATTGCCGATAATACGGATAATAAATGGTTTGACAAGATTGCCTTGAAAGAAGCCATCCGTGAATTGGATGATCGGGAGCGGCTGATCGTATATTTAAGGTATTACAAAGATCAGACCCAATCGGAAGTAGCGGATCGGCTGGGGATCTCCCAGGTGCAGGTATCGAGGCTAGAGAAGAAGATCTTACAAACGATGAAAGAACAGATGCATACAGAGTCATAGGTAAAATAACCTTGTGGATCCAATTTTTGAATCCACAAGGTTATTTTTTTGATTGAAATTGTTTTCATAAACCACTCACTCCAGTCCTTCCCAGTGCTTCCATCCCTACGTTGGGTTCAGCTATTTCTCCCAGTCATCCCCGTGGTCATTACATAAATAAATCACGTTAATCCATACTATTGGTACGAAGGGAAAATCATGTTTTCAGGAAGTGAACTGCATGGAAGGTATTTTGTATATACGCTTACGTCATCGAGTGCAGGTAAGGGAAGAGAGCATGGTCAAGCTTTCTCAGCTGGCGCAAATCATAGCATCCGAAACGATTGTAGAAGATGTAAGAGAAATCCCGATTCACCAAGTGACGCCTTCAGATAAGAATATTGTCGTGATCGATGTCATGAAAGTCATCAGTGAGGTATGCAAAGTATATCCAGACCTGGATATTCAAACGATCGGGCCGACTCAAAGTATTATAGAAGTGATTTATGAGAAAAAGAAAGTCTCTCTCCCTTTATTCATTGGCGTTTGGTTACTATTATTCATCGGTGCGGCCCTGGCAATTATGAATTTCCATGAAGATGTAAGTATGAGAGAAGTTCATCAAAGGCTGTATCATTTCGTGACAGGAGGGGTGGATCCCCATCCTTTATTGTTCCAGGTTCCTTACTCGTTTGGGTTGGGCCTCGGGATGATTTTGTTTTTCAATCATGTGTTCCGAAAAAGACTCAATGAAGAGCCGAGCCCTCTTGAGGTTGAAATGTTTAACTACCAGCAGGATTTAGATCAATACGTGATTATGCACGAAAATAAAGAAAGTCAGAAGAAACTGGATGACCATTAATGTTTTGATAACCGTATTTATTGGATTTGCCGGGGGGCTCGCTGTAGGCTCGGGCTTTGTTGCCTTTTTAACCGTATTGGGTATTATCCCCCGGTTAACTCAATTGACCAAAACAATGAAAATGATTCATTACTATGAGATGGCCGTCGTTACCGGGGCCCTAGCAGGAGGGTTTATCAGTCTGAATGATTACACACTCCATTTCTCTCCGCTGGTCCTCATCCCCCTCGGTCTTATGAGCGGGGTGTTCATCGGCCTGTTGGCCGCTGCGTTGACAGAAGTATTGAATGTGTTTCCCATCCTGGCGAAACGCATCGGGATTGATGGACAGATTGTGATTCTGATCATGGCGATTGTGTTCGGGAAGATATTCGGTTCACTATTTCATTGGCTCTACTTGGTTCATCAATAATTTGCAAGAGGCAGGGGTTGTATATGGACAATAAAAGGAAAGTGATCCTGATAACAGATGGGGATGAATACGCCAAGCGCGCCATCGAATGTGTGGCGAAAGGGTATGGGGGAAGGTGTATCTCAAGTTCTAAAGGCAATCCATCTGTACTGTCAGGACCTGAAGTCGTAAAACTGATCAAAAGAGCCAAGAACGACCCTGTCTTTGTGATGTTTGATGATAGTGGATTCATTGGGGAAGGTGCCGGGGAGCGCGCCTTGAAATATGTTGCGAATCACTCCGATATAGAGGTTCTCGGAATCATCGCCGTGGCCAGTAAAACACGACAGGCCGAATGGACCAGGGTGGATGTGTGCATTGATAAATTTGGGGAGTTGACCCCATATGGTGTAGATAAATTTGGCGTACCTGAAATGGACGTTGGCAGATTAACGGGGGATACTGTCTACTGCCTGGATGAACTGGATGTGCCGGTGATTGTCGGGATTGGTGACATAGGGAAAATGGCCAAGCGGGATCATTACTCCCAAGGCGCCCCCATTACGAAAAAAGCAGTGGAGATCATCTTAGAAAGGAGTGGGTATCATGCCTCAAAAGACGAAAGAAACACCGATACCTAAAGATCTAAAAGTCATTGAAGATTATATGAAAGAGCACGTAGGGTTGAACACAAGCTTTGACATCGGTGTCCGTAAATTGATGGTCTTGAAAAAAGGTGTTCATTTTTATTATATAAATGGCCTCACTGATGCATCCTACATTATTGAAATTGTAGAAGAACTTGTGGAGATCAATGATCATGAGCGGGCTACAAGCAGATTATACGATATTGTACATAATCGACTTGTGCATCAATCCGTCGAACCCGTCAAAACGATTGAAGAAGCAGTCGATGAAGTGCTTTCCGGATTGATTGCGGTCTTTGTAGAAGGATATGAAGAAGCGCTGATCGTGGATGTCCGAAGTTATCCGGGGAGGCAGCCGTCAGAACCTGATACAGAAAAAGTGGTGCGTGGTTCCCGCGATGGATATGTCGAGAATATCATCGTGAATACAGCATTAACTAGAAGAAGAATAAGGGACCCAAGACTTCGGTTTGAGATTTTCCGTATAGGCGAACGCTCGAAGACGGATATTTCGATTGCTTATATTGATGATGTGGCAAACCCGAGTTTAATCGAAGTCATAAAAAAAGAATTGAAGAGTATTAAAATCGATGGATTGACGATGGCAGATAAAACAGTGGAAGAGTTTCTTGTTAAACAGGGATATAACCCGTACCCGCTGGTCAGATACACGGAAAGAGCGGATGTGGCTGCCACTCACTTATTAGAAGGGCATGTCCTGATTTTTGTCGATACATCCCCGAGTGTCATCATCACTCCAACAACGTTCTTTCATCATCTGCAGCACGCAGAGGAGTACAGACAGTCACCTGCGGTAGGTACATTTGTCCGGTGGACACGATTTATGGGCGTACTTGCTTCATTATTCCTTTTGCCCTTATGGTATCTGTTTGTCCTAGATCCTTCATTACTCCCGGAAGCGATCAAGTATGTCGGTCCACAGGAACAGACCAATATCCCGGTCATCGTTCAATTATTCATCGCGGATCTTGGGGTGGAGATGTTCAGGATTGCCGCCATTCATACTCCTACTCCGCTCTCGACGGCCATGGGTTTGATCGCAGCCGTTTTGATCGGTCAGATTGCCATCGATGTAGGGCTTTTCCAGCCTGAAGTGATCTTATATGTAGCAGTAGCTTCAATCGGTACGTTTGCGACCCCGAGTTATGAATTGAGTGTGGCCAATAAGATGGCAAGGCTGCTTCTCCTGGTGATGGTTGCGTTCTTCCATATTCCAGGGTTGATGATCGGCAGCACCCTGTATATTCTATACGTTGCCAATATTAAATCTCTCAATACACCGTATCTATGGCCGCTCCTGCCTTTCAGTCCGAAGGCGTTTATGCAGATTCTCGTAAGGAAGTCGGTACCGGGATCTAAGATTCGACCGAGTATCGTCCAGCCGCGAAATAAATACAAACAGCCTGCGAAATCTTAGAATATTGCAACAACTCTAGTTCTGTGGTAAATTACGTTTAATTAGTAGTGGACTATAGAGGGGACTGAGGCAATTCATGCATCTTCATGAATCAGCAGAAATAAAAAACGGTTGCTTAATGATAGGAGGGGTCAGTACCGTAGACCTGGCAGCTCAATATGGTACGCCCCTTTATGTATATGACACGAAACTTGTCAGAGAACGTGCAAGAGGGTTTAAAGAAACATTTGAATCCCTCGGGGTGAAGGCGGAAGTTGCTTATGCCAGCAAAGCATTTTCCTGTATCGGGATCTTTCAGTTAATGGATGAAGAAGGTTTGTCCCTGGATGTCGTATCAGGAGGAGAGCTGTTTACGGCCCTGAAGGCAGGGTTCCCTCCAGGACGAATCCATTTTAATGGGAATAACAAGTCGAGGGAAGAACTAACGATGGCCATTGAACATAAGATCGGCTGTATCGTCGTCGATAATTTTTATGAGCTGGAGCTTGTGAGTGAATTGTCACGATCTCTTGAAGAAGCTACAAAGGTACTGTTAAGAGTAACCCCGGGGATCGAAGCTCATACTCATGATTATATCCTAACCGGACAAGAAGATTCGAAATTCGGATTTGATTTAGAGAACGGTCAGGCCGAGAAAGCGATGAAATCAGCGATGGATTCAGAAACAATTGAATTGTTGGGTCTCCATTGCCATATTGGTTCGCAGATTTTTGAAACGACGGGATTCATTCTCGCCGCCAGGAAAATCATTGAGAAGGTCGCCCGGTGGCATTCTCAATACAGCTTTGATCCAAAGGTCATTAATCTGGGTGGAGGCTTTGGGATTCGATATACAAAAGATGATGATCCAATCCCTCCGGCTCGATATGTGAAGGAAATGATTGCTGCAGTGCAAGAGGAAGTGGAGAAATACAGTTTAGAGATGCCTGAAATCTGGATTGAACCGGGGCGGTCACTCGTAGGAGATGCAGGGACCAGTCTCTATACAATGGGATCACAGAAAGAGGTTCCAGGCGTCCGGAAATATGTAGCGGTTGATGGGGGAATGAGCGATAATATCAGACCTGCCCTATATAAGGCGAAGTATGAAGCGATCATAGCGAATAAAGCCGACCGGATGTGTGAAGATACGGTGTCCATTGCAGGGAAATGCTGTGAGTCGGGAGACATGTTGATATGGGACTTGCCACTTCCTGTCCCCGAAGCAGGGGATATTCTCGCTGTCTTCTGTACTGGTGCATACGGATATTCGATGGCGAATAACTATAATCGGATTCCACGGCCAGCCGTCGTATTTGTCGAGGAAGGGGAAGCCAGGTTAGCTGTCCGAAGGGAGACATATGAGGATTTAATTACCCACGATGTAAAGTTTTAACGACATGTAATAGTCTTTAAGTATCTCATACTTAAAGACTACTTTTTTCGCATTCCGAATTACATACTTTAACAAATTTCGATTTTACTATACAATAACTATGACATAAATATATAGAGTGAACACAAAGGAGTCAGTCATGAAGATCAGTAATAAAGCATTGTTCTTGTTATTAATCGTTGCCGGTCTGGTGTGGGGAGTCATCTATTGGATGTTCATCGCTGGAAACTGATGGAGTAGGATTTGCTTAATAAAAGTAAATTTAGTAAGATAAATAAACGTTCATATCAATTAAATTTCTAGTTTTTGTCTATAATAGGAAATAAATAGATTAGACATAAAACATGACGAGGGGTAAATATGTTAATTCGGTATAAAAAGGCGTTTGAAAAGATTGCAATGGGGTTATTATCTTTCATGCCAAATGAAAAGGATTTGAAGAAGCTTCAACAGACGATGAAGCAATACGAAACTGAAGAAAATTGGCAGCTCTTTTTATGGAAAGAAGAGGACATAGTAGGTTTAATCGGAGTTTATAAAACTGAAGGTACATTAGAGATTCAACATATATCAGTCAATCCATCACATCGTCACGAAGGAATCGGGAAATCCATGGTGAAACATCTCAGGGATATGCACTCGGAGCTTGAAGTGAAGCCAAATGCAGAAACCGCATCATTTTTTGGGAAATGCGATGAAATGGGTGCGGAAAACGAGGAACAAGAACAATAAAGAGGCAGACCGCCTATTCTGGTGGTCCGCCTCTTTTTTTTCGCAAGGCATTCTTCCGCTCTGTTATCACATCAGTGCGGTCCCTGAGGGAATGACGGTGGATGAGCGCTGAATTCGTCAGGTCACTCTCTCTGCACCAGATGTAGCCATTTTTCCTGCACCGCAACTGAACCTGATTTGAAAGTGAAACATCCATTAAAGGCAGGATGATACTGTGATACGGCTGGTTTTCGCTGATTTGGTGGAGTGTTTCCTCAATCATTGCTTGAAGCTTTCCGGAATGAATCCCAAGACGGGTCAGTTCCTTGTGATTACTCTCAATATTCTTGATCGCTTTATTAAATGTTCTGACCGCACCTGTCTGATTGCCTCTTCTATAATGATAAAACCCAACAGCCACCTGGATCAGCCCTACCCAGTGGGAAGTCCTGTTTCCTGGATCGACTTCTTTCCAATACTCTTCTAATACTTCATGGCATTCAAAATAATCACGATTTCCATGGAAGTACATTAAGTATTCGATATAGGCTTCCGGATAAACCATAAGATCCCTCCATATGACGCAAAGTAGTTAAATTGTAGCATAATCCATTGCCAAAACGACAGGAAAGCCTGTAAATACAAAACTTTCTATTGGAGAATAGAAGTCTTTCTACTATACTATTAAGTAGCGTTCTTGCAAGATTGTTATGAGAAATTTGGTGATAAAGTGGAATACAATGTGAAGATTGACGCTTTTGAAGGCCCCCTGGATCTTCTTTTGCATCTGATTAACTCGTTAGAAATTGATATATATGATATTCCTATGGCTCAGATCACTGAGCAATATATGTTATATGTACATACAATGAAGAATTTGCAACTGGATGTAGCCAGTGAATACCTGGTGATGGCAGCGACGTTACTCGCCATAAAAAGTAAAATGCTCCTTCCTAAGCATGATGAAGGCATGATGAACGATGAAATCGAATTTGAAGAGGACGATCCCCGCGATGAACTGGTGGAGCGGTTGATTGAGTATCGTAAATTTAAAGAAGCAGCGAATGAGCTGAAACATCGTGAGGAAGAGCGGGGGCAGGTGTATACCAAGCCTCCAAGTGACCTTTCTGAATTCAGTGAAGAGGTCGATTTAAAAAATACTGAAGTTCAGGTATCTTTATATGATATGCTTGGAGCTTTTCATAAATTATTGAGAAGGAAAAAACTTCAACGACCTGTTCAAACGAGAATTACAAGACAGGAAATATCCATTGAGAAAAGAATGACTGATATTCTAGATAATTTACAGAATCTAAAAAGACGTACATCCTTTACAAGTCTTTTCCCCTCTGACAGCAAAGAGCATCTTGTGGTGACATTCCTTGCTGTGCTGGAATTAATGAAGCGGAAACAAATCATCGTCAACCAGGAACAAAACTTCACGGAAATATTTGTAGAAGCTGGAGAGGAGGCTGGAATGGTTGAACAGTATTAATTGGAAAGGGGTCCTTGAAAGCTTATTGTTTGCAGCGGGGGACGAAGGTCTATCACTGAAACAGGTCTGTTCTGTACTGGAAATCGAAGAACAGAAAGCAAAGGATGTCCTTGAAGACTTGAAGAATGATTATGAGAATGATTCCAATAGAGGCATATACATCCTTGAAATAGCAGGAACCTTTCAATTAGTGACCAAAAAAAGAAATGCCGACTACTTAAAGAAGCTGGTGGAATCCCCCCATGTTAGTTTTCTGTCACAGGCTGCCCTTGAAACCCTTGCGATTATCGCGTATAAGCAGCCAATCACGCGGATGGAAATCGAGCAGATCAGGGGTGTCAAGACCGAGCGTCCCATTCAGACCCTTACGTCAAAAGGGCTCGTCAAAGAAGTTGGCAGGGCGGAAGGGACCGGCCGTGCATTCTTATTTGGCACAACGAAAGAATTTCTGGACTACTTCGGCCTTAAAAGCATCGAGGAGCTTCCGCCTCTACCTGACAATATTGAAGACGAATTCGCCCAGGACGAAGCCGACCTGTTCTTTGAGAAGTTTCAGGAGACGATGGAAACAAATGAATAATGATTCATTTATGAACAGACAGGACTGTCAAGATTCAAAGACAGTCCTGTCTGTTTTTTGGTGGGTACAGGAGGGTTTTCAAGTACCCTGACACAGCTTTCATTAGTTGTGTTTTTGTCAAGGCTTAGGCAAATGGAGATAAACACTTCACCTGTATAATCAACACCTTTGCTTTCAAGATTTCACTCATATTACCCCTTGTCCTCTCATAAACTTGTACAAACACGTTAGATTTAAAGGAGTAGATGGGTGTGAATCGTAAGAGAGCGAAATTTTACATATATTATTTTCTTATATGTGCTTTTTTGTTTGTATCTGTTTCCAATAAGGTTCTGGCTGCACCTTCAGTCAGTGCACAAAAAGCAATCTTAATGGATCAGGAAACAGGGCGTATTCTATATGAAAAGGATGCCCATACTCAAAGTCGCATTGCCAGCATCACGAAGATCATGACAGCAATCCTCGCCGTGGAGTCCGGAAAGATGGATCAGGAAGTAACCGTATCTTCGAACGCAGCAGGCACGGAAGGTTCCTCCCTTTACTTAAAGGCAGGAGAAAAGATAAAGCTTGAGGATCTCGTATACGGGTTGATGCTCAGGTCAGGGAATGATGGGGCAGTCGCCATTGCAGAATATGTAGGTGGGAGCCTGGACGGCTTTGTATATATGATGAATGAAAAAGCAAAGGAAATCGGGATGGAAAATACTCATTTTTCCAATCCCCACGGACTGGACGACCATGAAGATCACTATTCGACTGCGTATGATATGGCCGTTCTGGCAAGATATTCAATGGAAAACGATAAGTATAAGGAAATTGCAGGCACCAAAGTCCACACCGCTCCAAATCCTGATGAAAAGTGGGACCGCAAGTGGAAAAACAAAAATAGATTGCTGACGGAATTATATAAATATAGTACAGGAGGGAAAACGGGTTATACAAAACTGGCAAAAAGAACGCTCGTTTCCACTGCTTCCAAGGATGGGGAGAATCTGATTGCCGTAACCCTGAACGGTCCAGATGACTGGAATGATCATATTGGTATGTTTGAATATGGATTTAAACACTATGATTATAAAATCGTCCTCGACAAAGGCAGAATTGAAAAAATGGATGATAAAATCTATAAAGATCATGCCTATCTGAAACGGGAGTCTGTATTAACGTTGACGGATGATGAGGTGAAGGAAGTCAAGGTTGAATACAAGATGCTGAAGCCAAAGGAGGAATGGATAAAAGGTGAGCATGTGCCTGAGGTAGTCGGGAAGGCAGTGGTGTATTTAGGGGATCAGGAAGTAGATATCCTTCCCGTTTTTTATAAAGCATCAGCCGAACAGAAAGAAGAAAAAAGCTGGTGGAAATTTTGGGCTTATTCCTTCGAATCCATCATAGGGGTACGGGACCATGGTTAACTTGATATGGGTTGGGATGACCATCATCGGGTTGATATTCGCAATCATTAACGGAAAAATGGCCGAAGTCAATGAGGCTATTTTTACTTCAGCGAATGAAGCTGTTACCTTATGTATTGGATTGGTCAGTGTATTAGTATTTTGGCTGGGGATTATGAGAATTGCCCAGGAAGCAGGTTTACTTGATAAATTGGCAAAGTTATTCAGGCCATTCGTGAAGAGGCTGTTTCCGGAAATACCTGATAACCATCCGGCGATGGGCTATATTCTTTCCAATATGATGGCCAATATGTTCGGCTTGGGAAATGCTGCGACCCCACTCGGGATCAAAGCCATGGAGCAGTTGAAAAGCTTAAACGGAGGAAGGGATGTTGCCAGCAGGTCGATGATCACATTCTTGGCGATAAACACCTCCAGCATTACGATCATTCCGACAACGGTGATCGCGATCCGTATGAAATATGACTCTGCTTCGCCAACTGAAATTGTAGGACCGACTCTGATCGCCACGATGCTGTCCACCATCGGTGCGATTCTGATCGACCGTTATTTTCATTATAGGCGTATCCGTCGAGAGGTGAAGTAAATGCAATGGATATCCACCATTTCCTTATGGCTGATTCCCATCATGATTGGGTTTATATTAATCTATGGGACCATTAAAAAGGTCCCGACGTATGAAACGTTTGTTGACGGAGGAAAAGAAGGGATTAAAATTGCCGTATCCATTATTCCCTTTCTCATCGGGATGCTGGTGGCCATCACCATCTTTCGGGAATCAGGTGCCCTTGAATTCTTTGTTGGGCTTATCCGCCCCGCATTGCTTGCACTGGGTATCCCACCGGAAATCGTCCCCCTGGCAATCATAAGGCCGATTTCCGGCACTGCTGCACTCGGCATGATGAGTGATATCATCGGAACGCATGGTCCTGATTCGTTCATCGGAAGACTGGCTTCTACCTTACAGGGAAGTACAGATACAACGCTATATGTACTAACCGTTTATTTCGGTGCAGTCGGAATCCGAAAAATGGGGGATGCACTGAAGGTAGGTCTCCTGGCCGATCTAGTAGGAATAGCAGCTGCCATCTTCATCGTCACCATCATGTTTTAATGATTGGCTGTTTTTATAACATAATTGCTTTTGACGAAGCGAGTAGTGGTTGATTTCCTCTGCAGGTGCCCGCTTTCCGCGGGGCGTGAGTTTGCCTCCTCGGGCTGTGCCCTGTGGGGTCTCAAGATCCAGCTACGGTGGCTAGCCCCTCGAGGTCATAAGATAAATGGTCCAAGAAGGCAAAAGAACGCCTTCTTAGCCCATTCATCATATGCTTGTCGGGGCTGAGCAAGCCACCTCCGCTTTTCAGGCTTTCCCGCAATTCCCGCAGGAGTCGAGCACCTGCAGCGAGAATCAACAATGTGAGTTTTTCCCTAAATTCGTAAATGTCATGTTTAATTCCTATCACATCACGCTTTAAATAGTGAAGGCTTTTTTATAACAAATGTAAAATCCACTTTATCTTTACTGAGTTTATTAGAACCTTTAGCTCTGCCACCAAGTGCATATTTAAAGGGTGAGGGGAAATGCGTAGACTCCTACGGAAAAACGGGCGTGTCGAGACCCCGGAAGCGAACTGTGCTGAGGAGACTCGGCCGAACGTCCGTGGAAAGCGGAGCAGTTCCCCTCACCATAAAGCATACACCTGTCGGCAGAGCATGTAGGAACATTTATGTAAACAACAATCTTTGTGAAAACAGTCTAAAGTTTTAATGACAAGTCTCACCTTGCAGGGAAGATTAAAAGGCATAAAGGCATCGATCCGAATGGTCGATTTTCCTTTATGCCTTTCTATTTTGCCTGGATTGTGTAATAATTCATGAAGGTAAATGTATTGAAAATTAAATGAGGTGAAAGACCGTGGAACGATTACAAAAAGTAATTGCTCACAGTGGCGTGGCATCACGCCGTAAAGCAGAGCAATTAATTATAGAAGGTAAAGTAAAGGTCAATGGGAAAGTCGTAAAGGAACTTGGAACGAAGGTGTCACACTCCGATCGCGTTGAAGTGACGGGAATCCAGATCGAAAGAGAAAATAAAGTATATTACATGCTCTATAAACCAAGAGGTGTCATCTCGGCTGTTACCGATGATAAAGATCGTCAGGTTGTAACGGATTTCTTCCCTGAAATCGAGGAAAGAATTTATCCTGTCGGCAGACTAGATTATGAAACTTCAGGCATTCTGCTGCTAACCAATGATGGCGACTTTGCCAATTCCCTGATGCATCCAAGCAATGAGATTGAAAAGACATATGTCGCAAGATTAAAAGGGATCCCGCCTAAATTTAAAATCCGTGAGCTTGAAAAAGGAATTAAGCTGGAAGACGGAATAACCGCACCTGCGAAGGTGAAAGTCCTGAGTATCGATAAAAAGCAGGGAAAATCTATCGTGGAGATCACGATTCATGAAGGAAGAAACCGTCAGGTCCGCAGGATGTTCGAAGCCCTCGGTTATCCTGTGCAAAAATTGAAAAGAGAAAGATATGCATTCCTCTCGCTCCACGGCTTGAATGCTGGAGAGGGCAGAGAACTGACGCCACATGAAGTGAAACAATTGAGGACGCTTGCTGAAACAGGCAGCATTCACTAATCACCCATGGAAAGTGTCACATATCCTTCATATAATTTACATTAACTTTAAAGTGATAAATGATATAATGAGAAAGGAATTTTACCCTGAAATCATGGGATATTTCTCTGCTCATTATGAGGATATGAAACCGTACATTATGGCAGGGACTGATTTCATAAGTGAACGCTTATGAAATCAGGCCCTTTGCTACTATAAAGAGAGAAAAACTTCTCCATTCTTGAGAACGATTTCAATTTGGGAGGCACACGTAAATGAATAAGAAAAAACGCAGATTGCTCATCCGGACCATTATTCTCATTGTGCTGACTTCTGCAGTTGCGTATACCCTTTATGCAAACTTTACGAAGGATGAAAGAGGAATGTTAAAGGAAGGCGACAAGGCACCTGACTTTGTCCTGACGGATATGGAAGGGAATACACACCGCCTTTCCGATTATGAAGGAAAAGGGGTCTTCTTGAACTTCTGGGGAACATGGTGCAAACCGTGTGAAAGGGAGATGCCTTATATGAACAATCAATTTAAGAAGTATCAGGTTCAAGGTGTCCAGATTTTAGCTGTCAATGTAGGGGAATCCGATTTTCTCATCAACCGATTCGTTTCAAAACATGGGTTAGAGTTCCCTATATTAGTAGACAAAGAAGAGGAAGTGCAGAATGCATACGGGATCGATCCACTCCCTACGACTTTTCTGATTAACCCTCAAGGAGAAATAGAAAAGATCATAACAGGGACGATGACAGAAAGCGATATCATTGAAGATTTAGAGAGCATCAAGCCATAAGGCAGTTCAACTTGATATAAGGAGTTTTAGCATGAAAGAGATTAAATGTGTATGCGGTCATGTGAATCCAAATGGTACCGTTCTCTGTGAATCCTGTGGACGGGCTTTAACGGAGGAAGCAAAGAATGAAGAGCTCCATGATATGCGGTACGAGGGGAGTGCTAGACGTTCCCAAACGTATAATAAATCGATCATAGATAAGGTTTGGAATTTCTTTTCATCTGTGAAAGTGGGCGTGTGGTTAATCGTCCTCACGCTCGTTGCTTCAGCAGTGGGAACGATATTGCCCCAGGAACAATATATTCCAAATGGTCAGCCTGCAGATGAATATTATCAAGATGTCTATGGTTTCTTCGGAGAACTATACTATACAGTAGGTTTCCATGATCTATACAGTTCATGGTGGTACTTGCTTCTAATTGCATCCATTGGGGTTTCCCTCGTCATATGCAGCCTGGACCGGGTGATTCCCCTCTATCGCGCCTTGAAGAACCAACGTGTATCAAGACATGTCGGCTTCTTGAAACGTCAAAGGATATATGGAAAAACGGACATGACCGAATATCATGAGCCCCTCGGCATAATAAAAGAAAAACTGACCCGGAAAAAATATAAAATCCGGGAAGAGGATGGAAATATCCTTGCAGAGAAGAACCGTTTTTCAAGATGGGGTCCCTATGTAAATCATATCGGTCTGATCATCTTCCTATTCGGAGGCATGCTTCGATTCGTTCCGGGGATGTACATCGACGAAACGGTGTGGATCCGCGAAGGAGAAACGAGAGCCGTTCCGGGTACGGACCAGGAGTATTACTTGGAAAACAAAGGATTCACCCTGGAAACATACGACAAGGATAAAGATAAAGAAGTATTCGGTGAAGCGATTGACAAAAATGGGACCATTGCGAAGAATTTCCAATCGGATGTGATCCTGTATAAGGAATCAGGAGATCGTGTACCCGGACAGAAGGCAGAACGCACGAAAGAACAGGAGGACTCCATTAAAGTAAACCATCCTCTTAAATTCGGGAATTTTGCCGTCTATCAAACAAGTTATAAATTAGATGAATTCAAATCCATGTCCTTTACCCTGGATAATAAAGAGTCGGGGAAAAGCTTCGGTAAATTCACCGTAGATTTATTCGATCCTCAAAATGCGTATACTTTTGAAGATGGGTATAGAGCAGAACTTATGGGATATTATCCGGATTTCTCCGGATTCAACGAACAGGGTGAACCGCAAACGAAATCTCCCCTTCCGAATAACCCTGCATTCCTATTTAAATTGTTCTCACCTGAAAAGCCCGACGGTGAAATCAGTTTTGTAGGAATCCGAAAAAACCTTGAGCCCTTAGGGGAAAATGACTATAAATTGTCATTTGCAGGGGTCGAGACGAGAGATGTATCCGCCTTGACCGTACATAAAGATCTTACCCTCTGGATTCTGGCTCTTGGAGGAGCAATCTTCATGATCGGTGTTATACAGGGTGCCTACTGGCATCACAGAAGGATTTGGATCAGGCGGAGTGATGAGGGGGATGGACTCATCGTAGCCGGTCACACGAACAAAAACTGGCATGGATTGAAAAAAGATATCAGCCTTGTATTGGAAGGCAGTGGAATCAATGAGCCTGTCGATCAACAACAAAAGGACGATGTAAGGAGGAATGAGGATGTCAACGACAACAATGGCGGAGTGGAGCAGTAATTTACTATACGTATCCTTCATCATGTACTTGATTGCTACTCTGTTTTTTGGCGGGAGTATCCGTCAAAAGAATACAACGGAAACGAACCAGAAGAAATGGGGCTTTATCGGGATTGCATTAACCCTTGTCGGATTTGCCTCTCAATTGGGGTACTTCTTTCTTAGATGGGGGGCTTCGGGACATGCACCGGTAAGTAATTTATTCGAATTTACCACCTTTTTCGGTATGATGCTTGTCGGAGCATTCATTATTCTATACTTTATGTACAAGACGACGATCCTTGGTGTCATAGCACTGCCATTCGCCCTTTTGGTGATTGCATACGCCAGCATGTTTCCAAAGGACATCAGTCCACTTATCCCTGCCCTTCAAAGTGATTGGTTGAAGATCCACGTCACGACCGTTTCGGCAGGGGAAGCGATTCTTTCCATCAGCTTCGTGGCAGGGCTGATCTACTTACTGAAATCAGTTCAGCATACAAAAGGCAGCAGGCAGTCATTCTGGCTTGAAACCGTGATGTATTCCTTGGTTGTCGTACTTGGGTTTGTTGTCGTATCGACGGCATTTACCCTTAGCCATTATGAAGCGAACTTTCAATATGTGAAGCAACAGGGAGAAGAGGCGATTTCAGAATACACCCTCCCTGCCCTGGTAGGACCGAATGAAGGTAAACTTGTAAGCGAAAACGTGATGGAGCCACTCGTAGAGATGCCCGCCCTCATCAATGCGAAGAAATTAAATACCGTGATCTGGTCATTTATGGTCGGGACAGTCATTTATCTTCTTCTTCGCTTGATCTTCAGAAAGCGGATCGCAGCTAAGATGCAGCCGCTCGTAAAGAATGTGAATCTCGACCTGATGGACGAAATCGGTTACCGTTCTGTCTTGATCGGCTTCCCGGTATTCACTCTTGGAGGACTCATCTTTGCCATGATCTGGGCACAGATCGCCTGGACACGCTTCTGGGGATGGGATCCTAAAGAGGTCTGGGCATTGATTACATTCTTATTCTATGCAGCCTTTCTCCACCTCCGCCTGTCTAAAGGCTGGCACGGCGAGAAATCGGCATGGCTTGCTGTTGTAGGGGTTGCGATCATTCTATTCAACCTTATAGCCGTTAATCTAATCATTGCTGGGTTACACTCATACGCTTGATCAATCGTAACGAAAGGAAGGAGCTGACAACCATGAGAATTCAATTCTCTTTCCAGTCAGCTTCTTTTTTTATACAAAATGTAGGATAATATAGTGTAAATATACAAAGGGGGATGTACCCATGGAGGAAAATATTCGCATTCTGGTTGTGGATGATGAAGATCGAATCAGAAGACTGCTAAAGATGTATTTGGAAAGGGAAAACTATGAAATTGATGAAGCCGAAAATGGAGAACAAGCGTTAGAAATGGCTCTCGATCAAAACTATGATTGCATTCTATTGGATATCATGATGCCTGGAATGGATGGAATCGAAGTGTGTCAGCACCTTCGGGAAAGCAAGGCGACTCCCGTCATCATGCTTACTGCCAAGGGTGAAGAAGTAAATAGAGTACAAGGTTTCGAGGTCGGGACCGACGACTATATCGTTAAGCCTTTCTCTCCCCGTGAAGTGGTTCTCAGGGTGAAGGCACTCTTACGGCGCTCCACAAAGTCAAGTTTCATTCAGACGGATGCAAAAGCAAAGGACCTGATCGTTTATCCCCATCTGACAATCGATAATGATGCCCACCGGGTATCGGCGGATGGAATCGATGTCAATTTGACCCCAAAAGAGTATGAGCTTTTATATTTCCTTGCGAAAGCTCCTGATAAAGTATTTGATCGTGAGCACCTCCTGAAGGAAGTATGGCATTATGAATTCTTCGGTGATCTCCGTACAGTGGATACCCATGTGAAACGATTAAGGGAAAAGCTGAACAAAGTGTCTGAAATGGCAGCTAAAATGATCGTGACCGTATGGGGAGTAGGCTATAAATTCGAGGTAACAAATGAATGAGGCTTTGGCGTAGTGTAGTAGGGAAACTGTGGGTGACCATCCTGCTTCTGGTTTCCTTTGTTTTATTTATTCTTACAATCTTATTGCTGGAGTTTTTTCAGAATTACCATGTGGGTGTAGTGGAGAAAGAGCTGACCCATACTGCTGAAAAAGTAGCCAGGGTCATCGAGAATCATAATGATCTGACCCTCGGAATGGAACTGGGGAAAGAAATCATCGATGAACCTGTGAATATCATCATTTCCCTGGATCAAAACCAGTCTTTATATTCTCAAGACTCGACGGTCTTTCAAAAGAAAATCCACCAGTATATCTCGAAAGATAAAAAGCTTCAGTCAGTCAAATCAAAGGAAATCACCGTAAAAAAAGAGGTCGAACTATCCAAGGAGTCGCCTAATCGGTATGAGAATGTGATCGTAGTCGGGACGCCACTACATATTAATGGGGAAGATGGGGCCGTTTATCTCTATCAGTCTCTTGGGGTAATCAAAGATACGACCCGACAAACCACCAAACTGATCCTGCTTGCGGCAGGGATTGCCATCATCCTTACGACCATCTTTGCCTTCTTCCTTTCCACGCGAATCACAGCACCTCTCCGGAAAATGAGGGAGGCAGCTTTCGAAGTGGCAAAGGGAAAGTTCGATACAAAGGTACCAATCCTGACGAAGGATGAAATCGGTGAACTTGCTACAGGATTCAATCAGATGGGCAGGCAGTTAAAGTTTCATATCAATGCACTCAGTCAGGAAAAAGAACAGCTTTCATCCATTCTCAGCAGTATGGCCGATGGTGTCATCACCTTTAATCGGGACGGTACCATCCTGATCACGAACCCTCCTGCAGATCGTTTCCTCCAACACTGGTATTACGAGCAAAGTGAAGAGGATGAAGAGGCAATCCCGACGACTGTAAGAGAGTTATTGCAAAGTGTGGTCGTAACTGAAATGGAACAGACTGATGAACTGAGTCTGCAAGGGCGTTCTTATGTAGTGATCGTGAGCCCCCTATATAATAATAACACCATCAGGGGAGCGGTGGCGGTGGTTCGTGATATGACAGAAGAACGGAGATTGGATAAGCTTCGGAAGGATTTCATCGCCAACGTCTCCCACGAACTGCGCACACCCATTTCCATGCTGCAAGGGTACAGTGAAGCGATCGTGGATGATATTGCAGGATCCGAAGAAGAGAAGAAAGAAATTGCCCGCATCATCTATGATGAATCGCTTCGCATGGGAAGGCTCGTCAATGATCTCCTGGATCTCGCCCGCATGGAAGCCGGGCATATCACCCTCAACAAGGATGTGATTGGAGTTATCCCTTTCACCGAAAGAGTGACAAATAAGTTCATCGGATTGGCCAAGGAAAAAAAGGTTTCCATCTGCTTTGAAAGTGATGTGGGATTGAATAAGGAGATTTCCATAGACCCCGATCGAATTGAACAAGTATTGACGAATCTCATCGATAATGCTTTGAGGCATACGCCAACGGGAGGGGAAGTGACGGTTTCCCTGACGGAAAAGAAAGGCGGATATCTGTTCCATGTCAGGGACACGGGCTCCGGCATACCTGAAGAAGATCTTCCCTTTGTATTCGAGCGTTTTTACAAAGCGGATAAAGCCAGAACAAGAGGGAAGTCGGGAACGGGTCTCGGCCTCGCCATCGCTAAGAATATCATTGAGTCCCATAAGGGGCATATCCAGGTGCAAAGCAAAGTCGATCAAGGGACAACCTTCACTTTCTTTCTCCCTATTTAGCCAATTATCGATCATCTCCATAGAAACATGACGATTTTTCTTGTTACATGGGAAACATTCTTTATTTTTTGCTCTATTTCAAAAAGGATGTTGAAATAGAGAAGATGGGCCAGCGGGGTGATTCTCTGCTGGCTTTTTCATGTCGTTTTCCAGTCAATATGGGTCTTTCCTTTTCACCTGAATAATACTATATTGATAGTGTGTAACTTTTTTACATAGTAAACGACTAATAATTTGACGGGGAGGGAATAAAGTGAACTCCGTTTTTGAGAAATTATACTCTGCTTATCATCAGGAAGTATTTCAATTCCTCATATACATGGTACAGAATAAACAGCAGGCTGAAGACCTAGCTCAAGAAGTCTATATACGGGTGCTTAAATCTCATGAGAACTTCGAAGGGAAAAGCTCCGAAAAGACCTGGCTCTTTTCCATTGCGAAAAATGTAGCCATTGATCATTTCAGAAAACAAAAAAACTGGAAAAACCGTATTCTGGATAAATTCGATTGGAGCCGCAATGAAGTAACAGACAACGGGGCACTTCCCGAAGAGATCGCCGTTGCCAATGAAGAGATCCAGGTGTTGTATGAATGCTTAAAATACTGCACAACGGACTTTCGAATGGTCATCATCATGCGTTACTTACAGGAACTTTCAATCACCGAAACCAGAGAGGTGCTTGGCTGGTCAGAAAGCAAAGTGAAGACGACCCAGCATAGGGCCATCAAATGGTTGAGGATTGAAATGAATCAACGGCTCCCAAAGGAGGAAAGAGACATTGAACCAATCAGAATGGAAAGATCGTGATATCGAGGACCTCATCAAAAATCTTCCTCAAATCAAAGATGATCGAACTTCTCAATCTATTCTTGCACGTATGGAACGACAAAAAAAGAAGCGTCAGGCTTCATATAAACAGTTCATACCTGCAGTTGCTGCACTTGCCGCCATCTTTATTATGGTTCTGCTGGCACCTACCGTTCTAAATCAACTCACTGAAACGAGCATGGAGAAGTCCGAATCGAGTACAGCGGATTCTTCGGGAAGCTCAAAAGATAAGGTCGAAATGGCTCCCGAAAAGAAAGAATCAGACATTTCGCCTGAATCAAGTGAAAATCAGAAAGTCGCTGGGATGGAAGAAAATCAAAAAGAAAACAACAAGCTGACAATGTCTGAAGACCTACAAGAATCCAAAGAAAGGCTTTCTCTTTATGAAGAAGACATAAAGGGAAAGGAATTTTATAACTTCGGACTTGTTTCCCCGGATGCCGTACCCATACCTGTATCGGTTGTGGAAAATCAGAAAGCTGAAGACTGGTTAACAAGACATGAGAAAATTGCAGGGAGGCTGCCTGAAACGGACTGGGGACTTGAAGACTATCTTCCTTTGAATGGAGACGTGTCTTTCGACAAAAATAAGGTCATTTTCACTCTTCGTTCTGATCACTCTTACAGTGGCAGCAGTGCAGTCGAATACGCTTTTTATCACTCTCTTCAATATTCATTCCAACATAAGGGGTTAGAAGAGGTCGTACTGAGAAATCATGACGGTTCTGTCCCTAAATTCAGTTCAGCCGGAGAATTCTCAAAGATTGATTTGAATGAAAAAGTAAACAACGCTTACTATCTATACTCCTCTAATGGAAAGGACCGCTTCCTTGTTCCCGATAATATTGACAGGGGAGGTGTCAAGGAGTCGATCGCAGCGATGAAAAGTGCAGAGACGGGCCTTTTTCAAAGTGTGATCCCGAAGGACATCAATTTTAATGTATCGGAAAGAGATGGAATTGTAACGATCAGTTTTTTAAATGAATTGGATTTGAGCTCCTTAAACGAACAGACCGCACAGGAGATGATAGAAGGGATATTACTGACTAGCAGGAGTTCTGGATATGAGAATGCCCGGTTTGAAAACATCAAACCGGAAAGCTGGAACGGTTTCGACTTCACAGGACCCATCAAGACACCGATCAGCCCGAATAAAAAGAGCTTAGTAAATTAAATAACGTGCATAAGACCAGAAACGGATTTTCCCTCCGGTTCTGGTCTTTCCTATTTTTTAGCTATGAAACGAATATTTATCTCATACACAGACAAACTACTCAAAGGAAAAATATCTCAATATGTTTGCCGGTGCATGGAATGAGGGGGAAAAGGTTAGAATGGTGTAATACATATAGAAGTCGCGGCACGTCTGTCAATAAGAGCGAAGGAGGACAAGCATGATTTTCGATTATGCAAGAAGGCTTTTCATCGTTTTTCTTTTAACGTTACTTGTATTCATGATGTTCTTAACCGGTAATGTGGTGAAAGCAGAAGGGGACAAGGTGTCAGGGGACACAGCGTCCTGGACATTCCCCGTAAAAGGCATGATAACAGATTCATATGGTACAAGGTCGGGTTCTCACAAAGGAATGGATATCGGAGGGGAAATCGGGTCGCCTGTGTATTCTGTGGCTAAAGGAAAAGTGATCAAATCTTATCTTTCAGAGAGCTACGGTCATGTTGTATTTGTGAGGCATGAAAATGGATATGAAACCGTTTATGCCCACCTAGAAAGCAGGATTGTGGATGAAAATCAGGAAGTGGTACAAGGTCAACAGCTTGGACGATTAGGAAATACGGGAAGATCGACGGGGGCCCATCTTCATTTTGAAGTACATAGGGGGGAGTGGACGATTGATAAAGAAAATGCAATCGATCCATATCGTGTATTCGGTCATGGGGAAGTCGGGCAGCTTGTATTTGCCAAAGAGCAGGATCCTTACCAGGCAGTCGGTGTGGCAGGGAATCCAGAATCGCCTCCTGAGGAAAGTGTGGCGGAGGGGGTGCATATCGTACTTCAAGGAGAGACCCTTTGGGGGATATCCCGTCAATACGATTTGTCAGTTGAAGATATAATGCAGGAAAATGCATTGAAGAGCTCCGAGTTAATGATCAATCAGAGATTGATGATTCCCGGATCATCCCCTAAAGGGCAATACGTAGTGAAGCAAGGGGACACACTGTATTCCATCTCAAGGGCACAGGGGATCGATATGAATGAATTGGTCTCGAGGAATGACTTGAACCCGGCATCGTCGATATATCCGCATCAGGTGCTAATGGTGGATTGATGAGGTCATGAGCAACGCGAAAAAGGAGTGCACATATTTAGTTCGAATTCGAACTGTTTTTCTTCACATAACGATTAACATTATGTATAATGAGAATGTATAAAAAAATAAAGATTCGTCTTCGGGGCAGGGTGAAATTCCCTACCGGCGGTGATGAAACCACGTGTTTCTAAGCCCGCGAGCCTTTTGGGGCAGGATTTGGTGCGATTCCAAAGCCGACAGTATAGTCTGGATGGGAGAAGATGAAGGTGATTGCCACAACGTTTAGAAAATGGGAAGCTAAACGTTTATTAGGGTATGCCTTTCATTCTCCGGGATATGTATATCCGGGAGTTTTTTAATGCTACCTTTGGCTTGAACCGTCTTCGAAATGAGATGAATCTCCTAAAGGAGAGAGAGTTATGAAAAAAATGAATACGCGCATGTTTGTCACAGTTGGTATGTTAAGTGCCATATCGTATGTACTAATGTTATTCAACTTCCCAATTCCACCATTTCCAAAGTTTCTAATGGTTGATTTCAGTGATGTACCTGCATTAATTGCGACGGTCACACTGGGACCACTTGCAGGAATATTGGTCGAACTGTTTAAAAACGTGATCGATTATGTCATGACCGGAAGCGACACAGGTGTTCCGATTGGTCATGCGGCCAATTTTATTGCGGGAGTCCTGCTGATTTTGCCAACGTATTATATCTATTCACGTTTCCAATCGAAAAAAGGTTTGCTGGTCGGACTGATCACAGGTACCGTCGTCATGAGTATCAGCATGGGGATCCTGAATTATTTCGTGTTCCTGCCTGCTTATAAATACTTTATGAACTTTGAGCTTCCTTCTGAAATTATCATTACCGGAATCGTCCCATTCAACATCCTGAAAGGGATTTTGGTTACATCCGTATTTACCTTACTTTTTGTCCGCCTTCAAGGCTGGTTATCAAGGCAAGTGGCCTTAAACAAAGCGGGATAATGATTATATAAAATGAACCCCTCAACCATATTGAGGGGTTTTTCAATTGATACATGAAAAAAGCTAAGAAGAATAGATCTTCTTAGCCCTCATGCTTGCTATTCAAATTTCAGTGCATCTCCGTCGAATGGTTCGTCAGATACTTTAATGGAATCTGTCGGGCAACCTTCGAATGCATCGATCATATCATCTTCCAATACGTCAGGAACTTCTACCGTTCCCTGGTTATCATCTAATGTTACAAATGCAATACCTTCATCATCGTAATCGTAAATATCTGGAGCGGCAGCCCCGCAAGCTCCACATGCAATGCATGTATCCTTGTCAACGATCGTATATTTTGGCAAAGAAAAAACCTCCCGAATAAATAATTCTATATAATTCATCATTATACACAATGTCAACTTGTGAAAATCACTTAATGTTTATTTTATAGAGGATTGAATGACTTTTCAATAGTTAGGTGCTTTCTTTTTATTTTTATCCTATATAAGAAAAACAAAACATGGTGAAAAGCCAATTTCATGGTACAATATTTGACAATAACCTACATATTAAGGAGTAGAGAATTGACCTATCTTAATTATGTGATCCTATATTGTTTTTTGCAAATTAGTGGAGAACGCTCCGTTTACTCGGTATTTCATATTTTAAAAGGGAAGAAGTCTTCCCAATCCATTCAGGATGCACATATTTTTCATCTGCAACCATTTTTCCTTTCATTACCTAAGTTGAAGCGGCCATACTTCAATCAAAAGGTTAAGGAATTGGAACAAGCAGGATGGATCACTTTTGGTGAAAGCGATAATGCCCACGTGTCAGTTGAGGGAACAAAAGCCGTGAAAGAACAGTTTCTGGGTGAGGCTTTCCCTTCGGATATGAACGGACTCATCTATGGTGATCAAACCCGTCTATTCTGGATGAGATTGAGCCTACTGATTCAAGTGCTTTCCAATGCCAAACAGCAGGAAACCCTTTATTACCCGGTTCAGCGGAACAAACTTATTCAAGAATGGGTAAAGGATTGTATCAGGACCAATCAGAATCGTGACCATCTTTCGTCCCTGCTGTTTAAAGAGCTGACCACTCTGTTGAATGCTCAAAGGAATGATCCTTCTTTATTGGTTTATCGATTAACCGGATATCGCGACTACGGGTATACGGAATTTCAGGTGGCAGAGAAAATAGGACTGGACCCGGAAGAGTGCAGATTCAGCTTCCTGAATTTGCTCCACGGGATGCTGACAGAAATAGAAAAGGACCCTAAAGGCTATCCTTTATTATATTCCATCAGCTTGAAAAGTGAACACAGACAGAACCTGACCATATCGACCAGCAAAACGTACGACTTGTATAAGAGGGGGCATTCCCTTGAAGAAATAGCCCGGATCCGTAAATTGAAACTCAATACCATTGAAGACCATGTCATCGAGTTGATCTTAACAGAAGAAGATTTAGCCATTGATCCCTTCATTACCAGTGAAGAATACGTGAACGTACTGAAAGTGATGAAGGAAGCCCAAACGAAAAGACTTAGGACCATTAAGGAAAAGCTACCTCATTTGACCTATTTTCAAATCCGGGTGGCAATCGCAAAGGCAGGTGAAACACGTGAATTTGCAACGAGAACTTAAAGAAAGATTCGGCTACTCTTCCTTTAGGGAAGGGCAGGAAGAAATCATCCATTCCGTACTGAATCGAAAGGATACGGTTGCTATGCTTCCGACAGGAACAGGGAAGTCGCTGTGTTATCAACTGCCTGGATATCTGATGGATGGGCATGTGTTGATTATTTCCCCCCTGCTCTCTTTAATGCAGGATCAAGTGGAGCAGATGAAAGTGATGGGGGAAAAGCGGGTCATCGCACTGAATTCTTTTTTACCTTATATGGAAAGAAGAGAGGCTTTGGAACGATTACATGAGTATAAGTTCATCTTCATTTCCCCTGAAATGTTAATGAATCGAGGGGTCATATCCTCCCTGCAATCCTTGGATATTTCTCTATATGTGATTGATGAAGCTCACTGTATATCTCAGTGGGGGCCTGATTTCAGGCCGGATTACCTAAAGCTCGGTGAACTGAAGGAACTGCTCCGAAATCCGACCACCCTTGCATTGACGGCAACGGCGACAAAGGAAGTCAGGGAAGACATCAAGCAGGTGCTTCAAATGAATCATGCTGTTGAAATGGTCTACTCAGTCGATCGTGGAAATATTGGATTATTTGTTAAGAGGGTATCCGGTCAAAATGAAAAGCTAAATACATTGTTAGAATGTGTGAGAGCGTGGGGTGGTCCGGGGGTAGTGTATTTCTCCAGTAAACGGATGGCAGAAGAAGTTGCCCTCTGGCTTTCAGAGAAAGGTGTGTCAGGGGTTGCCCACTACCACGGGGGAATGGAGCAAGAGGAGCGGATCTTAATTCAGCAGCAATTCCTTTCGGGAAAACTGAGAATGATCTGTGCAACCTCAGCGTTCGGTATGGGAGTGAATAAAGAAAATATCCGTTTCGTCATTCACTTTCATTTTCCTTCCAGCATCGAAGCGTTTTTACAGGAAATTGGACGGGCGGGCCGTGATGGAGAGAGCAGTATTTCTGTCGTGTTATACTCTGAACAGGATCTTTCCTTGCCCTTACAGCTCATTGAAAGCGAGCTGCCCGAAGATGTTCAAATTAGAGGTTTTATTGACAAAAGCAGAAAGGGTCAGTCGAAGGAGCTAATTGAACAACTGCAGCTTACGGAGGTGCAGTACCGATTCCTGACGTATTACACAGATGAGTTGACTCGGGGAATGCCATTTGATCAAGATAGATTACTAGAAAAAGTGAAACAAATCCGTGACAATCGTTTACAATACAAAAAGGAGAAGCTGTACTCCATGATCAACTGGCTGCAGGCAGTTACGTGCAGACGGGAGAAGTTGCTCCATTATTTCAATGAGAATATGAATGTGGACCATCCATTTTGCTGTGATATATGCGGCGATTTACTCGATGATTTCAAGACTAAACCTTTCGCGTTAAACGCACAAGATTCCGGCGACATAAACTGGGAGAAAAGGTTAGAAAATTTATTATTAGGATAAGTGGTAACAATGCAGAAACAAGGGGATATCATTCAACAGCTTACTAAGAAACAGTTAACTTTTCATTTGTATTTTACTCAAATTTTACTATTAACGATTGCCAGTGCATTAGGTATATTTTTATTTGACACAACATCTGATTTCTGGAAACAGCTCAGGTTTTCCCCCGACATATTGACGGTCGGGATGACGAGCGGTCTCCTGATCGTCATGATCGATATTCTTCTGATGAAGGTGTTACCCGCTAAATACTATGATGATGGCGGGGTCAATGCACAGATATTCACTAATAGAAGCATGGGAGAAATTGCCCTTCTGGCTTTTTTTATCAGTGTAAGTGAAGAGGTATTATTCAGGGGTGTGCTTCAATTTCATTTTGGACTGGTCATCTCAAGTATTATTTTCGCACTCATTCATTTCAGGTATTGGGCTCACTGGTTTTTAATCATCAATATAATACTGCTCAGCTTTTGGATCGGTTTCATTTATGAGTTCACAGATAATTTATTGGTTACAATCATCATGCACTTTGTCATCGATTTTTTACTCGGGTTATACATGCGTAAGAATGGAAGACAAAGACGTAAAGAAGGGATGTCACATGAGTAAAGACCCATATCGAGATCAGGCAGCGAAAAAGAAGATAAAAATTGAACGAGTCCCTGAGGAACCACCCGCCAAAAAAAGGGAACCGCTTCCCCCAAGAAGTGAGCTTCATAGAGATAAACATAAGAAGAACAAATGGAAGATGAAATATCCATTGATTAGTATGCTGCTTTTATTTTTTATTTTATTGCCTCTGACTGTTTTTGGCCTATACTCTTTTTTCGACCACAGAAATGGTCCCCTGGTGGTCATGTCGGAAGATGTAGATGACGTGGTTGAAGTCCGTTATGATCAATCTGAAAATGAAAAAGAAGGAAGCGAGGCGGCCGCGGACCCTAAAACGGAAGAAGATCCTCCTGAAACGGAACAGAAAAATGCATCATCGAAAGAGTCCGCTTCCTCTACTGGAGAGAAGAATCAACAAGCCTCGGCACCACCACCTAAAGAAACGGTAGAAAAGCCTAAGGAACAGATTAAAAAAGAAACAAAAGAAGAACCACAAGAAACAAAGAAAGAAGAACCAAAGGTCAAGGTGGTATATCATACGGTTAAGCCACAGGAAACCTTGTATCGGATTGCCATGAATTACTACCATTCCCCATCAGGCGTTGATCGGATCAAAGAATGGAATAAGATTCAGGATACCGACATTCAAACAGGCCAAGTGTTGGAAATCCCGTTAGATCAGTAAAACACCCGCCCCATCATATGGGGATGGGTGTTTTTTTGTAGGTGGTTTACAATTATTTGCAACAGTCGCAAATAGAATTTACATGGAATTAGTAGAAGCATTACATACCGGAAATATAATGGAACTGACATACCAGTACAGGGAAGGGAGTCGATGATATGAACAATATGATGACGCGCTTTCGTCACGCAGATGATAAGTTGTTTTACAGGATCAATGGTAGTAAGGAGCTGTATCGTTCATTCTTTGGATATGTAACTCATTTAGGCGGGGCGAGGGTTACAGTAGGATCCATCCTAATCCTGTTTATCCTGTGTCAGCGTTATATCTGGCTCACGGACACGGTCAGTGCGGCAGCGGTTTCTCTATTCGTAAGCCACATCCTGATGATGTTGCTAAAAAAGGGTGTTAAAAGAATACGTCCTTATATGACACTGCCGGGTGCCATCATCCACGGCTATCAATTCAAGGATCACTCATTTCCGTCAGGCCATTCAACGGCTATTTTCTCCATCACCATTCCCTTTATGATCCACTACCCGGTCACGATGCTCGTTCTGTTCCCGTTGAGCTGTCTCGTTGGGTATTCGAGAGTTGTCCTCGGTGTACATTATCCTTCAGATATATTGGCAGGCGGGTTTCTTGCATTTGCCACGACAATGATGGTGATCTTGTTTATCTGAGGAACTTACCGAAAGCTACGATTGCAAGTAAACTCGGAAAGGGGAAAGGGTAATGAGAGTAGCGCTTTTTTCTGATACGTTTTATCCGCAAGTAAATGGAGTAGCAAGGACGTTAAAAAGGCAGACGGATCATTATGAAAAAAGAAGGATTGAATACAAAGTGTTTGTACCGGACCTGCAGGATAAAAAGGAGAATTATCCTAATGTGCACTCTTTCACGAGTTTTCCCTTCTTTCTTTATCCTGAATGCCGGACCGCCATAGCAAATCCAAAGACAATCCGAAAGCAGCTGATGGATTTCTCTCCCACGCTGATTCATGTAACCACACCCCTGACGATGGGGCTTTATGGAATCCGTGAAGCAAAGAAATTGGATCTCCCCCTGGTTGCCTCTTATCATACCCATTTTGATGTGTACTTGAACTATTACAAAATGATGTGGGCAGCCCCGCTACTGTGGAAATATATGAAATGGTTTTATTCACATGCAGACCGAATCCTCGTCCCTTCTGAGGAAACGAGGCTTCATCTGATGAAACAGGGCTTTACCGACTTGTCCATATGGGGGAGGGGGGTCGATTGTACGACCTACTCACCCAAGAAGAGAAATTCCTCCCTTAGGGAAAAATACAAGATTGAGAAGAAATATATCCTCCTTTATGTAGGGAGGCTTGCACCCGAGAAGGACTTGGATACACTGGAAAAAACGATCAAACACCTTCCTATGGAGATGAAAGATCAAGTCCAATGGATCATCGTGGGCGACGGACCGCTGAAGAAAGAGCTTATGGATAAAACGCGGGGTGAAAACGTCATCTTCACAGGTTATCTGACAGGGGAAGAACTTGCAGAAACGTATGCATCCTCGGATCTGTTTGTATTTCCTTCAGCTTCTGAGACATTTGGGAATGTGGTACTGGAAGCATTGGCATCAGGGTTGCCTGCGATAGTCGCAGACAGGGGGGGAGTGACGAATATCGTCGAGCATAATCATACAGGAAGAATAGCGGAAGCTCATCGATACCAGTCCTTCATTCACCAAATCATCGAATTGCTGGATGAAGACCGACTGATATACATGAAACGAAAAGCACTTCAAAAGGCTGAAAAACAATCCTGGGATGCTATCTTTGAAGGCCTTATAAATGAATTCAGGGAAGTGAGCTCCTTCCCTACACAAACTCAACGGTACGGCTCATAAAATTATTCATGAAGGATCCTCATCGGGGATCCTATTTTAGGTGCTGATTCTATCTCCCAGGACATGCTCATAGACTATAGGGAGGGGAGGAGTGGATAAGGATGGACCGGGGAGGAAAGGAATTTGGGGAGTGGACAGATCAGGCAACGGAGCAAATGCTCTATAACCTGATTGAAAAAAAACAAACATTTGATAGAGCGAAGGCAATTCACCTATATACATTATGGGGGACGATGTTTGCATCCTTCTTTTTTCTGTATTATTTGACGAAATTCGTGTTTGGCCCTTATTCATACTCGTTTGCTGCGATGTTCTCCATCTTTGTGTCAGATTCCATTCATTTATTCATGGCTTTGTTTCTGGTAGTACTACTCGGAGCAGCAAAAATATTATATGAAAAAAAGGAAAAAAAAGAAAAAGAATTTCATGCATTAAGATGCGAAGTCATCGATCGCAGTAAAGATTTATGGAAAGAAGATGCATGGAAAAAAAGGCACCATGTATACGATAAGATGAAAAAGGAATGGGATATCAATCTGTTTCATGGCAGTAAATGAGAATCCAGTGCTTCATGGAAGCACTGGAGTGAATGATGACAGGAATGCACTTATCTCACACTTGCCATGGCCACGGTGCATCTTTCCAATCCCACGGGTAATTGGAGTAGCTGTACCCATAATGGGTCAGGGGACCAAACTCCCTTTCAAACTTCTTTTTAATTTGTTTTCGCGTTTTTACATACATATTATACTGTGAGATGGCTTCATAGTCTTCCGGGTGGGTATCAAGGTACAGAGTGAGATCGACAATGACGAAATCGATCGCCTGCAGTTCTTCCAACACTTTATAATAATGGGCGGGAAGCTCTTTCATATGGGATCATTCTCCCTTCATTTTTTCGCAGTGATTAGTAATACGGATATGATGTATTAAATTCCTGCATACCAACTCCTCCTAGTAAATAAAATCCTTCGTAACAACATATGAATGGAAGAATGGGAACATGATAATTTATATAAATTCACAAGAATGAAGGGAAATACAGAGGGGATGTTGAATACTTAAGGTGTAGGAAATTAATGATGAGGTGGTCAAATGTTTGTTAAAAATGCCATGATACCGAAACACAAATGCTATGTGGTGGATGTAAACGATTCAGTTGAAAAGACGCTGACGGTACTAGAACACCATAAAATCGACGGGGTACCTGTCCTTTCGAATGAAGAGTTTAAAGGCGTAGCGACCCGTTACAATATTTATCAAAGCTTCTTCCTTTCCGGAATGGACAAGGGAACCTTTCTCAAAGAGAAGAAGGTCAGTGATATCATCACGGATTCGGACAAATATATGACGGAAAAAGATGTATTTGAAAATGCATTGATCGAATTAAAAGATTCACCGATCCTCCCCGTGGTAGGCGAAAATAATAAGTTCCTGGGTCTCGTCACGCGCTTTGACGTCCTGGATCAATTCAGAAGTGCATTCGGCATGGATCAGAAAGGAGTCCGCATCGCTTTCTCTTCTGTAGAAACGGAAGGTCGGATCGCGAGGCTCGGTGACATCATCCAACAATATTCAGAATCTGTGATATCACTTGTAACGTTCGACGAATCGGATAAATTATTACGTCGTATTGTCCTGAAGGTGGAAAAGAAGGACAATATGGATAAATTCCTTCATAAGTTAGAGAAATCGGGATTCAGAATTCTCGATATACATGAAGATGAATAATTGAATAAATCCCTGTATGAAAAAAAATCCCCCTCATAAGATTTATGGGAGGGATTTTTTTGATCAATCATTTCATGAAACTGATAATTACGTTTCTTTTAGGGTATCTATTCATTACATGGTTTCCGGCATCAGAACGATTTACAAATCCAGAATTCGTTGTGGAGATGGTCCTCAATCCGGTACAGTTCTTTGCTGCGTCCATTGCATTTATGATCGGGATTTTGGTCCAGGTGAATGTACTGAAAGCTGTATTCTATTCTATCCTTCAATTATGGAACGGGAAACTTCATAAAGAATTGATCCTCTTTCCATTTCACTTAGCGGTGATCTATGTGTTGAGCGGATATGGCATTTGGCAAACGATGATTTTTTCCTGTTCAGCCATTTTTTATGGTATCATTTCAATAGATTTTCGCCGTCAAGGAGGCCATAATGCTTGAATTTTGTATTGTTTTATTGACAGGGGGAGCAAGCCTCCTCTTGTATATGTTATATGAGGCCCGATGTAACGTTGTAAAAATTGAGAAGGTTAATCTGCCTCACTATCCTGAACAAATGAAGCCCGTATCCCTATTTTTTATTTCGGATATACATAAACGGGAAATTGCAAACGAAATCATCGAAGACGTGAAGGGGAAGGTGGATCTTGTCATCATCGGCGGGGACCTTTTGGAAAAAGGAGTGCCTTTTTCAAGGGTCGAACGAAATCTCGACAAACTCCTAACATTGGGGAGTGTTTATTTCGTATGGGGAAATAATGACCATGAAGTGAATATCAGCAGGTTAAAACAGATCTTCAAGAAAAAAGGGATCGTTGAAATCGTCAATTCATCAGTAAAAGTAAAGATTCATAACGGTGTCATGAACTTGATAGGAGTGGATGACGCAAGTACCCAACGGGCAAATTATGAGGCATCACTTGAACGGGTGCACCCTTATGAATTCAATCTTTTGATCAGTCATGACCCAAGACTTGTGAATCAAGTACAGAAAAAGGATGGAATCGACTTCATGTTAAGCGGTCATACACACGGGGGACAGATTCGTCTGTTCGGTTGGGGGCTGTATAAAAAAGGAAGACTTGAAACTCTCCCGGAGACCACCCTATTAGTAAGCAATGGTTACGGGACCACCGCCATTCCTTTACGGTTGGGTGCTCCGGCCGAAACCCATTTGTTGGTAATGCATAAAGGATGAAATGAACAAATGTTATCCATTACCTATACAAATTTTACACAATGAGGTTTCTCGGGTTATAATTTTAGAGAGATGAGAAATACTTGGGGGACTATTTATGAGCAATGATAAGAAGTTGGAAGGCAAATACAATATTAAAGCTGTGTCTACCATTTTAGGGATTCAACCGGGAACATTGAGGGCATGGGAGAGAAGGTATCAGATCATTGCACCAGTGCGGAATGAATCCGGGCACCGTTTGTATACCGAACAGCATTTAAATATATTAAAATGGCTAGTTGAAAAGGTCGATCAAGGCTTTACCATCAGTCAGGCCGTTGTGTTACTGGACAAACAGGAACTTGAAGAGAATGAAATCACATCCTCTGAACAAAAGGATCGCACCCAAACGATTTCCGATGATCTCTTAAAGGCTTTACTGAGTTTTGATGAAACAAAAGCACATGAATTGATTAACCAGTCGTTTTCGGTGTATACCATTGACAAGGTGGTCATCGACATTCTCGGAAGCCTGCTGGTAAGGATCGGGGATTTATGGGAAAATGATGAAATTACGACTGCCCATGAGCATTTTGCCACTTCCATCCTCAGGTCCCGAATTGGCATCATCATGCATTCATTCCCGCATAATGGGATATTACCCAAGGTAGTGGCTGTCTGTGGCCCTGGAGAATGGCATGAATTAGGATTATTGATTTTCACCCTTTATGTACGAAGAAAGGGATTTGAAGTCATCTATCTGGGATCGAGCATAAAAGAGAATGATATTGATATCGTATTGGATGAAGTGAATCCAAAGTTCTTATTTTTCTCATGCACACTGCTTGAAAATGTTGATAATCTTCTTTCCCTCGTTACGTCCTTAAAAAAAGAGCGGAAGGATCTCGTGATCGGGATGGGAGGATTTGCGGTTGATCATCTGTCCAAAGACATAAAAGCAGAATTTGATGAACACATCGTGGGACAATCCAAATCGGAATGGGAAATTTGGCTCAAAAGTAAATTATAAGTGGAGTATGCACTGTTTTTTGCCCCTTACATAGTATGATGATAAATCGTCACACTCTAGGGGGTACGAAGATGAAGCTCGAAAGAATTTCGGACAATAAAATAAAATTTTCCATCAGTGTAGAAGAGTTAGAACAAAAAGGCTTATTTGAACAAGACCAATGGAAAGATTCCTATATGTGGCATGATCTGTTCGAAGATATGTTAGATGAAGTACAAGGGAAGTTCGGCATCGAAACGCAAATGGAAATCACAGTGGAGATCGAATCATTTGATGATCAGGAAATCTGCTTGATCCTCACGTTAGAATCAGAAGATGACTTTTCCGACTGGGACGAAGGTACCGAAATGATGAAATCCATGAATGATCACGATGTTCTCGTGTATTTCGATGATTTCGAGGACTTACTCAACCTCCTTAAACGGATCAATAAAATGGGAAAGCTGAGCCATTCCCTCAGTCAATGCAGTATTGTTTGCTTTGAAAAAAAATATTACCTGCTTATAGAGAATTTGCTTGAAGGCGACAGCTCCATACTGGAAGCGATTTGCGCCGAATATGGTCAACATTCAATGATCACAAAGCATGTCCTGATGGAATATGGCCGAGTTGTGTTACTAAAGGATTCCATCGAAAAGATATTGTATTATTTTTGACTCGATGGTCCTGATAGTGAATCTTTACCCCCTTTAATTATACCTCTTACGCTTAAAATCGTCTTCTTGCACTCTCGGGGCATTCCTGGGAGTGCTTTTTGGGTTTGGAGCTTTTAGATGTGTCCAGCTCCGGCGGCTAGAGGCTCGAGGTCATAAGTCAAACCTGCCAAAAGGCAAAGAACGCCTTTCCGTCCGCTTTGCCTTATGCTTGTCGCCTCTAAACGAGCCGCCTCCGCTTTTCTATAATGACAGCGTTTTCAAAAAAATACTCCATATTGAATTTTCCTTCTTTGCAAGTGGAAATCAAACGTGTATACTATGTCATGAAAGCGGACGAGGTTCTGCTAAACAGTGAAGGATACTGGGAGGTTTACATACATGGTAGCCGAAAAGGGGAAAGAAAATCACCAAGCACCGGAGCAGCATGATGTGTTGAAATCTACACAAACGGTTATTCATCTTGCGCTCGATAAATTAGGGTATTCAGAAGAAGTTTATGAATTATTAAAAGAACCAATTCGTATGTTAACAGTTAAAATACCAGTCCGGATGGACGATGGAAAAGTAAAGGTGTTTACGGGCTATCGTGCCCAGCACAATGATGCGGTTGGACCGACAAAGGGCGGGATCAGGTTTCATCCGAACGTTTCGGAGAAGGAAGTTAAGGCACTTTCCATATGGATGAGCTTGAAATGCGGAATCGTCGACCTTCCATATGGGGGAGGTAAAGGCGGGATCATCTGTGATCCCCGGGATATGTCATTTAGAGAGCTGGAGCGTTTAAGCCGTGGATATGTGCGTGCCATCAGCCAAATTGTCGGACCTTCTAAAGACATTCCTGCACCGGATGTTTTCACAAACTCGCAAATCATGGCGTGGATGATGGATGAATACAGTCGTATTGATGAATACAATTCTCCAGGTTTCATTACCGGGAAACCGTTGGTGCTGGGAGGATCCCACGGCCGTGAAACGGCAACTGCCAAAGGGGTGACGATCTGTATCCATGAAGCGGCGAAGAAAAAGGGAATCAAACTCGAAGGGGCAAGGGTGGTCGTTCAAGGTTTCGGAAATGCGGGAAGCTTCCTTGCTAAATTCATGCATGACGCCGGTGCGAAGGTGATCGGGATATCTGATGCTTACGGCGGCCTGCACGATGAGGACGGATTGGACATCGATTATTTGCTGGATAGACGCGACAGCTTTGGAACGGTCACGAAGTTGTTCAATAATACGATCACCAATGAAGAACTGCTGGAGCTTGATTGTGACATTCTTGTGCCTGCAGCCATTGAAAATCAAATCACGGATAAGAATGCCCACAATATCAGGGCAAGTATCGTCGTCGAAGCTGCGAACGGACCAACAACATTAGAAGCGACGAAGATTTTGACTGAACGCGGTATTCTACTGGTACCTGATGTGTTGGCTTCGTCAGGTGGAGTGACGGTTTCGTACTTCGAGTGGGTTCAAAACAATCAAGGATATTACTGGACAGAAGAAGAAGTGGAAGAGAAACTTGAAAAGATCCTGGTCAGCTCTTTTAATAATGTGTATGAAACGTCCCAAACAAGAAGAGTGGATATGAGGCTCGCCGCCTATATGGTTGGTGTAAGGAAAATGGCGGAAGCCTGCAGGTTCAGAGGCTGGATTTAGCGATATACTAAAAAGGGTGAGGTGTGTGGCATCCCACCCTTTTTTCTTTTGGAATCACATTCTATCCCACCGGTGGAATAATAATATGAGTCTGGGTCCCGATACACTGAGGGCTCCTTTTTGACCTGGACGCAATCTTATTCCATAATAACTGAGTAAAGACTTTTTGATAATCTGAAGTGTACGGATGAACATGACCATTCAGATAGAGGAATTGAAGGAGTGTCTGAATTTGAAAATGGAAGAATGCATTGTTATAGGCGGAGGACCGTGCGGGTTGTCTGCTGCCATTAGTTTGAAAGAAAAAGGAATCAATCCTTTGATCATTGAAAAAGGGAATATCGTCAATGCGATTTATCACTACCCTACCCATCAAACTTTCTTTTCGTCGAGTGAGAAGCTGGAGATCGGTGATGTACCTTTTGTCATTGAAGAACATAAGCCTAGAAGGAATCAGGCATTGGTGTATTATCGAGAAGTCGCGAAGCGTAAAAAGCTGAGAATCAACCGGTTTGAAACCGTCCATAAAGTAGAAAAGCACGACGGTATCTTTACGCTGACTACTTCCAAGGGCCATTACGAAAGTAAGTCGATTGTCATCGCGACCGGATACTACGATAATCCAAATTATATGGATATCCCTGGCGAGGGACAAGAGCATGTGTTTCACTATTTTAAAGAAGCACATCCTTTTTTTGACACGGATGTGGTGGTCATCGGAGGAAAAAACTCGGCGGTTGATGCAGCCCTTGAATTGAATAAAGCCGGGGCAAGAGTCACCGTCTTATACCGTGGAAGTGAATATTCCAAAAGTGTCAAGCCATGGATCCTCCCGAATTTTGATGCCCTCGTAAGAAACGGTGAGGTCACGATGGAGTTTCAGGCATGTGTGGATGAAATAACCGGGGATTCTGTTCTTTACGACGTTAATGGAGAAAAAAAAGAAGTCAAGAGTGATTTTGTGTTTGCCATGACCGGCTATCATCCCGATCACAGCTTCCTGACGAAGATCGGAATAGAAATCGATAAGGAAACCGGGCGTCCTGCCCATAATCCTGAAACGATGGAAACAAATGTAGACGGCGTCTATATTGCAGGTGTCATTGCTGCAGGAAACAATGCCAATGAAATCTTTATTGAAAACGGTCGTTTGCATGGAGGACTGATTGCTGAATCCATCACTGGTATGGAAAAATAGGATGAAGAAGGAGAAAGAGGCTCACAGAGGAGCCTCTTTCTTTTTTTAAACTCTTAGTGTTTGTTAGTTTCTGAAAATCGCTTCCAATTCTTTCATATCATGTATTTGGGAGAGGGCGACCACAAGCTTGATTCTGGCCTTTTGACCATTTAGTCCATTTGAGAAGATGACCCCTTTTTCCTTCAGTTGTTTTCCACCACCGGAATATCCGTAAATGTCCTGGACAATCCCGTTGAAGCATCTGGAAACCAATACGACGGGAATATTCGATTCTAACAGTTCCTCTATCCCCGCCACCGTTCCCGGCGGGAGATTTCCCTGACCCAATGCTTCAATGACGACCCCATCGTACTGAAGAGCTTTAATGGCCCTCAGTAAACTTGAATCCATCCCTGCGTATGCCTTGATGAGTGTCACCCTTTTGGAAATGTCACATACCTCGTAGTGCTCGTTCGAGGTGGGCTGGTGATGGAAGAGGACACCTCTTTTGGTCACGATTCCGATCGGTCCATACTGAGGACTTTGGAAAGTGGATACATTGCTTGTATGGGTTTTGGTCACATTTTTCGCTGAGTGGATCTCGTCATTCAGGACAACTAAAACCCCTTTGTTCATGGATTTGTCGTCCGCCGCCACCCGGACAGATGATATCAGGTTATATAAACCGTCGGCTCCTATTTCATTGCTTGATCTCATGGCCCCTGTCACGACGATCGAGATGGGAAGGGAGAGGGTCAAGTCTAAGAAGTAAGCTGTTTCTTCCAGTGTATCTGTACCGTGGGTGATGACGGCCCCGTTGAATGGCCTTTCCTGATACTTTTCTTCGATGATCTCTTTCAGTTGATGCATATGCTCCGGCGTAATATGAGGGGAAGGCAGATGGAATGCTTCTTCGACCGTCACATTTGCCAGATTTGAAACGATGGATGTCTGTACCGAAAGAGGGTTTTCTTTTCCTGGCGTAACAGCTCCGGTGTGTTCGTCTTCCATCATCGAGATAGTGCCGCCTGTATGTATGACTAAAATATCTTTCTTCATCATTCATTCCTCCAACCATTTAAATTCCTATTTCCAATCCTACATTAACATGATACGATTAAGAAAACCGAAAGAAAAGAGGACTTTTTATGCTGGTGATTTTATCAGCGGGTATAGCACCAGGATTAGCATTGTTAAGTTACTTTTATTTACGGGATCAATATGATGCCGAACCCATTACATTGGTGTTTAAAACGTTTATGTACGGGGCCCTTATTACCTTTCCGATTATGTTTTTACAATATGTCCTGGAAGTGGAGGGGATCATCGACTCTAATTGGTCTACTGCCTTCATTTCTTCCGGGTTCCTCGAAGAATTTTTCAAGTGGTTTATTTTGATGTTTGCCATCTTCCAGCACGTGGACTTTAACGAACCATACGACGGGATTGTATATGGGGCCAGTGTTTCTCTTGGGTTCGCTACCGTAGAAAATATATTATACTTGATCGCCAATGGTGTAGAACACGCGTTTGGGAGGGCGGTACTCCCTGTTTCTAGCCATGCCCTTTTCGGGGTCATCATGGGATACTATTTAGGAAAAGCCAAGTTTTCATCTCGAGAAGAAAGGCATAAATGGCTTTTTCTAGCCATCTCAGTTCCTATCTTGTTACATGGAACCTACAATTATATTTTCCTTGCTGAGAAAAACTGGGTTTACTATATGGTTCCGTTTATGTTTTTCTTATGGTGGCTAGGATTAAAGAAAGTGAAGAGTGCCCACCAGCTTACAGAGAAGAAGTATAAGAGGGAATTGAAGAAAGAACTCATTTAAAGTGACTGTGACAATAAGTGTTTTTATCAAAAGAAAATCCGAACGATCATTCGAAATTCTTTATTGAAAATCGAATTCGTTCGGATTTTTTATTTATAAGCTGCAGCAAGATCGGTTTTCGGGGATTCTTTTCGCTTCACTTCATCAATTTTGTTCACAAACATCTGAAATACTTTTCTTTTTTCATCCAAGTCGCGCATGTATTCTTTCAGTTCACTATACTTTTCTTCAAATGGCTTATGATACATTTCCCTGATATTTTCAATGATTTCTTCATTCACCGTGGACTGAATGACCTGCTTTGTAATGCCGTATTTGTAGGAATAGACTTTCAGTTCTTTTTTTACTTCCTCATAATCTGTATTGATTTGATCCAATACCTCCGAAATATCCTCTTTCCATTCATCCAAAGATTTCGCTAAATAATCCTCCATCATGACCCTCCTGTTTGAATTAATGAAGTATCCCTCACTCATTATAACCTTGCTTGTTTACATCCTTTTTGCTGAGACATTACAGTGTCTTATCAAAGTGCTTCACTATTACATGCACTTGTACCAGTTTTAAATTTTTAATGATTCCACTTGTATAAAATGGGAGCCTCTACAAAAACTAGAGTTAATGTTAATTGAAGATATGGAGGTTAAGGCATTATGAATAGTCGTTTCAAATGGGTTTCTACTTCAGTCGTCATGGTGCTTATGTGTTCTCTACTTATGATTTATTCTGAAGGGGAGAAGGCAGACGCTTTTACAAACCAGGTAATTCAGCATGGCGCAACGGGTGAGGATGTAATCGAGCTTCAATCCAGACTTCAATATATCGGATATTATAACGGCGATATTGATGGTGTATTTGGATGGGGGACCTATTGGGCCCTCCGAAACTTTCAATATGAGTTCAGTCTTCCAATCGATGGCCTTGCCGGTGCGAAAACAAAAGAAAAACTTGTGAAAGCATCAAAGTACAATAAGGAATATGTGAAAAATCAAATTGAAAAAGGCAATGACTTCAGCCATTATGGCGGCACAGATTTAGATAAACAAAAAGGGTCGACAGGTGGTGGAGGGGCAAAGGCACCTGCTCAAAACAAACCGGCCCCTTCCAAGCCGACGGCCGTGAATACACCGAATGGTTTCTCTCAAAATGACATTCAATTGATCGCAAACGCAGTATATGGAGAATCACGTGGTGAACCTTACGAGGGACAAGTAGCTGTAGCGGCGGTCATTCTTAATCGGATAGACAGCTCGGCGTTTCCCAATACCGTGGCAGGGGTCATCTTTGAACCAGGTGCGTTCACAGCTGTAGCGGATGGCCAAATCTGGTTAACCCCTAATGAAAGAGCAAAAGAAGCGGTGTTGGATGCCATTAACGGTTGGGATCCGTCATCAAGTGCTCTGTATTACTTTAATCCAGCGACGGCAACAAGTAAGTGGATTTGGTCCCGTCCCCAAATCAAGAAAATTGGAAAACACATATTCTGTAGTTAAAGAGGTGAAGGGAATTGCTACGTATCATTTTAATTACGGTACTCGTCCTGGGTGTAGCCGGTACCGCTTTCTGGGGATACCAGGAACACCAGGAGAAAAATGCGATATTAATCAATGCGGAAAATAACTATCAAAGAGCATTTCATGAATTGACTTACCAGGTGGACCTCCTTCATGATCAAATCGGTTCCACTCTTGCCATGAATTCAAGAAAGTCACTATCACCGGCACTTGCCGATGTGTGGAGATTAACGTCACAGGCTCACAGTGACGTGGGGCAGCTGCCTTTGACGCTTCTTCCATTTAATAAAACGGAAGAATTCTTAAGTGAAATCGGTGATTTCAGCTATCGTGTAGCTGTACGGGATCTGGACAAGAATCCACTGACCGAGAAAGAATATAAGTCATTGGAAAACCTGTATGAACAAAGTGCCGATATACAAAATCAGTTACGTAAAGTCCAGCATCTTGTCATGGAAAACAATTTGCGATGGATGGATGTGGAAATGGCTTTGGCATCAGGAGATGAGCAGGCAGATAATACGATTATCGATGGCTTCAAGACCGTCGAGAAAAATGTATCCGGATATGATGAGGCGAATATTGGAACGACTACCTTTGTCAACACTGAGAAGAAAGATCAAAATTTTAAAAAGTTAAAGGGGAAAGAGATTTCCAAAGAAGAAGCAGTCAAGATTTTAAGAAAGTATTCCTCTATCCCAAAATCGAAGGATGCAAAAGTATCAAAAAGCGGAAAAGGGGCGGATTACAAATTCTATAGCGTATCGATCGGAAATGGAAATACCGAAGCAAGCATGGATATCACCCAAAAAGGCGGGTATCCGATCTGGTATATCAATAATCGCAAAATCAATGAGCCGAAGATCAGTTTAAACAAAGCAGCGGAAAAGGCGACGGCTTTCCTGAAGGAAAATAAATTTCAGAAGCTTGAGTTGTTTGAAAGCGCACAATATGATAACATCGGGATTTTCACTTACGTGACGGTCCTGGATGGAGTTAGGATTTACCCTGACTCAGTCAAAATAAAAGTAGCACTGGATAATGGACAAATTGTCGGCTTTGCTGCTGAAGAATACTTAAAGAATAATCATGAAAGAAAAATCCCTGAAGCTTCCATTACTATGGCAGAGGCGAAAGAAACGACGAACCCCAGTCTGAAGATAATGGAAGAGCGTCAAGCGGTGATCGTGAACGACCTGAACGAAGAAGTGCTATGCTATGAATTCCTGGGTATGCTGGGCAAAGATACCTATAGAATATTCGTCAATGCAGAAACTGGAGAAGAAGAAAAAGTGGAAAGGCTCAAACAAGCAGAGCCCATTTACGAAGAAGTCGTATAACACTCAGCGGGACGGACCTTAAATTTGAAGGTCCGTCCCTTTCTTCTTATTCGAAAATTCAGAATGGAGTTAAAAAAGGTATGGAAAGGTGAGGGATCTCGTGACATAATATAGATACATATTATGGGAAAGTGGGAATTTCGGACTATGATAAAAGCAGGTACCACATTGCAATTGGAGCCTTTACATAATGAAACATTTGATCGATATAGATGCAGGGTGGTCGAACTTTCCGGGGAGGGGATTTTTATTGATTATCCCATTCATACCAAAACCGAGAAAGCCGTTTTTTTAATCGATGGAACGCAGATGAAAGCAAGCTTCACCCTCAATGAACAGACAGTCCTGATGTTTGAAACAGAAGTGATGGGCCGTAAATTATCCAAAATACCGATGATCCACCTGCATTATCCAGGGGACGAGGGGTTAATTAAAGTCCAAAGACGACAATTTGTCCGTGTAGAAGCCAATACTGACATTTCATTGAAGATCAATGGTCAGTTTTACCCGACAATCACGGAAGATCTCAGTGCAGGGGGATGTGCTGTAGTGGTGAGGAAGGAAATGGGTTTGATAAATGGCGCAAAGCTGTCCACAACCATCGTCCTGCCGATGCAGACAGGGGAGTGCAGGTACGCAGAAATCGAAGGAAAAGTGATCCGGGTATGGGAAAAAGAGCACAAACAGATTGCGAGCATCGAGTTTGTTCAATTAACTGAAAATCAGAGACAGTATATTTTAAGATATTGTTTCGAAAGGCAGCTTGACTTAAGAAAAAAAGGCTTGCTTGAATAAAAAACCAAAAAGTACACATACTTTTTCTTAGTACGGAAAAAGGGTGATCTTTGTGAAAACGGTAGAAAGAATTTTAATTAAATTAGCCATCATACATGTCATATTATTAATAACGGTCCAGTTTGTATTCCATCAACTGAATCTCCTTCCCGAGATACATAAGCTCGTTTTTTACGAAGGGGTGGAGAAAATGGAATACAGTGAGATTGTAGAAACCTTATCACGTTAGAGCAGGAGATGAATCCCTGCTCTTTTTTTTTGAAAGAACATCCCAAAGGAAAGAATCTATAAACGAAAAGAGAGATTTATGTTAAAATGGGTAAGAAAATTATTAGGAACTTAAGTAGGTGGATGAATTGAAAAAGTTAAGAATTGCAATCGATGGTCCTGCAGCAGCAGGGAAAAGCACTGTTGCAAAGATTGTGGCAGGGAAATTATCTTATCTTTATATTGATACCGGGGCGATGTACCGCTCTTTAACGTATAAAGCTTTGAGCAACAATGTAGACTTGCATGATGAGAATGAATTGAATCAACTATTGGCAGAAACGACGATCGAACTTGAACCTTCTGAAGATGGACAGCTTGTATTCCTGGACGGGAATGATGTAACAGATGAAATCCGTCAGGCTTCCGTGACCAATTCAGTGTCTCATGTGGCCGTGCATTCCGGGGTGAGGGAAGAAATGGTGAAGAGACAGCAGCAGCTTGCGAAAGAAGGCGCTGTAGTGATGGACGGAAGGGATATCGGCACTCATGTCATTCCGGATGCGGAAATCAAGGTTTTCTTACTTGCGAGTGTGGACGAACGTGCCCAAAGAAGACATGAAGAGAACCTCTCGAAGGGATATCCGAGTGATCTTGAGCAATTAAAAGAAGAAATTGCCCGCCGTGACAAAATTGATTCTGAAAGAGAAGTGGCTCCTCTGAAAAAAGCCGAAGATGCAACGGAAATAGACACCACTTCCCTTTCCATATCAGAAGTGGTGGCCCAAATCATGTTGTTAGTAGAAAGGAAAGGTTAAAGTGAATCTATATACCTTTGCTAGAGGTCTCGTTAAATCGATCCTTTCTCCTTTGTACCGGATTGAGGTGAAGGGGTTGGAGCATTTCCCGAAAGATGGGGGTGTTTTACTATGCGCCAATCATATTGATAACCTGGATCCCCCCGTTGTAGGGATTTCAGCACCAAGGCCTGTGTCCTTCATGGCGAAGGAAGAACTCTTCAATCTACCCGTATTAGGGAAATTGCTGCCTGATTTACGTGCATTCCCTGTGAAAAGAGGGATGAGCGACCGTGAAGCACTCCGGAAAGGATTAAAGGTCCTGAAGCAAGGAGATGTTTTAGGACTGTTCCCAGAGGGTACTAGAAGTAAGACAGGGCAAATCGGCAAGGGATTGGCAGGTGCAGGCTTCTTTGCTCTTCGTTCTGAAGCTTATGTTGTACCATGTGCCATCATTGGACCATACAAGCCATTTAGGAAATTAAAGGTTGTATTCGGGGCGCCGATCCCGATGGACAGCATCCGTGAAGAAAGATTGAATGCGGAAAAAACGACGGAAATCATTATGAAGCATATCGAAGACCTGATACATGCGAATCAATAATATAAGGTTTCCCGCTTGACAAAAAGTAGTATTTATTAGAAGTTAGTAGAAAGAATATTTTAAATTGCGAAGTCTCACAATAATCAAAATCTTTGCAGTCATGGATTAAGGAGGAGTACATAATGGAAGACATGAATGGAATTGAAGTGAAGAATCTTGAAATTGGTGAAAAAGTTAAAGGGACAGTCACTAAGGTTGAAGAAAAACAAGTCTTAGTCGACGTTCAAGATAGTAAAGTGGATGGCATCATTCCAATTAGTGAGCTCTCAAGCCTTCATATCGAAAAAGCTTCTGATGTAGTCAGTGAAGGGGATGTACTTGAGTTAATCGTGACAAAAGTGGAAGAAGAACTGTTGGTTCTATCCAAGCGTAAAGTGGATGCCGAAAAAGCATGGGAAGAAATGAAGGTCCGTTTTGAAAATGGAGACGTCTTCGAAGCTGAAGTGAAAGACGTTGTAAAGGGCGGACTTGTCGTTGATCTTGGAGTAAGAGGATTTGTCCCGGCGTCATTGGTTGAGGACTACTATGTCGAGGATTTCTCCGATTATAAAGATAAAACGTTAACGTTCAAGATTGTTGAACTGGATCAGGAGAAGAATCGATTGATCCTGTCCCACCGTGCAGTGGTCGAAGCAGAGAAGCAGCAACAGAAAAAACAGCTGCTGACAGATATCGAATCGGGTGCGGTTCTTGAAGGGACGGTCCAGCGGATCACGGATTTCGGTGCCTTCGTAGATATTGGTGGAGTGGATGGGCTTGTTCATATTTCCCAACTTTCTCACGAACATGTAGAGAAGCCGTCTGATGTAGTGACTGAGGGACAAAAAGTACAGGTGAAGGTCCTGAGTGTCGATCGAGACAACGAACGGATTTCTTTATCCATCAAAGAAACCCTCCCTGGGCCATGGAGTGACATTTCCGACAAGGCTCCTAAAGGAAGCGTGTTGGATGGGGTCGTAAAACGCCTCGTATCTTACGGTGCATTTGTAGAAGTGTTCCCTGGAGTTGAAGGCCTTGTCCATATCTCTCAAATTTCACATAAACATATCGGTACTCCGCACGAAGTGCTTCAGGAGAACCAGGATGTAAAAGTGAAGGTACTTGACGTGAACGAAAATGAACAACGCTTATCTTTAAGCATCAAGGCTCTTGAAGAAAAAGAGGAAGAAGTAACGGATTACGAAATGCCTGAAGAAAGCACCGGGTTCCAATTGGGTGAAATGATTGGAGACAAATTAAAAGATCTTAAGTAATGGTGATGAATTGTGACGAGAGCTCAAAGAAAGCAAGACCATATTAATTATGCAATATCAACCGGTCAACAACGGAAGACGGGTTTCGATGAAGTGGCTTTTGTCCACCAAAGCTTACCGAATATAGCAGTGGATGAGGTTCATCTGCAGTCTGAAATTGGCGAACTTACTTGGAGTTCGCCAATTTTCATAAATGCTATGACTGGTGGAGGTGGAGAATCCACTACAAAAATCAATCAAGAATTATCGATTCTTTCCAGGGAAACGGGGTTGGCAATCGCGGTAGGATCCCAAATGTCAGCCCTTAAAGACCCTGCTGAACGAAAGACGTATGAAGTCGTCCGGAAGCACAACCCGGATGGGATGGTCTTCGGGAATTTGGGGAGCGAGGCGACGGTTCAACAGGCAAGAGATGCCGTTGAGATGATTAGAGCCGATGCCTTGCAGATTCATTTGAATGTGATTCAGGAATTGACGATGCCTGAAGGGGACCGTGATTTCCGGGGGGCTATGGAGAGGATCCGGATAATTGCGGAGAATCTTCCAGTACCAGTGATTGTGAAAGAGACAGGGTTTGGTATCAGTAAAGAGGCAGCTGAAACCTTATCCCATTCAACGATTTCAGCCATCGATATAGGCGGTTTCGGCGGAACAAACTTCTCAAAAATCGAGAATCAACGACGAAAGCGTATGTTGGATTTCTTCGATGATTGGGGCATTCCCACTGCCATTTCAATAGCTGAGTCCTATTCCGCCTCGGATAAGCCGATCCTTGCATCCGGAGGTATCCAAAACAGCTTAGACATCGTTAAGTCTCTAGGATTAGGGGCCTCTGCTGTAGGGATGGCCGGCGTCATCCTTAAGCAGCTCCTGGAATCGGGTTTGAAGGATACCATTGATGAAGTGAATCAAATTCATACGGATATTCAGTTTTTAATGTGTGCTCTTGGATGTAGACGGATTGACGATCTTCATAAGGTACCCATGGTATTATCGGGCAGTGTGTACCATTGGCTTGAGAAGAGAGGGTTGAATCCCGGTGCATACAGCAATAGAACGTTACATTTGTAAAAAGAACGAATTCTCATGATTGAGAATTCGTTCTTTTTTGTTGTTGCATGAGTTGTGAGTTGGTTGGTTATGATTCGGTTTGATTGGATATTCGTATTTCAACATAAACCGCAGGATTAAATGCTCTAAACAGCCGAATTATCGGGTGATGGCTGTCCCATTGATGGGGTTTAGGCTTGCCGGCTCAAACCTCGCCGCCTTCGCTTTTAGCTTTTTCCGTTCCTTCAAGCCTTGTTGATCCGTTGTAATGTAAGCCCTGGTCACGGTCTGATTCTACTCGTTTGCTTTGTTTCAGCTTCTTCTCTTGTCGATCTTTGCCCACTTGAAAACACCTCCTTACTTTATTTTTTCTTTGGAAAGTTGATTCATACATGAATGAGATACATAAAGATTTTCCATAATGTAGATAATAGGAGGGGGAGTTTGCTGATGGATGGCATTTTGTATTTATGGTTCCTGTGGGGAATGTGGGTATATACGACATTTTTATTGAGAAAGTCTCATCCGCACCGTTTTCGTTATTCGTTTCTAAGTTTATTGCTCATTTGTGTATTTCCATATGGAATGATGGCTGGGTCTGTAGAAATATCATTCCCTGTTATTGTACTTGCACTCATTTGTATTGTTTCTATACGAATATTAAGCTTGAGGGAAAAGTTATATATGCTTATTGCTGTTCTCTCGATGGGGATGCTCTATGCAGGAATCTCATTGATCTCCATATATGACCCGGTACTTATGTTTATAGATCGGGATATCATTCTTTCTTTGTCATTGGTGCTCGTGGGCATTCTTTTCTACAGTCACTCCTCTCTATACAGGCTTCGTCTTATAGCGGTCGCTTTAAGCAGTGTAATCGGCGACTTTTTTCTGAGCATTCCATTAAACAAGGTTGGATTTTATTATTCGATCGGAGGTCCTGCTTACCTGGACGTGCTAGCTGTAACCATCGGGCTTATATGTGCCTTAAAAATAGTGGTGGAACTAAATCAGGCTGTTCACATCAGGACACAAACAAATAAGGGGGAAATGAAGAATATATGAATGTGTATGTGTATCCCGTGATCTTTGGCGTGGTGGTGGGTACCCTGACAAGGATCTATATGCTTCGCACTGACTATCGCCAATATCCGACGTATCTGCATGGAAAGATTATACATATAGCTCTTGGGTTCATTGCGGCAGGACTTGGCACCATTGCGATCCCTGCTTTACTGGAGGAAAATTTCACGGCGATAACGTTTTTGACGGTTGCGGCTTCTCAGTTCCGCGATGTGAGGAATATGGAGAGAAACACGTTGACAGAGCTGGATGCTTATGAGCTGGTCCCTAGAGGGGCTACTTACATTGAGGGAATCGCCATTGCATTTGAAAGTCGAAATTACTTAGTCATTTTCACCTCTCTACTTGCTACGATCGCCTACATCGTGTTTAATATTTATGCCGCTTTAGGGATCAGTGCGATCTGCATGGTGCTTGCTCATAAATTAATGGCAGGCGGCAGGTTGAAGGATATCGTTGACATTGAATATGTGAAGCCTCATTTTGATGGAGCGGGATTATATATTGATAATATATACATCATGAATATAGGACTTAAAGTTAGGCAGGAAGAGATCCTCCGATATGGGATGGGGTTCATCCTTTCACCCAAATCGTTTGATGCTAGGTCGACACTCGCGAATCTGGGTCAACGTCAGGCCATTCTCCATGATATGTCCACTTCACTCGGGATCTTTAAGGATTCGGGGACTCCTGCATTGACCCCACTCGCCAAGAGGGATTTGGATGATGGAAGAGTCGGGGTATTTGTCCTTCCACAGCGAAAGGATGTAGAGAAGGCCATTGCCATTCTTGGTCAGGTACCAACCCTCGAAAATGCCATAAGGATGCCGTCTGAGTCGAAAGCGAATCAGGAGGGGAGTAAATTAAAATGAGTACCATACAGAAATTCATCCTCGCAACAGTAACGACCACACCTGAAAAAGTACCGAGTGGAACAAGTGTGTTCTACTGTAAAACCGATGATGAATTACAAAAAATTTGCGCAAACCTGGAAGCCATTCTGGACGGGATTGCCCATGAAATAGATCAGGGACTGTTCATCATTGTAAAACATTGATTGCCAGTTTATTCTTTTACTGATAAAATAGTAAAGTTAGGGGGGACTGTCCCATAAGGAAACATTACCTTAAGGGCCGGTCCTTCTTATGCATAGCTCAGTTTATGATAATGATTGAACAGGCTTAAAAAGAGGAAATGTAAGAACGAAACAACTTCTTACAGAAAGGGTGATGAACGTGACTAAACCAGTAATAGCAATCGTAGGGCGTCCGAACGTCGGGAAGTCCACGATCTTTAATAGAATTGTTGGTGAAAGAATATCCATCGTTGAAGATGTACCTGGTGTAACAAGGGACCGTATATATAGTTCTGCAGAATGGCTGACGCATGAATTTAATATCATCGATACAGGCGGGATTGAACTGGGAAATGAACCATTCCTGGATCAGATCAGACAACAGGCTGAAATTGCGATTGATGAAGCCGATGTCATTGTATTCTTGACGAATGGCCGTGAAGGCGTCACAGCTGCTGATGAAATTGTTGCCAAAATTCTTTACAGATCAAAGAAACCGGTCGTATTAGGGATAAACAAAATCGATAATCCTGAAATGAGGGAAATGATTTATGATTTCTACTCTTTAGGATTCGGCGAACCGTATCCTATTTCAGGTTCCCACGGACTTGGTCTGGGAGATCTACTCGACGAGGTCGTGAAGAACTTCAAACAGGAAGAGGAAGAGCAGTACGCAGAAGATGTCATCAAATTTTCTTTGATCGGTCGTCCGAATGTGGGGAAATCCTCTTTAGTCAACGCTTTATTAGGGGAAGACCGTGTCATCGTCAGTAACGTAGCAGGCACGACGCGGGATGCCATTGACTCCTCCTATACGTATGATGGACAGGACTACGTCATCATTGACACAGCGGGTATGAGGAAAAAAGGGAAAGTGTATGAAACCACTGAAAAATATAGTGTGTTAAGAGCTCTCAGAGCCATTGAGCGATCAGATGTCGTCCTCTCAGTCATAGACGGTGAAGAAGGAATCATCGAGCAGGACAAGAAAATCGCAGGGTATGCACATGACGCCGGTCGTGCTGTGGTCATTGTCGTGAATAAATGGGACGCCGTGGACAAAGATGAGAAAACCATGAATAAATGGGAAAAGAATATCAGGGAACATTTTCAATTCCTTGACTATGCTCCAATCGTCTTCCTTTCTGCGAAAACAAAGAAGCGCATTCACACATTGCTGCCGATCATCAATACGGCAAGTGAAAATCACGCCATGCGTGTACAATCCAGCGTGCTGAACGAAGTCGTCATGGATGCTGTTGCCATGAATCCGACACCGACTGATAATGGAAAGAGATTACGGATATACTATGCGACACAAGTGGCTGTAAAGCCTCCTACATTCGTTGTGTTTGTCAATGATCCTGAATTAATGCACTTCTCTTATGAACGATTCTTGGAAAATAGAATACGTGATGCATTTGGATTTGAAGGAACCCCTATTCGTATTATTGCGCGTGCTAGAAAATAATAAGGTGGGTGTAAAAATGAAAAGTTCAAAAAAAGTAACGGTAGTCGGAGCAGGAAGCTGGGGTACGGCTCTAGCGATGGTGCTGGCTGATAATGGATTGGAAGTAAGGCTTTGGGGCCACAAAAAAGAACAAATCGATGAAATCAACTCTAAGCATACCAATCAAAAGTATTTGAAAGAAATCGAGCTCCCTGAATCCATTATAGGGCATCATGACCTTGGGGAGTCATTGGATGGCGTTGATACCATCATTCTGGCTGTGCCAACGAAAGCGATCCGCGGGGTCCTGGGGCAGATTCAAGAGGTTCAACGTGCGCCATTGACCGTTGTCCATGTGAGTAAGGGAATTGAACCTGATTCCCTCCTCAGAATTTCAGAATTGATTGAAGATGAAATGTCACCTGAGAATCTACATACAGTAGTGGTGTTATCAGGACCAAGCCACGCTGAAGAAGTGAGCTTAAGGCATCCAACCACTGTGACCGTTTCGTCTAAGGATATGAAGGCGGCTGAAGAAGTTCAGGATCTCTTCATGAACATGAATTTTCGTGTTTACACGAATCCGGATCTCCTTGGTGTTGAAATTGGTGGGGCGTTAAAGAATATCATCGCCCTTGCTGCCGGAATTACTGACGGCTTGGGGTACGGAGATAATGCCAAAGCGGCTCTCATTACACGGGGGCTTGCTGAGATCGCCCGTTTAGGAACGAAAATGGGGGCAAATCCGCTGACGTTTTCAGGGTTAACGGGAATCGGCGACCTCATCGTGACGTGTACAAGTGTGCACTCAAGAAACTGGAGAGCCGGGAATATGCTCGGGAAGGGTCATAATCTGGATGAGGTGCTGGCCAATATGGGCATGGTCGTAGAAGGGGTCCGCACGACGAAAGCTGCCCATCAGCTGGCTGAAAAGTATGAAGTGAATATGCCTATTACCGATGCACTATACGATGTCCTCTTCAATAAAGTTGAAGCGAAAGAAGCGGTTGATCACTTGATGGGTCGTGGGAAAACGAATGAAATGGAAGACCTTGTGAATATTTTGGGTGAACGTTTAACCTGATTTGAGAATATAGACATGCTTGAATGATGATTTTTATCCAATACACAATTATTCCTCAATTTATAGGCATTCGAGGATGCGAACACTGATCGTTCTGCATACACTGTCATGAATATATACAGCTTTGCCTATGGATGGGTAGGTCTCCCTTATTAGAGCTTCTCTTAGTATGTTGACGTCTATGATGTTGAGATACTTGAGAAGCTTTTTTTTGATTTTATCCATAAGCCCCCCTTTGAGGATTGTATCAGATTCTTGAACAACCATTCTTTTCTATTCTTTAATAAAAATCTTATGATATAATACATTCGATAACAGGAGGGATGTACTTTGGATTCGATGATGAAGATGTGGATTTCGTTTGCCTCGATGGGATTCATGTTTTTTGCCATATTGACGATTTATTTCAGCAGATATAAGATTAAGCAGAAATTCCTGCGTTTTATCACAGCTTTCATGGCATACATACTGATGATCGCTGGTGGGCTCATGATGATTTATATAGTATTAAGCGGACCTACCAATTAGGACCGCCCGATTGAAAGGACGTTTTAGATTGAAGCGCTTTAGTATAACAGCACTACTCCTCATATTTACGATGAGCATACTTTCCGGTTGTTTGTATCCGGATGAAGAATTAAGTCAAAATCAGATACCGTATGAAACCCAGGTAAAGGCTGTACAACAAGCAGTGGAAACCTATCAGAAAGATAATAGCGGACTGCTTCCGATTAAGACACGGGATCAGGATACTCCCATCTATCAGAAATATCCGATTGATTTTAGGAAATTATCCCCCAGATACTTACCCGAAATCCCGGGGAACGCCTTTGAAAATGGCGGAATCTTTCAATATGTTCTGGTGAATGTGGAAGAAAAGCCGGAAGTCAAGATATTTGACCTTCGTATGGCTGAACAGATAAGAGAATTGAAAATCAGGATTCAGACCCAAGACTATCCTCCGTTTGATAAAGAGGTAGCGCATAATGTTTATACCCTGAATTATAAGGAGCTTGGCTATGATGAAGAAGTCTACGTGAATAGCCCTTATTCCAATAAAAATCTTCCCCTTGTCATCAACGGGGATGGAGACATTTTTGTGGATTACTCAATGGACTTATTTGAAGAACTCAAATCGGGAGATAAAGAAGTTAAAAAAGGTGAAGATATCCGGCATTTACTTGTAAAAGATACATACTTTGTTCCTGCATATTCTTTACCGTATACGGTCGATGAAAATAACGAACCTGTCTTTATGACAAAATAGGCATAACCCTTTTCTTGCAAAATATATTGTAAGGGAAGGGTTATTATTTTTATGTCATCCTTTATAGGGTTATTTCATCAAAACAAATGATCATAAATGCTAAAGACATAATAAATTTTTCACTTTTCATCATAAGGGGGGAAAAAAAGCATATTAATAGTCATAAGTCATTGGGACAACATCATAAATATAGAATGTGAGACACAGAATACACGGATGAAACATCCCTGGAATATAAGATGGGAGGGAATCTCTTGGAAAGAGTCGATCTATTTAAAGACATTGCCGAAAGAACAGGCGGAGATATCTATTTAGGTGTGGTGGGAGCAGTCAGAACAGGAAAATCAACATTCATCAAGAAATTCATGGAACTTGTGGTCCTTCCTAACATCGCAAGTGAATCAGAACGGGCAAGAGCGCAGGATGAGTTACCTCAAAGTGCGGCTGGCAGGACCATCATGACGACTGAACCGAAATTTGTTCCGAATCAAGCCATCTCAGTTCATGTCGATGAAGGACTCGAAGTGAATATTAGATTGGTAGATTGTGTTGGATATACGGTCCCTGGTGCGAAAGGATATGAAGATGAAAATGGGCCCAGGATGATCAATACTCCATGGTATGAAGAGCCTATACCATTCCATGAAGCAGCAGAGATCGGGACCCGGAAAGTCATCCAGGAGCATTCTACGATCGGAGTGGTTGTGACAACGGACGGCTCCATCGGGGAAATTGGAAGAGGGGACTACATTGAGGCGGAAGAGCGCGTCATCGAGGAACTGAAAGAAGTAGGTAAACCATTTATTATGGTCATTAACTCGGCGAGGCCTCATGCTCCTGAGACAGAAGACCTGAGAGTGAAACTTCAAGTTAAGTATGACATCCCTGTCCTCGCCATGAGTGTGGAGAGCATGAGGGACTCGGATGTTCTCAATGTACTTAGAGAAGCGCTATTTGAATTCCCGGTACTGGAAGTGAATGTCAACCTTCCAAGCTGGGTAATGGTATTAAAGGAAGAGCACTGGTTGAGACAGAACTACCAGGAAGCCGTGAAAGAAACGGTCAAGGATATTAAGCGACTCCGGGATGTCGATCGGGTTGTCCACTACTTCAGTGAATTCGATCATATCGAACGTGCGGGACTTGCCGGTATCGATATGGGTCAAGGGATTGCTGAAATCGACCTTTACGCACCCGATGAACTGTATGACGAAGTTCTGAAGGAAATTGTTGGGGTGGAAATCCGAGGGAAAGATCATCTATTGGAATTAATGCAGGATTTCGCCCATGCGAAAGCCGAATATGATCAAATATCAGATGCGCTGAGAATGGTGAAGCAGACAGGATATGGAATTGCTGCCCCATCACTGAACGATATGAGCCTGGATGAACCTGAAATCATTAGGCAGGGAGCAAGATTCGGTGTCAGTCTGAAAGCGGTGGCCCCATCCATACACATGATCAAAGTGGATGTACAGTCTAAGTTTGAACCGATCATCGGGACGGAAAAACAGAGCGAAGAACTGGTGCGCTACCTGATGCAGGATTTTGAAGATGATCCACTGTCCATCTGGAACTCCGATATTTTCGGGAGAAGCTTGAGTTCCATCGTAAGAGAAGGTATTCAGGCCAAACTCTCCTTGATGCCGGAAAATGCAAGATATAAACTTAAAGATACATTAGAAAGGATCATCAACGAAGGATCGGGTGGATTGATCGCCATTATATTATAAATGTCTTTGACCTTCTTAGGAGGGTCATTTTTTTGTCTTTTCATTTCATAAGCAAATGACCCTCCGGCTGTAGATTTTCGCATTGTATAATTATAAATTTTCAAGAGTCATTAAAAAGTTTTTGAAACTATGATAGATGATGTGAACACTTGGTATATATGGGTTTGTGGAAGGGAATGCTGTAGAGGGATGCCATCTTAAAAGGTATGCAAACCTGATGAGTGAAGGGTATGGATGTTTACGGGATTCCAAGGTTGGGAACTAAAATAGAGTACCTGGCAGATGAGGGTATTGGTTGCAGTCATCCGAAAGAAGTGATAGGTTGATTAGAGTGCGAGAATAAAGGCATGGATGGTGGTTCTATTACATTTGTGTTGCAAATAAGAAAAGATTCCCATTATTTCTTGATTTGTTCTTGCTAAGGTTAATCTATTGTGATAATCTTTTAACAGAATTGTTGTTGAATATTGATTCAGCAACGTTTTCAAGCGTTTTTTTTACACATCATGTATAGAATTCGCTAAAGTTGTTTACTAATGATATTAAAGTAAATGAATCATGACTGAGACATTTCCTTGGGAGGAGGTGAATGGCATGAACAAGACAGAACTTATCAATGCTGTTGCAGAAGCTGCTGAGCTATCTAAGAAGGACGCTACTAAAGCGGTTGACGCTGTTTTCGATACAATTCAAAATTCACTTGCAAACGGTGATAAAGTACAATTAATCGGATTCGGTAACTTCGAAGTACGTGAGCGTGCAGCCCGTAAAGGTCGCAACCCACAAACAGGTGAAGAGATCGAAATCTCAGCTAGCAAAGTACCTGCTTTCAAACCAGGTAAAGCGCTTAAAGAAGCTGTAAAATAATTACATACTTTGAGCGTAACGGGAAGGTCGCATAATTATGCGGCCTTTTTGTTTTTTCACTTTTAGTATGAAATGTTCTCCCGGAAATTATGTATGAATTTTTCTTCTTTTATTGTGTGATTTATATTAATATAAAACTTCTAAAGCACTAGTCTTTGATGACATTATGGGCTTGTGCTAATATTAACAATGTTACTATTTCTTTAGTTATTTTAGGAGGACAACATTATGGCACAAGTCAATCATGGCCAAATAGAAGAAGCAGTTCGATTAATATTAGAAGCTATTGGAGAGAATCCTAATAGAGAAGGCTTATTAGATACGCCAAAGCGAGTGGCGAAAATGTATGCAGAAGTATTTTCAGGTCTTGATCATGATCCGAAAGAATACTTTGAAACCATATTCAGTGAAGAACATGAAGAACTGGTGCTGGTAAAGGATATTCCGTTCTATTCAATGTGCGAGCATCACCTTGTCCCATTCTTCGGAAAGGCACATGTTGCGTATATTCCAAGGGATGGTAAGGTAGCAGGATTAAGTAAACTTGCAAGGGCAGTTGAATCCGTTGCCAAACGCCCTCAGCTTCAAGAAAGAATTACGTCGACAGTAGCGGATACGATCATGGAAACCCTTCTTCCTCACGGTGCCATGGTAGTCGTTGAAGCGGAGCATATGTGCATGACGATGAGGGGCGTGAAGAAGCCGGGTTCAAGTACAGTGACAACAGCTGTAAGAGGGACGTTCAAAGAAAATGCTCAGGCACGAAGTGAAGTTCTTTCTTTTATAAAGAATTAGGAGTGACGACAAATGAATTCAAATGATTATATTGTCATCAAAGCAATTGAAGACGGCGTGAATGTGATCGGACTGACAAGAGGGACGGACACCAGGTTTCATCATTCAGAGAAGCTGGATAAAGGTGAGGTGATGATCGCCCAATTTACGGATCACACATCCGCCATTAAAGTAAGAGGGAAAGCGACGATCGTCACCAGTTACGGCGAGGTTGAGAGTGATAATAAGAAATAATCTTCTATTCTGCTTTTGGCTGATAGAGAAAAATAAAGGAGGGACGGACTAAGGAGTTTTCGGCTTCGTGGTCGTCCCCTTTGTTATACTCTCCTTAAGAGGGATAAGGTCAAGTTCCCTATTGTGGAGTATTTTATGGTATAATATTTATTGCTGAAATTTTTAGACCGATACATAGTAGAAATGGGGATTACAGGGTATGAAATTCATTGATTGTAACCATCAAGCGAATATCATTCATCAATACATAGAAGAGCAGTTGCATCACTCTTATCTAAAGGAATACATCGATCAACCGTATATTGACCGGGACCGGATCTATTTTCTGCTCCTGCCTTTCTTAAGCGAAGGACGGACGATGAGTAAAGAAGTTGTACAGTGGATTTCGACTGCCATGTTATTGCAGATAGCCCTTGATACGCATGAAAAGGTTACAATCTCTGAACGTGATTCCTTGAAGGAAAGGCAACTGACAGTACTCGCTGGAGTATATTTCAGCAGCCTCTATTATAAAATCCTCGCAGAAACAGATGATGTTGAACTGATCTCACATTTAGCAAAAGCGATCAAAGAAATAAATGAAAGCAAAATTTCCATATACAAGGACGAACATAAGAGCATCGCTGAACTCATGAAGAAATTAAAGACGAGAGAATCAGCGATTGTGTCCAACTTCTATCGTTCCTTTGAAGGCAATCAATGGATTGAAATCGTAGAAGAAGCCCTGCTTTACAAGAAGCTCGTTAAGGAGAAAAGCAGTCTCGGGCATTCTCAGTATACGAGCTTTATACGGGCTTTGACCACTTTGTCCAACCGAACCGGCCAGGATGCACCGGACTTCCACTTAACGAAGGAAGAAAAGGGTCATCTGCTGTCTCAAATAGATGAACTCATAGAAGTGACAAAGAGAAAGGTCCAAGCGAAGTTAGAGACCATCGAGCCGGACACGCCCTATTTTAAGAAGCTTATCGTAGAGCTGATACCTTATATGGAGCCTGAACCAATGACCAAACTATACGCGGAAGAAGGGTAAAACGACATGCAGCAGTCGAAAGAACAAAAAGTCCACGGAGTATTTGAAAAAATTTATTCCAATTATGATAAGATGAACTCCGTAATCAGTTTCCAACAGCATATAAAATGGAGAAAAGATACTATGAAGCATATGAATGTGAAGCCCGGCTCCAAGGCTCTTGACGTGTGCTGCGGTACTGCGGACTGGACGCTTGCCATGGGGGAAGAAGTTGGTGATTCCGGCAGTGTGGTTGGTCTTGATTTCAGTCAAAATATGCTTTCGATCGGTAAAGAGAAAGTCGAAGAGTCCCACCTGAATAATATCGAATTGATTCATGGGAACGCCATGGAGCTCCCTTTCGACGATAACACGTTTGATTATGTGACCATTGGCTTCGGCTTACGTAATGTACCCGACTATCTTCACGTCTTGAAGGAAATGAACCGCGTAGTGAAACCTGGAGGGATGGCTGTCTGCCTTGAAACCTCCCAACCGACCATGTTTGGTTTCAAGCAGATGTATTACGCTTATTTCCGTTTTGTGATGCCCGTGTTCGGGAAGATATTTGCCAAGAGCTTTAATGAGTATTCCTGGCTGCAGGAATCTGCCAGGGATTTTCCGGGCATGAAGGAGCTTGCACAGATGTTTGAAGAAGCCGGCTTTAAAGACATACATGTGAAGCCATATAGTGGCGGGGTTGCTGCTATGCATGCCGGCAGAAAGTAAGAAATTCGTAAATTAGGTGGAAAAACTATGAAGCTAAACAGGATGTATTCGTTTCTTAAAACGGATATAGATGAAATTGAAAAGGAATTGGAAGTAGCGATAGAGTCAGAATCCCGGCTTTTACAAGAAGCCTCCCTTCACCTTCTTCAAGCAGGTGGGAAGAGAATCCGGCCGGTGTTTGTATTACTGTCTGCAAAATTTGGACAATATGATATTAATATTGTGAAAAATGTAGCGGTAGCATTAGAGCTGATGCACATGGCTTCCCTCGTACACGACGATGTGATCGACGACGCAGAGTTGAGAAGGGGAAAACCGACGATTAAAGCCCAATGGGATAATCGTATTGCGATGTATACAGGGGATTATATTTTTGCACGGGCCCTTGAATATATGACATCTATAAAAGTTCCTGAAGCACATCAGATTTTATCACACACACTGGTGGAATTATGTAAGGGTGAAATCGCTCAAATCGAAGATAAATATCGATTTGATCAGAACCTGCGGGATTATCTTTTACGGATTAAAAGGAAAACCGCTTTGCTTATTGCCGTAAGCTGCCAGCTTGGTGCTATTTCTTCCGGAGCGCCTGAAGAGATTCACAGACGCCTTTACCGATTTGGTTACAATGTGGGAATGAGTTTCCAAATCACGGATGATATCCTGGACCTTACAGCAAGTGAGGAAGAACTGGGGAAACCTGCGGGAAGTGACTTGTGGCAAGGAAATATCACCCTTCCGATTCTGTATGCCATGGAAAACCCGGAGTTGAAATCAAAGATTGAAAGAGTGACGGAATATACCACCCCCGACGAGATGAAAGAGGTCATATCCTCCATCCTGGCTACCGATGCCATTGACCGGTCCCATGAGCTCAGCAGGATGTATCTTGATAGAGCCTTGAAAGATCTGGAGCACCTTCCATATAACCGTGTAAAGAAAACCCTTAAAAATATCGCAAACTATATCGGCAAGAGAAAATATTAAGAAAATTTAAAATGGAAACGTTGCCAAAACCCCCAATCAGTGTTACTATTTTCGTGGGATGTCCTTAAGAGTTCCATATATACATATTAGGAGTGGGGAAGATGGAAAAGACATTTTTAATGGTAAAGCCGGACGGCGTACAAAGAGGGTTAATCGGTGATATCGTATCACGTTTTGAAAAAAAGGGCTTTCAATTAGTCGGTGCCAAGCTTATGAGCATTTCAAACGAGCTTGCCGAAGAACATTATGGTGAGCATAAGGAAAGACCATTCTTCGGGGAACTTGTTGACTTTATTACTTCAGGACCTGTATTTGCAATGGTTTGGCAGGGTGAAAACGTCATCACTACTGCACGTGGCATGATGGGGGCTACTAATCCTAAAGATGCCGCTCTTGGTACGATTCGCGGTGATTTCGGTCTGACTGTCGGCAAGAACATCATCCACGGTTCTGACTCTGCTGAAAGCGCTGTAAGAGAAATCGGTCTATTCTTCAAAGAAGAAGAACTGGTTGAATATTCCAAGTTAATGAATGAGTGGGTTTACTAATATTCGTAAGCCTTTACAATTTAGAAGCAGGTCGTAATCAGCGGCTTGCTTTTTTCTATGGATAAAGGTTTAACATTTCATTGAAACGTTCGATATAGATAATATAGCTTTATACCTTTATCGCAGCAAAGAGAGTGTGGATCCGAATGTCAAATGATTATAGAGAATTTATTCAAGGGATTAAACGAAAAACGGGTATTGATCTTTCTCTTTATAAAGAAGCACAGATGAAAAGGAGACTGACTGCCCTTTATGAAAAGAAAGGATTTGGAAGCTTTCAGGAATTCTTTGGTGCGTTGAATCGGGATAGAGAGGAAATGGAAGGGTTCCTGGATCGTATGACCATCAACGTGTCAGAATTCTTTCGGAACTACAAGCGTTGGGAAATACTCGAGACAAAGATCCTCCCGAGACTGTTAGATGGGACTGCAACTTTGAAAGTATGGAGCGCAGCATGCTCAACCGGTGAAGAACCTTACACCCTTTCCATGATGCTGTCAAAGTATATTCCCCTTTCTACCGGTTCCATCATCGCCACAGACATAGACAAAAATGCCCTTCAACGGGCCATGAACGGGGTCTATCCGGAAAGGTCACTATCTGAGATTCCGGAAGAAATGAAAAAAATCCATTTCACCCAGGAAGGACCCTTGTTCAAACTGAAGGACAAAGTGAAGAGAACAGTGACCTTTAAGCAGCAAAACCTGCTCTCGGACCAATTCGAAGGAAAATACGACTTGATCGTGTGCAGAAATGTAATGATCTATTTCACAGAAGAGGCCAAACACCTTCTTTACCATAAATTCAATGCCTCACTAAAGCCAGGCGGCGTTCTCTTCGTAGGCAGCACAGAACAAATCTTCAATCCCTCACAATACGGCTTCGAAACAGAAGACACCTTCTTCTACAAGAAAATATAAACAACGACGATGTCAATCCGCATTACTTGAATGCTTTCTTGATCCCTTAAAAGATTAAGAATAGAATTCTAAGAATGCTGGGTTAACATCGTATTTATTTTTAAGAGCTATTATTACTAAGGCTCTATTTTATGGGATTTTTATAAAAATCTTTCTCAGAATAAGTGATTGAAGCGGAAGGTGCTCGACTCCTGCGGGAAAAGCTGGACAGAACGAAAAGCGGAGGCGGCTTGCTCAGGCCCGACAAGCATAAGCTGAATGGGCCTAAGAAGGCGTTTTTTGCCTTCTTGGCCCATTTAGCTTATGACCTCGAGGGACTAGCCGCCGGAGCTGGACAGGTGAGACCCTACAGGCGTAGCCGAGGAGGCTCACCGCCAGCCCCGCGGAAAGCGAGCACCTGGAGCGGAAATCAACCACCACTTGCTAATATTAGTTTGAATAGAACTTCTATATAGGAAAATAGAATATTAGAAAAGTTTTTAAACGTAAGGACTAGGAAAGAATATAAATTCTATGTTATATTGGTACATAATTCTTTAACGAGTTGAAGGGGGAAAGTAAATGAGATACTTAACATCTGGAGAATCACATGGACCACAGTTAACCACCATCATTGAAGGGCTGCCGGCAGGAATGCCGCTTGAAGCTGAAGATATAAATGAAAACCTGGCAAGAAGGCAGAAAGGCTATGGACGCGGACGAAGAATGCAGATTGAAAAGGACCGTGCCTCGATTGTCGGCGGGGTGAGACATGGATATACTCTCGGCTCCCCATTAGGCCTGGTGGTGGAGAATAAAGACTGGACTCACTGGACGAAGGTGATGGGCATCGAGCCCCTTCTTGAGGGCGGAGAAGAAGAAGTAAAGAGAAAGATCTCAAGGCCGAGACCCGGGCATGCGGATCTCGTCGGAGGAATGAAATATGGACATAGAGATCTCAGAAATGTACTGGAACGGTCTTCTGCAAGGGAGACGACTGTAAGAGTGGCAGCAGGAGCTGTTGCCAAGAAGCTATTGAAACTATTGGATATTGAAGTCGTCGGACATGTTCTTGAGATTGGGGGCATTAAAGCCGGGAAGCTTCATTATAATTCTATGAATGAACTGAGAGAGATCACAGAAGAATCTCCTGTTCGCTGTCTGGATGAAGAAGCCGCAGGGAAAATGATGAACCTGATTGATGAAGCGAAGCAGAATGGGGATTCCATAGGCGGAGTGGTGGAAGTCATCGTTGAAGGGATGCCTGCAGGAGTGGGAAGTTACGTTCACTATGATCGTAAGCTTGATGCGAAAATTGCAATGGCGGTCATGAGTATCAATGCATTTAAAGGAGTCGAATTCGGCTTGGGCTTTGAAATGGCCAGAAAGCCTGGTAGCGAAGTGCATGATGAAATAGCATGGAGTGAAGAGCAGGGGTACTACCGGAAAACGAATCGATTAGGTGGATTTGAAGGCGGTATGACAACAGGAATGCCGATACGTGTCAAAGGGGTCATGAAGCCGATCCCTACTTTGTACAAGCCTTTACAGAGCGTGGACATCGAAACGAAGGAACCCTTTAAAGCAAGCATCGAAAGATCGGATAGCTGTGCGGTTCCTGCTGCAAGCGTAGTGGCAGAAGCCGTAGTGGCATGGGAACTTGCTTCTGGCATCGTCGAACAATTCAATAGTGATCAGTTTGAGAAACTTCGTCAGGATATCGATAGACAACGTCAGGATTCAAAGGAGTATTAATGAAATGAAACAGGTAACCATTCAAACTGCTTCCAAGACATATGACGTGAATATTGGAGTGGAGATCACGAATGAGATTGTTTCTTTTATTGAGAAGTCCTTCCCTGATGTATCAAAGCTATGGCTCATTGCCGATGAAGCAGTATATAACCTCCATGGGCAAACATTCTCAGAAGATCTCGGTCAGTCCTTTGATGTAACCATTTATCAGGCTCCCAAAGGGGAAAAAGCGAAGAACTTTGCCACATATGAAGAAGCGATAACCCACGGACTCAAGCATCATGTGGATCGTAAATCCATCGTAATTGCTTTCGGTGGCGGTGCCATAGGTGATCTTGCGGGCTTTATCGCTTCCACCTATATGAGGGGAATCCCTTTCATCAGCGTACCCACAACGATACTGGCCCATGACAGTGCAGTGGGAGGGAAAGTGGCAATCAATCACCCGCTGGGGAAAAATATGGTCGGTCAGTTTTATCAGCCGGAAGGCGTATTCTTTGATTTGAATTACTTTTCAAGCCTCTCCAACACGGAAATTCTATCGGGATTCGCTGAAGTGATCAAACATGCCTTCTTATCGGATCATCATTTCTTACAGAATCTCATGCATTCTTTCCGATCTCCCGCAAAACTGGATGAAAGCTTTTTAACGGATTGCCTGATTAAAGGAATACAGGTAAAGGGTGACATTGTATCAAAGGATGAACGGGAGTCAAATATCCGGGCTTTCTTGAACTTTGGACACACTTACGGGCACGCAGTTGAAAGCGCAAGCGGCTATGGTAATCGGACACACGGGGAATCGGTGATGATCGGGATGGTCTATGCTTTGTATCTCAGTAAACGCTACTGCAACCTCTCATTTGACATGGAGAGTTTCATAGGTTGGATCAAGTCTCTTGGGTACGATCTGAAGGTTCCTTCCACCATCGGTTTTGAAGCATTATATGAAGGGATGAAGCGTGATAAGAAGTCCCTGAACGGCAATCCGGTTTTCGTGTTATTGAAGGATATCGGTGAACCCGTATTGACAGACGTTACGGAGAATGATTTAAAGCAGGCGGATGCATACATTCGGAAGTTATAGATCCCGGCGTTAAAGAATGTATAGAATATCAAGAAAAAAGGGAGAGTGGAAGAATGATCAGGGGAATTCGAGGCGCCACTACAGCAGATCGTGATAATGAAAAGGAAATTCTCCTTTCAACTGAAAGTCTCTTAAAGGAAATGATTTTACATAATAACATTACGGCAGAAAATGTCGCATCCGTTTTTATTTCTGCAACAGATGACATTACAAGCGTGTTTCCAGCCAAAGCATTAAGGGGATTTGAAGAGTGGAAATATGTCCCCGTTATGTGCATGCAGGAATTGGACGTACCTGATGGACTGTCGCGCTGCATCAGAGTGATGATTCACTATAATACCTCAACACCTCAGAGTGACATCCAACATATTTATATGAAAAATGCAGTTAGCCTTCGTCCTGACTTGAATAAGAAATAGGCGGCCATTATGAATACGACTGAAAGGAAGTTAAACATGAAGTGGAAATCCCAGATTCAAAATCTTAAAGCATACCAGCCAGGAAAAACGATGGATGATGTAAAAGAGTTATTCAACCTTGAAAAAGTAGTGAAGCTTGCATCGAATGAAAATCCCTTTGGATGCTCCAGGAACGTTGAAACATATCTGAAAAACAATGCCCTTTCACATGCGCTCTATCCTGACGGTTATGCGAAGGAGTTGCGTTTTAAGGTGGCAGAACATTTATCTGTGGAACCTGGACAATTATTGTTTGGAAATGGCTCGGATGAAGTGATCGAGATCATCTCAAGGGCTTTACTGGATGGAAGTAAAAGCACGGTTATGGCAACCCCTACCTTCCCTCAATATAAGCATAATGCCATCGTTGAAGGAGCAGAGGTCCGTGAAGTTCCCTTGGATGCGGAAGGAAAGCATCAACTGGCCAAAATGCTGGGAGAAATTGATGATACCACTTCGGTCGTCTGGTTATGCTCGCCCAATAACCCAACAGGGGAATATATCCGTAATAGCGAACTCATTTCCTTCTTGGACGCAGTCCCTCCCCATGTCCTTGTCGTATTAGATGAAGCTTATTATGAATATGTAGTAGCGGATGATTATTATGATTCTCTGGAATTGTTAAAGTCATATCCTCAATTATTGATTACACGCACTTTTTCAAAAGCATATGGCCTTGCCGGGTTCAGAGTGGGATTCGGTATCGGCAATAAAGATGTGATCGGGAAACTGGAGCCGATCCGTGAACCTTTCAATAATAATACACTGGCTCAAGGCGCGGCTTCAGCGGCCATCGAAGATCAGACCTTCATCGAGGAATGCAGGAGGGAGAACCGAAAAGGACTAGAGCAGTATTACCGCTTCAGTGAGGAATACGGCCTCGCCTATGTCCCATCTCAAGCGAACTTCGTATTGATCGACTTCGGCGTAAGTGGAGACGAAGTATTTCAATACTTGATGAGCAAGGGCTATATCGTCCGGTCCGGAGAAGCACTTGGATACCCTCATTCTGTCAGGATAACAGTCGGATCCCATGATCAAAATAAAGAAGTCATCGAGAAAATGACGGAATTTCTGCTGCTTCAGAAACAAACATGATGAGCGGTCGGAGGGGCGTTGGTCCTTTCCGGCTTCTTTTAAATAGAAGGCTCTTTTCGTAAACTTTGTTGCTATGTAAGGTAGCGAGTAGTGGTTGATTTCCGCTTCAGGTGCTCGCTTTCCGCGGGGCTGGCGGTGAGCCTCCTCGGCTTCAAGTGGTGTCCTACCCTTGTCCAGCTCCGGCGGCTAGCCCCTCGAGGTCATAAGCTAAATGATCCAAGAAGACAAAAAACGCCTTCTTAGGCCCATTCAGCTTATGCTTGTCGGGGCTGAGCAAGCCGCCTCCGCTTTTCGTAGTTTCCCGCAGGAGTCGAGCACCTTCCGCTACAATCAACTTTATTGGTATGGAGGATTAATCTACTTCTGTACTCCTCTAAAAAACAACATTTTCTATGTGTGGAGTGGTCGATTTTAGCTTGAAAAGTAAATGCTGTTTCATTCACTGGTAAGCTCTGTCACGCTATCTCATATAGATGGGGGGGAACGGCGTAGACTCCTGCGGAAAAACGGGCGAGACAAGACCCCGCAGCGAATGCGAGGAGGCTTGGCCGTTCGTCCGCCGGAAAGCGAAGCCGTTCCCCTCACCATCTATCCATACACACATAGACAGAACCTTAGTAGTTCCTATAGAAAACAACAATCCTTGCGAAAAGAGCTAAATAGAAAAATGGAGGGGAAACGATGAATGGAACAGTGTTGATCATTGGGATGGGGCTGATCGGTGGCTCCCTTTCACTCTGCATAAAAAAAGAACATCCACATGCCACAATCATTGGTCATGATGTGAATCATAAAGAATTAAGGCTGGCAAGATCACTGGGGGTAATCGATGAGATGTCCCTTTCTTTACAGACTGCCGCTGAACAAGCGGATCTCATTGTTATCTCTACACCTGTTTTTCAAACAGAAAAGATACTTACGCAATTTGAGTCCTTTTCCTTGAAAGAAAATGTCTTGATCACCGATACAGGCAGTACAAAGGAACAGATTATGAGATGTTCGGAAAGGCTGACCAAAAACGGAATTCAATTTATCGGGGGCCACCCGATGGCAGGCTCTCACAAGAGCGGTGTGGCAGCTGCGAAAGAAATCTTATTTGAAAATGCCTTCTATATGCTTACGCCGGGATCCGGGGTGGCAGAGGAAAACGTAGGCAGGCTTCAAGACTGGCTGAGGGGAACTCATGCAAAATTCTTAATAGTAGAACCAAGGGAACATGATGAGTTGACGGGTATGATCAGTCACTTTCCTCATATTGTTGCGGCTTCACTGGTTCATCAGGCGAAGGGTTCTTCGACTGAACACCCCTATTTGAGAAGGCTTGCTGCAGGAGGCTTTCGTGATATAACCCGTATAGCCTCATCCAACCCAACGATGTGGAAAGATATCACGATTCAGAACAGAGGGGTCCTGCTTTCCCTCTTAAGGGAGTGGAAAGTGGAGATGGATGAGGTCGTATCACTCATCGAACTGAATGATTCACAGAAAATATACGATTATTTTAACGATGCGAAGACATTCAGGGATGAGCTGCCGATCTTAGAAAAAGGGGCCATTCCTTCATTCTATGATCTATTTGTGGATGTCCCGGATTATCCAGGGGTAATCTCCGAAGTGACAGGGTATCTTGCACAGGAGAAAATCAGTTTGACGAATATCCGGATAATGGAAACCAGAGAAGATATATACGGAGTATTAGCAATCAGTTTTCAAACATTGGAAGATAGAGAAAGAGCTTTGAACTGCTTAAGAGAACAAACAAATTATGAACTATTCTTAGGATAAAGGGTGATAAGGATGGAAGCGAAGAAAAGACTTTCAAATCCAAACAGTGGTCTGAATGGAGAGCTTCAAGTACCCGGGGACAAATCGATTTCCCACCGCTCCATTATGTTTGGGGCTGTTGCTGAAGGCAAAACGGTTATACATAATTTTCTTATGGGAGAGGATTGTTTAAGCACGATTTCCTGCTTCCGTAAATTAGGCGTTGAGATAGAGGTCTCTGAAGGTGAAGTAATCGTACATGGTAATGGCTGGGATCACTTGAAAGAACCCATTGACATTCTTGATGTGGGGAATTCAGGGACCACGACCCGTCTCATTATGGGAATTCTGGCGGGAAGACCATTTCATTCGGTTCTGATAGGTGATTCCTCGATTGCCAAAAGGCCCATGAAGAGAGTGACAGAGCCCTTAAAGCAATTCGGGACAGTGATAGATGGCCGCTCGGGAGGAAACTTCACCCCAATATCCATTAGGGGCGGAAATCTGAAAGGAATCCATTATTCGTTACCTGTGGCAAGTGCCCAGGTGAAATCCGCCCTCATACTTGCCGGGCTTCAGGCGGAAGGAATCACTGAAATAGTCGAAAGAGAGCAGACGAGGAACCACACAGAAAAGATGATCGTAGAATTTGGCGGAACGATTGATAAGCACGGAGATACCATTAAAGTTAAGGGAGGACAGGTATTGAAAGGCACAGAAATCTATGTACCCGGAGATATCTCTTCTGCTGCCTTTTTCATGGTGGCCGCAGCCATTGTTCCTGACAGTAGAGTACTGTTGAAGAGTGTCGGACTAAATGAAACGCGGACCGGTATTGTGGAAGTGATGAAGAATATGGGTGCGTCCATTGAGGTCATGGAGCAATCAAACGAAGGTGAACCGGTCGGTGATATACTGGTGCAAACGTCCAAACTTACAGGGATTGAAATCGGAGGGGACCTGATTCCTTCTTTGATCGACGAAATTCCCATCATTGCCCTTTTGGCTTCACAAGCGGAGGGGAAGACCGTCATCAAGGATGCCGAGGAATTAAAAGTGAAGGAAACCAATCGTATCGATGCCGTTGTGAAGGAGCTTGGAAAGCTTGGTGCAAACATACAGGGTACGGATGACGGGATGATCATCGAGGGGAAAACCCCTTTACACGGTGGAGAAGTCCATTCCTGGGGCGATCACCGGATTGGCATGACATTGGCTGTCGCGTCCCTGTTGACTGATTCAGATGTATATTTGGAAGATGCAGAGGCCGTAAAGATCTCGTATCCGACATTCTTTGAACATATCAACAAACTGTTGACGAAATAATACTGAATCCATAATGAGAGAGGTGGTTGGTCTGAAAGGGCTAAATCCGCCTCTCTTTTTAATGAGCAGGTGGCATGAATTCTTCCTTCCCTTCATAGCTTGTCTATAAAGGAAGGTGATGACGGGTTGAGCACCTATATTATTGAAAATGCCAATTGGGTAAAGGACACCAGGCTTACTCACACTTCACTATTGGTAAAAGACGGAAGGATTTCAGCCATCAGGGACAGCTTTCAGTACTACAAGTACATGAAAATGGATGCTTCACATTTTCTGATGACTCCCGGACATGTCATGTGTGACTTGATGGTACCCCAAGGGAGTGATTTCATCTCCGTAAAGAACTATTACCTTGAAAAATTTATTATAAGAGGATGCACCACGGTTTTGACGGCTTTTTCAATACAGTATGAGTATGAATTCCTTAAACAATTAAATGAACGGAAAACATCGCTGCTCAACAGTCCACTTGATTATACAATTGGCTTAAAAACATCTGTGAATCTGGTTACACCGAACATCATCCGGGCATGTAAGCGGCATAAAGTTCCTGTCATCTGGATCGATCTGGATGAAGCAGGTGGATTCAAAGATATTCCGTGGGGATGGATAAAAGGATTATTGTTTCATTACCCTATTACTTTTGTCCCTTTTTTTACGACAGACATAGACAATAAAACCAAAATGAAGCATCTTAAAATATGGCAGAATACGATGAAAAGCGAGGGTATTCCCCATATTCCCGTTGAAATTCCCGAAAAAGAACCACTGAACTTAAACATATTGAAGAAAATTGGAATATATCCCCTTAGAGGAAATTTTTTGGTGGGTGGAGAAATATGTTATAACCTCTATTTGAAGCCTGAAGGTGAGTCGGGTACTGAGCCATTATCATTTCATTATGATCATCATGTGCTAAAATGTACTATGAACAAAGGGAAATATCATTATATAAATAATAGAGGTCATTTTTATCCTGGAGCGGGTGAAGAACTGATCATACAAACGCCGGGATATTTTACTTAATTGAATACAAGCTTTTTATAGAAAGGGATTGACCATGACATACAAAGAAAAAATGTTATCTTCTTTAGAAGAAGGTAATTTAGAGGAAGCAAAGAAACAGTATAATCAAGTGCTGAAATTTGGAAGTCATGAAGAAAAATTCAGTCTTGCCGAAGAATTACATCATTTAGGGTTTCTGGAGGAAGCAAAAGAGCTGTATGGGAATCTCCTTCAATATTATCCAGGTGAGGGTGAGCTTCTCATTGAACTGGCAGAAGTGCTGGTGGAGATGGACAAAGAAGAAGAAGCCATCGAGACGCTTGCAGAATTGGATGAGGGGGACCCCACCTATCCAAGGTCGCTTCTTCTGTTAGCAGACCTTTATCAAATGCAGGGTTTGTTTGAAGTAAGCGAACAAAAGCTCCTTAAAGCTAAGAAGTTATTACCCCATGAACCCGTCATCGATTTCGGACTGGGGGAACTGTATTCAGAAACGGGCAGATTTCTGGAGGCGATCAGGCATTACAATACCCTCATAGAAAATGGGACTACCGAGCTTGGTGGAACCAATGTCCACCAGAGATTGGCAGAGGCCTATAGTGTAGGGGGAGCATTCGAAGAAGCTTTAACTCATTATGAAAAAGCCCTTCAAGAACATCTCGAAATCAATACACTGTTCGGCTATGCCTTTACTGCCTATCAGGCAGGTTATTACGAAAAGGCGATTGAAAAATTCGAATCCGTCAAGGAACTGGATCCTGAATATCATTCTGTCTATTTACTGTTGGCGAAGTCGTATGAACGTGAAGAAAAGCTTCAAGAGAGCCTGGATGCCGTTCAGGCGGGGGTGAATCAGGATGAATTCAATAAAGAACTGAATGTATTCGGAGGGAAAATTTCATTGAAGATGGGCCTTGAAAAAGAAGCCGAAGCGTTTCTGCGGGAAGCCTTGGCCCTTGACCCCGGTTATGTGGAGGCTGCCCTTATCATCAATAAATTATTCTTTACACAGGACCGGTATGAAGATGTGCTGGAAATAGCCCAGATGCTGACGGTTGAAGGAGAAGAAGAGCCTCAGATCAACTGGGATCTGGCAAAGGCTTATGAAGGGCTTGAACAATATAATCATGCATTAAAACAATACCGTATTGCATATACTTACTTTAAGAATCATCAAGAGTTTTTACTAGAGTTCGGACAATTTCTAGTAGAAGAAGGACTCAGAGGTGAAGCAGTAGAAGTATATAAACACCTGATTGAAATGGATCCTTCAAATGACGAATGGCAGGACCTGATTGAAAGATTACAAGACTGACCAGTGACGTTGGATTTAATGGACTTGGACGTTGGGAAATGAATATGGCGAAGAGCTTAATGTGACTTAAACTTAATGATGAAAGAAAAACGGACCTTTTAAAAAGGATTCTGCAGAGGAGGGAAAACCATGACCACCCCTGTTTCTGTCAACGAGAAGAAAGAATTTATCCGCTGGTTTTTGAACCGATATCAATTAAAACGAAGAGAATGCGTGTGGATCTTGAATTATCTGATGAGCCATGACCAACTAATGAAAAAGGTTCACTTTGTTGAAGAATCCCAGTACTGCCCAAGAGGCCTGGTGATGTCCACGCATTGTGTAGAAGATGTGCCATTCCGTTTCTACAAAGAGAATATCATGACAACGGACGCAGAAAAGTCATTTCATGATATCCGATTGAACAAGGATGAAGATATTTACATTCAGCTTAACTTCAGTAAGGCCAATTCCAGTTATCAGTTTGCAGCCGTACTGGAAGAAAATCCGTTTATGCCGAAATACTTACTTATCAATGAAAAAGACAGAGTGGTAGCTGAACAGTTTCTAGAAGACAGCCTGCAGACGTTCAGGAAGGACCGCTTGTTAAAGGCCATCGACCAAGCATTGGATACCGGAGATCAAAAGACTTTCAATAAATTGACCAAGGAATTGAATAGCTTGACATGATAAGTCGAATGAAGAGAAACACCCTCTCTTCATTCGATTTTTTATTGTCTTTTTTAGATAGTAAGATTAAGAATGGTGCATACTATGAACGAGGCTCTTTTCGTGCCCTTTAGCGAGTATTTCACCGGGAAGCACGTTTTGTATGTAAAGCGTTTGGATAAAAAAGTGAAATCGCTTTATATGAGAGGATATAAAGTGATAAGATTGGAAGTGGAAAATGAAAGAAAAAAGTGAGGGCGTTATACATGAATTGGAACGTAAAGGATATTGAAGTGTTTGAAGCCGAAAAAGCATATGTAGATACGGCTGTCATTCCCGTTGTCCCTGTTGATTTCGGGAAGGATATAAGAGTCTCAGCAGCACAATCAGAGTTTATCAATCTACTCACCTTACACCTGGAAAGGCAATTCAAAGGAAGAATGATGGTGACCCCTTCATTTACGTATAGAATGTCATCATCGATGGATCGCGAGGTATCCGAATTATCCCAGTGGGCCGACGAATTAACCGGGAGTGGTGTGAAGCATGTCTTCTTTCTCACTTCAGACAGCGGGTGGAAAAAGGTCGAGGATAAACTAAGTGAAGGCTTAATCTGGGTCCCATCCATCCCACTTGAAAATCTGGACGAACAATATAAGCATTCAATCATGGAAGATCAGGTAAAGCAGCTGTTAAATGTGATTGTACAAAAATGGCAAAAAAATTCATAAAAACTTCACATTGTTTCCATCTTTTAGATTAGAGAGTTATTGACCTTGTATAGAGTTTAATATATCATAGTTATGTCCTAGTTTTATATTTGTGCGAAATATGTCCGACGGACTTACCTTACGATAGAGGGGGGAAAAGGATGAGCAAACATCGTGTATCTAGACGTCAATTCCTTAACTATACACTTACGGGTGTAGGCGGTTTCATGGCGGCGGGAATGTTAATGCCGATGGTTCGCTTTGCAGTGGATCCAGTGTTGAAAACGGAAGCTGCAGGAGATTTTAGAGCGACTAAGCAAAAGGTTTCAGAATTATCGAATGAACCAGTACGTGTCGATTTCTCATATGAGCAAAAAGATGCGTGGTACACATCAGAAGTTACACAAACCGCTTGGGTATATAAGAACAAAGAAGACAAAGTCATTGCTCTTTCACCGGTTTGTAAGCACCTCGGTTGTACAGTTAACTGGAATGGGAATCCGGATCATAAAGAAATGTTCTATTGCCCATGTCATGGTGGAATGTATCACAAGAACGGTGAGAATGTACCAGGTACACCACCGACAGCACCGTTGGATTCATATCCGACAAAAGTAAAAGATGGAATTCTTTATCTTGGACAACCAGAACCAAATAAATTTGTTAAGTAAGGGGGCGTAATCTGTGCTGAACAAGATCTATGATTGGGTTGACGAGCGTTTAGACATTACGCCTTTGTGGCGCGATATCGCGGATCACGAAGTTCCTGAACATGTAAACCCTGCGCATCACTTTTCTGCGTTTGTTTACTGCTTCGGAGGATTAACATTCTTCGTAACCGTCATTCAAATTTTATCCGGAATGTTCTTAACGATGTACTATGTTCCAGATATTAAAAACGCTTGGGAATCTGTGTATTATCTGCAAAATGAAGTTGCATTTGGACAAATTGTCCGCGGAATGCATCACTGGGGAGCCAGTTTGGTTATCGTAATGATGTTCTTACATACACTGCGTGTCTTCTTCCAAGGTGCATACAAAAAACCTCGTGAATTGAACTGGGTTGTTGGGGTTCTTATTTTCTTCGTAATGTTAGGGCTTGGTTTCACAGGCTATTTACTGCCGTGGGATATGAAAGCGCTATTCGCGACGAAAGTAGGTCTTGAAATAGCAGGTGCCACTCCATTTATCGGAGACCAGGTGAAAATGTTATTAGCGGGAGATGCCCATATCGTCGGGGCACAGACTCTGACTCGATTCTTCGCTATTCACGTATTCTTCCTGCCTGCTGCTCTACTTGGTTTGATGGGAGCTCACTTCCTGATGATCCGTAAGCAGGGTATTTCCGGACCACTATAAGAAACGATTGTAAATGATTAACCTAATAAAAGGAGGGGGACACTATGCATCGAGGAAAAGGGATGAAGTTTGTAGGGGACTCCCGGGTTCCTGCAGACAGAAAGCCGAATATACCGAAAGACTATTCGGAGTTCCCTGGTAAAACAGAAGCTTTCTGGCCAAACTTCTTATTGAAGGAGTGGCTGGTAGGAGCTGTTTTCCTTATCGGATATCTTTGTTTAACGGTTGCTCATCCATCACCGTTAGAACGTATAGCCGATCCGACAGATACTGGATATATTCCATTACCTGACTGGTATTTCTTATTCTTATACCAATTACTTAAGTACACATATGCATCAGGACCTTATAATGTTATCGGAGCGTTCGTCATTCCTGGAATCGCGTTTGGGGCACTTTTACTTGCACCATTCATCGATAAAGGACCTGAACGCCGTCCAACAAAACGTCCTTTTGCAGTAGGATTCATGTTATTGGCTTTGGCAGCTACGTACTTCCTGACTTGGGAATCCGTTGCGACTCATGACTGGGAAGCGGCAGAGGAACAAGGGAAGATCCGTGCAGAGGTAGATATCGATAAAGAATCTGAAGGATATAAAATATTTGCTGATCAGAAGAATGGCTGTATCAACTGTCATGGTGAGAACTTGCAAGGTGGGGCGGGTCCTTCCTTAATCGGAACGGGTCTTGCACCTGAAGAAATTGCGAAAATTGCTAAAAACGGTAAACCACCGGGCATGCCTGCAGGTTTATTTAAAGGGACAGATGAAGAGTTGAAGAAACTCTCTGAATTCATCTCTGGTTTAGAAGAATAATGTTGAGAAAGGGCCGGCAGCTGTTGGCCCTTTTTTTCTACTTGAAAGTGAGGTACTAACATGCTCTGGATCATGACGATCTTAAGAAATAAAACATTTTTATGGTTGCTGCTTATAGTGAATGTTTTCGGTACCGTCTACGGATACATATGGTATATTCCACAACTCCAAAATACTCCTCCCCAGTTTTTACTGTTTGTCCCGGATAGTCCGACAGCCAGTCTGTTTTTTTGCTTCGTATTGATCGCATTTATACTGAATCGGAATTGGCCGATTTTCGAAGTGCTTGCCATCATCACCCTGTTTAAATACGGTGTTTGGGCAGTGATCATGAATCTGTTGACCCTCATGGTATCAGGTGACTTGCCTTGGGAAGGATATATGCTGATGGCTTCACACGGGGCAATGGCCGTACAGGGTATCCTATACTCTTCATTTTATCGGGTGAAGTTGTGGCATATTGCCGCAGGGGCTGTCTGGACCATCCATAATGATATCATCGATTATGTTTTCATGCAGTTTCCGGTATACTCAAAACTCTATATGTATATTCAGGATATAGGATATTTCACTTTCTGGCTAAGCATCATCTCCATTGCCATTGCGTATTATTTCACTCAGAAAACAAATCGTCTCTCCCTTGACTATTAGTTTAACTGATTTATGGTCTACTCTTGTCCACCCCTTCATACACTTTATTAGTAGTTTTAGGGGGGACAAGTATGAAATTAATCCAATTTTTTATCACGCTTTTCTTATTTCTCATTTTAGTACCTCACCCATTAATCGCTGTAGAATCTCCGTCTCCAATCAACGAGCTCGATGAAATATCAGATCAGGCTTTACAGATGACTAAGGCCGGAAGATATGAAGAAGCCAAACATCTGTTGGTTTATTTCTCCGAAGAATTTGCCTCATTGAGTGCCCAACAGTCCTTCTCAATGGATGAGCTTAGAATTCTTACCATTTCACATAATCTTGCATTGGAAAGTATCAACCAATCCTCCCTTGCTCTTGAGGAAAGGGTGAACGCCGTTACGAAGTTCCGCCTGGTGATGGATGCCTTAAACAGTCAGCATCAGCCTTTATGGGTCGAAATGGAAGACCCGATAATGGAAGCCTTTAATGGTGTAAAGGTTGCGGCGGAAAATGGAAACGTTAATGAATATCAAACGACATTGAATGTATTTTTATCAAAATATAATATCATTCAACCGAGTATTAAATTGGATATTCCAGTTGAGCGTGCTCAATCACTGGATGCTAGGATCACTTACTTAGATCACTATCGCCAGGATGTGCTGGAAGGGGAGCAAACGATGAGCGAGCTGACGGCTTTGGAAACGGATCTCCAAAACCTATTCGAGAACATGACAGAGGATGAAGCGGATCCTTCCCTTTGGTGGGTCATCATATCGACTGGCAGTATCATTGTTTCTACATTATCTTATGTAGGTTGGAGAAAATATAAGGGACAGGGTGAAGTGAAAAAGTCTGAACGTCAAAAAAATTGACAGTGCGATGATGGCGCTATAAAATTTAGTTAATCTAAACATCTGGAGGTTTTTGCGAAAATGGCAGGATTTTTGATTTACTTTTTACTGATTGCTCTTATTCCCATCGGAGCACAGATGCGTGTAAAGAGTACGTTTAAGAAATATTCAAAAGTGGCCACCACTTCGGGGATGACCGGCAGGGAAATGGCCAGAAGGATTCTTGATGAAAATGGTTTGCATAACGTAAAAGTCGTGGAGGGCAGAGGGTTTCTGAGTGATCACTATAATCCCTTGACCAAAACGGTTGCCCTATCACCCGATAACTACCACGGGCATTCGGTAGCCGGAGCGGCAGTGGCTGCGCATGAAGTGGGACACGCCATACAGGATGCTGAAAGCTATGCGTTTCTAAGATTCCGCCATGCCCTCGTACCGGTAGCAAATATCGGTTCTAATATGTCCTGGATCTTCTTGATGATTGGTATTTTCACTCAATTGTCCGGTATGTTCCTGCTCGGGATCGTATTGATGGCTGCAGGGGTTGTGTTCCAATTGATCACGCTTCCTGTTGAGTTCAATGCTTCATCGAGGGCGATGAATCAAATCGTTTCCCTTGGATTGATCCGTAATGAAGAAGAGCGTCATGCCAGAAAGGTGCTGAACGCAGCTGCCATGACGTATGTAGCGGCAGCGGCAGTGGCAATCATTGAACTGTTAAGACTGGTACTTATTTTCACCGGGATGAATGGTGACGATTAAGAATACAATTAAAGCAGCCGGACTCGAGGATTCCAGAGTCCGGCTGCTTTTGGTTTGAAGTAGAATCTCTCTAGTCCAGTATAGGGTTCTTATCTGCATCGAGTGTGAATCCTTCGCCGAGAACGTCATGGACAACAGTGACGGATACGAAGGCGTGAGGATCAACGCTTGTGATGATGTTTTTCAGTCTGACGATTTCGTTTTTCCCGACTACGCAGTATAGAACTTCCCGCTCTTGTTTCGTAAATGAGCCGTGGCCGCGTAACACGGTCACTCCACGGTCCATTTTCTCATTGATGACAGTGGCGATTTCTTCATTGCGTTCTGAAATGATCATGGCCCCCCTTGCAGAGTAAGCCCCTTCCTGCATGAAATCGATGACCCTTGCAGCCACAAAAACAGCGACCAGAGTGTACATCGCTTCCCGGTATTCTAAATACGTAATGAGTGAGACGCCGATGACGACGGCATCAAACATGAACATCGTCTTTCCCATGCTCCACCCTATGTATTTATGGGCAAGTCTTGCGATGATATCGACCCCGCCTGTCGTACCTCCGTATCTGAAGATGATCCCCAGTCCAATTCCAATGAAAACACCCGCAAATAAGGCCGCGAGAAAAAGGTCCCCTTCCAGGTTGATGGTCATTTGATACCGTTGGAAAATCCATAGAAATACGGATAGAGCTACAGTCCCAATCACAGTATAATAGAAAGCTTTCTTCCCGAGGAGTTTCCATCCCAGGAAAAATAGGGGTATATTTAAGGCAAGGTTGGAGTATGACGGATCGATATCAAATAAGAAATAAAGGATGAGCGTTATTCCCGTGAATCCACCTTCAGCCAGTTTATTTTGGATATTAAAATGTACGAGTCCAAAAGCAAATATAGCCGAACCTAATAAGATGAACAATATATTTTTAATACGTAATCCCAACATCTGTGTTTCCCTCCTTTTAAAGTATTATCTAAGTTGACAGAGACATTATATAAGAAGAAAAACAAACTGGCAACGAAGACTTTCAAAATCAAACGTAATATTTGTCAAACGGGAAGGATTTAGCTAACATGATAGGAGATAATGAAGGAGTGAGGCTTCTTATGGAAGAAAGTAAAACGATGAAGCAATTACAAAAAGAAGTGGACCAATACATAAGTCAATTCAAAGAGGGTTATTTCAGTCCATTGGCGATGGTGGCACGTCTTACCGAGGAACTTGGTGAATTAGCGAGAGAAGTGAATCATTACCATGGTGAAAAGCCAAAGAAACATACAGAAAAAGAAAACACCATCGAGGAAGAGCTGGGGGATCTGTTGTTTGTCATCATCTGTCTGGCCAACTCCCTGGATATCAGCCTTGAAGAAGCCCATAATACGGTAATGCATAAGTTTAATACAAGAGATAAAGATCGATGGACCAGAATCGAAAGTGGGGATAAAGATGGAGCAAATTAACATCACGATTGCAGGACCGAGAGGAAGAATGGGGAAGGAAGCTGTTCAATTGGTGGAGGACACCGACCATTTTACTCTTATTAGCGTAATCGATCACAAGATGGAAACGGATCTGGATGTACCGGTGTATACAGATATAGAGGCATGTTTTCAAGATGAGGCTCCACATGTGTTGATTGACTTGACGACTCCTGAAGTCGGGTATCATCATACTAAAACGGCCTTGGAATACGGGGTCAGGCCGGTTGTCGGGACAACGGGCTTTTCTGCAGATGAATTGCATGAATTGAAGGAACTGGCAGAATCCAAGTCAATTGGATGTATCATTGCTCCCAATTTCGCGATTGGAGCCGTGCTTATGATGAAATTCTCGCAGATGGCTGCAAAATATTTCGATGATGTAGAAATCATTGAATTGCATCATGATCGAAAATTGGATGCACCATCGGGTACGGCGGTGAAAACGGCGGAAATGATCAGGGAAGTAAGGCAATCAAAGGAGCAGGGGCATCCTGATGAAAAGGAAACCCATAGCGGTGCCAGGGGAGCAAATGTAGATGGAATGCATATTCACAGCGTCCGACTTCCGGGCCTCATTGCCCATCAGCAGGTAATGTTAGGAGCGGAAGGACAAACATTGACGATACGCCATGATTCCTTTAACAGAGGAAGCTTCATGTCGGGAGTGAAGGTTTCAGTGGACACGGTCATGAAACTGGACACATTAGTGTATGGACTTGAAAATATATTAGACTAAAGGGTGAGTGTTATGAATATTGCGTTGATTGCTCATGATAAGAAAAAAGATGATCTTATTCGTTTTGTGCTCGCATACAAGTCAATCATAGGGAAACACTCCCTCTTTGCCACGGGGACAACGGGAAAAAGAATTTGCGAAGAAACGGGTTTATCCGTCCATCGATTCCGTTCAGGCCCTTTGGGAGGGGACCAGGAAATAGGTTCATACATCGCTAATAATAAAATGGACCTTATCCTCTTCTTCCGGGATCCCCTGACCGCACAGCCCCATGAACCGGACGTGTCGGCTTTGATCAGGCTTTGTGATGTGTACGCCGTACCGCTCGCGACCAATATGGGTACTGCTGAAGTACTGGTAAAGGGTCTTGAAAGAGGGGACATTGCGTGGCGGAGTGTAGTGAAAGAGAAGGAGGGATAACGTGGATCAACAAATAGACATCCTTGCGTTCGGAGCGCATGCAGATGATGTGGAAATCGGTATGGGAGGTACCCTGGCGAAATATGCTGCTGAGGGAAAGAATATTGTCATCTGTGATATGACAAAGGCAGAGCTGTCTTCCAATGGGACGGTTTCCTTGCGAAAAGAGGAAGCGCTGAGGGCAGCAGACATATTAGGGGCATATAAGAGAGTGACCCTCGATATACCCGATCGGGGAATATACATAACGGACGATCACATTGAGAAAGTCGTCAACTTGATTAGAACGTATAAACCGAAAGCAATATTTGCGCCATTTGATCAAGATCGCCATCCTGATCATGGAAATGCTTCCCGACTGGTGAAAGAGGCATTTTTTTCTGCGGGAATCCGGAAGTTTCATTCTGAAATCCCGGTCCATAAAACGGATCACCTTTATTTCTATATGATCAACGGCTTTCATAAACCTCAATTTGTCGTGGATATCGAGCCTTATATGCAGGAAAAGATTTCCAGTCTTCAAGCGTATGGAAGCCAATTCTCTAAAGGATCCGACGGGGTGTCGACACCTTTAACAGACGGATACATCGAAGCCGTCGAAGCAAGGGAGAGAATGATGGGGAAAGAAGCCGGTCTCCGTTATGCAGAAGGATTCTTTTCCTATAACACCCTTATCTTGCATCATGATTTGTTAGGAGATTAAGTGTATGAAGAAGTTAAAGATAGGAATTACCTGCTATCCGACGGTGGGAGGATCAGGAGTAGTGGCAACGGAGCTAGGGAAATTACTGGCTGAGAAAGGTCATGAAATACATTTTATTACCTCGAGCATCCCGTTCAGATTGAACAAAATGTATCATAATATTTATTTTCATCAAGTGGAAGTGAGTCAATATTCAGTGTTTCAATATCCTCCTTATGATCTCGCACTGGCGAATAAGATGGCGGAAATCACGGAACGGGAAAACCTGGATATCCTGCATGTTCATTACGCGATCCCCCATGCTGTCTGTGCCATATTGGGGAAACAAATGTCCGGGAAAGACGTAAAGATCGTCACCACATTACACGGCACGGATATTACGGTTCTTGGGTACGATCCATCTCTGACCGGTGCCATTCGCTTCGGCATTGAAAAGTCGGATGTCGTGACCGCGGTTTCTTCCGCTTTAGTAAAACAGACCCATGATTTGATCCAGCCTGATAAAGAGATCCAAACGGTTTATAATTTTATTGATGAGAGGGTATACAGGGAAGTGGATTCCCGCCATCTGAGAAGCGAATATGGAATTAAGGATCATGAAAAAGTCATCATCCATGTATCAAACTTCCGTGGTGTGAAAAGGGTGAGCGATGTTGTCGCTTCTTTCAACCTCATCCAGAAGGAAATTCCATCCAAGCTTCTCCTTGTAGGGGACGGACCTGAAATGACACTCATATGCAAACAGGTAAAGGAGCTCGGATTAGAAGACCGGGTTTTATTCCTTGGAAAACAAGATAATCTGGAAGAACTATATTCGCTCAGTGATATCAAACTATTACTTTCAGAAAAAGAGAGCTTCGGCTTAGTCGCACTCGAGGCGATGGCTTGTGGTGTTCCAAGCATCGGCACGAATGTAGGGGGTATCCCTGAAGTGATAGAGGATGGATACAACGGCTTTATCTGTGAAATCGGAAACGTCAAACAAATTGCCGGAAAAGCATTGCAATTGCTGAAGGATGATGAGCTCCATATGGAATTATCGAAGAATGCCCTCCAAACAGCACGGACGAAATTTCACTCGAGCAAAATAGTCGAACAGTATGAACGAATCTATAAGAATCTTTTGTGAACAGTCTGGGATCTGTAAAGACGATTGAAGAAAAGCAGGTGTTAAGAATGTTACCGACCATATTCCAACAAGCTGTTCCCGTATTGAAAAAGCTTGAAAAGGCAGGGTTCGAAGCCTATTTCGTTGGAGGATCCGTCCGGGATCACTTACTTGGCAGAACGATCAATGACGTAGATATCGCCACTTCTGCCTACCCGGAAGAGGTGAAAGCGGTTTTCCATAGAACGATTGATATCGGTATTGAACATGGCACGGTCCTCGTTTTGGAAGAAGGCAGAGAATATGAAATCACCACGTTCAGAACCGAGTCTTCCTATACGGATTATAGAAGGCCTGATAAGGTAGAATTTATCCGTTCACTCGTCGGGGATTTGAAGCGCCGGGATTTCACCATGAACAGCATGGCAATGAACGGGGATGGCTTGATCATTGATCCTTATCATGGTAAAGAAGATATACATAATCGGTTGATACGGACCGTAGGCTCACCGGAAATGAGGTTTACTGAGGATGCCTTGCGCATGATGAGGGCAGTCCGGTTTGTCAGTCAGCTCGGCTTCGGTCTCGAATCCTCTACATTAACAAACCTTAGGGAGCACTCGCGGTTGCTCGAGCATATAGCAGTCGAAAGAAAAACAATGGAATTCGAGAAAATACTGGCTGGCCAATGGAAGCAAGAAGGGCTGAATCTCCTTGTGGGCACCAATTTGTATAAGGAGCTTCCCTTTCTAAGTGGATACGGTGCAGAGCTCAAAGCGTTGGCGGACCTCCCTTGTTTGGACACATTAAATAAAGATCAAGCCTGGCTGATTTTACTGACATATATAGGGGAGGTAGATGTGCAGGGCTTCCTGAAAGGGTGGAGGCTTCCTGTCAAAATGATCAGGGGCCGTTCCAAAGAGCTTGATATTTTAAAGGAACGTAAATCTGGATGGACAAAGCCATTACTATATCGTGCCGGGCTAGAAGCTGCACTTAATGTTGAAAAGGTATACGGCTGCTTGGAACCGTCATCAGACTTTTCTCTGGAAAGAGTAATGGAGCAATATCAGAAGCTCGCAATCTTGTCCAGGCAGGAACTCGATGTAACAGGTACGGACTTAATGGAATGGGCTGGCCAAAAGGGTGGTCCATGGGTGAAAGAACGATTGCTTGAAATTGAATCAGCTATCATTAATGAGACAATCCCCAATGATAAAGAAGAGATAAGGAGGTGGCTCGCAACATGCAATCGACTATAAGAAAAAAAGTTCTTCAAGCGTTATTCGAATCGGATCAGGAATTTTTATCCGGACAAGCCCTGGCTGATATTGCAGGTTGTTCGCGTACTGCGATCTGGAAACATATCGAAGAGCTTCGTAAAGAAGGTTTTGTATTGGAAGCGGTAAGGAAAAAAGGATATCGGATTATTGAGACTCCTGATAGTGTCACAGAAAGTAAAATACGTTTAGGCCTTCAAACCCATATGTTAGGGACCGCGATCCATTATGAAGAATCTGTTCCAAGTACCCAGCGGATCGCTCATACCCTTGCAAGTGACGGAGCGGAAGAAGGTACGTTGGTCATCGCTGACGAACAGACTGCCGGAAGGGGCAGATTGATGAGGGAGTGGCATTCCTCGAAAGGTACGGGAATTTGGATGAGTTTAATCTTAAAGCCGCACTTGCCGCCTCAAAAGGCCCCTCAATTCACACTCATTGCAGCCGTGGCCGTGGTCCAGGCGATCGAGGAGGTTACCGGCCTCCATCCAGAGATCAAATGGCCAAACGATATACTCATCGACGGGAAAAAGGTGACGGGCATCCTGACGGAACTTCAGGCGGAATCGGATAAAATCAATTCCATCATTATCGGGATCGGGATGAATGTCAACCAGACGAAAGACCATTTCCCCGATGAGATTCAAAAGATTGCAACGTCCCTATCCATCGAGGAAGGAAGTACCTTATCAAGGTCTGTCATTGTCCAAAGATTACTGGAACGGATAGAGGCGTTGTATTCACTCTACATGAAAGAAGGATTCACACCGATCAAGCTTTTATGGGAAAGCTATGCCATCAGTATCGGGAAGAAGATCCGGGCAAGGACCATCAATGGAACCATTGAAGGCAGGGCACTCGGAATCACGGATGAAGGGGTACTGAAGATCGAAGACTCAGGCGGGACAATCCATCAGATCTACTCCGCCGATATTGAAGTGAATGTTTGAACTTGCAGCGGGATGGAAATCTGTGTAGCCATCCCGTACTTTTATGGTATAATCCAATTGGGCAGTATCCTTGGAACTGCACCTCGAAAGAACGTACATTCAATTTTCAATACTATTTCTGCCTTGATCCATTGTGGACTGGGACAGAGGGTCGAAACAATGATATAAAACACTTATGATCCTTCTGTCATTTTTTCAGGAGGTTTTTTTGTATTCATCATGAAAGTGCTTTCATTTCGTTTCGTCTCCTCTGACTGAAAAGAAGGAGGATCACATGAAACAAACAACAGATTTTCTTAAGATGAAGAATGAAAAAGAAAAGATTGCCATGGTTACAGCGTATGATTATCCAAGTGCGAAAGTAGCCGAGGAAGCGGGAATCGATGTCATTCTGGTGGGAGACAGCCTGGGTATGGTCGTGTTGGGATATGATTCTACGGTACCTGTGACGGTATTCGATATGATTCATCATACGAAGGCGGTAAAAAGAGGGGCACCGAATACGTTTATCGTGACGGATATGCCGTTTATGTCATATCACTTATCGAGGGAAGAAACCCTTAAAACAGCTGCGGACATCCTTCAACAGGGAGGGGCAAATGCTGTAAAGGTCGAGGGAGGCGCCCACGTCATCGATCGAATAAGGGACCTTACAAGTGCGGGGATTCCCGTGGTGGCCCATTTAGGATTGACTCCTCAATCCGTTGGGATACTTGGAGGATATAAAGTGCAGGGTAAGACAGCAGACTCAGCAAAGAAATTGATCGAAGATAGTATCAAATGTGAAGAGGCAGGTGCCTTCGCTCTGGTACTGGAATGTGTACCGAAACAAATCGCAAAGGAGATATCAGAGGCCTTAACGATACCGACAATCGGCATCGGTGCCGGAGTCAACACCGACGGTCAGGTTTTAGTTTTCCATGACCTAGTGACTTATGGTGTGAACCGCGTGCCTAAGTTTGTCAAACAATATGGGAATGCATCTGACGTCATGCATGACAGCCTTAAGAGTTATATTGATGAAGTAAAGGATCAGAGCTTTCCGACAGATGAATATTCCTTTACTATGCGGGATGAGGAACTCCATTCTCTCTATGGCGGGATGAAGAAATGAACGTCATAACAAAGATAAGTGATTTGAGACAGAGTATAGGATCATTGAAGAAAACGGGAAAAACGATCGGATTCGTTCCAACAATGGGATATCTTCATGAGGGGCATTTGACCCTGGCGAAAGAAGCAAGGAACCACAATGAAGTCGTCGTGATGAGTATATTTGTAAACCCCCTGCAGTTCGGGCCGAATGAAGATTTTGACCGCTATCCCCGAGATGTGGAGAGGGATACGGAGTTGGCAACGATGTCAGGGGTGGATATCCTTTTCATTCCTGAAGTGGCTGACATGTACAGGGGGAGTCAGTCAGTGACTATGAGGGTGAAAGAGCGTGTAGATGTACTGTGTGGCCGGAAGCGGGTAGGTCATTTTGATGGAGTCGTGACCGTCCTTGCGAAATTGTTTCATCTTGTACAGCCGACCAGGGCCTACTTTGGCCAGAAGGATGCGCAACAGGTTGCTGTGGTGGAAGGGATGGTGAGCGATTATTTCTTCCCTGTTGAAATCATCCGTGTCCCGACCGTCCGGGAAGAGGATGGACTGGCCAAGAGCTCGAGAAATGTCTACCTGTCTCAAGAGGAGAGACAAGTTGCCCCTATCCTTTATAGAAGTTTGAAAGAAGCGGCTAAACGTGTTGAAGATGGAGAAAGGACTCCATCTGTCATTACGGGGGAAATGTATAGAATCATTCAGGAAAACACTTCAGGTACCATTGATTATGTTGAAGTGTATTCATACCCGGAGCTTGAGGAAATGAAGCGGCTGGAAGGTGACATCATCATAGCTGTAGCCGTTCAATTCCAACAGGCCAGATTAATAGATAATATAATCATCAGTGTACCACCGGAGGAGGATTACCATGTTTAGAACGATGATGAGTGGGAAAATTCATAGAGCGACTGTAACCGAAGCAAACCTTGAGTATGTCGGGAGCATTACCATCGATCAGGATATTCTGGATGCTGTCGGAATGATGGCTAATGAAAAGGTTCAGATTGTCAACAACAATAACGGCGCACGCCTGGAAACCTATATCATACCGGGTGAGAGAGGGAGCGGCGTCATCTGTCTGAACGGTGCGGCTGCAAGACTCGTGCAAAAAGGGGATATCGTCATCATCATATCGTATAAACTTGTTGCTGAGGAAATGGTCCATGACCATATCCCGAAAGTGGCGATCATGGGAGAAAATAACAGGGTGATCGATATGATTGGAACAGAACCGGAAGCGACAATACTATAAAAAATGGGCAAGTCTTCTAATTTGGGAATAGGAGACTTGCTTTTTTGTTTATGGTACACTTATTTAGAAAATCATAAGAGTAGGATCTATATAAAGGCAGTGAATAACATGTACCCATTTAAACTGGTTGTCATCGACTTGGAGACAACAGGAAATTCCCCGAAAAAGGGAGAAAAAATCATTCAACTATCAGCGGTTATAATAGAGGGCGGTAAAATCATCGATCAATTTACGTCCTTTGTATCTCCCGGGAAACCTATTCCCGCTTTTATAGAGGAGTTAACGGGGATCAACGATGACATGGTGAAGGACGCCCCGTCCTTCCATGAAATTGCACCGAAAATCCTGGAAATATTGGATCATGGTATCTTTGTGGCCCACAACGTCCAATTTGATCTTTCATTTCTTCAGGCAGAACTGGAAGAAGCAGGGTATAGCCCATTTAAGGGACCTGCCTTTGATACAGTGGAACTTGCAAAGGTGGCATTGCCATCTGCGGACAGCTTTAAATTGACGGAGCTTTCCAATTCATTGAGTTTGAGTCATGTCAGGCCCCATCAGGCGGACAGTGATGCGTATGTGACAGCTGAAATCCTTCTTTATTTTATCGAAGAACTTTCAAAGCTGCCATTGGTCACGCTTGAAAAACTTCATAAACTCTCGAACCACTTGAAGAGTGATCTTGATTTGTTGTTTGACAGCATTGTGACAAAGAAGCAGAAACATGTAGAGGATCTCTCAGACGAACTGGAGGTATACCGGGGTCTTGCCCTTCGTAAAAGAAAGCAGCATCTCACAACCCATGAAGAAATTGATCTTAATATACCGGATATAGAAGGTCACTTGGCTCAACATGTTCCTTTCTACGAAAAAAGAGAGCAGCAAATGGAAATGATGAAAGAAATAGGACATGCCTTCGATGAATCACAGCATATTGTCATTGAAGCCGGTACCGGTGTTGGTAAGTCACTGGGTTATTTATGGCCAGCCGTTCTGTTTGCCAAACGTACTCAGGAAAAAGTGGTCATCAGTACATATACCATTCAATTACAAGAGCAACTGCTCCATAAAGAAATTAAATTACTGGAGAAAATCAGTCCAACCCCTTTCAGGACGGTTCTCTTGAAAGGGAAGAATCATTACATAAATCTGTTTAAATTCGAGCAGTCCCTCAGGGAAGATGAGTCCCAATACGATGTGGTCCTGACAAAGATGCAGATTCTTGTATGGCTGACACGGACCGAGACAGGGGATATGGATGAATTGAACCTCACTTCCGGAGGGCAATTGTTTTGGAATCGATTAAAACACGACGGCTGGCACCTCACCCATGCAAAAGATCCCTGGGTCGGAAAGGATTTCTATCTTGCTGCAAGAAAGAATGCCCAGGAAGCAGATATCATCATCACAAACCATTCGATGCTTTTAACCGATATGGTGAGGGAGAGCAGCATGCTTCCTTCCTACGATTATTTAGTGATCGATGAGGCACACCATTTGGAAAAATCAGCACGACAGCATCTGGGGGTAATCATGGATTATCTCTCCATTAAATTCAGTACGTCACAATTAGGGATGCTGGATCACAAACAACTGTTTTACCGGCTGGATCAACTTCTTTCGAATCACTCAGTAGGTCTGCTTACCCATCCCTTTGAGTTGGATAAGATCATCGGTCAGTTTTATATGGATCTGGAAGAGGCCTTTTCCGTATTGACAAGTGTATTCTATAAAAAGGCTAGAAAGAGAACGGGGATACAGAAGATCCAGCTGCGCATTACCGATGAAATGAAAAACAGCAGTTATTGGCAGCCTGTCATTATGTCCATGGAACGCGTGATTTCAGGAATGAAGCATATTGAAAGGGAGTTTCAACGGGTGCTGGATACCATCAAGGAAAAGAAAATCAAACTCCTTGATAAAGAGAAGGCGCTCATTGAAGAATTTTATAGCTTTCTGGTGGATTTGACAGAATTAAGAACAAACTTTCAAACTGTGTTTCTTAAAGACCTGAACAACCATGTTCTCTGGCTGGATGGAGACACAAGATCACTCCCGAACAGCCTGACTATCCAGGCTCAACCAATCACAGTCGACGTGAATCTCCAAAATGAAATTTTCGCCAAGAAGAAAAGTGTGGTGATGACATCTGCCACGTTGACCGTCAGCGGGTCATTCCATTATTTCTTGAATGAAATCGGACTTACAGACAATGTGAAAAAGTTGCAGCTAACTTCCCCCTTCGACTATCATGAGGTCTCAAGGCTTTTCGTTCCGACGGATGTACCAGAAATTCAACAGGTTCAAAACGAGGAATATATCGAGGCTATCAGCTCCCATTTGATAGGGGTCGCCCAGGCGACAAAAGGGCGGATGCTCATATTATTCACGTCTTACGATATGCTGAGGAAAACATATGAGCTCATGAAAGAAAGTGGCTTATTGGAAGAATATGTGCTGATGGCACAGGGTATCACATCAGGGAGCCGTACCCGGTTGACAAAGAACTTCCAGCGTTTTGATAAGGCGATATTATTTGGGACAAGCAGTTTCTGGGAAGGTGTGGACATCCCGGGAGAGGACCTGTCCTGCCTTGCGATGGTGAGACTGCCGTTTACCCCGCCGGATGAGCCGGTCAATCAAGCGAAATCGGATATCCTGAAAGCCCAGGGGAAGAACCCATTTTCTTCCCACTCTTTACCTGAAGCCATCATCCGCTTCAAGCAAGGGGTAGGAAGACTGATCAGAAGGAGCAGTGATCGGGGAATCGTGATTGTGTATGACCGCAGAATCAAGACAACAAGGTACGGTAAAGCATTTTTACAGTCGATTCCTTCTATGGAAGTCCAAGAAGGAGATCTATTTGATCTGATTTCCTGGATTGAAGATTGGCTCTGAATCCGTTTAAAATTCAGTGATAAAATCTCTCCATTAACACACTCTAAAGGGTAGATGTGAAACTGGAGGATTTTAAATGAGAGTGATTCTACTGGTAATGCTGTCCTTTCTCCTGATGCTGTCAGATGCCTATGGAATGAAAGTCCCCAAAGTGGATTTGAACGTGTCCCAAGAGGAGTATGCGATTAGTTTCCTCCCTGTTCAAAAAGGGGAGGTAGCTGTCCTTCATCTGTCATCCGGGGAACATTATTTGATCAATACGGGATCATATAAGGACCGCAGGCAACTTTATTATTATTTCAATCAAATTCACATAGACAACATCAAGGGTTTGATCATTACGGAGAAGAGTGAAGTGGATGAGAAAATGATTGCTGAACTGGTGAAAAAGTTCGGCATTGAAGAAATTGTGGTAGGGAAATCCCTCGAACCATTCATGCCGAAACAATTCTCACGATTCATTCATACCATCCAAGAGGACAAGACCTTTACATTCTCTGATGAATTAACCATTAAGGCTGTACACGAAGGAAATGAAAAGAGAGAAGGGTTGGATTTTTCCATCACCTTTTTTCAGCATCGCTTCCTCTGGTTGAGTTCTCAATCATCTCATGCTGAAGGAATATTGCTCAGGAAACCTCTGAAAAGTGTCAACATCGTTAAACTGCCTGTCCATGCCAAAACAGAAGGCATGTCTCACGAGCTTCTTAAACATGTTGACCCACAAACCGCCATTTTATATCGGTCGAAAGAGAGGCTCCTGAATAGTGATATGCTTGAAGCCATCAATGAAGCATGGATCGATCTTTACTTAACGGGGCAACATGGACTGATAGCTGTGAAATTTAACAGGAGAAACTACGAGGTCCTCACATTTGATCAGGAAGATGGAGTATTCAAGGAGGGAGGCTGACAGTTCAGCCTCCCATATGAATTCATCATCGTTTTTATGATATCCCCCTACCAAGGTGACCCCTTATGTTGTTATAATATGTGTAGAGTTTTTTATTCGAAATAGGGTAGTAGTTAAAAGGAGGAGCAACATGGAAAGTCGAATTGAAGTTCTTTCCACCGTTCGTATCGAATATACGGATAACTTATATAAAGTGGTTGATACATTGAATAGAACGTTGAAAAAAGATGATTATATGTTTGGTTTAGCATTAGATCCGGAAGATCAGAATCAAGCAGTATTAACAATTTATCGTACATAAAGAGTGATTGTAATGAAAAAATGGATAACCATCATCGTACTATTGTTCATCGTCATTGGAATATCGGCCTCCGTCCTGTTGTATCAGGTTTCCCGGAATCCTCTCGATCATCAGAGAGACCTTGCCCTGAAGCGGGTAAAAGACGAAACCGGCATCGTGAAAGTGGAGGAGACGAGCTTTTATAATGGCTCTACATCATATGTAGTGGTTACGGGTGAAAATGAACAGAAGGAAAAGCTGGTCGCATGGGTTCCCGATAAGAAAGGGAAAATTATTGAGGAAAAATGGGCCAATGGCATTACAAAAGATCAGGCAATCAATAAACTAAATGATGAAAAGGAACCGAAAGAATTATTATCGGTCCGTTTAGGGTATGAATCTGTCGGTCCGGTATGGGAAATGACCTACTTAGATCAGCAAGACAATTTAAATTATTATTATCTGCTGTTTTCTTCAGGGGAATGGTGGAGGAAAATTGAAAATTTATGATCAGGGGGAACACGACAAATGAAATTCACATTAGCTGATAGAGTCAGTGCACTAACTCCATCCACGACGTTAGCGATCACGGCTAAAGCGAAGGAAATGAAGTCACAGGGAATCGATGTCATCGGTTTGGGTGCCGGAGAACCTGACTTTAATACACCGGAACACATCATCAAGGCAGCCTATGAATCCATGGAGGAAGGTCATACGAAATATACTCCCTCCGGGGGAATGGCCAAACTGAAAGAAGCGATCATCCATAAGTTTGAAACCGATCAGCACCTGACATACAAACCTTCTGAGATCATCGTGACAAGTGGTGCAAAGCATGCTTTATATACATTATTTCAGGTCTTATTAAATGAAGGGGATGAAGTCATCATCCCTACCCCTTACTGGGTCAGCTATCCTGAACAGGTGAAGCTCGCCGGTGGTACTCCTGTTATTGTTGAGGGAAAAGAAGAGAATGAGTACAAAATCACTCCACAACAGCTGGAAGGGTCAGTCACTTCGAGAACGAAGGCAGTCATTCTCAACACACCAAGTAACCCTACAGGTATGCTGTATTCCCGTGAAGAGCTTCAGGCTATCGGGGAAGTTTGCTTGGAAAAGGGCATCATGATCGTGTCGGATGAAATATACGAGAAGCTGGTTTATGATGGGAACACCCATACTTCCATCGCAGAATTGTCCCCGGAATTGAAAGACCAAACCATCGTGATCAACGGTGTCTCTAAATCACATTCCATGACAGGTTGGAGAATCGGGTATGCGGCAGGAGACGAATCGGTCATCAAAGCGATGACCAACCTTGCCAGCCACTCAACCTCCAACCCGACTACGACCTCACAATACGGGACAGTTGCAGCGTATATGGGAGATCAACAGCCTGTAGAGGATATGAGAGAGGCATTCGAAAGTCGCCTAAACATTGTGTTTGATAAATTGAACTCTATTCCAGGGTTCCATTGCCTGAAACCTCAAGGTGCTTTCTATCTTTTCCCTAATGTGTCGGAAGCTGCTGAGAAAACCGGCTACAATAATGTAGATGAATTCACGAAAGCCCTGCTGGAAGAGGCGAAGGTAGCCGTCATCCCGGGTTCTGGTTTCGGGGCAGACAACAATATCCGTCTTTCATATGCCACAAGCCTTGATGCCCTCGAAGAAGCAATCGAGCGCATGCACAAATTCGTTGTCAATAAGAGCAAATAATATTGGGGATCCGCAGACCGTATGCCGGTCTGCTTTTTCCTTAAAATCATCTCGTTTTGCTCTATCTATTGCGACGGGATAATGGTAAATGTATAATAAATAACGATACATAAGCGTCTTAGTTTTTTTGGAGGGAAAAAATCGTGAAAACTACTATATCTCAAGTAAGTAAGTTCGTTGGTGAAGAAGTAACCATCGGGGCATGGCTTGCCAACAAACGTTCAAGTGGGAAAATTGCCTTTCTACAGCTTCGTGACGGTACTGGATTCATTCAAGGTGTTGTCGTTAAAAGTGAAGTGGAAGAAGAAGTCTTTCAAAAAGCAAAATCATTGACTCAAGAAACGTCACTATATGTAACAGGAACGGTTTCTGAAGATTCCCGTTCACCGTTTGGATACGAACTGCAAGTGAAAAGCGTGGAAGTGATCCACGAAGCCGTGGATTATCCAATCACGCCGAAGGAGCATGGAACTGAATTCCTGATGGACCATCGTCACCTTTGGCTTCGTTCCCGTAAACAGCATGCCGTGATGAAAGTGCGGAACGAAATCATCCGTGCTACATATGAATTCTTCAATCAAGAAGGGTTCGTTAAGGTGGATCCTCCGATCCTCACTGGTAGTGCTCCGGAAGGAACGACTGAATTATTTGCTACTAAATATTTTGAAGAAGACGCATACCTTTCCCAAAGCGGTCAGCTATATATGGAAGCTGCAGCCATGGCGTTAGGAAAAGTATTCTCATTCGGCCCTACATTCAGGGCGGAAAAGTCAAAGACCCGTCGTCATCTGATCGAATTCTGGATGATCGAACCTGAAATGGCATTTTATGATTTCAAGGATAACCTGGAAGTACAGGAGCAGTATGTTTCTTATATCGTTCAATCCGTTCTGGATAATTGCAAGCTTGAATTAGACCGCCTGGGAAGAGACCTGTCTAAACTTGAGCAGATCAAAGCTCCGTTCCCGCGCATCACGTATGACGATGCCCTGAAATTATTGCATGAAAAAGGCTTTGATGATATCGAGTGGGGAGATGACTTCGGTGCTCCGCACGAAACAGCCATTGCTGAAAGTTACGATAAACCTGTGTTCATCACACATTATCCGACTTCCCTAAAGCCCTTCTATATGCAGCCGGATCCGGATCGTGATGATGTAGTACTCTGTGCAGACTTAATCGCTCCGGAAGGGTATGGGGAGATCATCGGTGGATCAGAACGTATCCACGATGCAGAACTGATGAAAGCGCGCATTGAAGAGCATGAACTGGCTACAGACGCATACAAGTGGTACCTGGAATTAAGGGAATATGGATCTGTGCCTCACTCAGGCTTCGGTCTCGGACTTGAAAGAACAGTAGCCTGGATCAGCGGAGTAGAACACGTAAGGGAAACCATCCCATTCCCACGTCTACTAAACCGTCTGTATCCTTAATTACACTGACCTTAGAGCTGGCTGGATTGCTTAAGAGCATTCCAGCCGGTTCTTTTCTTTTATAACTGTCGTTAGGATCTTAATTTAGAGCATAAGGGCTTTGGCTAATGGGAGAACCCCTGCTCCATTTGATTTCAAATTCTTATAACATCAAGGTTTTCGAATTTAAAATTCTGTGCAAAGCGATCTCTTTTAGTTAGGTTTATAATTTGACAGTCAGTATGTAGAAGCACAGAGTGGATTGAAGCGGAAAGGAACGGTCGATGTTTTACACTAAACTTGGAAATAAATGAATCATGAGATCTTTTGTTTTTCCAACTTTCTTCTAATCCATAACCATGTCCACATATATTGAATCATGATATACTAATGAGTGAGGTGTACTGAATATGGATTATAAACATTTAATGGTGTCCTGGATCGAAGAGGGGACACTGAACATCCCGCAATTATTATTATCAAATTACCATACACTCGGTTTAAATGAATCAGAGTTTGTTCTGCTATTGCATATTTACGGCCATTTGGAAAAGGGAAACTATTTTCCGACACCGGAAGAGCTTTCAAAGCCCATGAGCATTTCCAGTGAATTTTGCTCATCCTTATTACGAAAGCTCATTCAACAACAATTTTTATCGATTGAAGAAGGTTCTTCAGCAGAAGGAATTTTATTTGAGAAGTATTCTCTCAATCCACTATGGGAAAAGATGGCGGAATTCGTCATCCAGGATTCGAAAATGAAACAAATGCAGCAATCAATGGAAGAAGAAGCAGATATCTATACGACATTCGAGCAAGAATTCGGCCGTCCTTTGTCTCCATTAGAATGTGAGACCCTGGCCATGTGGCTTGATCAGGATGATCACAATGCCATAATCATTAAAGCAGCATTGAGGGAAGCGGTCATTTCAGGGAAGCTGAACTTCAGATACATCGATCGGATTCTTTTTGAATGGAAGAAAAATGGTGTGAAAACCATCGAAGATGCACGGAGCCAAAGCCAGCGCTTCAGGTCCCACCAAAAATCGGCTGCTTCAAATGAATCAGCTTCTTCTCCAAAACGAAAATCAGTACCATTCTATAATTGGCTTGAGCAATAAAACAATGAAAGGGGACTGACTCTCACATTTTTTGGGTTGGTCTCTTTTTTTGATACAATTCATTCCTTGGGTTGGAGGTAGCAGGATATATGTTAAATAAAAAACAAATCCACATTTGTCTCGATGAAATGAGAAAGATGTTCCCCGATGCACATTGTGAACTCCGTCATGACAATCCTTTCGAACTCGTCATAGCAGTTCTTCTATCGGCACAGTGTACGGATGTCCTTGTGAATAAAGTGACAAAAGGTTTATTTGAAAAATATAAAAGACCTGAAGACTATCTGGAGGTCACGTTGGAAGAACTTCAACAGGATATACGCTCTATCGGTCTGTATCGAAATAAGGCAAAAAATATCCGGAAATTGTGTGAAATTCTCCTTACTGAGCACGGGGGAGGAGTACCGAATAGACATGAAGAGTTAGTGAAGCTTCCCGGCGTGGGCAGGAAGACGGCGAACGTCGTGGTTTCCGTTGCCTTTGGAGAACCGGCCCTCGCCGTCGACACTCATGTTGAACGGGTCAGTAAAAGATTGGGGATCTGCAGGTGGAAAGACAGCGTATTGGAAGTAGAAAAAACGTTAATGAAAAAAATTCCGAGAGAAGAGTGGTCCGAAACCCATCACCGGTTGATTTTTTTCGGGAGGTATCACTGTAAAGCGCAATCTCCTCAATGCGAGGTCTGTCCCTTGGTAGACCTGTGCAGGGAAGGTCAAAAAAGATTGAAGAAAAAGGGCAGCATATGAGTGGTACCTTCCTCAATGTCCCTAAACAATTGAGGGATCCCTTTTTCTTTTCCGAGGATAGAGTAGAGGTCGATTCCCACATCGATCCTTGTGATCCGTTTTTTGCATATGAGATTCTTTATTACAATGAGATGAGTCCAGATTCACTGCCCTGGCTGGTTCAAGGGGAATGGGTAATAGACATCATCATGGAGTGGAAAAAAGAAGAGGACCATCTTAAAGGGCTATTCAAAAGCCGCTCAAAAGACATATTAGAGTCAATGAGAAAAAGTATCGGCAGGTTTTATGTACTTTTGTATTGGAGCAATAAGCATCCGGTTAATTTGGATAATTGGCAGTCATCAATAGTACACTTTTCCTTAAAGCCTGTAAATGTCATCGAACGTTTAACCTTCATCAGAAATAATCCGGCACTCTATCATTCATTTATTCAGCTGTCTCAGCTTTTTGAAGAACAACATAAACTATATGCCAAGTATCAGGCTTTGAATCACTCAGCAAATAAATAAGGCAACGAGAGAATTCTCTCGTTGCCTTATTTTTATTATTGATCTCTTCTAGGTTCTGATTGAGTAGCAGGTGTACCAGTGCCATCCCCGGTCCCGGTATCATCTCCGGTTCCTGTTCCAGTGCCATCTCCGGTCGTGCCACCATCACCGGTTCCAGCGTCACCGCCACCACCTGTTCCTCCGTCTCCGGTCCCGTCTCCTTCAGGAGGAGGAGTGGTGCCATCCTCGTCACCTGTAGTACCGCCATCATTGCCGGAGTTATCATCATTTCCATTATCTTGACCGTTTCCGTTCCCTTGGTCATTTCCTGTCCCTTGATCATTCCCGTTTCCTTGACCATTCCCGTTGTTACCTTCGTTGTCATCTTCCGGTTTTCCTTCATCCTTTTTATCCGCTTTTACTTCTACGTTTACGGATGCAGGATTACTTCGTTGATCACCTGATATGGCTACAACTTCAAAGGTGAAGGTGCCTTCGGATTGAATGTTTTCGACATTTAATCCTTTTTTGTCTGTAGTCGTCAAGACTTGTTTCGCTTCCCCATTGATGGATACGGAAACCTCAAACTGAACGTTTTTCTCTTTCCCGTAATCCCATGCAAGGGTGATTGTTTTATCCTTCTTATTAAATTTACCTTTCAGTTTGGAAGGAGCATCGATTTTATCGAATTCCTTGGAAACCTTGGAAGGTTCCGTTCCCTTAACGAACAGCTCTGTGATGATTCTGTCATCAGGTGTATATTCGCTTGGCAGTCTCGCAGGATCACTTCCCATTTCCACTTTCGATTCCACTACGCTGTCAGGCTTTTTAAAGTCAGATGTATCGACACCATCATGAACATAGCTCATCAAATCACTTACGATATACTGAGCGACATGTCGATCAGTAGGGGAAAGTGGGATGGATTGAGTCTTATAGCCGGTCCAGACGGCTGCCGTGTAATTTGTTGTGTATCCTACAAACCATGAATCAGGTGCTCCTGATTTAGCGATGCCATATTTATCACGCTCTTCTTGGGAATAGTTGGTCGTACCGGATTTACCTGCCATCGGTAACCCGGGCACTTTAGCGAATTTACCCGTACCTTGAGGGTGATCGATGACGCTTTTCAGCATATCGGAGACCATATAAGCCGTGTATTCCTTCATCGCCGGTTCCGGTTTGTTTTCGTTCTTAATTTCTGTTTCACCGTCACGGAGGACGACTTTCGTTACAGTGTGAGGCTTATTATAAACCCCTTCATTACCGAATGCAGCATACGCGCCAGCCATTTGTACGGAGTTTACACCAGGTGAAACCCCTCCAATGGAGGCAGATTCATAGTAATGATCGAACTTCAGTCCCAGTCCGTTGACGAAATCTGCCGCTTTCTCAGCACCAACTGCCTGGAAGGCTTTTAAAGCTGTGATATTCCTGGAATCCCACAATCCTTCACGGATGGTGATCGGTCCTTTGAATTGACCGTCGTAGTTGTTGATTTCCGTTCCGTTTGAATATTCATAAGGCTCATCTTTTAAAATATGGTAGGTTGACCATTTTAGATGTTCGATGGCAGGAGCATAATCAAGCAATGGCTTGATGGTCGATCCGGGCTGACGCTTTGAGTCGATGGCATAGTTAAAGCCACGCTTGACCTCGGGATCCTGTTCTCTTCCTCCTCCAATGGCCCTGATTTCACCGGTTTTCGTATCCATGAGGGTTACACCGGCCTGCATGGCCTCCTCCGCATTTTCCGGATAGCTGAAGCTCGTATTTTCACCTGCCAGGATTTCTTCCAATCGTTTTTGTGCATCCGGGTCGACAGTAGTATAGACTTTTAACCCGTCAGAGAATAAATTGTAATCTCCCATTTTCTGAACTTCATCTATCACGGCATCCACAAACGCAGGATACTTATCTCCACTTTTCTTTTCCACATCTTCCGCCGATACCAGTCCTTTTGTAATCGGGACGGCTTGTGCAGCTTTCTTTTCTTTTTCCGTAATTTTACCGTGCTGAGCCATTAATGACAAAACGATATTACGTCTTTTTTCTGCACTTTCTGGATGTTTAAGAGGATTATAATTGTTCGGACTTTGAGGAAGTCCTGCAATCATAGCTGCTTCGTGCAGTTTGATATCCTTGATCTCTTTCCCGTAATAATGATCAGCAGCTGTCGCCATACCATTGATGCCGTCAGACATATATACTTTATTGAAGTACATTTCAAAGATTTCTTCTTTTGTATATTCCTGCTCAAGTTTCAAAGCAAGCCATGCTTCCTGAGCTTTTCTCTTTAAGGTTTTCTCAGGGCTTAAAAAAGAGCCTTTTATGACTTGTTGAGTAATCGTAGAAGCACCCTCTGAACCGAATCCTCCTGTTATATTAGCTATGACGGCCCCGCCTAACCGTATCAGGTCGATCCCGTTATGTTTATAGAATCGGTTATCTTCCGTGGCAATGACGGCGTCCTGCATGACCTGAGGGATGTCGTCGAAGTTTGCATACTCCCGTTTTTCTTTTCCCACAGTCGTGATCAGGTCTCCGTTCATATCATAAATTTCAGATGCAATCGGATCCTTCAGCAATTTTTCGTCGAGCTTTGGTGCGCTTGATGCGTAATAGGCAAATAACCCTGCACCTGCGAGCATCCCGATGATCCCGATAATAAATAATGATATAATGACGCGCTTAACCATAGAGCCTTTTTTCTTGCCCTTAGGGGATTTAGACTTCTGTTGGGCCAGGCGTTTTTCTTCCCTTGACTTATATTGACCAGCCATATTGTTTCCTCACTTTCAGGTCTTCTCTGTTTTTAGTATTGTCTAAGATTAAAAATATACTACTCATATTGAGATAAAATATAGATTAACTCATTTTTCTTAAACTAAAAATATAACTGATGGACTATTTTTAAATAATCGACTCTTGGATGGAGTCCCAATGGAATGGAAAACCCTTTCTCTTCCATTTCCTCCCGCTTGATTGATTTCCTTCCGCCACCTGCCATGCGGTCCCAGTAAACACGCAGTGCCTCGTAGGGGAGAAGGAATACTTCTTCTGAGACGGAGAACCTTATAAGTACGAAAGTGATGCCTTCCTGCTTATGGACCGACTCCATGTGAAGAATCTGGTGTTCATGAAAATTTTGAAGGGGGAAGGACGTCTTATTTTTCGTTTCCTTCGCTTCAAAGTCAATGTATCTTCCATTGTAGACCCCGTTATAGTCTGTCGTTGACGGTTGCTTAAAGTACGCTTCCTTTATGACAGCAGCACTCCTTGAAGGGTAGTGAACATCCACAATTTGAACCGGGGTGGGTTTTTTATGAATCACCGCTTTTTGAAACGTCAAGTAATATTGATTGGTTTCATTGATATCTTCTTCGAGTGTCATCCCTCTGTTGCTATATGATATTTGTTTCGGTTTGGCCTTTGTTTTTTTTGAGGGTAATGTCGCTTCCACATATTTCTTTCCATTGGGATAATGGAATTTCATGGTAATTCACCTCGCAGACTAATCTATATCATAACAGAAACCACTCCATTTTGTGTGAATAATTGTTTACAAATCTCCTCATTCTAGGACTAGATGGGAAGGAGGGATAAAAAGGATGAAAAAATTCAGCAATACTTATCGCTTTTTACCCCATATACCTGAACTTAAACGTAGAAATGATTGGATTGAATTTGTAAATCAACTGGTGGATGAATACAATCAGGATAATATATCGCGCACAAAAGCTTATCAAACATTTTTTCTCCTTCATCCCGAGATCAAATGGTCGTTCCTGGCCTCTATGGTATCAAGGAATGCAGGTTGGAATATGACCGATTTGAAGGGGGAGATCTTCCCGGGCCTTTTGAGCCGTAAGACATGCGATCTTCTATTTAAGACCTATGAAAGAGCGAATTGGAGCATCTTTCAGGATGCTTTTCCCCAACTTCTTCTCTATCATTATTCGACGTTGTATAAGAAGAAAATGTTTCATTTCTTTAAAGACTTTCACATTTCGCATTTTATGGAAGACGAATGGAATCGCTTCTGGGAGGAGAGGGATGAAAGGAGATTGGTGCAGTCGCTCATCATAAATGAACAGCACCTCATACAGGGGCCGGTCATCGAACATGGGCTTTATAAGAGAAAGGTGTTTGGCACTTCGCTCTTCTTTATTGAAGATCATCTGCACTTCAGTTCCGTCCTTTTCCCGACTTTATCTGGAGATCTGTACGGGGCAAGTGTACATGGTTTCAGAAAAGTTGAAAATAGAATCAAGTTGGGCAACCTCTTATTTGAACTACTATTTCATCCTGATTGCCATAGTTTCTTTCTTGAGTTTGCTTTAAAAGTCGAGCATACAGGTTCCAGGATGGATTACGAAAAATATTGCCGCGGAGCACCTGATACGAATACACCTCTTCTTAAAAAGGCATACGGTCAAATAACCCATAATTGGGCGGTTCACAAAGACTGGTCCGTCGACAAAATCATTGAGGGGAATTGGTATAAAAAGCAGGAACTTCCTGTAGATGTCATCATGACAAAATGGTTTTTCCATAAGCAGCGGCAACTGCAGAAACTGGCAGTCGCCAAGAAGTTTTTCAAGGGGATATGGCCCGGTACAAAGAAAAAGAAGATGCGGACATTTTGAAACTGTCCGCATCTTCTTTTTGAAATTGAACTGGTCAGAGTTTTCCAGCTCCTGCGGCTAGACCCTCGAGGTCATAAGTCAAACCATCCAAAAAGGCAAAGGGCGCCTTTCCGTGTGGTCCGCCTTATGCTTTTCGGGTCTGACCAAGCCGCCTCCGCTTTCTTATTTAGTCCAGCTCCGGGGCTTAGAGGCTCGAGGTCATAAGTCAAGAACACCAAAAAGGCAAAGTGCGCCTTTCCGGTGTTCTCGCCTTATGCTTGTCGCCTCTGGGCAAAGCCCCTCCGCTTACTTAAGTCGAAGGTCTGTTTTCGCCTTCTAGTTTGGGGTTGCCTTTGGATGCTTTGGTTTCGGCTTGCTGTGGTTTGGTTTGTTTGTTTTTTTGATTTTTCATTGAGTAACACCTCCACTCCTATTATTTTGAGTTTTGGTTCCTTTTATTCAGGAGGTGTCGAAACATCCTTTCAGGAATGTCCTTTTTGCACTTTCTTTGGCGAAACGCTTCTAGTTTTGTCAGGGGGGAAGGGAAAGGAAAAGGGACGGAGAATTACTGTATTAATCCAAAAAAAAGGTGGGAGGATTCACATGCTTCCAAAACAAGATATTATGTTAAAGTTAGCTGAAATCGAAGAAAGCCTCAATCAATTAGAGCAAAGCCTGCATGACCGAATCTCAGTTGAAGAGCAGGAGGGATTGAGAACCCTAACAGATCAGATACAGAAAATGGACAGTCATTTAAGCTCTGTGGAAAGAAACACAGGTACAAAATCAGTCCTTATTAAGAATAGAGAAAAGTCCTATGTCTTACAAAAACTTGAATTATCCTTTAAGACATCTTAAACTGATTTTATAAGAAAGTAGCATGGTGCTACTTTTATTTTTTGTCTAGAATTTCCATGGAGGGCTTTTTTTGAACGAATTGAAACAAGTAACGGAAGAGCTTCTCGTGCTGGTCGAGAAGATGATGAATGAATATAAAAGCAGGCGCGAGTCAGGTGAAAAAGGGGAATTTTACACTGAAGTGAAGCCCTTTGCAGATGAAGTAAAAGAAAAGAATGATCGATGGAAAGACTTGTCACTGAATTGGATTAAAGATTGTAAGCCGAAGCATATCCATTTTCCACAGATTGTCAATACTTTCGACAATATAGAAATGTTATCGGTCCATTGCTTCTTTCCTGAGTCCAGCTACAATCGGTTCATCAGTCATTATCAATCTGTTTCGTATGTACTCGGGACAGAGCTCGATGAACTGAAAGAAAAATAAGAGGCTGCCCTTGGCAGCCTCTTTCTTTATGGGGTTTAAATCGCATTTTCTTCTATTGTATTGATCTCTTTCGCTAACCCTTTGTAATGATGAAAGGAGATTTCATTTGAAATATAAAGTTTTTTAGCCAGTGTAAGAAGTTCTTGTTGGTCGGTTGCTTGATACTGTTTACTGCTTTCATATCTTTTCAGCAATTCGTTTAGGTCCATCTTGATTCCTCCCAATACACATATTTCATATGAATGATAATAGCTCTCTATCTACCTTCATCCTATCATATAAAACCCTTTCCTTAAGTTGTAAGAATAGTGTAACTTCCGACATTTTTCTCAGGGGATTGTCGAAAGATCTTTATGGGTTCTTTCACCATTTTTCTTTATGTACATAAAGTATAGTAACCACTAACAGTAGGGGGGCTAAGTATGAATTCTTCACCTTATTCGAGACAGATGCGATATCAGCCATACCCATATCACCATTCGCAGACTCAGAATATGGGTCCCTTGGTGAACTATCCTTTACAAGGGATGAGACCGCCGAATTATGGACCTTATCAACCCAATTATTTACCACAGCCGGATGGGCCATATACAGGTTCCGGGAGTCAGATAAACCAATATCAGCAAATGAATCAGCCTCAGCAGATGAATCCATATTTTGAAAATCCTCTTCAGCACAAAGAATACAATCCATATCAAATGAAAGCGATGGAACAGCAGTCATACGCTAATCCCTACCCGAAAGCCTCTTTTATGGCGAAACCTTCTTCAGGTGGGGTGAGCGGCATCATGAATTCTTTTAAGTCGCAGGACGGATCGTTGGATTTCAATAAAATGATGAATACGACTGGACAAATGATGGGTGCCATCAATCAGGTTTCATCTCTTGTAAAAGGCTTAGGCGGGATATTTAAATTCTAGACCAAAAAGGAGCTGCACTCCCGCAGCTCCTTTTTCAATTTATTCAATTTGTATTCGCTTCCCTGATTCCTTGTTCACTTTTACTGATAATAAACCATCTTTATAAGAAGCTTTCACATTCTTTTCATTTACAAGCCTTGGAAATGGAACGGTTCTACTGGTTTTTCTCATGGATTGCTTCCTTCTGATCGTCTCGTGCTTCTCATTTTCTTCTGAATATATTTCTTTATTTGTCACTGAAATCGTGATGTACTGAGGGAACACATCGAGTTGTATTTGCTCTTTATTTACACCGGGAAATTCTGCAGTAACGAGATAATGATCATCCATTTCCGTCAGTTCAACGGGGAATGAACCAAAAGGGTTGGCAGAGGACGTGAAGAACTCATCGATACTTTGTAACATTCCTCTCATCGGTCTTTCATGAAAGAATTCATTCATGGAATGCATCAGGTCTCCAAAACCGCCTTTGTTTGAATCCTTGGACATGGGTATGCTCCTTTCACGCGAACGTATTCATACTAGCCTATGCCCCGCTCGAGAAAATGTGCATTTGTCCTATGCAACCAATGGATAAAAAAGGGGAGAGTGTCTCTCCACTAAAGCTCACTCATTTATTGATAAAAGGATGAATATGGAAAGGTGGTTTTTTTACTTTAGTTTCGAACATAGATTCGGTAAAATGAGTAGGAGAGGTGATAGAGATGTTCAAGAGAAATAACCTTCAGCAGTTGATAGAATATTTTAAGAAAGATCCGGATTTCAGTAAACAGATTATTCATTGGCATACCATTGATGAAAAACCGGCTCAATTGGTAGAATTGCCATTTGAAATAGATGAAAGAATTAAAGAAGCATTGCACAAGAGAGGTCTGGAAAAGCTTTATACCCACCAATATTCAGCCTTCCAGCTGGCAATGGAAGGGAAAAGCTTCACTGCCGTCACACCAACCGCTTCCGGTAAGACGCTTTGCTATAATCTCCCTGTACTTCAAACCATACTGGATAATCCTGATTCCCGGGCTTTATACATTTTCCCGACGAAGGCACTTGCACAGGACCAGAAGAGTGAGCTGAACGAAATCATCGCAGAAGCAGAGGTTGCCATCAACAGCTATACATATGACGGGGACACGTCTGCAAATATCCGTCAAAAGGTGAGGAAAGCGGGGCATATCGTCATCACAAATCCAGATATGCTTCATTCAGCTATCCTCCCTCATCATACGAAGTGGGTGTCCCTGTTCGAGAACCTGAAATATGTCATTATCGATGAGCTTCATATATATAGAGGGGTGTTTGGCTCCCATGTCAGCAATGTGATCAGAAGATTGAAACGAATTTGTGAATTCTATGGGGCCTCACCCATATTCATCTGTACATCGGCAACAATCGCCAACCCAAAAGAACTGGCGGAGCAATTGACTGGAACAGAAATGAATTTAATCGATAATAACGGGGCGCCTAGTGCAAAGAAGCATTTCGTCTTCTACAATCCACCCATCGTCAATAAACCCCTCAATATCCGTCGGAGCGCGACTCTGGAGGTAAGGAGGATCGCTGGCGAGCTATTGAAAAATAAGGTGCAAACCATCATATTTGCGAGAAGCAGGGTACGGGTGGAAATCATTCTTACGTATTTACAAGAGTTGGTGAAAGGCCAATTAGGTGCGAAATCTATCAGGGGTTATCGTGGCGGGTACCTTCCCACCCAGCGAAGAGAAATTGAGAAAGGCTTAAGGCAGGGTGACATATATGGGGTTGTCAGCACAAATGCCCTTGAATTGGGTGTCGATATTGGACAATTGCAAGTATGCATCATGACAGGATATCCCGGGACGATCGCAAGCGCCTGGCAGCAGGCAGGAAGAGCGGGAAGAAGGCATGGGGAGTCCTTGGTCATCATGGTGGCGAGCTCCAGTCCACTGGATCAATTCATCATCGAACATCCGGATTATTTCTTTGAGCAGACTCCCGAAACCGCTCGGATCAATCCTGATAATTTAATCATTCTCATTGATCATATCAAGTGTGCGGCTTACGAGCTGCCCTTCAGGGAAGGGGAGCAATTTGGCAGACATGAAATGGAAGATATACTGGAATTTCTAGTAGAAGAGCGGGTCGTGCATAAAAATGGTGACAAGTGGTATTGGATGAACGATGTTTTCCCGGCACATAACATCAGCCTTCGCTCGGCGTCACAGGAGAATGTCATCATCATCGATCAAACCGATATTTCATCCGTAAAGGTAATTGGGGAAATGGACCGTTTCTCTGCCATGACATTATTGCACGATGAAGCGATTTATTTACATCAGGGTGTTCAGTTTCAGGTTGAAAAGCTCGACTGGGAAGAAAAGAAGGCGTTTGTACGAGAAGTCGATGTCGATTATTTTACGGATGCCAATCTCGCTGTACAATTAAGGGTACTAGAAACCGACAAAAAGAGAGAATCGGACATGTTCGATGTGGCGTACGGGGATGTAACCGTTCAAGCGATGGCCACGATATTCAAGAAAATAAAATTCGACACCCATGAAAATATCGGTTCAGGTCCGATTCATCTTCCGGAAGAAGAGCTGCATACGAGCTCGAGCTGGATATCGTTAAAAGACGCTGCCTCTTTAAGTCAGGAACGACTTGAAGAGGGGCTTATCGGGGCTTCCCAAAGCCTAAAATCGATCATCCCTCTCTTTGTCATGTGTGACCCAAGCGACATTTTCGTTGTGCCACAAATCAAGGCTGCCCATAATGAACTTCCCACCATCTTTATTTACGACCGCTATCCGGGCGGAATCGGGCTCAGTGAAAAAGTATATGAACAGATAGAGAAGATTCTTCTTGAGACATCTTCCATGATCGAACGATGTCCATGTCAAAATGGCTGTCCCTCCTGCATCGGTATGGAGCATTCTATGGATACAGCCAAACTCGATTCATTGAAACTTCTTCGTCAGTTCCTTCAATGAAGAATGGAAGGAGGGAACCGGGATGTCATTGAAAAATAAATTAACAAGAATGAAAAAGCATATTATCCGGGAAGAGGAAGGTGAGCCTGCACCGCAATCGGAAGACCATTCGTCGGATCTGCCCTTTTGGGATCTATGGAGAGAAAATGGAACGACTGCGTATTATATTGATGATGATTTTTGCCTGGTAAAGGAAAAACGTTATCCCATTCATCACCAACATGGGGATTACACGTTTAAAGATTTTATAAAAGCTGTAGAGGCATGGCAGGGGTTTACAGGCGATCATCCCCTGTCTTCTAAGGGGCTTCACCCTGAAGATCTGTTCTTTTTCGATACGGAAACGACCGGACTTGGCGGAGGGGTAGGAAATACCATCTTCCTATTGGGACATGGTAGGGTAACGGATAATGAAGTGATCGTGACCCAGCACTTCCTGCCACAGCCGGGAAGTGAGATCCCTTTATATCACAGCTTCTTGAGCAATGTAGATTACAATACGCTTGTAACGTACAACGGAAAGGCTTTTGATTGGCCACAGGTTAAGACAAGGCATACCCTTATTAAAGATCATGTACCGAAGCTGCCTGCATTTGGCCATTTCGACCTTTACCACGGTTCCAGAAGACTCTTTAAACATAAATTGGACTCTGTCAAGCTCATGAACGTAGAACGGAATATCCTTGGGTTTAACAGGGTTGATGATGTACCAGGATACCTTGCTCCGATGATATATTTCGATTATATCGAGCGTAAAGATCCTGAAGGTATCTTCAAGGTCATGACTCACAACGAACTGGATATCTTATCCCTCATCACGCTCTATACTCACCTGACGTTCCAGCTCTTGAACGTCCATGAAGAGGCGACCGGGCATGAACGGTTTGAAGTCGGCAGATGGCTCGAATATACGGGTAACAGGAAAATAGCCAGGGAACGCTACGAGGAAATCATTAAAGAGAATCATGACCCAAACTTTAAGGCAGTACATCAGCTTGCCCTTCAATATAAAAAAGAAAAGCAGGAAGAAAAGGCGATTGAGTTGTGGGAGGGCATCCATGAAAACGCACCGGTTCCCATACGGAAAGCTGTTCTGTTGGAACTGGCAAAATTGTATGAGCACAAAACGAAGGACCTAAAGAGGGCTCTGGAGATGTGCAATCGTCTTTTGGCCTTGACTGATGATACAGGGGAAACAAAAAATAAGCACCTGAAAATAATAGTGAATCTGAATCATCGCAAGGCACGGATAGAGGATAAATTAGACAAAAATATAGGTTTTGTTTCCCTGAGGAGCAAAGAGAAAAATTTATAGCATGAAAGTGGTTCCATCTCCTTATTTTTATATTGAGAATTTTCTAAAGTAGATGTAAAATAAATAATTGTGTTGAAAATTTTTAATGATAAAAGGAATGATGAAATGAACCGTGCAATCTTAATTTTGTTCTTTGTCGTCATTGGTTTAACAGCCTTTGTTTTTACCAATTATTCACAAAGTTTATATAGCTTAATGTAAGTCTTTCGAAATAACTTCCTAAAAATAGGTATTTTCATTAGTACATGTACCCTCTCTATTTCATAGGCTATTATTGTAGCAACCAAGAGATGAAAGGAGAGCGTTACAATGTATTGTAGACCAAGACCTAATCAAGTGCTTCCTGCAGTTATGCACCCGACGAAATGTTGTGTGAATCACAACATGACTACCTATGAGGTGCCTCATATTCACCCGACACACACAACAAATGTGAATAATGTCATGTATCAACATAAACATTATTTCCCACACACACAATCACAAGTAGACAGTGTGTCCCACCAACAGTTTAATTGTGGAGGCGGACCGGGAGGACCTCAAGGCCCAGGAGGACCTGGTGGCCCGGGATTCGGACCTCGTCCAAGACCACCATTCGGACCATACGGTATGGGAAGATAATAAAATCAATGATGTCAGAGGGATGATTCTAAAAGACTGGATTCAGTGATGCAGTGCCCTGCACTGTATCACTTTCTTAAGGAGAGACCAGTCTTATGGAGTCATCTCTTCTTTTTATGCTGAGAGATCGCAGCATGGATATTCCCCGTCTCAGAAATCCGTGAAATATGATACAATAGAGTGAGAAGGTTTGGGGTACGCTAATAAAGAGAATCAAAAGTGCCCAAAGTTTATTAAAGGGGTTTTCCATGTGGGGAATGTTGCATGCGTTACTGGATATAAATCCTTTGAATTAGGAATTTTCAAGCAGGATGACAAAGCGGTTCATTACATAAAGCAAGCATTGAAGAAAGAACTGGTTTCACTCCTGGATGAAGGATTGGAATGGGTGCTCATCAGCGGGCAGCTTGGCATAGAGCTGTGGGGAGCAGAAGTTGTATTTGAACTTCAGGAGGACTACCCTGATCTTAAACTTGCCGTGCTGACCCCTTTTATTTCTCAGGAGGAAAACTGGAACGAACAGAATAAGGAATATTATGAACTGATTCTTTCTCAAGCCGACTTTGTCGAAACCGTCTCGAAGGATCCTTATAAGAATCCTCAGCAGTTTCGCAACAAGAATCAACTATTTTTGCACAAAAGCCAGTCGTGTGTGATTCTATACGATGAAGAAAAAGAAGGCTCGCCCAAGTATTTCTATGAAGAAGCGAAAAAAAAGAAACAGTCCGATCCATCTTTTGATCTCAGGACAATCAGCTTCCATGATTTACAGTGGATCGTTGAAGAGGAACAGTGGAAGACAGACTGAAGAATCATGACTTACGGGACTTTTAGAGAAAATGGAATCATTGAAGTATGAAATACGATTGACAAATTGATGGTTATTTGAAAAAATGATAGTGATAAATATAGAGGTGAATAGAATGATCTCAGATAAAGTGAAATTAACGGCAAAGGATATTCTCGAAAAAGAGTTCAAAAGTGGAATGCGAGGGTATAAGCCGGAAGATGTGGATAAATTTTTAGATTTGATTATTAAAGACTATGAAACCTTTCACCAGGAGATAGAAGACTTACAGCAGGAAAACCTGCGACTGAAAAAGCAGGCAGAGGGTGCTCTGAAGCAACAGCGTTCAGCTGCTCCGCCTCAACAGACCGGAACCACGAATTTCGATATTTTAAAGCGTTTATCGAATTTAGAGAAACACGTATTTGGTAACAAATTATACGACTGATATTTCCAGTTGAATTATTGGGGGAAATACCGTATAATTAGGTATTGCTGATCCTTAATGGTGTTTGGGTAATCGCTGCAACGATTCGTTGTAGAGGAAAGTCCATGCTCGCACGGTGCTGAGATGCACGTAGTGTTCGTGCCTAGCCAATTCATAAGCTAGGGCAGTCCTACCCGGGCTGACGGCAGGGAAAACACCTACGTCCCTTACGGATATGGTGTGACTACTTTGAAAGTGCCACAGTGACGAAGTCCTGTTAGAAATGGCAGGAGTGGAACGAGGTAAACCCCACGAGCGAGAAACCCAAATTTGGTAGGGGAATCCTCTCAAAGGAATTGAACGAAGAGAGGGACAAAGGAATTTCCTTTGTAGATAGATGATTACCACCCGAGTACGAGACGAACAGTCGCCTGCAGTACAACGGAACAAAACATGGCTTACAGAACACTATTACGGGATAAGAGCAATATGGATTAAATAATGCAAGTGACTGATACATGCAGGTAATACACTGCTCTTTTGTATCAGTCCTTTTTATTTTACGGAAAACAGGACCATACTATTGATATAGGCATATTTATGAACGGGGTGACAAAGATGAGTACATATACATTGATCGCAACGGCAGCGATGGGCTTAGAATCCATTGTTGCCAAAGAAGTGAAGGATCTGGGGTATGAATGTCAGGTCGAAAATGGAAAGGTCATCTTCAAGGGAGATGAAACGGCCATTGCACGGGCCAATATGTGGCTTAGGACCGCTGACAGGATCAAAATCCTTGTTGGTGATTTCAAGGCTTATTCCTTCGATGAACTATTTGAAAATACAAAGAAGCTCCCTTGGGAGGACTTTCTCCCTGTAGACGCAGAGTTCCCTGTGCAGGGGAAATCCGTTAAATCAAAACTTTACAGTGTTCCAGACTGTCAGGCCATTGTGAAAAAAGCGATTGTAGAACGGCTCCGTACCGCTTACAAGCGAACGTCATGGCTGGACGAAACCGGTCCTCTATTCAAGATCGAGGTGGCCATCCACAAAGATGTGGCGAGCATCACCCTTGATACAAGTGGTCAAGGTCTCCATAAACGCGGGTATAGAATCGGACAAGGTGAAGCGCCTTTAAAGGAAACACTGGCAGCTGCCCTGATTCAATTAACGACCTGGAATCCTGACCGTCCCTTTGTGGATCCTTTCTGCGGGTCCGGGACGATTGCCATTGAAGCTGCATTGATCGGACAAAATATCGCTCCTGGCTTCAATCGTGAATTTCTGTCAGAGGAGTGGCCGTTGATGCCCGCCGGTGTGTGGGATAAAACGCGTCTGGAAGCCGAAGATTTGGCGAACTATGATCAGCCCCTTGAAATACTTGGTACGGACATCGATCATCGAATGATTGAAATATCCAAAGAGAATTCCCTTGAAGCCGGACTTGGCGACCTGGTGAAATTCAAGCAAATGCAAGTACGGGATTTCACTTCGGAATTAGAGTATGGCATCATCGTCGGAAATCCTCCATACGGAGAACGTTTGGGTGAACGTAAAGAAGTAGAGAAGATGTATCAAGAAATGGGAAGGGCCTTTGAAAATCTGGATACATGGTCTGTATACATGCTGACTTCCCATGAAAATTTTGAACAATGCTACGGAAAACAAGCTACAAAAAAACGTAAATTGTTCAATGGCTTCATCCGGACAGATTTTTATCAATTCTTCGGGCCACGCCCGCCAAGAAAGTGATATTCACCGGATTAATGGAAAAAGATGTTGAAGTTCAGAATAACCCTTTCACTTCCTGCGTATAATAGTTCTATCATTTTTAGAGGAGTGAAAGAGGATGGACCATTCTTTCATCGATTTCCACAAAATCTATCAGGCCTTACAAAGTTCTATTTCTTCCATTTCAGGTGAAGAAGCGGAGGACGTACATCTTAACCTTCATGAAGCCTCAAAAAACCTGGATCAGGCATTTCAATATGAATTATTGAAAAAAAAGAGAATATACGACTGAGTGCACTCTCAAAAAAGCTAGGGACATCCATACAACTGGTAGACTCACCCTTTGTATGGAGAGTCTCTTTTCTTTTGGTTGTAGATGCATGTAGAGCTCGTGAAAAAAATATCGAGTATCCCTTTTCAATCAGAAAGAATTCTAGTAAATTAGAAATATTGCGTTACGCAGGAGGTCCATATGAGAAGGAAATTACCATTTGAATTAACAAAGGAGCAATCCTTTTATGAAGCATTATCGGATTGGGTCGGGGATGTTTTTTATGATGTACTGCCAGATAAGGGCTTTGATCTGCGGGATGAACAGGTCTTCATGGCCTTTCAGCTCAATCAGGCATATAAGAATAAACAGGTCATGCTTGCAGAAGCGGGTGTTGGTACCGGGAAAACCCTTGTGTATCTTTTATATGCCCTTTCTTATGCAAGGTATACGGGAAAGCCTGCCATCATCGCTTGTGCGGATGAAACCCTCATCGAGCAGATCGTCAAAAAAGAAGGGGATATAGAGAAGCTTGAGAATGCCCTGGATTTAGACATAGATGTTCGTCTGGCAAAATCAAGGGAGCAATATCTGTGTATCAAGAAATTGGAAGAAAATGCGTCTCAAAATGAGATCTTCCAGGATATGTGGGAAGAATTGCCGGGCTTCGTCCATGATAATTCCTCCATGAGAAGCTTCAGTCATTACGGAGATCGTAAAGAATATGCCGGGTTGTCAGATGAAGAGTGGAATTCTGTAGGCTGGGACTCCCTTCAGGACTGCATGTCTTGCGCCTATCGTCATCGCTGCGGACTTACACTTCATCGCGAGCACTACCGGAATGCGGCTGACTTGATCATCTGTTCCCATGATTTTTATATGGAACATATCTGGACGAAAGACAGCAGAAAACGGGAAGGTCAGCTGCCGCTTCTTCCGGAAGCAAGCTCAGTCGTCTTTGACGAAGGCCACCTGTTGGAATTTGCCTCACAGAAAGCGATGACCTACCGGATGAGGATGGAGACACTTGAAGGACTGTTGGAAAAGCTGTCATCTTCTGATATGAGGGAGGAGACCCTTTATATCATTGAAGATATCATGCTCGACAATGAAAAGTGGTTCGAGCTTCTTGAGAAAGAATCCAAAGGGGAATCTGGATCCGATAGGCAGTACATCCTGCGTTCAGAAGCGATTTTGCAGCGGGCAAGGTCTCTTACGGAAAAAGTCGAGAACCTCCTGAATGAACTCGTTTTTGAAAGCGAAATGTATGTGATGGATGATTACCTGTTAAAAGTAGTCGAAGAATATCTGGAGCAGATTCAGTATTCATTGAAGCTGTTTTTAGATGATGAAAAAGGAATCTACTGGCTGGAAACATCAGAAGAAGAACACACCTTTGTGGTAATGCCGAGATTAGTGGAGGAAATTCTGAAAGAACATGTGTTCAGTCAAAATATTCCATTCATCTTCTCTTCTGCAACCCTTTCCTACAATGGCGACTTTTCTTATGTGTCACGATCGCTGGGGATTGAGAAATATGAAAAATTTTCAGTGGAATCTCCTTATGAATATGAAGAGATGATGAAAGCACATATTCACTCTTTGGATTCAGGTATCCATTCGAAAAATCAATATGCGTGGGATAAATTACAGAGTAATCAAGGGAAATCGTTGATTCTTTTCACATCCAAGGATGAGATGAACGCCTTTAGGTCGTATCAGGTTCAACAGGCGGATCAAAACTGGAATGTCATTTATGAAGGTGACCGTGAGATCAGTGATACGGTAGAACAGTTCCAGCAGGAAACATCTACGGTCCTTTGTTCCTATCACCTGTGGGAAGGATTGGACGTGCCAGGGGAGTCCCTTTCACAAGTGATCATTTACTCACTTCCATTCCCGCCAAAAGACCCCGTCTTTGATGCGAAGCGAAAGCATGCCACCAATTCCGGGGAAGAAGTGGATCTTCCTTACATGATCCTTCGCTTGAGGCAGGGAATCGGACGTCTGATTCGCACAAGTGAAGACAAGGGGAGCATCCACGTTCTATTGAACGATGTGGAGTCATCACATAGAGAATTGGTAGAGTCCGTTTTACCCGTTGGGATTGAAGTATTAAATGCATAGTCAATTGAAGTTGAAAACCGCCTTATTGGGCGGTTTTTTTGTAATATGATAAAATAGATTGAATGTTAAAAAAAAGGGGGCTTTTTATATGAAAGAATCAGTACTAGAGACAAAAGATCAATTTCATGAATATGTTAAAAAGATGTCTGCCTACAACGAAGCGCTAGGTTTGATGTTCTGGGATTTACGGACCGGCGCTCCAAAAAATGGCGCAGAACAACGGTCGGAAGTGATCGGGATGCTTTCGTCTGAACTGTTCGAGATGTCCACTTCCAATGAAATGGCCGCTTACTTAGCGAAACTATCTCCACAGATGGATCAATTGGATCCGATGACACAAAAACTAATAGAAGAGTGCCAAAAAGAGTATGATCGAAATAAAAAGATTCCCGCATCTGAATACCGGGAATATGTGGTATTACAGTCGAAAGCGGAAGGTAAATGGGAAGAAGCAAAAGAAAAAGCGGATTTCGATATGTTCCAGCCTTATTTAGAAAAGCTTGTGGCTTTCACAAAACGCTTCATTGATTATTGGGGATACGAAGGTAATAAGTACAATACATTACTGGATATGTATGAGCCGGGTGTGACAGTAGAGGTATTGGATAAGGTATTTGGGGATCTTCGTGATCAGATCGTCCCGCTCGTACATGAAATTTCCAAATCGGAAAATAAGCCAAAAACCGATTTCCTTTTTGAACATTTTCCAAAGGAACGTCAAAAGGATTTCAGTTTGAAAATCCTTGAACAAATGGGGTATGATTTCAATTCTGGAAGACTGGATGAAACAGTCCACCCGTTTGCGATTGGTTTGAACCCTGGTGATGTAAGGGTAACAACTAAATATGACGAAAAGGATTGGAGAACAGCCGTCTTCGGAACGATCCACGAGGGTGGACATGCCCTGTATGAACAGAACATTTCAAAGGATTTGATGGGCACACCCCTATGTACGGGCACATCCATGGGTATACATGAGTCTCAATCCCTTTTTTATGAAAATTTTGTGGGCAGGGACCATTCTTTCTGGAAGCAAAATTATGAGTTATTGAAGGATTATTCGACGGGACAGTTTGATTCTGTTGAATTGGACGATTTCTACAGAGCGATCAATGAATCGAAGCCTTCGTTGATCCGGATCGAAGCCGATGAATTAACATATGCCCTGCATATCATCATCCGCTATGAAATTGAAAAAGGATTGTTCAATGATGAGATTGAAGTAAAAAATCTCCCGGAAATCTGGAATCAGAAATATGAAGAATACTTGGGTATCCGCCCTTCCCATAATGGAGAAGGTGTCCTCCAGGATGTCCATTGGGCCGGTGGAAGCTTTGGTTACTTTCCGTCATACGCACTGGGTTATATGTATGCTGCACAGATAAAGCGTGCGATGTTAGAAGATATTCCTCATTATGAAGAGCTCCTGGAAAAAGGGGATCTTGCTCCCGTGAAAGAATGGTTGACTGAGCATGTTCACCAATGGGGAAAGATGAAAAAGCCGCTTGAAATCATCAGGGAAGTGACTGGAGAAGGGCTTAATGCCCAATACTTGGCCGATTACTTAACGGAGAAGTATTCAAAGGTATATTCCTTAAATTAAACAATGGAGGCAGAAATCATGGATATTAATGTAGCATCACTGGAGGACAAATTGCTTGTTGGGATAGGATGGACAGGTCCATATGGAAGAGGGTCCGAGATCCCGAGACTATTCACGAAATTTCAACAGATGATTCCCTCCATTCATCATATAAATGGAGATGAATGCATATACGCACCATTCCATGATAGGGCGACTGATTTTACGTACTATTGTACCGTTGAGGTTGATCGTGTCGAGAAGCTTCCACCGGGGTTAGTGGAACTGTCACTTCCTGCGGGGGAATACGCACACGCACTTTATGAAGGTCTGTCGACGGAAGTGGAACAAGCCTATTTTGCAATCTTTAATTGGATTAAAGAAAATGGGTATGAAAAAGACTACTCCAGACTGAGTGTCGAGAAGTACCTATCCCAGGACCGCGAAATCAACGAAACGGAAGATAGAAGGAAATTAGAGCTGTTTGTCCCAATTAAACAGCAATAGAAAGGAGGCTGCTTCATTTGAAGCAGCCTCTTCTTCTATTTTTGATCCAGCTCCAGGGGCTTGGGGCTCGGGGTCATAAGCCAAGTAACCCAAAAAGGCAAAGAACACCTTTCCGGGTTACTCGACTTATGCTTGTCGCCCCAGGGCGAGCCCCTTCCGCTTTTCTTGATCCAGCTCCGGCGGCTAGACCCTCGGGGTCATAAGTCAAACCAACCAAAAAGGCAAAGGGCGCCTTTTCCGGTTGGTTCGTCTTATGCTTGCCAGGCCTGAGCGAGCCGCCTCCGCTTTTCTTGATCCAGCTCCGGCGGCTAGGCCCTCGAGGTCATAAGTCAAACCAACCAAAAAGGCAAAGGGCGCCTTTTCCGGTTGGTTCGTCTTATGCTTGTCGGGCCTGAGCGAGCCGCCTCCGCTTTTCTTGATCCAGCTCCGGCGGCTAGGCCCTCGAGGTCATAAGTCAAACCAACCAAAAAGGCAAAGGGCGCCTTTTCCGGTTGGTTCGTCTTATGCTTGTCGGGCCTGAGCGAGCCGCCTCCGCTTTTCTTGTTGTTCAGCTCCAGGGGCTTGGGGCTCGGGGTCATAAGTCAAGTAACCCAAAAAGGCAAAGAACGCCTTTCCGGGTTACTCGTCTTATGCTTGTCGCCCCAGTGCTAGCCCCTTCCGCTTTTCTTGTTGTCCAGCTCCAGGGGCTTGGGGCTCGAGGTCATAAGCCAAGTAACCCAAAAAGGCAAAGAACGCCTTTCCGGGTTACTCGACTTATGCTTGTCGCCCCAGGGCGAGCCCCTTCCGCTTTTCTATTCACCACATTTTATATCCCTTGGATGCGGGTGGGGCGTTTTGGATCATGTCGATGAATGGGACGGTGTAGGCAACGAGAATGAGAGCGGCCAGGATGGTTAACCATATTCGCCAGTTCTCGAGAGCCATTGGGGTTCTCTCGGCTGTCTCAGCTGTTTCACCGACAGGAAATTCCTCATCTCCCTTGGGAGCGAAAAATGCCAGGTTGATAAAGATGTATAGAACGAGAATGATACCAATGAAAAGGATCGTGCCCCCAATCGCCTGTGCGATTTGGTATGGAATCCAATCGATTGCCTGTGGTGCATCCCCATAAGTGGAGTAGGAAGATCTTCTTGGTGCACCCAGTAACCCAACTGCATGCATGGCGCCGGACATGATGCTCATTCCGACCGCCCATACGATGGCCTGCACGATGGCCAATTTGTTCATCGCTTTCGTTAGGACACGCCCCGTCAGATGAGGGACAAGCCAATAAGCAATCCCGAAGAAGGTCAAGACGACAGATGTGGCCAGTGTTAAATGAAAGTGACCGGTGACCCAAATCGTGTTATGGACAACCTGATTCATTTGATTAGATGCATTGATCAATCCACCTGCTCCTGCAGGAATGAAAGCAACCATTCCGATGAACGGTACTGTAAAGCGTGCGTCCACCCATGGCAGCTTCTTGAACCATCCGAATAATCCCGTGGCTCCCTTGGATCTCCCGTACATTTCAAAAGTGGCAAACAAAGAGAATGCTGTCATCAGGGAAGGGATGACTACCATGAACGTCAGCGTCACCTGCAGGAACTTCCAATTCGCATCAATCCCGGGCTCCACTAACTGATGGTGAAAACCGACCGGTATCGAGAATAGAAGGAAAAGGATAAAGGATAGCCGGGCCAATGAATCTGAAAATATTTTCCCACCGATGATTTTAGGAATGATCACATACCATGCCATATAAGCCGGCAGCAGCCAGAAATAGACGAGTGGGTGGCCGAAATACCAGAATAAGGTACGACTGACAAGAACGTCGACCCTGTCCACCAGGCCTAGGGACCAGGGCAGGAGCTGAAATAGAACAGTTCCTGCAACGCCGATAGTGGCAACAATCCATAAGACGGTGTTGATGATGGACATGAAAGTTAACAAAGGACTCGGTTGTCCAGGATGTTCTTTTCTCCAGCTCATATATTTCATGATCATCCCTGAGCCGCCAAGCCAGCTGCCCACTACTACGAACGTCAATCCTAAATAGAAGATCCAATGGGCTTGCAGGGGAGCATAAAATGTATAGAGGACCGTAGCTTCATTTAATAGAATCATGACTGCTGCCATGATCGTTCCCAGAAGCATGACCCAGAACCCTAACCACCCCATAAACCGGGATTTTCCAGAATAAGCCCCTGAAGTCCGGGAAATGGCAGCATGCTGGAAGCCGAGTATGAAGAATGTCGTAAGTACCAATCCGAGTATGACCCCGTGAACAGTCAATACTTGATAATAACCGATCCCTGCAGGCAAAGTGAATCTGCCTGAGCGGACCAAGACCTGTAACAGGCCGGCGAGTCCCCCTAATGCAAGAGCGGCAAATCCTACGTAAATATGGGCCATGGCCAGTGCGGCATCCTTTTTATCAATTTTCACAAATGGTTTCATCTACTCCACCACCTTTAACATAGATTTCATCGTGTGATGACCGACACCGCAGTATTCATTACAGACAATAAGGAACTCTCCAGCCTTGTCGAGTGTGGTTGTATATTCACTGACATATCCAGGTTCAATCATCATATTGATATTGGTACCTGCGACTTCAAACCCATGAACAACATCCTTGGTTGTAGCGGTGATTTTCAGTGTCGAGCCTTTAGGGATTTCGATTTCCCCGGGGGTATAAAGAAAAGCCGAGGCTATAAATACCAACTCATAATCCCAAGCCTTTCCTTCCACTTTTTTAAGTCCTGGTTCGTTAAACGGAGCTATTTTGTCCACCTGCTCCGGATTGACGTATGCCTTTGCACTTGGAGGCTGATGCCCCTGGTGAAAAGCACTGATTCCCAATATGATTAAAAATAAGATAAGAGCCCCTGTTCCTAGCGTTAACCACCATTTCTCATAGCGATGCATATGCATATAATTCACTCCTTAAATTAAAAACGATTCAGAAATAGCAAGAATACCCCGATCCATGTAAGGACTAAAAAACCTCCTAAAAATAAAACTGAAGTAAATGTACCTTTTAATGAGGTGGATTCCTTTATTTTGACTTCCGTTTTTTGATGCAATTCCGGTTTCCCCATTCCTCTCATCCCTTTCATCAAGTATTCTCTGATTTGATACTTCAATCATAAGCGGGTGCACTACTTTGAATCTGTGATAAATGTCACACCTAGAGGGGTGATTTGTGAAAAAAATGTGAAGTGATTGAAAATAGGCAATCGGGTGTGTTCATCTGTGTGAACCTGGTGCATAGAGTGTAGGAATGAGGAAGAAGGTGACGATCAAATGGAAAAATATTATTGTAAACAGTGCTGTCAAATCTTCTCTGATAAAACAATGTGTCCTTTATGCCAGGTTCCAGTGGAAGCGAAAATACACATCGAGGTCCATCATCAGCAAGGGAAAAAGGATCATCGGTGAGACTTTGGAGACACGCTGTGCTAATATAAAGAAGATTCGAATAATAGAAAAGGCGGTGGGAATTTGTTTGTTCCTTCATTTTCATTGAAAGGTAAATTGGCCGTTGTAACGGGGGCAGGCCGGGGAATAGGACGGGCCCTCAGTATCGGGTTAGCGGAATGCGGATCCGATGTAGTCCTTTTGTCAAGGACGAAGGATGATTTAGAAGAAACGGCAGGTGTAATTGAGAAGCTTGGAAGGAAGGCTCATATCCTCCCGACAGATGTGACATCACGTGACGACATAAACAAGGTGATCACTTACATAGAAAATCATGGATTGTCCATTGATATTTTAATTAACAATGCAGGGATGAATATACGTTCAGCAGCGCTTTCGGTAACGGATGAAGAATGGCAGCAAATCATGGATACGAACTTGAAATCCGCCTTTATGATGAGCCAGGAAGTAGGAAGGCATATGAAAGAAAAGGGCCGGGGGAAAATCATTAACATTGCATCCGTAGCCGGCCATGTTGCCCTCAGGACCGGGGTCGTCTATGCTTCCACGAAAGCAGCCATGATTCAAATGACGAAGGTATTGGCCATGGAATGGGGAAAGTACAATATTAATGTGAACAGTATAGGACCATGGTATTTCAAGACAACTTTAACAAAGGAACTTCTGCAAAATGAAGAGTATGTGAACGATATACTGGCAGTGACTCCATTAAAAAGGATCGGTGAGCTCGAGGAGTTGGTGGGGCCGGCGGTCTTCCTTTCCTCGGATGCTTCAAACTATATTACTGGACAAACCCTATACGTAGACGGTGGGATGACAATCAACGGCTTTTGAATTCTTCCATGATAAAAGGCTAACCTCTCTCTGAAGGTTAGCCTTTTATCAATCTGCTATTCAATCATCAGGATCACTAAAAAATCGCCGACATTTTCAATGGAAATCGGTAGTTTCAAAGCTTTGTCAAAGCCATACATTTTCGATTGCCCCACAATGACGGTCGGCGGTGTAATGTCTAGTGAATGGCCGGCTTGTGCGAGGAGAGTAGCAAGATTCCCTGCAATCATGTTCCCAAGTTCTCCCGCGAAAGATTCAAGCATCTCTCCTTCCAGGGGCATTCCAAACATGGATGCTCCCAAACCTTGAAAGCTTTCTTCTTCTCCATCAATGATCATTCTTCCTCTTACATCACCCGTGAACCCGATGAGTACACCGATTTTATGCTGACTAAACGGCTCAGTCAGCAAAGAGGGCTTTAAAACACTTACACTCAAAGGGATGACCCCTTTAATGGATTCTACTGAACTATTAAGTATATCGGTGACACTTTTAGTTAAAATCATGTCGTATCCTCCAGTATTTTGTCACTATAATCATACCATATGAAATAGGGATAAAGGATGATATTTTCGTATATGATACATACTAAAGAACTATTTTTTCGGGACGGAATTTATGAATAAAACAAAAGCAACACTCTATACATGATTTTATGTGCTTGTGGAAAAGCTATCCTTATATGGAAGTGTAAGGAGTGGTCATGCATGCCGAAAATACTCTCAGTGGATACTGAAATCCCGCCTGTGAAAATCACGCAAAATGAAGCGGCAGAATTTGCGAAGCAACTGTTTTCTTCGAGTTTTAGAGATATAGGACGTCTCATTAATGTATTTCAAAACGGTGAAATAGAAAGTCGTTATTTTGTTAAGGATCTGGAGTGGTTTTCTAAGGACCATACCTTTAAGGAGAAGAACGATGAATTCATCCAACATGCCGTAGAATTGGGGAGTAAAGTGATCCATAAGAGTCTCTCCCGTCATGGGGTCACATTGGAAGGCATCGATGCCATCATTACCATATCAACATCGGGTCTTTCAACCCCGAGTCTGGAAGCTCGAATCATGAATAAGCTCCCATTTTCACCTCATATAAAACGAATCCCTATTTGGGGATTGGGTTGTGCAGGGGGAGCCAGTGGATTGTCACGGGCGTATGAGTACTGCTTAGCCTTTCCAAAAGCAAACGTTCTTGTTCTTTCCATCGAACTATGTTCATTGACCTTTCAACACGGGGATCGATCAAAGAGCAATTTGATCGGGACGTCCCTTTTCGCTGATGGTGTGGCATGCGCCTTTGTTTGCGGGGATGAAAGTCCTTTATTGGAGGGAGCCGTGCATCCATTACCAAAGATCTTTGCCACTCAGTCGACACTGTTGGAAGACTCATTGGATGTCATGGGATGGGAAGTAAAGGAAAATGGATTATATGTTGTATTTTCAAAGGACATCCCGACACTTGTGAAAAATTGGCTCCGCCCGAATGTAGAAGGATTCATTGAAGCGAACGGAGTGGAGCTCCGGGACATTAAGCATTTCGTGGCCCATCCGGGTGGAAAGAAAGTAATTGAAGCATACAGGGATGCGTTAGGGATGGATGAAAATATGACAACCGAATCGATGAGGGTATTAAAGGAGTATGGGAACATGTCCTCCGTCACGATACTTTATGTTCTCAAAGAATTTATGGAAAAAGGTTGTGAACGGGGGGATATCGGTCTCGGTACTGCTTTGGGACCGGGGTTCAGCTCGGAGCTTTTGTTGATGAGGTGGGAATGATGCTATATTTTGTATTGTTTTTCTTGGTGTTGATGATTCAAAGACTGGTTGAGCTGTATATAGCAAGATCAAATGAAAAGTGGATGAAGGAGCGTGGGGCAAAAGAATACGGACAGTCCCATTATAAGTTGATGGTCGTCATCCATATTGCATTTTTCATTTCCCTGCTCATTGAAGGAGGGGTCTTTCACACCGGCGTCCATCACTATTGGCCGTTATTGCTTGGTGGTTTTATCCTGACTCAGGTCGGGAGGATCTGGTCGATTGCTTCTCTCGGGAAGTATTGGAACACTAAAATCATCGTCCTCCCCGAGGCTCAAGTCGTAGCCAAAGGCCCATATAAATATCTGAAGCATCCGAACTATCTGATCGTAACGCTTGAGTTTCTGATTGTTCCAATTCTTTTTCATGCCTATTGGACCCTTATCATCTTTGCATTATTAAACCAATTCATTCTTTCTATCCGAATCCCACTCGAGGAACACGCCCTTAAAGAAGAGACGGAGTATGGAAAGGTCCACCTCAACACGAAGGGATGGATTCCCCTGTTCAAAAAAGAAAAGTGATTTTCTTATTGAAAATGATTATCAATTTTGATAAAATTCTAATTGAAGATGAAAATTATTCTCAAGTACGAGTATTATTACAAAAGGGTGGGGACAAGAATGGTATGGTTTTTGATATTGTTTACTGTAGTAGCGTATGGCTTCATGATGAAGTATGTTTTATCTAATGTAATGAAGAATCCGGCACAGCGGAAGAACATATCTTCATACCAGGCGAACTCTAAATCTTTTGTTCGATCAAACTTAATTGCAACCGAATCAACACGATAAACAGAGCCTCCTTCTTCGGAAGAGGCTTTTTTTCTTTGTTAGTGAAAATGACAGCAATATATATAGAAACATTTTTCTGAAATTGACAAGTCACGGTTTAGCTGGTGATCAATTGAATCATTATTGTCAAACATCTGAATTTCCGCATGTAATAAACAAATCAATTCCAAGACCTTTTTAGTATTTGTCTAATCTTATCTTTCAAATGTAGAAGCACAGAGTGGATTGGAACGGAAGGCACTTGACTTCCTCCCCGAGGAAAGCAAGTGCCTGAAGCGGAAAGAAACGGTCCAAGTATACTATCTCCCTCATTCAATCCTTCGCATACACTGTTATGATTCTCAAATCCGCCTTTCGGATAGATTTCATAGAGAATTTGATTCAAATACGATAAAATAAAAACGTTATCATTCTTCTTAAGTGCAGAAAGGAATTAGATTAGACCATGAGCCAGATTGAACATAAAAATACACACTTACATAATACGTTAAAACAGCTTACGGCTTACTACGACATTTTCCTCCAGAACGGGGATGGGGAGAGGGCTTCCAAGGTTGAACGGTTGGCTGAAAAGTTGAACAATCATGAATTGATCCTCGCCTTTTGCGGCCATTTTTCCGCTGGCAAGTCCACGATGATCAACGGGTTGATGGGTGAAGATATCCTGCCATCCAGTCCGATTCCAACCAGTGCGAATCTTGTGAAGGTGCATCATGCACAAACGGATTTCGCGAAGATTCATTATCATCAATCCAAGCCTTTATATTTTAAGGCACCGTATGATTTTGAGACTATTAAGGAATTTTGTAAAAACGGTGAAGATGTATACTCTGTCGAAATTGGACGGAAGAGAAGTGAAGTGCCTGAAGGGGTTTCTGTTTTGGATACCCCGGGAGTCGACAGTACGGACGATGCCCACAGGCTGTCTACGGAATCTGCGATCCACCTTGCTGACGCGGTCTTCTATGTAATGGATTATAACCATGTCCAATCACAGGTGAATTTTGAGTTCACCAAGGAAATGGTGCGTCATGGAGTCAGATTGTATCTTATTGTGAATCAGATTGATAAGCATCAGGAGGAAGAATTGTCTTTCTCCCAGTTCCAGGAAAGCGTCAAGAATTCATTCGCCTCTTGGGGAGTAGTCCCCGATGGTACGTTTTTTACAAGTTTGAAAAATCTCGACCATCCCTACAATGACCTTAAAAAATTGCAATCACTGATTGATAGCCAGGTTAAAAAGAAGGATGAACTGATCGAAGAATCGGCAATCTCCGCTATATCACAATTGCGCTCTGAACATGAGAGATGGTATGAAGAAGAGCTTGAAAAACTCGAGGAAAGAGCCATGGATATCTTTACAGACGAAGAATGGGAAAATAAAGACTCCATTCTTCAAAAAGAAAGAAAGCTCGTCGACACACTGGCTAAAAATAATGTGACATCCATAAAAAATCAATTCGAAGAAGAGCGAAGGGAAATCCTTAAAAATGCCTACTTAATGCCTTTTGAAACAAGAGAATTAGCGAAGGGATTTCTGGAAAGCAGACAACAGGACTTTAAAGTCGGCTTCCTGTTCTCCAAGCAAAAGACAGAAGAAGAAAAAGCAGTGAGACTTCAAAAATTCAATGACGATATCAATTCCCGTATCGAATCTCAACTCGAATGGCACTTAAAAACACTTGGGAAAAATACAGTGAAAGAATATATCCCATCATCAGATCAACGCGTGGAGTGGGATCGATTAAACCTTGAAGTAGACGAACATTTCCTTGTGAGTTTAATTAAACAGGGGGCCGGAGTCTCAAGTGATTATGTTCTTCAGTACTGTGATGATCTTTCAGAGGAGTTAAAAAGGAAGGCCCGAAATGAAACGAACGGGTTGATTGAGACACTGATAACCGAAATTGAACACACATCACCGGAAGAGCATGCCGGCATGGAGGAAGAACTGGAGGAGCTTCAGAAAAAAACAGGCATCATTTATCAATGGAATTCACTGGATGAAGAGAAGGACGTTCAAATCCAAAAATTGAACAAAGCTGAAGTTGAACCAAAACGTGCGGAGACGATTATTTCAGAATGGACCCTGAAATGGAAAGAGAGGGAAGAAAACTATACACTTGCGTCCGACGAGGTGCGGGATCGTAAAGAGGATACGGGTCGGGAACGTGACATAAACCCATCCCCTGACATCAGGGATCAGGACACGTCAATAGAAGAAGCGATTCAACGTTTAGAAACGATGGCGAATGTGTTCAGGAAGTACAAAGGGTTTACCAATATGGCTCATCTACTGGACGGGAAGAGGGAGCGCCTCTCGAATCAATCCTTTACAATTGCATTATTCGGTGCCTTTAGTGCCGGTAAATCCTCTTTTGCCAATGCCCTGATGGGAAGAAATGTCCTACCGGTGAGCCCGAATCCCACTACTGCGTCCATCAACAGGATCAATCCGGTATCGAAGGGGTGTGAGCACGAAACGGCCCATGTACAAATCAAATCCGATGAACAGCTATTGTCAGACATCAATCATTCCCTTTCGTTTTTTAATCGTACTGCATCTTCCCTGGACGAAGCCACTGGACTGATTCCTGATTTATCGACTGATGGGAGCGGGAAAGAAAATGTCCACCTCTCTTTCCTGCAAGCCTTTTTAACAGGGTATCCTTCATTCAAGGAAACCATCGGCAGGAGAAGGAAGGTCGACCTTGAAGAATATAGAGGATATGTAGCAGATGAGGCGAAAGCTTGCTTTGTGGAGTCGATCGATCTCTATTTCGATTGTGATATTACAAGACAGGGGATCACCCTCGTCGATACGCCGGGAGCTGATTCCATCAATGCCCGACATACCGGTGTTGCATTCGAATATATCAAGAATGCCGATGCGATTCTTTTTGTGACCTATTATAATCACGCATTTGCGAAGGCTGACAGGGAATTCCTTATTCAATTGGGTCGTGTGAAAGACACCTTCGAATTGGATAAAATGTTTTTTGTCGTCAACGCCATCGACCTTGCAAGTGATGAAAAGGAAAAAAACGAAGTCATTGAATATGTGGAAGATCAATTGATTCAATATGGTATCCGTTTTCCAAGGATTTTCGGAGTATCATCCCTGCAGGCGCTTAAAGAAACAAACTCTCAACTATCGGGAATGGATGTATTCAAGAAGGAATTCCAAACCTTCATACAGAATGAATTAGTGAGCATGAGTATCGAGTCCGCACTTGGTGAGTGGGAGAGAGGGTTGAGACGTTTTCAGCAATATCTCCACTCAGCTTCAAGTGAAAAGACGTATAAACAATCAAGGAAGCAGGAACTTTTGGAGCGGAAGTCCGAGGTTGTATCCCTAATTAATAACGTATCTCAGGAACCACTTACAGTGGAGATGATGCAGGAATCAAAGGAGCTCGTCCACTATGTGAAACAAAGAGTGTTTTTCAGGGTGTCGGACTTCTATAAGGAAGCATTTCATTCCGGATTATTTCTCCACTATTCTTCCCAATCCCAGGCAATCCGGGAAGGGTTAAAGGAATTCTTATCAAGTATCGGGTTTGATCTGGCTCAGGAAATGCGGGCTACCTCCCTTCGGATTCAGCAGTTCATCCAGAAGCAGCTCCGAGATCAATGGGGTGCCTTAGAAGAAAACATCCAGCGGGTTGAACGAGATCTGGTCCTATCCCCGATGGATTATAACAATGAAACGACCATCGAATTTGAGAACGCATTTAACCAAACGGAACTGCGACCATTCGAAGAAGCTTTTTCAACATTCAAGAATCCAAAGCAATTCTTTGAAAAAGGCGGAAAGAAAGAAGTTCAGGAAAAATTGGAAGCATTGCTCCAAGAACCTGCAGACAGTTATCTGACACAAGAACTGGCAAGGTTGGACACGTGGGGCCAAACCTATTTGGAAGAACAATTCAAGAGGCTTAAAGAAGAGATGCTGAGTCAGGTGATCGATCAGATTACATCCTATCTGGAAGCCCTCGAGACCTTACAGGACCTGGATCAGCTGAAGCGGGATTTAAAACAGCTCGAGCAGGTTTAAAGAAAAGAAGGAGGACATTCACTGTGAATCCTTATCATTGCTGCGCCACCTGTATTCATATTCAAGGAGTGAAGAGAGAGCAGAAGACCTCCTATCATTGTTCAAGACTTGGCTATGAGACCAAAACCACTTATCAGTTCTCCTGTTGGGAACCGAAGGATGAAGTGGTGAAATTGATGAAAAAGAGGGGGATGAAATCATGAGTGCGCTCGTAGATGCGGATTGGCTTAGTGAACACGTAGATGATGGGAATGTAAGAATCATCGATTGTCGTTTTTCTTTAGGGAATCCAGCAGAAGGCCGGGAAAGATACAATGAAAGCCATATTCCCGGTGCCGTCTTCTTCGACCTTGAAAAGGATTTATCCGGGTATGTGAAGAAGCACGGGGGGCGACACCCCCTCCCGAATATAAAGAATTTCCTGCGCAAAGTAGAGGATGCGGGGATCGATAATCATACAACCATCGTGATCTATGATGAAAAGGAAGGGGCTTTCGCGGGCAGGTGCTGGTGGTTGTTCCATTATATCGGTCATGAAAATGTCTATATTCTGAATGGTGGATTTGCTGCGTGGAAAAAGGGTTCCGGAAAGACGGATTCCACCGTTCCCCATTATCCGCCAACAAACTATCGTCCGAGCGTTAATGACGATATTTTGGCCACTTTGGATGAAATACGATGTATAGCAGACGGAGATAGGAACGTCCCGTTGGTTGATTCAAGGAGCAGGGAAAGGTTCTCTGGTAGGGAAGAACCGATCGACCGGATACCGGGACATATTCCTGGCGCGATCAACTTTCCTTGGACGGAAGGGATGAATGATGGGTATTTCCTTGGACCTGTTGAGCAGAAGGAACGTTTCTCGATGCTTAAAAAAGATGACCCCATCATTGTCTATTGTGGATCTGGTGTAACAGCAACCCCAAACTTCATTGCACTAAAAGAAGCTGGATTTACCGATGTGAAGCTGTACGTAGGAAGCTATAGTGATTGGGTTTCATACGAAGAACACAAAGTGGAAAAAGAATAATGCCGTGTAGCTAATTGGAAGTGGTTCATCACTTTTCCAATTAGCTATTTATGCTGGTATGTTATACTTTAAAAGGTATGTACGATACAACGTGTTTAGGAGTGGATGACTTGGAAAATAAAAATGAGCATTTATTATTAATAGATGGAATGGCATTATTATTTCGATCTTTCTTTGCAACGGCGGTAACGGGCCAATTCATGATGAACTCAAAAGGCCTCCCGACCAATGGGGTCCAGGGGTTCATGAAGCATCTCCTGATGGCAGCGGATCATGTGAAGCCTACACATATCATTGTGTGCTGGGATATGGGGAGCCAGACGTTCCGTAATGAAGTGTTCAACGACTATAAATCGAATCGGAATGCACCACCTGTTGAACTGATCCCTCAGTTCGACCTTGCAAAAGAAGTGGCCGAAGGATTTAATCTTTCCAATGTAGGTGTTGTGGGCTATGAAGCAGACGATTGTATTGGGACCTTGGCAAAGCTTCATCAATCCGAGCGCAAAGTGTCCGTTCTTAGCGGAGACCAGGATCTCCTGCAGCTTCTTGATGACAACATCGACATCATGCTGCTGAAAAAAGGCTTTGGAAATTATCAGACGTATACGAAAGACCTCTTTGTAGAAGAAAAAGGCATTACTCCGGAGCAATTCATCGATGTGAAAGCACTGATGGGGGATACAAGTGACGGATATCCCGGGGTAAAAGGGATCGGGGAGAAAACGGCCATGAAACTGATCCAACAATATCACGATATATCCGGTATACTGGCCAATCTGCATCAATTGACGCCTTCTCAACGTAAGAAAATTGAGGAAGATCTGAACATGCTGCATGTTTCAAGGAAACTGGCTGAAATTCATTGTGAAGTACCACTGTCTGTTTCGGTTGAAGAAGCCAGATGGGATAATGTATCTCATGATACACTTACGCTTGTGGACGAACTGGAGCTTAAAGTTCTTAGAAGGTTTTTAATAGGTTCGAATGTGTTAGCGGCTTCGAGCTGAACGTGATAGGAGTGTCAGGAACCCGGCCCTGACACTTTTTTGTTGTGGATTATTTTTTATTCGTTTTTTTAGCTGCATTTTCTAATTCGCTTTTCGGTTCGGTCGCGAATTCAGCATCCTGTGAAATTCCTTGAGGGTTTACGCTTTTGGCGCTTTTCCCTTTGTTTTTATTGTTACCTTTAGTCATACATAAGACCCTCCTTTAGTGTGATCTTTACTATTTTGTCTTTTGTTACATACAAATATCCCATGTACAGAGAATTTTAGGACACACTACGAATAAGGGAGGTGTTAGGGTGAATAAAGGAATCATTACCGCACTGATTAGTATTGCATTTGCCCAAGGGTTGAAAATTCCACTGCACTTTTTGAAAACGAAGGAGTGGAAGCCTGAACTGTTTTTTCAGACAGGGGGAATGCCGAGCTCACATAGTGCCGGAGTGGCATCTTTGACGACATTCATTGCGTTAAAGAGAGGGGTAAGAACGATTGATTTCGCTCTTTCATTCATCTTTGGTCTCATCGTTATGTATGATGCCCAGGGAATTCGCCGCCAAACCGGTGAATTGACCCTTAAAGTAAATAGTCTCGATGAGCTTGTCAGGAAGGCGCATGAAAAGGAAACCGTTGAATTCGAAGAGAAGAAACCTAAGAGACTGAAGGAAATGCTCGGACACCAGCCTCAGGAAGTGGTGGGCGGCGCATTGCTTGGTTCCCTTCTTGGCTTCATTGCCTTCTTGTTTTCCAAAAAGGATAGGCAAAAGAAAAAATTTTCTGTAAGATAAGAGGAGACAAAGTGGCGATAAGGTGAGGAGAAACGTGAAAAAGACAACAGAAGAATTTCTTATAGAACTTGAAAACAAAGGCTTCAAATTTCAGGAAGACGCAATTGGATTCATCTATTTCGGCAAAAAATACACAGACGCCCCGGATGAACTGGTCAATAGTGCCATTGAAATTACCTTGAAAGCACAGAAACAATTTGACAGCAGTTTCTATATGTCCATATTAGAAAGACTCCATTCCCAGAAAATCCCCTCTAGAAAAGAAGCATTAAGGTGGATGGAGAAACAGGGATTGGCATAAAACAGGGACCATCAGAAGGGCATTGTATCCTTTTTGATGGTCTTTTTTAGTAGTGTTTGTGGGGATGTCTAATTATCAGCAAAGCGTGCCAAACGCATCCATCCTTTAGTTCAGATGGATGGCTTTACGAGCCAGCTCATCAGCAGCTTTATTTTCCTTGCTTGGTATCCACTTGACAAAGAAAAGGTTGATTTGCTTCGTTAAGTTCAATATATCGCCAAGTAATAATTTATATTGTGCATTACGCACAAACCCTTTCTCAATCGCATGAACGACAGCTTGAGAATCACTCTTCATCCATACGGTATCTGTCTGCTTCTCCAAACAGATTTCAAGTGCTTTTTTGCAGGCGAGGAATTCAGCTTCATGATTGTCCATGATCCCTAAAGGAATCGAATGTTTTTCCACTTCACCGTTGTATTTGATGAAAATACCTGCTCCACTTGGTCCGGGGTTCCCGGCACTTGCACCATCAATATAAACTTCTAACAATCGTATTCACCTCATACACATTCAGAATATAAATATAGTAGCATATAAAGAGGGCCGAAGGAGATAGAATACTCGTTACTATACTTTTCACTAAGTTACTATCTATATACATAGCAAAAGCCGGGTGACATGCATACACCCGGCTTCGGTCATCCGATATTATTCGGAAATCGTTTCGCGATATAGCCAAACGGGGTATCCATAAGGGAAATCACCCATTTGAGAAGATAGGTTGTAATGAAAATCTCGAACCAAACGTGCATCGGATATTCTCCAAGAAAGGCAATGCTTGTGAAGACAAGCGTATCCAATAGTTGACTCACCATCGTGCTCCCGTTATTACGGATCCAAAATTGGGCATCTGTTGGGAATTTCCTCTTCAGATACGTAAAGATATACACGTCCGTAAATTGGCTTACAAGGTAAGCGGCAAGGCTGCCAAGTGCAATCCGCGGGATGATGCCAAAGATCGTCGCAAGGGAGTCCTGTGCGAAATCGTCAGGATGTGGTTGAAATAAGAGCGCCAGTTGCATAATAATAGTCATAACGATCAACGTGAAGAATCCAAGCCAAACCGCTTTCTGTGCATCTTTTTTACCATACTTTTCGTTCAGGATATCTGTCACCAGAAAAGCGGTACCATACATCGCATTCCCAAGCGTCGCCGTCAGACCAAAGATTTCAATGGTCTTGACGACCTGAAGGTTTGCAAGTATGGTCGAGATCCCTATCCAAACAAAGAGTCCGGTTCGTCCAAACATTCGATACATGACTAGTAAGGCTGAGAATGTAATGAGTACAAAAACAAGGCCAAACCATATATTAAACATAAAAAGTCCTCCAATCGTCCATAAGTGAATGAAACAATAGTCCTCATTATACAAATAAAAATGATTTTGAACAATAAAACGGATAAAAGGGAGTGAAAGAGGAATGAAAATGAAAATAAAATTTAAATATAAAAGTAAAACTGCTTCCGATATATGGTTTGAATCCGGTTTTTTCCACCGGAAAGAAACACTGATACATGTAGATGATTTAATGAAAACAGGAAGAGTCATTGATCTTGAAATCATTGATGAAATGGGGAACTCTTGGACAAGGAAAGAATACATCCGATTGAATCAGGAGTTAGATAAGGAACCCGAAAATATTGTTGTGTTCTTTGATGGCGGATTTGATAAGGAAACGAACTATGCGGGTGCCGGAATCGTCATCTACTACGATAAAGGCGGGGAATCATTTCGAATCAGAAAAAATGCCCTTCTCGAGGCAATCGAAAATAATAATGAAGCTGAATACGCTGCCTTACATATCGCAATCGGCTTGCTTGAAGAAATCGGGGTTAAAAATGTACCTTGTACGATTAAAGGCGATTCACAGGTGGCAATGAAACAGCTTGGGGGAGAGTGGCCCTGCTATGAAGAGGGATTAAAGAGATGGCTTGACCGGATTGAAGGATTGATACAAAAGCTTGGGCTGAAACCCGATCTCATCGTTCTGAACAGGAAAGACAACAAAGAAGCCGATAAGCTTGCCAACCAGGCATTGGAAGGCACAAAGGTGCACAGTAATAAACGATTAGAATAATTCTGCTGTGTATTATATACTCTAGTAATACAATGAAGATTTGCAGTGCGTGAAAAAATCTAGGAGTGATCTCATGAATCGAAAAGAAGTGGTGGATAAAGTGGATGAGCTTATAGACACCTACTGTAACGACTGCTTACTGAAAGCACACTTCCGCAAGGAGTATGGCAAAACATATGCTCACCGCTTTTGTATAGAACAATGCACCATCGGGGAACAAATCCGGCACTACGGGGAATGTTTGAACAAGAGCGATGCATATCAAAAATAAAGGGCAGCCATTTTAGGGGCTGCCCTTTATCATGTTGATCTATTGTTTTGTATGATTATAATTTAACTACGTTTGCAGCCTGTGGTCCGCGATTTCCTTCAACAACATCGAAAGAAACTTCTTGACCTTCTTCTAATGATTTGAATCCTTCACCTTGAATCGCTGAGAAGTGAACAAATACATCTTCTCCACCTTCAACTTCGATGAATCCAAAACCTTTTTCATTGTTGAACCATTTTACTTTACCATTTTGCATGTTAGAATCCTCCTAAATCGTTCAAGCACAAGTGTGCCTCTGGAAAATAGTTTTCATGAAATGAATGATCTTTTTAGCTTTTAGAATAAGCTTAATAATCGTTCACTTCAATGATGTCTTTACTATACAATATGACGTTTTTCGAGTCAACATTCGTCATATTTATTAAGGGGTTAGTCAACGGTGCAGTGATGTAGGTGAAGGAGGGAGTTGAGCGGCGTTCCGTGTCCGGGTTGTATTCATCCGGTAGTTATAGTAAACTTTTAATGATATTTATGGAAATTTGGAGGGTAAAAAATGCCTACACCAAGTATGGAAGATTATATAGAACAGATTTATATGTTAATTGAGAACAAAGGTTATGCCAGAGTATCGGATATTGCTGAAGCTTTATCTGTCCACCCCTCCTCAGTTACCAAAATGGTGCAGAAGTTAGATAAGGATGATTATCTCATTTATGAGAAATACCGCGGTCTTGTTCTGACTCCAAAGGGAAATAAAGTAGGAAAACGTTTAGTATATAGACATGAACTATTGGAACAATTCCTTCGTGTCATTGGAGTGAAAGAAGAACATATTTATGAAGATGTGGAAGGGATCGAACATCATTTAAGCTGGGATTCCATCGATCGCATTGGGGATCTCGTACAATTTTTCGAGGAAGAAAAGAGCAGGGTAGAAGGACTGCGAACGATTCAAAATCGCAGTGAATAATGATTTTATCCATTTACTGAAGCGGCGAAAAACATAAGACAAGAAAGGACTTTCATTTCAGATGAAAGTCCTTTTTGAATGGGCGGAACGGGAATTAAAAAATAGAAGGGTAGTCGTTAAATGTTCCATCCTCGACTGACAGACTGGATAACTCCGCTTCTCCCCATTCATTCTCATTGAGCGTGACGCCTTGAAGTAATCCCTCGGATGCTTCCAATACGGCTTTACGGTAGGAAATGATGCGGCCGGAAGAGGTTTGGAAGCTTATAATGTCACCATGATAATTTCGTTGCACCTTAGATATTTCTTCCATATTTATCACCTTTTCTGATCAGACTTTAACATTAGTATGAACAAATCAGAAAGAAAACATAATTCTAACTGTAGGATCATTTTAAGTTTACATAATAATATTATGTACATAAAAAGATTTCTTCCTCCTTTCATGCAGGATTTAAGACGATGGAGTAAGAATATAGAACAGTATAGAAAAAATATTGAGGTGTACATATGAAAAGTTCAGAATGGCATACAAGCGCCAAAAACCTTTGGGAAGATAATGCAGGTCATTGGCATTCAAAAAGCATCGAAATGTGGACCACTGGAAGCAGAAAGGCCGTCATCCCTTTCTTTCATAATCACGCAGGAAAAGCTAGAACCGTTGCAGATTTAGGGTGTGGCGATGGATATGGATCTTTTCTGTTGGTTGAAAAAGGATATGTGGTCACAGGGATGGACTTCTCCAGGAACATGGTTGAGATTGCAAAGAAGCAGGAAAGGGAAAACCTGTCATTCATTCAAGGGGATTTGCGTTCCCTTCCATTCAAAGACGGGCAATTCGATGCTGTAATGGCGATCAACTCAGTGGAGTGGACTGAAAACCCTTTACACACTTTGAATGAGATTGAACGGATAGTGGGGAAGGATGGATTTATTTGCATCGGCTTATTGGGACCGACTGCTCATCCAAGGGAAAATGCCTATCCCCGTCTTCAAGGTAAGGAGGTCATCTGTAACACCATGATGCCGTGGGAATTGGAGAAGCTTGCCCAAGACAAAGGATGGAAGAAGGTCGGTGAAGACTATATCTACAAAAAAGGCGTGAAATCTTCACACACGGACAATCTCTCAAATGAATTAAAGCAGGCCTTGACCTTCACGACATTATTTATGTTTCAAAAATAAAACATGATCGATTCTCATCCTTCTGAGAATCGATCATGTTTTGCTATTCCCCATCATTACCATCGTTTGGGGTGGATACGGAGGAGATAGGTCAGGAGAGAAGAGCAAAAGTATTCATTTATAGTGTAAAATAAAGATACAATAGAAAAAGGCAAGCTACTCTAAATTTGAAGCTAAGAGGGTGAACTTCCATGACTACAATAAAGAAAAAGGTATTATCAGATATTGAATTAGCTCAACAATCAACATTACTGCCGATCGTGGACATTGCTAAAAAAATCGGACTCACTGAAGATGACGTGGAGCTTTACGGCAAGTACAAAGGAAAGATATCCTTCGAAGCGATACATAAACTGAAAGACCATCCACAGGGGAAATTAATCCTGGTAACATCGATCAATCCAACGCCTGCAGGTGAAGGGAAGTCTACCGTAACAGTGGGGCTTGGGGATGCTTTGAACCGATTAAATAAAGACACCATCATTGCCATGAGGGAGCCTTCCCTGGGACCGACGATGGGAATCAAAGGGGGAGCAACAGGGGGCGGTTATTCACAAGTGCTTCCCATGGAGGACATTAACCTCCACTTCACTGGTGATATCCATGCCATTTCTACAGCCAATAATGCCCTGGCTGCCTTGGTGGATAATCATATCCATCAAGGTAATGAATTGAATATCGATCAAAGAAGAGTGGTATGGAAACGTTCGATTGATATGAATGATCGTTCCCTTCGCCAAATCATCATTGGATTGGGCGGACCCGTACAGGGGGTTCCACGGGAAGACGGATTTGATATCTCAGTAGCGTCTGAAATCATGGCTGTGCTCTGTCTATCTCAGAGTATCGGAGAATTAAGAAGTAGGCTCGGTCAGATGGTCGTCGCCTATAACAGGTTAAAACACCCGGTGACCGTCGATGATCTCGGTGTGGAAGGCGCACTGACGTTATTGTTGAAGGATGCACTCAAACCCAATCTCGTCCAGACGATCGAGCATTCGCCTGCTCTTATCCACGGAGGTCCGTTTGCCAATATAGCTCACGGCTGCAATAGTGTCATGGCGACGAAAACGGCTTTGAAGCTTGCAGATTATGTGGTGACAGAATCCGGGTTCGGGGCAGATTTAGGAGCGGAAAAATTCCTGAATATCAAGTCCCGTGCTGCAGGTAAATCTCCAGATGCCGTTGTTCTGGTTGCCACCATCCGTGCCTTGAAAATGCATGGAGGCCAGTCGAAAGACGACCTTCAAACAGAAAACCTTCCGGCCCTGGAAAAAGGATTATCCAATCTGAAGAAGCATATGGAGACCCTCGAGCACTTCAATGTTCCATATGTCATTGCCATCAACAGGTTCGCAACAGACAGTGACCATGAAATCGATGCCTTGATCAAGTGGTGTGAAAACCAGAATAAAAAGGTTTCATTAACCGATGTATGGGCTAAAGGCGGAGAAGGAGGAATCGATTTAGCAGAGAAGGTTTTAGATGAGATAGAAGGAAATAATAAGGAATTCTCCCCCCTTTATGAGCTGTCGGATTCCCTGCAATCGAAAATTGACACTATAGCCAAGAAAGTATATGGCGCAAGCGGGGTAGAGTACACGGTCAAAGCAAGAAGACAATTGGAAGAGTTTGAAACTCGTGGCTGGGGCGTTCTCCCGATCTGTATGGCCAAGACGCAATACTCCCTCTCTGATGACCCGGCAAAACTTGGCCGACCGGAGAATTTCACCATCACGATACGCGAACTGAAGCCTAAGATCGGAGCCGGCTTCATCGTTGCTTTGACGGGAGAAGTCATGACGATGCCCGGACTGCCGAAAAAACCGGCTGCGTTCGGTATGGATGTAGATGAAGAAGGCAGGGCAATCGGACTGTTTTAAAGATGAGTGATGGAAAGGAGGGGTGAAGATGTTTGACCCGACAGCATTTGATAATTTAAAGGTCATCTTTGAAGGAGCAGTCTACGATCTTGACTTGACAGGGGATATTCAGATACTTGATCGGAAGGATTTGTTTGATTTTGCTCATTATGAGCGCTGTTATCAAATTCATTATTGCCTCCCATATAAAAAATCACTTTCAATCGAGTTTCATCTGAAGGCGGATATGGGACATTTCCTGGCAGAAAGAAAGATGATGACTGAAAAGAATACGGCGGGAGCGGACATCCTCGTCGTCTATAAAGGCGATGAAAAACTTCAACGTCATATGGAGATCCTTGAAGAAGCCTGGGGGGAAGATAAACACTGGGAATGGAAAGAAGTGAAGTCCTCCGTTAAACCGACCTCATATGAGGGAATCTTATCCTTCAATCGGGTGATTACGGAGGAAATGGTCGATGATGTATTACAGATGATATCGTTCTCTGTAGACACATTGAAGCAACTGGATCAAAGGGACGTATAGTACCAAAGGGAGCTCATATAAATAGAAAAAAGGGGAATTTTTCATGAGAATAGCTTGGGTAACAGATAGTACTGCATATGTTCCAAATCAATCGGGTAATGGTGAAAATGACATCTATGTTGTTCCGATGAGCATCCTGTTCGGAGAGAAGGAGTATATGGACGGCGTCGACCTGTCACCTGAAGAATTATTCGCTAAATTAAGGAACGAAAAGGTGGAAGTGAAAACCTCCCAGCCTTCAATCGGCAAGTTTAAGGTATTATTCGAACAACTGTCAAGGGACTATGACTATATCTTCTCCATCCATGTTTCGTCTCATTTCAGCGGGACCTTTTCGTCTGCTTATCAGGCTGCGGAACTCCTGAAGGACACCATTCCGAATATTCGCTGCATTGATTCGAAGATCCTCTCCAATCCGCTGACAGAACTGATTCAGTACGGTCAACGTTTATCTGAGGAAGGAAAAGATCCGTGTCAGATAAAAGAAGCGATTGAAGAAAGAATCAACTCCTGTGAGACGTATGTCATGGTAGGGAGCCTGGAACAGCTACATAAAAGCGGGAGGATGGGCGGTCTATCCTTTTTTCTGGGAAGCGTCCTGAAGATAAAGCCCATGCTTTCCATTGAAGATGGTAAACTTAAAGTGGAGGACAAGGTAAGAAGCATAAAAAAAGGCTTCGTCAGCATGAGTCACCAGTTGGATCTCGCTCTCGCAAATAGGAACATAGGGAAAGTATCTGTATTACACGGATTAAATCGGGAGGATGCTTTGGAATGGATGGAACAGCTAAGACAAGCTTATCCTGAAATTGAATTTGGGGCATATCCCCTGGGGGCAGTGATCGGTGTACATGCTGGCGAAAACACAATCGGTATAAGCTGGTTTTCAGAAAGTAAATGAAAAAATCAAAAAGGAGTGATGTGTAGATTCAGGCATCCACTCCTTTTTATTCTGAAAGTAGAACATCATTTGGTACAATGGAAGAGAAGGTGGATATGTGGAGCGTAAAGAGCTGGACAGAGTAATAGACTATTTAAAACAAGAGTACATAGGTGAATCAACCGGACATGATTGGTATCATTTAGATCGAGTGAGGAAACAGGCTCTTAGAATCGCAGGAAGTGAGCAGATTTCCCGTACTTATATCATTGAGCTTGCGGCACTGCTTCACGATGTGCCGGACGAGAAATTCGTAAGCGAAGAAGAAGGAAAGAAAAAACTGGATCATATCCTAACGCATCTCACACTCAACGAAAATGAAAAGGCGTTACTGAAGGCGATCATCTATTCCATCTCGTATAAAGGTGGCCATGAAGCGGAATTGACTACGATAGAGGCGAAAATCGTCCGGGACGCCGATCGCCTTGATGCCATCGGGGCGATCGGCATCGCCAGGACATTTGCATATGGGGGCAGGAAAGGCAGAGCGATGTATGACCCTGATTTTCAAGTGAGGGAACACATGACCTTAGAGGAATACAGAAATGGGGATAGCTCCAGCATCCATCATTTTCACGAAAAATTACTGAAATTGAAAGATTTAATGTGCACGGAAACCGGCAGGATTTTGGCAGAAGAACGCCATGACTTCATGCTCCGGTTCCTAGAGCAATTCAATAAAGAATGGACTGGTCAAGAATGAGAATGTTAACAGCTGAGAATATTTCCAAAACCTATGGAGAGAAAACACTGTTTAAAGATATATCCTTTTCCATTACCGAGAAGGAGAGAGTCGGACTGATCGGAGTGAACGGTACAGGTAAATCAAGCCTGTTGAAACTGATTGCAGGAATGGAAGAATATGATACCGGTGAGCTTTCAAAACCGAACGACTATCATATTGCCTATCTCCAACAGGAACCCGCATTTGATGGGGAATTGAACGTGCTTCAACAAGTATTCCGCGGAGAAGCGAAGATCATCCAGGCGATGAGAAACTATGAAACGGTTCTCATGGAGATGGAGGAGAACCCGGAAAGTCCAAGGGTACAAGATGAATTATTTGAGGCCCAAAAGCAAATGGATCTTCTCAATGCCTGGGATGCAAGTGCAAATGCTAAAGCCATCTTAACAAAACTCGGCATCCACGATTTCGGGAAGAAGATGAATGAATTATCCGGTGGACAAAAGAAGAGAGTGGCACTGGCAGCGGTCCTCATTGAAACTCCGGACTTGCTTATTCTGGATGAACCGACCAACCATTTGGACTATCAGTCCATCAAGTGGCTGGAGGACTATTTGGGGAAATATAACGGATCAGTGTTACTCGTGACACATGACCGGTATTTCCTGGATAGAGTGACAAATCGCATCTTTGAATTGGATGGAGGCAGCCTGTATGCCTATAAAGGGAATTATGCTTCCTTTATTGAAGCCAAAGCTTCACGTGAAGAAGTGGAACGCCAATTATCCGAAAAACAGCAAAATCTCTACCGGAGAGAGCTTGCGTGGATGAGAAGGGGAGCAAAAGCACGGACTACTAAACAAAAGGCCCGTATCCAGCGATTCGAACACCTGGAAGATACTATGTCATCCGGCTCTTCCAATGGACAAGTAGATATGGCGATTGGAGGAAATCGCTTAGGCAAGCAGGTGTATGAGTTCAAGAGTGCGTCAAAACGATTTGAAGACAAGCAAATATTAAACGAATTCTCCTTTCTGATCAAGCCTAAAGACCGTATCGGAATAGTAGGGAAAAACGGTAGCGGAAAATCAACCTTCCTAAATCTCCTTGCAGGAACCGATGAGCTGACAAAAGGAGAATTGGTCAAGGGACAGACCGTCAAGATTGCCTACTATACCCAGGGTCATGAAGAACTGGATGAAAATATGAGAATGATTGAATATATAAGAGAAGCGGGAGAGTATATAACCACAGATAAGGGAGAACAAGTTTCTGTTACATCCATGCTCGAGAGATTCCTTTTTCCAATGAGCACCCACGGGACATTGATCCGAAAGCTTTCCGGCGGTGAAAAACGAAGGCTCTTCCTGCTGAAACTATTAATGTCAAAACCAAACGTCCTTCTGCTGGATGAGCCTACCAACGACTTAGACACAGAAACCTTGACAGTGCTTGAGGATTATATCAATGAATTTTCCGGTGTCGTGATCACTGTTTCCCATGACCGGTACTTTCTGGATAAAACGGCTGATCAGCTGTTAATATTCAATGGGGACGCTCAGATCGATTTCTATTACGGGGAATATACTGAGTATCTGGAGAAGAGTGAAGCTTTAAATAAGAAGCAGCTGACAGATTCAATGAAGGAACCAGTCCCTGTTAAAGAAGTGAAGGAGAAAGAGAAAAAAAGGCTCTCTTATATGGAAAAAAGAGAGTGGGATGAAATGGAAGATAAGATGGCAGGCATTGAAGCGAAAATAGAGGAGACGGATGCCGAGCTCCAAAAAGTCGGCAGCAACTTCGAACGGGCTCAAGAGTTGATGGAGGAAAGTGAAAAGCTTAACGAAGAACTGGAAAGGCTCATTGAGAGGTGGACCTATCTCTCTGAATATGCCGAATAAGTCTCTTTCTTTAAGGCAAAAGGGATACTGTGTTAAAATGGAAGGTAAATGAACTGTTTAGAGAAAGGGGTAACAATCTTGAGGATCGTATCAATTGAACCTACTCCAAGTCCGAATACGATGAAAGTTCTTCTCGATCAGGAAATGAAGGCCGGGAAGAGCAACAATTATAAAAAAGATGAAGCGGAGGGGGCTCCTCCCGTCATCAAAGAGATCTTGGCCATCGAAGGTGTTAAAGGGGTATACCATGTTGCCGACTTCCTTGCCGTCGAACGGAATGCTAAATTCGATTGGCAGGAGCTTCTGCCACAGGTGCGAAAAGCATTCGGTGAAGATACAGATAATGAAGAAACGGAATCCCCCATGGAGGAACATTTTGGTGAAGTGAATGTCAGTGTACAGATGTTCAAAGGAATTCCGATGCAAGTAAAGGTGACAGATGGGGAACAGGAAAAGCGTTTTTCCCTGTCTTCTTCATTCCTTGAAGCGGTTGGTCAGGCACAAAAAGAGGGCGATAATGTCGTCCTCCTTAGAAAGTGGAAAGATTATGGCATCCGGTACGGTGATCTGGATGAGATCGGAAGCGACGTGACGGAAGAATTAGTGGCAGCCTATCCTTCTGAAAGACTTTCAAAGCTTGTCGAAGAAGCACAGGGAACAACCGATGCCAAGGGACCACTCATTTATAAGAAAAAGCAAAAGGTGACCGCCGAAGACTTTGAAGCACCGGAATGGGAAACCAGGTATCAGAAACTGGATGCGATGGAGGATCCTACCTTGGCAGACTTACCTCTACTTCAGAAAGCGCTCGAGGACGAGAAAGTATCGATCCGCCGATTAGCCGTTGTGTACCTTGGAATGATTGAAGATGAAAGAGTCCTTCCTTTGTTGTACAAGGGACTGCATGATAGGTCCGTAACCGTGAGAAGGACGGCCGGTGACTGTCTTTCTGATCTGGGATTTGCAGGTGCCGTACCGGAAATGATTGATGCCTTAAAGGATAAGAGTAAACTGGTCAGATGGCGCGCGGCCATGTTCCTTTATGAAGTCGGTGATGAATCTGCCTTGCCAGGGTTAAAAGAGGCGGAAAATGACCCTGAATTCGAAGTGAAACTTCAGGTGAAAATGGCCATTGAGCGAATCGAAGGCGGCGAAGAAGCAAAAGGATCGGTATGGAAACAGATGACTGAAGCACGTCATCAATAAACAGGAAGGGATTGATTATGCATGTCTATGGCATATGAAGAATATATGAAACAGTTGGTTACACCGATGAGGCAAGAATTAACGCAAGCAGGGTTTAAAGAACTTGGTACAGAAGAGGAAGTCGAGAATTTCATGGAAAACACAGAAGGAACGGCCCTCGTTGTCGTTAACTCTGTTTGCGGATGTGCAGCAGGACTAGCACGTCCCGCTGCCACTCAATCCGTCATGAATAACGATAAGACCCCTGACCATCTTGTAACGGTTTTTGCAGGACAGGACAAAGAAGCGACTGCCAAGATGAGGGAATACTTCGACGGTTACGAGCCTTCTTCTCCATCCATGGCTTTGCTTAAAGGAAACAAGGTCGTTCACTTTATCCCCAGGGAAGAAATTGAAGATCACGACATTTCTTCCATTATTTCAAATCTGGTGACGGCATTTAATGAAAACTGCTAACAGTCCATCAAAAAAGAGCGGATGACAGAGTCATCCGCTCTTTTTTTGTGGTAGGATAATGAAAAGATGATAGAAAACGAATATCCAAAGGAGAATCACTAACGTGTTTGTCACCACTTGTGGAAGAACCAATCAGAACGTAATAGATAAAGCGCATGAGGCAGCCAATCGCCTTTCTATACCATATATCCCAAGGGAAAAAAGATCGATACGTCACCATATGGAAAAAGCGGATGGGGACTGCCTCGTCATCGGGAAAGAACGCCTGGAACTTCATACGCGGGATGGGAGGGGGGAGCCATTCTTTTTCCATCCGAATTCCGCATCCTTTCGAATCAAGAGGCTTATGAGGGGAGAGAAAGATCCACTCATAGAAGCGGCAGACCTTAAGGAAGGCATGAGCTTTCTGGACTGCACCCTTGGACTTGCTTCAGACAGTATCATTGCGAGTCATATCGTAGGGGAGGCAGGGTCGGTAACAGGGATCGAAGCAAATAAATTCATTGCCCATATCGTTCTTCATGGACTACAGGAATGGAATTCCCCGCTTCCTGCGTTAAATCGGGCCATGAAGCGTATAAACGTCCTCAATGGACATTTTGTCGAAGAACTAAAGAAATTCAGGAATGATGCAGTCGACGTCGTTTACATTGATCCCATGTTTGAAGAAGCATTGACCGACTCACATGGAATCAATCCCATCAGACAATGGGCAAGCTATACCGGCGTTACAAAAGAAGGAATAGAAGAAGCGAAAAGAGTGGCCAAAAAGCGGGTCGTATTAAAAGAACACTATCAATCACCCCTATTCGAAGAAATGGGCTTTGAAGTGTTGAAACGGCCGTCAGCCAAGTTTCACTTTGGAGTGATCCGGTTATAAATGGCTTTGTTGGCATAGATTGTTGTGATTTTTACACAGACTATGATTTGTAAATGCTCTGTCATTGAATGTGTGCGGGAGGGTGAAGGGAACTGCTCCGCTTTCCACGGACGTTCGGCCAAGCCTCCTCAGCACAGTTCGCTTCCGGGGTCTCGGCACGCCCGTTTTCCGTAGGAGTCTACGCAGTTCCCTTCACCCTCTGAAGAAGTATATTTTGACAGAGCTAAATGGTACATAAAACAGTATAGATAAAGAGCATTAGTTTATAAGCTATAATCAGTCAGTACAACCACTAGATAATGATTTGGTTGTAAAGAACCCTGCCACACCGTTTTAGTAAAATACTTAAGCTTGGACAGTTGATTCTCGCTGCAGGTGCTCGACTCCTGCGGGAAACGTGGGAAAGCCAGAAAAGCGGAGGTGGCTTGCTCAGCCCCGACAAGCATAAGATGAATGGGCTTAGAAGGCGTTCTTTTGCCTTCTTGGACCATTTAGCTTATGACCTCGAGGGGCTAGCCACCGTAGCTGGATCTTGAGACCCCGCAGGGAAAAGCCCGAGGAGGCTCAACTCACGCCACGCGGAAAGCGAGCACCTGGAGTGGAAATCAACCACTGCTCGCTCCATCAAAATGCTACCATGTTTACATAAACAATCAATAAAATAGACAGGCATCCATCGCCTGTCTAATCCCATACATATTAATCAGTGAATCCCAGTACAATAAAATAACCTAACAGAAGTATGTATCCGATATTGATCATAATTCCAGTATCCATCTAGTTATCCTCCTTACAAAGTATCCTCATTAATATACTACCACATAAAGATTTTTATATCCTACAAAAAAATGAAACCTTTTTCACTTTTTAAACGTAAGAAGTAGTATAATAATAGACGTAATACATAGGAAAGGACGTTATCTATGTCGATCTGGCTCAAGAAATCGTTTTTTATCATACTATCCATCCTGACATTTGGACTTGTTTCACCCTCACAAGCCTTTCTGAATGAAGAAAATCATGCCCTTGCCAAGAATAATGGCAAGCCTTCCACCGTGGAATCGACTCCAGAGGAAACAAGAGAAGAAGAGCCTGCGCTAACCCATGATGTATTTATAGAATCCATGCTGGTACAAGCAGAAAAATCTGCTTATGAAAAATTCGGGACCAAGATCAAGCCTGTCATAGAGGATGAATTCAGATCGTTAATCCTTCCAAACATTGAAAAAGCGATAGCGGATACAGCAGCTCAATTTCCGGAAGAAGATTTAACGTCCCTAACCATTTCAGAAGTACCTCAATATGCTAAAACAGAAAAGATCTTTCACATTTATGACGAGCGTTCGGGTGAAGATATCATTCGATTTCATGTAAGAAAAGACCATCCACCAAAAGATGGCTATTATTTCAATTTTCACTACCATACGGTACATGACCAATTCCAGGCACACCATGAACTCGGAAGCATTTTCTGGGATAAAAACACTCCTCCTCAATGGATGAGCGTGTCCTAATCTATCATATACTAAAAAGAATCAAAGCAAGCACGTGGATGAGCGTGCTTGCTTTTTTTGCTCATTTTATTAAAAATGGAAATAATACTCTCTGAAGTAGTGTCTATCATTATGGTAAAATAGTAATAAGTGTATCATAGGTGCATCATAAGAAAAGGGGGGATTAAAGTGAGACGAACTTTCATCATCCTTCTGATTACAGTAACTCTTGTGATTCTCTGGACCCACACAAATGCTAATTACGATGGTATCCTCTTAAAACAATCGCCCCTTAAAACGCATGTAAACCTTCAATCCAGTAAGCAGCTGGAAAATATGATCCTCTTACCAGAATCAACGTTTGATCAAGAAGAGGCAGGTGAAATGATCAAAAGACTGGATCATATTCCGACATCATTGTTGGAGTCCGCCGAATCGCATGATATCAAAATTCGATTATTCCAAAATAAATTAACCGATTTTTCTACGACAAGTCACTTGAAAGGAGTCACCCCGAGAGGGTACACTAATAAAAGTATTACGTGGGATGATGTCCCTGGAATAGGTGGTTCCAAACTTGTATTAGTAAAGATCGGTCATAGTGGGAAAGGGAAAGGGCACAACTCATACAATCTGGAACTACATGAGTTCGCCCACAGCATTGATCGGTACGTCTTGACGGATCTGTATTATGAGCTGAAATTCTTACCCCTGTGGAAAAGGGAAGCACCACGGGTTTTCCCGGATGAAGAGTATTACCTTCAATATAAAGAAGAATATTTTGCTGAAACATTTGCTATGTACTATTTGAATCCCGAAACTAGGAATCTACTTAAGCAAAAGGCACCCGCAACATATCGATTTTTCAAAGAACTATAAACTTATAGAAGGTGTGGTCAAGGTGAAGCAGTATTTAGACTTGTGCAAACATGTACTGGAAAATGGTACAAAGAAAGAGGACCGGACGGGAACGGGTACGATCAGTACGTTCGGTTATCAGATGCGTTTTGATTTACAGGAAGGATTTCCTCTCGTTACAACGAAAAAACTGCATGTGAAATCGATCATTCATGAACTCCTATGGTTCTTAAAAGGAGATACGAATGTAGCTTATCTTCAGGAGAACGGTGTACGCATCTGGAATGAGTGGGCTGATGAAAACGGTGAATTGGGACCTGTATACGGGCATCAATGGCGATCATGGTCCGGTGCAAATGGTGAAACCATCGACCAGATCTCGAACCTTATCGACACGATCAAGAATAATCCAGATTCAAGACGAATGATCGTGAGCGCTTGGAATGTAGCTGATGTGGATCACATGGCTTTGCCTCCTTGTCATTGCCTGTTCCAATTCTATGTTTCTGACGGGAAGTTGTCTTGTCAATTGTATCAACGCTCAGCGGATGTTTTCCTTGGGGTGCCCTTTAATATTGCTTCGTATGCTCTATTAACGATGATGGTGGCTCAGGCTTGCGATTTAGAGGCAGGGGAGTTTGTTCATACATTCGGCGACGTGCATATCTATCAAAATCACCTTGATCAAGTAAAGTTACAACTATCAAGGGATCCGAAACCACTGCCGACGCTATCGATCAATCCTGAAGTGAAGGACATCTTCGGTTTCAGCTTCGAAGACTTCAAACTAGAAGGATACGATCCTCACCCTCACATCAAAGGGGTCGTAAGCGTATGATATCATTTATATGGGCAATGGATCAGAATCAGCTGATCGGGAAAGATAATGGACTGCCTTGGAGACTGCCTGAGGATCTGAAATTCTTCAAAAAGACGACGAACGGACATGCAATCGTAATGGGGAGAAAGACATTCGATTCCATCGGTAAGCCCCTTCCAAATCGTGAGAATGTCATTTTGACAAGAAACACACATTTCGAGCGGGAAGACTGCCTCGTACTACATTCTGTTGACGAAGTTGTGAGATGGTCAGAAGAAAGAGATGGAGAAATCTTTATCATGGGTGGCAGAGAAATATACAAACAGTTCATTCCCCATGTAGAGAGACTCTATGTCACTGAAATCCATCATGAATTTGAAGGGGACACGACCATGCCTTCAATTCCATGGGAAAAATTCACCTGTATCTCCTCGGAAAAGGGTGTCAAGGACGAGAAGAACCCTTACGACTATGAATTCAGGATCTATGAAAGAAAAAAATAAGGATACATGGTGGAGCCTAGATCATAATCGGCTTCACCTTCTTTGCGGCAAAGATGTGGAAATCATCATAATAAAAAAGGTCCAGCCGTTAGCGCTGGACCTTTTACACATTTGAATGACATATTTACACATAGAACAAGATACAGAAATACATAAAGCCGCTGCCGGCCAGGACGAACAGGTGCCAGATGGCGTGATTATAAGGAAGTTTATTCCACACATAGAAGATGGCACCGACTGAGTACATGATTCCTCCTGTGAAGAGAAGCCCGAATCCCGCCCCCGTCAAACTCGCGTATAATGGTTTAATCGCAATGATCACGAGCCAGCCCATCACAAGATAGAATAGGGTGGATACCACCTGATAGCGTTGAACAAAATAACACTTGAACACAATCCCCACTATGGCAAGTCCCCACACAATCCCAAATAAAGTCCATCCCAATGCACCTCTCACACTGACAAGCATAAATGGCGTATACGTTCCAGCGATCAGGACATAAATGGCTGAATGATCCAAGATCGCAAATAGATTTTTAACCTTAGAGGGCTTAAAGCTGTGCAAGAGTGTCGAAAATAAGTAAAGAAGAATCATGGAAGCTCCGTATATCGAGAAGCTGACAATGTGCCAGGCAGATCCTTCATGAACCGCAAAAATGATTAACATCACTAATGCCGGGATGCTGAGGATCAATCCGATCCCATGGGTGATGGCGTTCGCAACTTCTTCTTTCCAATTGGAAAAATCGAAATCATAGGTCAAAGTGGTTTCATCCTTTCTGCGATCATCTGATTGATCGCTTAACGATTCGCATATATTCATGATAATCCTCTTTAAGCTATTGTGCAATCATCAACATAGTAAAGGAGTAAAGTGTAACGGTTGGATTCGAGTGTGGAATGATGTATATTCCTAAGTAAAGAAATGATGATGAGGTGGCAAATATGTGCGGAAGATTTTCTTTGACGACCCCTTTAGAAGAATTGGTAAAACACTATTTGATTGATGAATACCTTGAAGATTGGCAGCCGAGATACAATATCGCTCCATCTCAGAATATCCTTTCCCTTATTTCTCACAAGGGGAAGCGGAGAGCGGGTGAAATCACCTGGGGACTTGTTCCCCACTGGGCTAACCCCACAAAGTGGAAGCCATTGATCAATGCCCGTAGTGAAACGCTCCTGGATAAACCCAGTTTTAAATCCCTCGTGCATTCAAGACGGATGGTGATCTTTGCCGATGGTTTTTATGAATGGAAGAAGGGTGAATCAGGGAAGATTCCAGTAAGGTTCCAATTGAATGAAGAAAAGCCTTTCGTATTTGCAGGGTTATGGGACAGGAATGGAGAGGTCACCACCTCGACCATTCTGACTACCAAAGCGAATTCCCTGGTGGCAGATGTTCATGAAAGAATGCCAGTGATGCTCACAAACAGCGAGGACATCGAGAAATGGCTCAATACAGAGGAATACTCCTTTGATCAGGCTGCTTCCGTTTTAAAGCCACTCCCTGATGAATGGATGAAAGGGTACCAGGTATCCAGTGTCGTGAACTCTCCCAAACATGATACTGCAGAATGTTTAGTCCCGGTTTCAACAGGAGTATAAAAATTTTGGCACTTTCGCATGATTAGACATTTTATGCGGTTATAAATAGGGTATAATAGAAGAATAAACGGGCGAAAAAGAGGATTGATACTTTGCTGACAAAAACCATCGAGTTCAAATCTAAGTATGGACGGAAGGTCAAAATCTCAGAAGTTCCTGTATTGAAGAAAGACAGCCCTCTCTACCTGAGGGTTAATCTTAGGCTGCATCAATTTATTACTAAAGTGATGAATCATAATGAGCCTAAGACAATCTTCAGCTTTAGAGAACATTTAAAGAGAACGACGAAATGGTCAGAGTACGAAGAAATTTATCAATCAGAAGAGTTAAAGAATAATGCATAAGTTTTACTTGGTTCTGATCCTCAGGCATAGAGATTGCTGAGGGTCAGACCTTTTTGTATGACTTCCATTCTGTTTCGGGGTATATCATGGCATTTATTCGTCGATACAGGCCATTGAGTTAAATGCTTACTATCTATTTAAATCCTCAGCGATTAACGATATAATACTTATGATATGGGAGATAGGATGTGGCAAAATTGACCAAAATTAAGATTGTAACAGATTCGACAGTTGATTTATCTGATGAAGTCGTAAAAGAATTGAATATTCATGTGGTTCCTCTGTCCATTTCAATTGATGGAGAAACATACTTAGATAGAGTGGATCTTTCACCGTTAAGCTTCTTAGAAAAAATGAAGGCTTCGAAAGAATTGCCAAAAAGTTCTCAACCCCCTGCAGGGTCATTTGTTGAACTGTATGATGAATTAGGTATCGATGGATCACGCGTTTTATCCATACATATGACCGGTAATATGAGTGGGACCGTTCGATCGGCAGAGTCTGCTGCAGATATGTCTTCAGCAGATGTAACAGTTGTAGATTCACGATTTATTTCAAAAGGACTGGCTTTCCAGGTGATTGAAGCGGCAAAGCTTGCTGAAGAAGGAAAGTCCATGGAAGAAATCCTTGCGGCCATCGAGGAGATCCGATCCAAGACCAAATTGTTTGTCGTGGTGGACACCCTTGAAAATCTGGTGAAAGGTGGGAGGATCGGTAAAGGGCGTGCCATGATCGGTTCCCTGCTCAATATTAAGCCGATCGCATCACTTGAAGGGGCTGAGTATACTCCCGTTGCAAAAGTCCGAAGTCATTCACAGGTAGTGAAGTACTTAACGACACAATTTGTAGATGACGTGAAAGGAAAGACCATACGGGGAGTTGGACTCGTCCATGCGGATGGAATGAATCTGGCTCAAAACCTGAAAGCCAAGATCATAGAGAAAACAGGATACGATCAAATCGATATCGTTCCGACAACACCTATCATCAGCACACATACAGGTATCGGGGCCATCGGTTTCATGTATTATACGGACTAATGAAAAAAGACGAAGGGGAATCAATCCTTTCGTCTTTTTTCTGGATGAAAATCTGCCCTTTATCATGAAGGCATCGGAGTAGGGGTGGGTTTTGCGTATCCTTCTTTATATTGTTCGTCTATATAGGTTCTGATTTGTTTGATGGAATCGCCATTCTTATATTTTACGATGGATTCAGCAGCGATTTTCAAGCAAAGCTCACATCGGGTACCGTGGTCGTCCCACACCACTTTGTCCCCTTCCGTTTTATAAACAAAGCAATTCAGGTTGCTCTCGTGCCCTGCTGAATCCCCGCATCCGCAATAACAAGGAATATATTTTAGAAGCTCAGGGTTTTTAGCTGCGGAGGAATAGATGAGTTTCATATTGTCATCCTTATTGTCAAGAAAAGAGGGAAGGGTCTCGACAGAAGCGGTTTCTTCCCTAATGTCCCCGTTAGCCGCAGTATGATCCTTGTGCGAATCTTCATTCTGATCACTGGAGCAGCCGGCAAGGAACCCTAATAAACCAATCAAACATGTGAAATACAAAAAGATATTTTTCTTCATTCCAATCACCTTTCATTTTAGGTTTATCCGTATTGTACCATGTTCATTATAATGGGTTCGTCCCTGTTATGGCTTATTTTATGAATATTATTGCCACCTCATAACTACATCCAACATATCATAGAAATAAAATAGGCAAGAAAGGCTCAAAATTGAATTGGGAACTACAGCATTTCCTCCTTAATATAGAGGATGTTCGATGAAGGGAAGTGTATGTGCTTGTCGGATAAAAAAAAGGTATTGGTGATTTCGGATTTTGGAATCGATGATATCGTCGCAGTGCTGTATGCTTACTATAGCGATACGATTGAAGTCGTTGGGATTGTTTCTGACTATGGGAATGTTTCCAGGGAATCTGCATTGAAAAATGTAAAATACCTGCAAAACATAACGGGGATTACAGATATCCCGGTTATTGGTGGTGCGGTCTCTGCCTTGACGGGTAACCGGCCGAAGTTCTATCCGGAAGTCCATGGTGTGGCTGGACTCGGGCCGATCATACCTGATGAAAGTGAATTCAACCCTTCGGACATAAGTGAAAATTTCTATCAAATCAAGGAACTCATTAATCAATATTCAGGGGAACTTTATATTTTTAGTGCTGGACGGTTAACCTCATTGGCCACTGCCTTTATTTTATACCCAGAAACGATGAAGAAAGTGAAAGAATTTTATGTGATGGGAGGGGCATTCAATGTTCCTGGAAATGTTACTCCGACGGCTGAAGCCAATTTCTATGGAGATCCTTATGCTGCGAATATCCTGATTCAGCTTGCCCCGAAGAAAATTCACCTCATTCCATTGGATGTTACAATGTATGCACTCATAACCCCCCTCATGATCGATCAACTCCATGAATTTTATCTGAAATCAAATGATAAGGTTGGTCAGATCATTAAACCAATGGTTGATTATTATTACGGGTTTTATAAGAAGACCTATCCAGATATTACAGGAAGCCCCCTCCATGATTTAGTGGCTATGTGGGCACTTGCGGATGGTGGGAAAATGGTATTCGAGGAAGTCCCGATACGGGTTGCTGTCAATACGGGCTGTACGTTTGGCCAAAGTATCGGTGATTTCAGGAAGTCAACGGATAAAGAACCATGGAGAATCCATAAAATCGCAAAACAATTCCATTACGGACAATTTATTAAGGAAGTGTTTTCCACATTGCAATCAGGACCGAGCCGTAAGGAATGGGGATGACAGATTGATGAGTGTAATTATGTTTTATAGCCTAAGAACCGTGATATAATAATTATAAGAATAAGCGAGGTGACACATATGAAAAAAATGTCCATTCTCATGCTCGCTTTTGTTTTTTTCCTGACAGGGTGTTCGCTAGAAGATGCTGCTGATCACATTACAAGGGAAGTATCCAACTGGGATAAAGAAAGTCCCAATGAAACATTTATACCGAAGAACTTGAAGGTGGTTTCAATAGGAGATTCATTGACTCAAGGTGTCGGTGACAGTACGAAAAAGGGTGGGTATGTTCCTTATTTGGAAAAGAGCCTCGAATCATTGGATGGTGTAAAGGATGCCCAGTTTCATAACTACGGAGTCAGGGGGAACCGTACCGATCAATTATTGAAAAGACTGAAGAAGGAAGATGTGAAATCTTCCATTGAAGAGTCTGATTTAGTGATGATCACCATCGGCGGAAACGATGTTATGAAAATTTTTCGTGAAAATTTGTCACACTTGAAGTTAGAGGTATTCCAGGAGGAGAAACGACAATATCAACTCCGGTTAAAAGAGATCATTGAAACGATCAGAAGTTATAACCCCGATGCAGGCATTGTCCTGGTCGGCCTATATAATCCTTTTAATACTTGGTTCTCTGATATTGATGAAGTAAATCAAGTGATTCATAATTGGAATGAAGCAAGCATACAGGTACTGACGGGTTATGATAAGACGTTATTCGTGAAAATCGAGGACTTATTTATCGATGCAGGAGATACTTTGTTGTATGAAGACTACTTTCATCCGAATGATGAAGGGTATAAATTGATCGCAGACCGAATGTTTACGGATCTTGCAAAAGGGGAAACATTAGCTACATTGACAGATAGAAAAGATTCTGTTGAGGAAGAGGAGCAGCCGTCATGAAGAACAAATGGAAGGTAGGCTTCTTTGTCCTTTTAGGTATGATCATTCTGGGATTCGTCATCATTGTGTCCATGATCTTTATGCCTGTAAAGGACGATGCCCTGCCCGACGACAATAAAAATACAGATCAACAAGTAGGATTTAATGTAGAGACCAACAAGAAAGACTTAAATCTTATCATTGAACATTATATTGAAGAAGAAGGGATGAAAGGGCCGGTGGATTACGATGTTCAGCTCAAGGATGATGTTGAACTACTGGGGTCCGTCCCTGTATTTACTTCAGATCTGGACTTTAAATTGAGTTTCGAACCGAAGGCGTTGGATAATGGGGATATTCTGTTAAAACAAAAATCCATTTCAGTAGGTTCACTGAATCTTCCGGTCAACTATGTATTGAAAGTGATCAGAGATTCTTATAATTTCCCGGACTGGGTAAAGATTCAACCCAATGATGAATTGATTTATGTCTCACTGCAAGATATGAAACTGAAGAGTGATGTGAAAGTACGGGCAAACGAATTTGATTTGAAAGAGGATAATATTTCATTCAGACTTCTCGTCCCTGTCGACCGTGCACAATAAGAAAAAGGTGGCTTCCTGCTGGAGTCACCTTTTTTTGTGTTGTAACCTTTTATGCTGGGATTTTATCCTTTCAACAGGAGAGCTTCCAGTTCCGGGGTTCCATTGGCTAATCCGACTGCAACGATCGTGTATGCCTGATTCGGGCTCAGCTTTACCTTCGGAACACTCAGTACACTGTTTTCACTTCCGGCGACCCTTGCCTCTAGATTGACGGTCATGGGAGTCAACCCAAGATAATCGCTCGCTTGTTTAAAGGATATATCCGGGAATATGACATCCCCGCCTTTTACAGCTATATCAACAGCTGGGGCATCAGGGGAAAGATGAATGAACTTTACCTTTGTTTCTCCATTTGGTACTGTTGGATCATCTAAATAAGGAAGTAATTGCATTTTATTAAGTGTTCCGACAGCTGCAAGAGTGTAAATTTTTCCTGGATCGATTTTTACTTTTTTACTAATGACTGTTGTCACACTTGTACCTGCAGGATATACATCAATATGATATTTACCGGCTGGCAATGTTAAATAATCGCTTACGTCTTTAAAGGCTACATTCCGTAATACCCGCTTTCCGTTTACGTATACATCTACATTCGGTGCATCGGGGACGGCATGTAACACACGGACGTACGAAGGCTGAGTAGAGGTTGTCATGTCAGCTCGTTGCGCCTGCATGGCAAGCCTCATATATTTAAGATGTTTCTGGTAGTAATGAACGTGCATGGACGGATCAGAATATTTATAATACCCGGATAACAAGTCATACATTGCAGCTTTCGTCAGATAATCATGTTGGCTCATCCGTATCTCTCCCTTAACAGTATTAACACAATAGAATATGCCGGTGAGAAAAAATGGTGAAAATACCTATTTTTATAAAAATCAGAAATATAGCTTGCAATCCGGATGAAAATATTGGATAATGAAAGTACTAATTGAGAAAGTGGGTGATGTCATATGAACCTATCATTAATTGAGCAAAAGGCTAATGTAAATACGTATTATATCGGTTCTGCACGTCAACTCACTTTAAACGGGATTCTTTGATTTATTCATTTCTTCTATCGTGAAAAATCCGTTGACGTGTCGAACCACGCAACGGATTTTTTATTTTGGGAGGAAACAAGTTGAATACTAAAGAAACAGTTTTTGAAATGATGAACCACCTGACAGAAGAAGGCTTTATATTGGGAAGGGTTGTGACCGAACAAAGGGGTGCCTTTATGGTCATGACAAGAACAGGGGAAGTGTTAAGCAAAATTTCAGGGAAACTCAGGTTTGACACCGTTCAGCGCGAAGATCTACCCGCCGTAGGTGACTGGGTACTTCTAAGCAAGGAAGGGGCGGTCATTGAAAAGGTACTGCCACGGACTAGTAAATTCTCGAGGAAAAAAGCAGGAAATGAAGCAGAAGAACAAATCATTGCTACAAATATCAATACTGTCTTCATCCTATCTTCATTAAATGACGATCTCAATAGCAAGCGGATGGAGCGCTATTTACTTCTATGCTGGGAAAGCGGTGCAAACCCTGTCATCGTCCTCACAAAATCGGATACGTGTTCCGATATAGAAGAAAAGAAAAGAGAAGTGGAGAATACTTTGCTTGGTGTGAAAGTCGTTACCATAAGTGCCATCAGTCGGGAAGGGATAGAGGACCTGATTCCTTATTTAGCTAAAGGGCAAACCGTCGCCCTCGTTGGTTCTTCAGGAGTGGGAAAATCCACACTGACCAATCTGCTTGTAGGATATGACGTCCAGAAGACAAAGGAAATAAGGGAATCCGATGATAAGGGCCGTCATACAACGACTCATCGGGAACTGTTCATGTTAGAAAATGGTGCTGCGATCATTGATACACCCGGGATGAGAGAAATTCAATTATGGCAGGGGCAGGAAGGATTGTCCACACAATATAATGACATTGAGGAATTAGCCCTTCACTGCCGATTCAATGACTGCCAACATGAGGAAGAACCAGGCTGCGGGATTCGTATGGCCATTGAAGAAGGAAGCCTTTCAGAGGAGAGGCTCGAACACTATCAGAAACTGCAAAGGGAAATCGCGTATATGGAAAGACGGGGAAATAAGCGGTTAGAATCTTTGGAGCGAAAGAAGTGGAAAAATATTGGTAAGCAGAGAAAGCTTAAATAAATGATGAAAAGAGTGACCCTTTGGTGGGCGCTCTTTTTTTAGTCATGGTGAGGATCGATTCAAGCTAATTGCTTTCCCTTTTTAACAGTAATGCGTTAAAATCGCATACAAAGGGAATAGTGTAAGAGAATGTTATGGAAAGGATGATGAGAATGTCAGAAGCTGCAACGTATCAAAAGGCCACGTTTGCCGGAGGGTGTTTCTGGTGCATGGTAAAACCTTTTGATGAAGAGCCCGGAATTGGCAGTGTGACCTCCGGATACACAGGGGGACACGTTCCAAATCCATCTTATAAAGAAGTATGTTCAGAAACGACGGGTCATTATGAGGCCGTTCAAATCGAATATGATCCGGGAGTTTTTTCTTACGAGAAGTTATTGGAGCTGTACTGGCAGCAAATCGACCCAACGGATCCCGGCGGTCAGTTTTTTGACAGGGGCCATTCGTATAAGACGGTCATTTTTTACCATGATGAAGAGCAGAAAATGCTCGCCGAGAAATCGAAGGAAAGGCTGGGGCAGTCAGGGATCTTCTCTAAGCCCATCGCCACAGAGATTTTACCTGCCAAGGAATTTTATCCTGCAGAAGAATACCATCAGGATTATTACAAAAAAAACCCGGGTCATTATCAACGATACAGCAGGGGATCTGGAAGAGTTGCATTTATTGAAAATCATTGGAGGGATAAGAATGAGTAAAGATGATTTAAAGAAAAAGCTGACACCCGAGCAATATGATGTCACTCAAAACAATGGAACGGAGCCGCCGTTTAGAAATGAGTATTGGAATACGTTTGAAGAGGGCATCTACGTCGATGTCGTCTCGGGGAAACCACTTTTCAGCTCGAAGGACAAGTATGATGCCGGTTGCGGATGGCCAAGTTTCACCAAACCGATCGATGTTGAGGAAGTTTCTGAAAAGGAAGATAGAAGTCACTTTATGGTGCGGACAGAAGTAAGAAGCAAGGAAGCCGATTCTCATCTGGGTCACGTGTTCAACGATGGACCCGGTCCGACGAAACTCCGGTATTGTATCAATTCGGCAGCACTCAGATTTGTCCCCGTCGAGAAATTGGAAGATGAAGGCTATGGAGCATACAAGAAATTATTCTAATCTATTGAATTGCTGTGAAAAAATTCACATATGTGCTAAAATAGATTTTTCATGTTTACGTTGAGTTACATATGTGTATATAAAAATATGAAGAGGAAGGTGAATGTTGATGCTTAAAAAGCTTTTTGGTAAAAAAGAAGAAGCTCCTAAAACGGTCAATGCTGTAGCACCTTTAACAGGAGCCGTAAAGTCACTTGAAGAAGTGCCGGACCCTGTATTTTCACAAAAAATGATGGGGGATGGAATTGCCATCGATCCGACAATAGGGAAAGTCGTTTCACCTGTAGACGGTGAAGTCATGCAGCTTTTCCCGACAAAACACGCAGTTGGTATCAAAGCGAAAAACGGTGCTGAAATCCTGATTCATATCGGACTTGAAACGGTTTCAATGAACGGTGAAGGGTTTGAGGCACATATTTCAGAAGGTTCAAAAGTGAGTATTGGAGATCCACTGATAACGTATGACCTGGAACTTGTAAAAGAAAAAGCGAAAAGCACCATTACACCCATCATCATCACAAACGGCGACGACATGGGTGATCTTGTGAAAAAAGACGTGACAACCGTGACAGCAGGACAGGAAGAAGTGTTGGAGATCTCTTCTAAGTAATGAAGAGAGGAAAGACCGGCGAAGATGCCGGTCTTTTTTTATTGTGTTAGAGAAGATGTAAAATTCACCCTGCAATTTCACTTACACTCCCTCAAATTCAATGCGTAAAAAGGTACCTTCAAATAAAATGGGCGAATGCACAAACACTTTCTAGGTGAATGACATAGAGTATAAGGTAAATAAATAAATTATTGAGGAGTGATAGGTATGAACTATGGATATGGTTGTGATCCGTGTTATCAAGGCGGGTATGCTTATCCGGCTGCCGGTTGTGGCGGGAATGGTTTTGCGTTGATCGTTGTATTATTCATCCTGTTGATTATTATTGGAGCCGTTTGTTACTGCGGACATTAATCCGTTTCTGTGATATTTGAAAATAATGATGAAAAAAAGAGCTGTCCCTAAGCCAGCTCTTTTTGGATTATATTTTAAAGCTCGAAATTAACTCTTTCAGTTTTTCAGCTTGCTGTGAAAGTTCGGATGCACTTGCCGTGACTTGTTCCATGGCAGCAGATCCTTCCTCTGACGCAGCGGCAGTGGTTTCGGTGTTGGAAGCGGTCGTTTCTGCAATTTCATTTACTTGGGCAAATGAAGTGGCCACCTCTTGACTGAGATTCAGTGTATTTTGAATATAGTCGACCATTTCATCCACGACAACCGTTGTTTTCGTCGTTTGACTCAGGATATCTTCAAGGGATGCATTGGTTTCATTGGTGATTTCAACACCTGCAATAACTTCCTTCACCCCATCAGAATTTTGCTTTATGATGATATTGACTTCTTCCTGAATGCTGTGGACAATCTCCGTTACCCCCTTGGCAGCCTGTCGGGATTGTTCAGCGAGCTTTCTGACTTCATCTGCTACGACTGCAAATCCCCTGCCGTGTTCCCCGGCCCTGGCTGCTTCGATGGCAGCATTCAGTGCGAGAAGGTTGGTTTGTTCGGCAATGTCAGTGATAGTGCCAATAATAGTGGTGATTTGCGTTGAACGTTGCCCCAAGGCTTCGACGGTTTCACTAGTATTGGACATGGTTTCTTCAATGCTCATCATTTTAGTTGAAGAGGCGTGGACGGTTTTACCACCTTTTTCAGCAACGGCCCTCATATCCCGGGCGGTTTGTCTTACAAGTTCTGCCTGGTTGAATAAGAAGCGTGCTGCCTCCTCCAGGCTGTTCATTTTTTCTAAAGAAGAGGACATTCGATGTGTCGTCTGGTCACTTCCAGCTGCAATTTCACTCGATGTTTCCGCAATGGACGTAATCGTGCGCGATGTTTCCTCTGCAGATGCGAGAAGTTCCTGGCTGCTTGCCGATACGTTTTCTGCCATCTCAGAAACCTGCTTTACAAGGATGGCAATCCCTGCGATAAGCTGATTCGTATCAGAGGCCAGGTCAGCTAACTCATCTTTTGATTTTACATGGATTCGTTTCGTTAAATCTCCACCTGCATTGGCGATCTCTAAAATAGATGTACTGATTTTCTTTGTATTGGTTTTAATCGTATGAGATAAAATGATTCCAAAGAATACCGCTAACAGAACCGCGAATGCCGATAAGCCGATGGTGACGATTTGCGATAGCTGAACTTGTCGGGTCAGTGAGTCGATACGATCATCCAGGTCTTTTTGCTGGTCCACGATGATCATATCTACATATGAACGAATGCCGTCCAGATATTTTTTACCCACTCCTGTTTCGACGAGGTTTGCAGCTTTTTCGAGACCCTTATCTTTCCTGGTCTCGATCACCCGATCGACAAATTGCATCCAGAATCCGTATTGGGCTTCAATTTTCCCCATCTTTTCAATCTGCTCGGGGTCATCTTTCAAGAGCGAATTTAAGTCTTTGATTTGACCTTCCACTTCTTTTTTTCCATTTTGATAGGGTGCCAGAAAGCCTGTCGCACCTGTAATAACAAAGCCTTGCTCCCCGATTTCGATATCATTTAAGACTTTTGAAAGATCCTTTAATTTGGTATCGACTTTCATATCGTATGTGATCAATGTGTCGATCTCTTTCTTGAGCTTCATCATATTGAAGTAAGAAGTAGACGCAAGGACCAACAGGACAATGGTCAAAAGACCGAATGACAGGACGACTTTTCCTCTTATTGTACGAAAATAAGAGAACATACCAAAGGTCTTCTTAGAACTTTCTGTTTTTACTTTCTTTCTTTTTGGCGCTTTTAGTTTTTTTTCTCTAATCTTTTTCACCGTTTCCCCCTCCTGAAGATAAGCAAAAAGTAGCATCAAAGGATGAACTTACCATTATTTTATACATATCGACCTAATATATCTAGTCCATTCGGAGAAATTTTGTCGAATTTTTGAGAATTTTAGTATATTTCAATCAGAGAAAAAAGTAAACTCTCTTTCTATCGTTGCCTGTTTTCAGAGGAAATCCAAAGATAAGATGATTTTTTAATAAAAAATGAAAGATTCGGCTTTTCACACATATGAATAATGTATGGGAAATCTTGATGAGCATCCAGATGAGCGAATCGAAAGAGAGTACGAATCTGATTCTTTCAGGAGGGGGAACAATGCCTCATTCGCATTTAATAAAACCGTTGATTGGGGAGCAATATCCAACGATTGATTATGGAAAGGGTGTTTATTTGTATGACACCGATGGCCATGAATATGTAGATGCCTGTTCTGGAGCGGTGACGGCAAATTTGGGACATGGTATGGAAGAAATTCTTCAATCCATCGTGAATCAAGGAAACAAAGTGGCGTTTGTGTATCGATCACAGTTCAGCAATCAGCCGGCAGAGGAGTTAGCCTCCTTTTTGAATGAGAAAACAGGTTATCCCTGGACGTTCTTTGTAAATAGTGGCTCAGAGGCAGTGGAAACAGCCATTAAGATCGCCATTCAACATTGGCAGGAGAAAGGGAAGCCGTTGAAGAGGAAAATATTATCACGGTGGCTCAGTTATCACGGAATCACCTTTGGTGCCTTATCAGCTTCAGGTCATCCATCAAGAAGGGAACGGTTTGATTCGTTTTTAGGGGACTGGCCAACCATTGAACCGCCTTATTGTGCACACTGTCCATTTGGGAAGACTTACCCTTCATGCGGGTTGGCATGTGCGTCCCAACTGGATACCATGATAAGCAGAATAGGAGCTGCAAACATAGCTGCGTTTATCGCAGAACCAATCATTGGAGCGGCAGGGGGAGCAATCACCCCTCCCAAGGGATATTACGGACGGATTAAGGAAATCTGTGAAGCCCATGACATTTTGTTCATTTCCGACGAGGTGATGACCGGATGCGGAAGGACGGGAACCTTCTTAGCGTTAGAACAATGGGGGGTTAAGGCAGATATCGTCGCAGTTGGCAAGGGCCTGAGTGCCGGATATGCCCCGATCGCTGCAACCCTCATTTCAGAGAAGATCATGGAACCGATCGTACATGGAAGTAAAGTAATCATGAGCGGTCATACCTTCAGTGGGAATCCCATGTCTGCGACTGCTGCATTGGCCGTTCTTAAGCTGATAGATTCAGAAAGAATCATTGAAGGGGTCGATCAGAAAGGGACCTATTTAAAGAATCTCCTGGAAAAATGCAGAACGGAATTTTCCTTTATTCAGGACATCAGGGGAAGGGGCCTCATGTGGGGGATTGAATTTGATGAACGCGGAACAGGATTTACGTCTTTCATCGTTCAGAATGGAGTGGAAAACGGAATATTATTATACCCTGCGTCAGCTGGAATAGATGGTAGGAAGGGCTCTGCCATAATGGTTGCACCACCATTGAACAGTACGAAAAGAGAGCTCGAGGAGATTGTTAAAAGGTTGAGAAGGACTTTTCAAATGGCAGCAGAGAATTGGAAGGTGACTTAGATGTCAACACATCACAACAAAATGAGGCATTATGGTGAAATCCGCCCCTATTTTCATGATGAAATGACGTTGATGTTTGGTGGGTTTGGAGGGGTTGGCTCACCGCCTACCATGATAAACCATCTTCTGAAATGGGGTGTGAAAGATCTTACCATCATCGGAAACGACACAGGTTTCCCCCACATCGGCATCGGTCAATTGGTCGCAGAGAATCGAGTGCGGAAAGTGATTGCTTCACATATAGGCTCTAATCCGATTGCAGGAAGGTTAATGAGTGAAGGGGAGCTTGAAGTTGAATTCTCTCCGCAAGGTATTTTAGCTGAAAGAATCAGGGCAGGCGGAGTGGGATTAAAAGGAATCATAAGCGACATAGGGGTGGGTGACCCATATTTGAACAAAGGAAAGACTTTCGTTGAAGTAAAAGGTGATCGCTTTGTATTCGAGACGGCATTGGTTGCTGAAGTGGGTATAGTCTTTGCAAAAAAAGCCGATACATTCGGAAATCTCGTCTATGACAAGAGCGCAAGGAACACGAATCCCCTTGTCGCGATGGCCTCGGATATTACGATCGTCGAAACGGAGGAAGTGGTCGCTTACGGAGAGCTGGACCCCGAGGAAATTGTCACTTCTGGGGTATTTGTGGATCATATTGTCATGTCTAAAGGAGTAGATTGGAAATGGGCCTGGGAAACGAATTGAAGGGAAAGATGGCAAAACGGGCAGCGCATGAGGTGAAAGAAAATATGATTGTCAATTTGGGGATCGGGATTCCTTCCCTCGTTCCAAATCATCTTCCTAAAGGATTTCCGGTCATATTTCAATCTGAAAATGGAATCATTGGTATCGGTCCTGCACCAGTGGAAGGCAATGAAGATGAAAATTTGTGTAATGCCGGAGGGTTCCCGGTTTCGTTGATGGGTGGGGGATGTTATACAGATAGCTCCATCGCTTTCGCCATGATCCGCCGGGGGAAAATCGATTTAACGATACTTGGATCCTTGCAGGTCAGTGAAACAGGTGATCTTGCCAATTGGATCATCCCGGGCATAAAGGTCCCGGGGATGGGAGGAGCAACCGAACTTGCCTCTAAAGCAAAGAAAGTCATAGTACTTATGACCCACTTAGACAAGAACGGCGGAAGCAAAATCGTGAGGGAATGTACCCTTCCATTAACGGCGGGCCGCTGTGTTTCGATGATCATCACCGACCGAGCAGTATTCTCAATTGAAGATGATCAACTAATCCTGCGTGAAATATTCCATCCTTATACATTGAAGGATATAGAGGAGACGACAGAAGCCCGCTACATCTTAAGCCCTGATATCAAGTTTATAGGATAGGGGGAGGAATTCAGATGGACACTCATCGCCTCATAAAAACTATCATAGAAGGAAAAAAGAAACGAACGATCAAGCTTCTGCAAAGGTTGGTCCAAGAGGATAGTGTCAGGGGAAACGAATCAAAGGCACAGGCGATCATGATAGAAAAATGCAGAAAGCTCGGCTTAGAGCTAGACATTTGGGAAATAAACGAGAGTGATTTAAAGCATCATCCTTTTTATAAGTGTGACCGGAATAACTTTAAAGGTAATCCCAATGTAGTAGGGGTATTGAAAGGCAGAGGCGGGGGAAAAAGCCTTCTCTTAAATGGGCATATTGATGTTGTACCGGAAGGGGATCGAAAAGATTGGATCAATGATCCCTATAGCGGACTCATCAAAGACGGAAAGCTTTACGGGCGGGGAGCAACGGATATGAAGGGCGGTTCGGTTGCTTTGCTTCTCGCCATTGAAGTGATAAAGGAGTTGAATATTCCTTTAAAAGGGGATGTCATCTTTCAGAGTGTTATTGAAGAGGAAAGCGGGGGGACGGGTACCTTAGCCGCCTTAATTAGAGGCTATAAAGCGGATGCTGTCATCATTCCTGAGCCGACCAATATGAAGATATTCCCTAAACAGCAAGGGTCCATGTGGTTTCGTCTAAAGGTAAAGGGGAAATCTGCCCATGGGGGAACCAGGTATGAAGGGGTAAATGCAATAGAGAAAGCGTATAAGGTCGTTCAAGTTCTACAGCAATTGGAGAATGCACGTAATGAGAGGGTGGATGATCCTTTATATAGAAATATTCCGATTCCATTACCGGTTAATATCGGAAGAATCGAAAGTGGAAAATGGCCATCTTCCGTTCCTGATATGGCTGTCATAGAAGGAAGGATAGGGGTAGGACCATGGGAGACCCTCGAGGAAGTTGAACTGGAATTTTCAACCGAAATTTCCAAGCTGAAATCAATCGATTCATGGTTTGATGAACACCCGGTTGAGGTGGAATGGTTTGGCGGGCGCTGGCAGCCTGGCAACCTACCAAGTGACCATGAATTAATACACACCCTTTCCCTGCATGCTAAACAAGTAATGAAGTCAGATCCAATCATTGAAGCCTCACCTTGGGGAACGGATGGAGGGATCCTGTCTCAAGGAGGCAATATGCCTGTGGTGATTTTTGGACCGGGAACAACTGAAGTGGCCCATGATGCAAATGAATACATTGAATTAGAGAGGGTTTACCAGTCGGCTGAAATTATTTCTCTCTTCATGGTCGATTGGTGTAATAAACCCTCATGATTTTTATCTAAACGGGGCAGAAGGTAATAAGAGGCAAACCCACGCGACGAGAGAGGATGGTCATGACCAGGGCATTCCCCGAAAAAAATGATCATCCCTTTCATCACCTTTAGACAGGAACAACTCACTTGATTCACGTATGAGGTTGTTCCCTTTTTATGGTGGTTTGTTTCATATCTTATCTCCTGCCTTCATATGTTTGTTAAAAAGGGGCTTAAAAGAATGCAAACATATGAATATATACAACAACCAAAACTGGAAGCAACCATTTATAAAGATGACTATAATCGTAGACTCCGGGTGGATGAATTCAGGGGGAACGCAGGAAGTCTATTGGAATACATGGAAGATACGGCTGAAAGCCATCGGTTCGAAAAGATCATTGTGAAGGCAAAGTCAAATCAGGTTCCCCACTTTGTAGAAAAGGGGTTCATTGTGGAGGGGGGAGTAAACGGTTACTTTAGGGGAGACAGGGCTTTCTTTATGAGTAAATTTCTGACGGATGATAGAAGGAATAGTTCTTATTGGAGAAAAGAGGATGACATTCTCCAAGCGGTTCAACAGCTTGATAAACAAACCATGGAAGGTTCAGGGTTAATTTCTGTAGCCAACAGGGAGCATGCAGAGAAATTAGCAGATCTGTATCAAGAAGTGTTCACGCTTTATCCTGTACCATTACAAAATCCCGATTATATAAGAGAATCCATGAAAAATGGGACAATCTTTGTGTACATCGAGGAGGATGGAAGGATAATCAGTGCCGCTTCGGCAGAAATATCTTTTTCCAATAAGAATGCTGAACTAACGGATTGTGCTACGAGATCTTCTCATCGTAAAGGCGGGTATATGAAACATCTGCTAAGGAAATTGGAAGATGAATTGGTGAGACAGAATATTTTTTGCGCTTATACGATTGCCAGGGCTCTTTCATTCGGGATGAATGCGGCATTCCATCAGCTTGGATACAAGTATGGTGGGAGACTCGCGAATAACTGCATCATCTTTGACAAAATGGAAGATATGAACATTTGGGAAAAGGATTTAAGCGAGAGGTAGAAGAAATCATATTTGCGGTAAGAGAGTCTTTTTTGGAACGAAAACTTTTTGGAAAGTTGGTGGAGTAGATGAAAATGAATCTCTATAAACCAAAAAGGGATTGGAAGGATATTGAGCTTTGGAAAGATGTCACGGATGAACAATGGAATAACTGGTTATGGCAGCTGACAAACACAATCAGAACCCTTGATGACTTGAAGAAAGTGGTGAACTTGACGCCGGAGGAAGAAGAAGGGGTCAAAATTTCAACTAAGACCATCCCGTTAAATATTACTCCGTACTATGCATGGCTGATGAATGAGGAGGATCCCCGCTGCCCGATACGGATGCAGTCCGTACCGATTGGACAGGAAATCCATAAAACAAAGTATGACCTGGAAGATCCTTTACATGAAGATGAGGATTCACCGGTCCCGGGGTTAACGCACCGATACCCTGACAGGGTGCTATTTCTCGTCACCAATCAGTGTTCCATGTACTGCAGATACTGTACGAGAAGGAGGTTTTCAGGACAAATAGGAATGGGTGTTCCGAAGAAGCAGCTTGATGCGGCTATTGAATATATAAGGGATACGCCGAGCGTAAGGGACGTACTGCTTTCCGGCGGGGATGGTCTCTTGATCAATGATCAAATACTCGAGTATATATTAAAGAACCTGAGGGACATACCGCATGTCGAGATCATCCGGATTGGAACGAGGGCACCTGTCGTGTTTCCACAACGGATAACTGAGAACCTTTGTGATATATTGAAGAAATACCATCCGGTTTGGTTAAATACACATTTCAATACATCCATTGAAATAACAGAAGAGTCCAAGAAGGCATGTGAGATGCTTGTAGATGCGGGGGTTCCTGTAGGAAATCAAGCTGTGATCCTGGCTGGGATCAATGACAGCGTCCCGATCATGAAGAAGCTTATGCACGATCTTGTTAAAATTCGCGTTCGTCCGTATTATATTTATCAATGTGACTTATCGGAAGGGATCGGCCATTTCAGGGCACCTGTCAGCAAAGGACTTGAGATCATTGAAGGATTGAGGGGGCACACATCCGGTTATGCCGTCCCGACCTTCGTGCTGGACGCTCCTGGAGGCGGGGGGAAAATATCCCTGCAACCGAATTACCTGATATCCCAAAGTGCTTCGAAAGTGGTCGTAAGGAATTTCGAAGGCGTCATCTCCACCTATCCGGAACCGGAGGAATACGTAGCAGGAAGGGCAGATGAATACTTTAAAGAGGTTTATCATGATGAAGAAATCAAGGAACCTACCATTGGTATCGCCGGATTGATGAATCAAACCCATTCTTCCCTTACGCCCGCTGGTCTCAATCGCTTGGAGCGTCGCAAGGAATATCAGGAGAACCCGGATCACAATTCTCTCAAGGACTTCAGGGGGAAAAGGGATCAGCTTAAGGAAAAGAAGCATAAAGCGATGCTTTCAAAAATGAATCAGGAAAAAAATGATGATAAGGAAGGAACCATCAATGGCTAAAAATTCGGCGAAGGTGTGCGAATGGTGTGAAGAGAACACGGCTCATGCTCATCAATCAAGTGTGTATTGGGAGCTGCCTGATGGCTCACGGGCGATTCAGATTGCGAATGTCCCGAGCCTCTGCTGCAGTCATTGCGGAATGGACTACCAGGAGGAATCCATCATCAATGAGATTGAAGACCAACTGATGCTGATCGATACGAGGTTAATTGATAAAGTGATTCCTTATAAAGACTTAATGGCGCTTCCACGCTTACTTAAGAAGAACTATTTTCGATTTTAGCAGGTGGAGGCTACGATTTGCTCTCATTCGAAGCAAACACTTTACGAATTCATCTTCTTCCGCTATCCTTTTAGAAAAGAAAGAACAAGGGCAGGTGGAAGAGATGAGAAAATCCTTTTATCATTACTTAATGAAATACAGGCAACCTACTGCCAAGGATGATATAACCCGATTTGCGAATGCAGCATATGATGATCACAGCTTTCCGAAACAGTCCGGGCAATACCATGAAATCAGCTCCTATCTCGAAATGAATGGGCACTATCTTGAAAGCATGTCCATCTTCGACACGGCCTGGGATCATTACCAATTAGAAGAAAAAAATTAACGATACATCCAAGCCAACGGACTGACATTTGTTTCCCGCAAACGTCGGTCCTTTTTAAAAAACCAAAGCCGCGGAAAGCGAGCGCCTGCAGTGGAAATCAACCAGCAGTTTCCCTTTAATAGAAAAACATTATTAAAGTTCACCTTAAGTTATTTGATTCGTTTTTTGGTCATCTCATGAAAATTTTCTTACCCTAAAGAAAAGATAGTCAGGGATTTCGTGTATACCGATATGAATGTTATTGCATATCATATAAAAAAGGCGATTAAGGGTGAGGGGAGAATGAAGAAACGAAAAGAGCCTAGATTCAGAGTTGGGGAAACGGTAGTCGTCACAATCTATGGCACCGTCGGGAAAATCACCGACATAAAAAAGATTGACGGAGAGTTTTTATACGAGGTTAACGAAAGTGAAGGGTTATTCAAGGAAAAAGCATTAGAACTGCTTGATTCTTATGATGGATATATTTTTGAACAGGAACAGATCGATATTGAATACAAATTTTTGTTTGGAGACCTTGTCATCGTGAAGGGATACGAAGAGGATCTCTTTAAAGTGGTGGGTTTCAGAACAGAAATATGGCGATATAAAGATGATGCCTGGGAAGACGTGATCTATGAATTAATGAGGATCACAGACGGTGAATGGCTGGAGGCAGACGAAGATGAAATTACCCTGGTTGCCGATGAAGAGCAGGCAGAAGCTTTTATAAAGAAATATGGATTCGTCTTCCCGCAAAAAAAAGAAGGTAAATCAAAATCGCTCCATTCACCTGCTTACCCTAAGCCAACCTGGATTGATCAGCTCCTTGATCATTACAATGACTATAAAACACTGTACCTATTATTCAATGATAGTAAATACAAGAATAAAATGGATTATGTGTTAGAGCAGTTGAAGAATCATACAAACACACAGTCTATCGTTAAAGAGAAGGAATAAGCCACATAATATATAGAAAAACCGGAACGCTTATGACCAGGAATGATAATAGGATGACACGAAGGATCCATTGCATGCCTGAAACAATGATCCCTTCTCCATTCTCCAGGTCTCTTACCATTGATTTCGTTTTTTGGGTAAATATATGTAACATATTATCGCTCCTCTACCTTTGATGATAAAGTCTATGCTTGTCTTTAAAATGTTATGAAAACTTTTTTCTCCTGGAATAACCGGGATAGTATTGTCATAAATTGAGAATCAAAGGGGGCGATCACATGCGGGAGATAGAAGTCTTTATCGACACCGAGGAAATTGCTGAGTTCTTTATGAAAGAACTGATCCAAAGAGGGTATGCACCATCAGAAGATGAGCTTGAAGAAATAGCGGATATCACATTCGAGTATCTGATTGCCAAATGTATCATTGATGAGGAATGGGAAGATGAGGTTTAAACTCTTTTCACCCATCAATATGGATTTCGCTTAGTATGCCAACGACCATTCATATAACGGGGATTGACTCTGATGTGTCCCTCAAACCTTCTTTTATGAAGGAATGGGGGGCACATTATTTTGAGTCAATCCCTCTTTAGTTTCAGAAGAATAGTCGTCCTTGCTTTCCATTTCCGGGTCATAGAGAAATGAGGAGGGACCGTCATCGTCAAAAGCGGGGACATCACCTCGATCAGTTGTCCTCTAAACCAATCCGTCGACGATGGATCGTCATAACTGATATCTTCCCAGACAGCTCCTAGTTCGGGGCTGAATAAATGCTTTCTTTTCTTTCCCCTCGAGTATATATGCGGCCAATAATCTTCCCTGGATCCCGTATGTGGATGATTAAGGGAGAAAGCCAGTGCAGTGGGAAAAACAATCGGATGGAATAACACTCTATAAAGTTTCTTACCTAATTGAATTCTGCGATCCACTTTCTCAAAGTGAGAAACAGAAAGTCCGGCCAGGGTGTATGGGGGGTGCTTGCCATAAGGAAAGAGTATGGAAGTGAATTCCAGCCGGTCCTGTAGGAAAAACTTCCACTTTTCAATCCCCATATTAAGGTTGGGACTGGATAGAATCTTGTTTTGAATCAGGTGCTGCTCATTCATAATGAGTGCGGTAGTCAACACGGGATGATTCCGCGTTTTGAGATAATCTGCCCATATCTTCCACATGAATACCGAAACGTTGAACTTTTTCAGGAGGTGAAAGGGGTGACGGCCGGTTAATTTCCATTTTTCATAAAGTAATAGTTGAGGATAAGCATCGTTAAAGATCGCTGCATTACATCGTTCCAGAAACTCGAATAGAGATTGTTGTTCGTGGTCACTCATTACTTGTGAGAGTAGCTCGTTCTGGATATCTGTCATATGATAACCGGCATTTCTGGATACCATGTGGGCGAGAAAAGACCAGTGAAGTTCAGGGTGTTTTTTGAATAAATCAAGATAGCAAGAAGTTCTTGTCAGGTTATTGACGTTCCCTTTTTTCACTTTGAAGAAAATTTCCTTGAACAAAGCCTGATCTTCAGGAAAATAGACATCAGGGACCGGTTCCTGCTTCATTTCGTCGTAAAGCCTGAAAACCGCCGGCACATCAAGAAGGGGGGACATATCCTCACGTTTACCCGGTTTAAATAGGTTTGAAATGATTTGAAACGGTGAATAACCCAAGTAATCACACCTCTCAAAAAATGAAAAAATATTTCTTTGTGTGAAACTAATCCTTTTGAAAGGAATTTGCCCTTACAAGAAGTTATTTTCTAACCATGTCCAATATGTCCGGAATGAAAGGGATGCACTGGAAACTTTATCTCACCCACTCTTCCCTGAATTCATTATGGTTAACGAATAGAAGGGGCTGCCCCATCTTGTCATGAAAAAAATGAGTGGCCTAACCTTTGAGGAATTGATTTTTCAAGAAGGAAAAAAGTATACAGAGGAAGAATCCTTAAAGGTAAGTGTGCAGGTACTGACATTAGTGGACTTCATTCATCAAAAAGGGTATGTAAAACGGGATTTGAAATAAACGAGGAGGAATTCTTATATGTCATTTTTTAACAAAGTATTTGCTTCAATCGGTATTGGAGCAGCCACAGTGGATACCAAATTAGAGAAATCGAGCTACGTTGCAGGAGAGACCGTAAACGGGGTGGTGGAAATTACGGGAGGAAGTACGGAGCAGAGTATCGATGCCATCTATTTAACACTTTTCACTACATATATTCGTGAATCGGATGACAAGAAATATACAGATTACGCCCCGATTCAAAAGGTGCAAATATCCAATCCATTCACCGTTTTGGAAAATGAAAAAAAAGAATTTCCATTTACCTTCACACTGCCCTTCGAAACCCCGATTACATATGGGAACACCAGGGTGTGGGTAGCCACGGGGGTGGATATCAAAAATTCAGTAGATCCAAAAGACAAAGATTATATTGAAATCGTGCCGAATCACTTGACCAATGCCATCCTGACTTCTGTACAGGAGCTCGGCTTCAGAATTCGCACAGTGGAATGTGAAGAGGCGCCAAGACGCTACAGAGGAAGATATCCTTTCATTCAGGAGTTCGAGTTTGTACCGGTGAATGGACCATATCAACGTAAATTGGATGAACTTGAAGTAATGTTCCTGAATCAAACGGAAGACCATGTGGAATTGCTTCTTGAAGTGGACAGACGGGCGAGGGGACTGGGGGGATTTCTGGCGGAAGCTCTCGAAATGGATGAATCCATGGTAAGGGTGACCATAGGTTCGTCAGATGTTCCCCAATTAGCATCGAAACTTCAACAAGCCATCGACAAATTCGCGTAAATATTCCATTCGACAAAGATTCCTATGATTCTGTGAAGGATTCGACACGCTGTTTGTGTAATTGAATGAGTACAACATTATGACGGAGGGGTACTCATGCCTTTACTTGAAAAAATCATTCGTCCAAAGCTTTTGAGATCGACCTATGACGTGACCATCTTCCAAACCCCTAATTATGGGGAGGATAAAGGGTACGAGAAGGTTTACCGTATCTCGGTAGAAGCAAACAATCATGAAGAAGCCCTGTATCAGACATTCCGAACGTTTAATGTACCTGACTTACTTCCAAAGGATTATCAAGGCAGATATATCGCAACACGTGACATCGTCTTCATTGATGAAGGGCGGAGGGGACATCATTATTATCGTCTCCAGTCAAACGGCTGGAAGAGGGTGAACCGGATCGTCATTCATTAGATAAAGTTTCATTCGAAAAAAGGAAAGAATCTGCATAGGCTGGATTCTTTCCTCTTTTTATGACTCCTTACATGTTATGTCCAGGACCATTTTTTCTATTTAGACCTGTGTTCTCTTTCCCGTGTGCATCATGCTCGGCCTCTAATGCTTCTTTTGGGATGTGATTATTTTTCTTAGGGGCATTGATTCTATTTCGGTGTTTTTTTCCCATTTAAGTGTCCCCCTTTGTTATGATTTAAGTTTTTCGGTTCTTGAAGAATTTGGTTGTGTCCCCGACCGGGTAGAAGGGTTGGTTTCATTTGCATGTTGTACTGCCTGCTTTAGTTTTTTGCTCATTTGTTCTTTAGCCATGGTTAATCACTCCTTCTGCCTTTATTTTTACCTCTCAATCAGCATTCTATCCTGCCATTTCCTAGCGTTGCATATGTCCGGGAAAAGGATTACAATGGTCTTTCAACAGTCTTGATAGGAGGAATAGTTAAGTGAGTATACATATTAATGCGAAAGAAAACGAAATAGCAGAAACAGTTCTTTTACCTGGAGATCCGCTTAGGGCAAAATATATTGCAGAAACGTTCTTGGAAGATGTAACCTGCTACAACGAAGTCCGTAATATGTTTGGATACACGGGAACGTATAAAGGGAAAAGAATTTCGGTGCAGGGAACCGGAATGGGTGTCCCGTCAATTTCAATTTATATTAATGAATTGATGCAAAGTTATAACGTTCAGAACTTGATCCGTGTCGGTACATGTGGTGCCATTCAAAAAGACGTGAAAGTGCGTGACGTCATCCTGGCTATGACATCATCCACCGATTCACAAATGAATAAATTAACGTTCAATGGGATCGATTATTCTCCGACAGCGAACTTTGATCTTTTAAAACGTGCATATGATGCAGGGACAGAAAAAGGACTTAATCTGAAGGTCGGAAACGTATTCACTGCTGACATGTTTTACAATGACAATGCGGAGCATGAAAAGTGGGCTCAATATGGTATTCTTGCCATTGAAATGGAAACGTCCGCCCTTTACACGTTGGCAGCTAAATATGGTCGAAATGCACTTTCGGTCCTGACTGTGAGCGATCATATCCTGACAGGGGAAGAAACCTCTTCAGAAGAGCGCCAAACGACTTTTAATGAAATGATCGAAGTAGCTTTAGAAGCGGCCATTCAAGAATAAATTACAGCGGCAATAGGAAAAAACTGCTTACAATCCCGAATCGGGTTGATAGGCAGTTTTTCATTTTGTGAAGTTTATCCTGCTTACATATAGCTCTGGACATGGTAAGATGGAGAATGGAACCATTATAGAGAAACTAGGTGAAAGTATGAAAAAGATCATCTTCGTAACTGCTGCCTCCCTGGTTATGTTATCAGGTTGTTCGCAAGTAGAAGAGTGGTCAGACGAATTATTTGGCCAAAAACAGCAAGAGACACAGGAAAAGGAACCAAAGGTGCAGACACCTGACAACGGGCAGGATGAACAAGCATCGCCGGAACAGAAGCCGTCCGACGAAGAAGCGGTTCCAAAAGAGCTGCAATTAGAGTCCCAATACTTCAATGACGTAAAAGTCGTGGGTGGAAAACAGGTCATTCAAAATCCCTCCAATTTATTAGCATTGGTAAATAAGGAATATGCATTAGATGAATACAAACCTGCAGATCTAGTCCGTCCTAACGTTCCTTTCGTATTCGGGGATCAGGACCTTGAAAAAGCGCACCTCCGTAAAGAAGCGGCACAGCAGCTGGAAAAGATGTTCGCAGATGCTAAATCTGGAGGGGTATTCTTGACAGCCATTTCAGGTTACCGTTCATACGAGTACCAGAAAATGCTCCTTGATAGGGAAATAGCCCAATTCGGTGAAGAAAAGGCGGTCATGGCCGTTGCGCCTCCGGGACAAAGTGAGCACCAATCAGGATTGGCTATGGATATTTCCAGTCAAAGCAACCAATTTCAAGTAAATATAGAATTTGCTGATACGAAAGAAGGAAAATGGCTGGCAGAGAATGCATATAAGTACGGGTTCATTCTTCGCTACCCTGAAGATAAGGTATCCATTACCAAATATCAATATGAGCCTTGGCACTATAGATATGTTGGGAAGGAAGCCGCTAAAGTGATTCATGAAAACGATTGGACACTTGAAGAGTACTTTAATAATGTAAAGAAAATCTAATGATGATAAAGGGTCAGGGACTATGTTCCTGACCCCTTTTTAAATGGAGATTCAGGGAATAAGGGGAGATATTCCTTTCCGCCTTGTTCTCTTTTTTTATATTTTCACATACAACAGTAATAAGGGATGTCCAATTTGGGATTGGTGGGTGGATGATATGATGAGGGTGTTTAGTATTATCATCATTGGAAGTGTTTTCGTCGGGGTGGGCATCAATCTATTTTTCGTCCCCCACCATTTTCTTGATGGGGGCATGATTGGGATCGGATTGATTGCCCACTATTGGCTTGGTGTGAAACCAGGTCTTACCATCATTCTCCTGAGTATCCCCCTTTATCTGCTTGCATTTTTTAAAGATCGAATTCTTTTTTATAACAGTATTCATGGGCTATGGTTGTCCTCTTTGATGATTGATTACTTTTATCATTGGCATACCCTCTTACATCTTCCTCCGCTAATGAGTGCTTTTTTTGGTGGTGCTTTTGTCGGGATCGGAATAGGCCTCATGTTAAGGGGGAATTCTGCGACGGGTGGATCTGACTTATTGGCACAATTAATGGGAAAGACTTTTGGATGGAATGTCGGTAAGCTGATCTTTGCCTTTGATAGTGTCGTGCTAATGGCTGGCTTCCCCATAATTGGAACGGAAGCATTTTTATATTCTTTGTTAGCTGTAAGCACGGTTGGTTTTTTTACGACGATTTTGACACATCATAATGGGAAAGATGAATTTTCCTTTCGCTAACATGGAAAAGCTGATAGAATGAAGAAGTTATGAGCTTAAGATTGCTCAGCGGGATGTTTCATGATATTCTAAACGAAAATTCACACAAGATACATAGCAACGAAAGTGGTGGAAGCTTTGGAACAAGATAAGACAGAACAGGCACAACAAGAAACCCAGTCAAGTTTTATAAAAATGAAAAAATTCAAATTCGTCATGCTCCTATTTTTCCTCGTATTCTTAACGGCAGGAATTACAACATTTGCATTGGCGTTTGGGGATGAAAAGGCAGTCAATGTAGGGGTTACAGAACGATCGGAATTTGAGAAGCTGTATGAAGCTTATGATAAGTTAAACCAGAATTATTACAAGAACCTGGACCAGGACAAACTTGTAAACGGTGCGATCAATGGGATGATCGATAGCGTCGGGGATCCCTATTCCGATTATATGAACGAGGAAGAGGCGAAGAAGTTCCAGGAAAGCATTTCTTCTTCGTTTGAAGGAATCGGAGCAGAAATTCAGGAGAAAGATGGTTACATATCCATCGTCTCTCCAATTAAAGGTTCTCCTGCAGAAAAAGCCGGCCTGCAGCCGAACGATGTCATCACGAAGGTAGATGACAAAAGCATTCAGGGAATGTCTGTGACAGATGCCGTTCTTCTTATTCGTGGTGAAAAAGGCACGAAGGTAACCTTGACCATTCAGCGCCCGGGTCAGGATAAGCCAATGGAAGTCACCATCACAAGAGATGAGATTCCGATTGAAACGGTTTATGCGGAAATGAAAGATAATGGTGTAGCTGAAATCCAAATCACGAGTTTTTCAGAGAATACCTATAAAGAACTGACAGAGGCCTTAAATGAAATGAACGATAAAGGCATGAAGAAACTCGTTCTGGATCTTAGACAAAATCCAGGTGGGTTACTTGATCAAGCTGTCAAGATCTCGAATCTGTTTGTGCCTGAAGGTGAAGTCTTATTCCAGGTGAAAGACAGTAATGGTAAAGTGGAAAAGTATGTATCAGAATCAGGTCAGAAGGTTGAAGTTCCTACAGCTGTACTGGTTGATGAAGGTAGTGCAAGTGCTGCAGAAATCCTGTCAGCAGCTGTAAGTGAATCCAATGATATACCTTTGGTTGGAACAAAGACATTCGGTAAAGGGACCGTCCAAACGGCAGAAACCTTCAAAGATGGCTCAAACATGAAGTTTACGACGGCTAAATGGCTGACGCCAAAAGGAAATTGGATTCATGAAAAAGGCATCAAGCCAGATGTTGAAGTGAAAATGCCTGATTATGCCCAGCTTCCTTACATCAATCCAGACAAGGAACTAAAGGAAGAAGATTTATCAGATCAAGTGAAAACAGCAGAGCAAATGCTCGAAGCCCTGGATTTAAAACCCGGGAAAGTAGACGGCTATTATGATGCAGATACAACGGCAGCCGTTAAGGAATTCCAGGGGAAAAACGACCTGGAAGTGACAGGCACACTGAACGGGGAAACCATCTTAAAGCTTATGACCGACTTAAGAGAAAAGCTGAAAGAAAACGATCCTCAACTGAAAAAGGCCATTGAAGTGTTAAATAAAGAACAATAAATTCTAGGTCTCAGGTGATTTCACCTGGGATCTTTTTTATTTCGGTAAGCAGATTCCTTCATGGATGGTCGCTCGACGGAAGTATCCCACATGATCGAAACGATTTTTAAAGGGTGGTGTTCGAGGAATAGGATTTACATCCAGTCATCATGGACTTTCTTGGTTCACGTCACCATGAATGAAATTCAGAGGAATCAAGGTCAAGGAACGATTCAATCTTTCTCATTTTTCTTAGGATCAAATCGTGGAGGTAGTCCTTGTATTTTTGATCATCTGCCAGATCATATTCCATATGGAGAATTTTTAAATGTTCAAGGTGATCCTTTAATGTTTTTTCATCGCTGTCTGACCCACCTGACTGAACTTTTCGGAGAATGACATCCACTAATTTGTCGTGAGTAGCCTCAATCGTCTTGGTTCCTTGCCTGGCATAGATTGCCCCGTAGCGCAATTCCCCCCTTGTGACAATGGAAGTGTAAGGAACGTACCTTGGATCATAATCGATTATGAGGACTTGGAAACGCTTTTGGCTCATCAATGGATGGGTGCTTTCAGGAAAAATGAAGTCTTCAGTTCGATAACGCAAATATTTAGGCAGCAGATGTTGTAATTTATTGTCAACATCTGCTTTATCCAGAAATTCTTCATCGGTCAATCCTTTTAATTCGACTGATCCATCATCAAATTGCATCACCCCGATGATGATACATCCACCTCCTGTATTCGATATGGCCAGGATATGTTTTGCCATCTTGGTGAATTCGATCCAATCGGACTTGAAATCCACATAATCTGTTTCGCCGGTATTATGAAGTAACAGATCCTTCAATGTTTCATGAGAAGGATTCTTCAGAAAATCTCTTAACTTGAGCGGAACAATCTTCTCATAATACATGAATATCCCCACCTTTTAATGGTTCATCAAAAGTCCAGATGGGACGGTACACATCCACCATCTTCATATTACATTCTATGCGTAAAAAAAGTGGATAACGCTCTTTAAATGAATAATTCTTCCTTTCCTATTGTCATCAAGTCATGATGTCCGTTGTGTTCCTATTCACTTTCTAATAAAATGTGTATAGGGATGAATGGAAAGGAAGGTTACATGAAAAAAGATGTCTATATATTATCCGGATTTCTTGGCAGTGGAAAAACGACTTTACTTAAACAATTGCTGAAATCTTTAAAGGATCATGATAAAAAACCCGCGGTATTGATGAATGAATTAGGAAGTGTATCCATCGATAGTGATGCGGTGGAGGATGACACAGCATTACGTGAACTTCTTGATGGATGTATTTGCTGCACCATTTCAGAGAAATTGGAGTCACAGCTCCAGGAACTTCTAGTGAACGAAGACTTTGATGTTATGGTCATAGAAACAACGGGTGCTGCACATCCGGTTGAGGTGGTCGATTCCATTCTGTCTCCTCTGTTCGCCGATCGCTTTGAATTCAAGGGAATCGTCACAATAGTGGATGGCCTGCAATGGCGTAATAGAGGCGACTTCAGTCCGGCTGTCTTACATTTGATGAGAGAACAAATCCGTCATGCCCAGTACATAATTGCAAATAAAATGGACTTGCTTACTGAAATGGAACAGGGGACGTTTTCTTATGAACTACAGCAAATTAATCAAAATGCCAAGGTGTATTTAACAAACTATTCTCAGGTATCCATGGAAGATATTCTTTCTTTAAGTGCAAAACAAGAGGCAATATCATATGATAAGTCCACGATTGGGGACCATCTGACCCTGCAGGCAGTCGTCTATACCTTCAGTGGTAATGTAAATGGAGAAGACTTTGAAGAATGGGTGAAAACCCAGCCTGATACCATTTACAGAATGAAGGGGTATGTTCCATTGCAAGGAAGGAACTATCCTGCGTTGTTTCAGTATTCATACGGCATGCCGCTCTTTATGCCCGGAGATATGAAATACCCTACGAACTTCGTCATAATCGGAGAAAATTTACATAAAGAAGAAATAATACAGTCTTTACAGAAGATTGACCTGACGGAGTAATCTGGAGGCGGTGGGGGAGTCCTTAATTCGTTTTTCTCTAAAAGGGGATTCAATGTGATAATGGTCATAACAAATTTAAATCATTGACAATTTCAGATAAAATGTATATTATTAAATAGTTAACTTAGTGAAGTATTTATTGAGTGTAAGAAAGGTCGATTTTTAGTGGGAAAAGAATTGTTCGAGCTAGAAGGACTGTTTAGGTCCGTTTTTAGAATGATGAAATCAGATATTCGAACCATCTTTGGAGAATTCATTTCAAATGGGGAATTCCGGGTGCTTCAACTCATCAGGGAAAATGGTGCACTGAAATCCTCGGAAATTTCAAAGCGAATGGAAGTCTCCGCAAGTCACATTACGTCCATTACAGATACACTAGTTGAAAAAGGCTATATCACAAGACAACGATCCAATGAAGATCGCAGAGTCGTAGAATTGGCCATCACTCCTCAAGGAGTGGAAGTGCTGGCCCAGTGTGAAGAGAAGAAGTCGCACTATTTTCAGCAGTTATTCCAAACCTTTGAAAAAGAGGAGATCCATCACCTGATCGAACTGTTTGAGAAACTGTTGAGTTCATCCGTTCGTAAGTAATAACATTTTTCAAGATAATATCCTGTAAATGACACTGTTCTGCTTCTGAAACAGAAGTGTTCAGCCATATATTCAACAGGAATGAAAAAGGGTTGACCTTTAGATTGGTCATCCCTTCTATTATGCTCATTTACTTAAGTTGGTTAATTATTCATACTATAAATATTGAGGGAGACAGAGAATATGGAGCATTTAGAACATCGGAAAAAGGTATTGATTATGATTGCGATCATGTCAGCCATGTTATTCGCCGCATTGAATCAAACCATTGTGGGCACCGCATTGCCTAAAATCATTTCGGAAATCGGAGGTATGGATTATTATAGCTGGGTATTCACTATCTTCATGTTAACCAGCTCCGTAACCGCCATATTGGTCGGTAAATTATCTGATATGTATGGAAGGAAGCCTTTCATTCTACTTGGGATTGGAGTCTTCATGATTGGTTCGTTCTTAAACGGACTTTCCGCTTCCATTATACAGTTAATCATTTTCCGGGGGATTCAAGGCTTCGGTGCAGGGATGATCATGTCGACAGCCTTCACTGCTGTAGGGGACTTATTCTCTCCCCGTGAAAGAGGGAAATGGCAGGGGCTGATGAGCAGTGTGTTTGGTTTAGCCAGTGTATTCGGTCCGACACTTGGGGGTTGGATCGTAGATAATGCCGATTGGCACTGGGTATTCTGGGTATTCCTCCCAGTAGGATTCATCGCATTTGGGATGATTTATAAAATGTTTCCTTCCCAAGAACCAAAGAGAGGCCTGAAAGTGGATTATCTTGGATCCATCATGCTAACGTTAACAATCATTCCGTTATTACTCGCCTTTACGTGGGGTGGAAACGATTATGAGTGGGTTTCCCTTCAGATCATTGGGTTACTGACCCTCTCGGTTGTAGCATTGGTTCTATTCATCATTACAGAGAAGAGAGCAAGTAATCCTGTACTTCCACTACAATTGTTTAAGAATCAGATATTCACCCTTTCAAATATCATCGGATTCATTCTTGGAGCCGGGATGTTCGGGGCCATTATGTATATGCCTTTCTTCATTCAAGGCGTAATGGGGACATCCGCGACGAAATCTGGGCTTGTGATGATGCCCATGACATTGAGTATGGTACTTGCCAGTACAATAGGGGGACAAATCATTACGAAGACAGGGAAATATAAGTTTCTGGCACTGATCGGTTTGTTCGTCATGAGTACGGGTATGATTCTGTTATCCTTCATGGATACGAATACGACCAACGCCAGAGCCCTGATAAATATCATTATAGTAGGAACTGGACTAGGACTGAGTTTCCCTGTCTTTACGCTGACGGTTCAAAACGCAGTGCAGCATAAATTTCTTGGAGTTGCCACTGCTGCAACGCAATTGTTCAGACAAATCGGTGGAACAATAGGGGTGGCGATCATGGGAACGGTGATGAATTCTTCCATGACTTCAAAGATGACAGAGAAAATGTCATCAGTAAAAGACTCTCCATTACTAACAGATCCTGAAACGGCTGGTGTCATGAAGCAGCTTCAAGACCCACAGAACATCATGAACGGTGGGAAATTAAAAGAGCTTCAATCAGCATTGCCACAAGAATTCCAGGGGATCTATGCATCCATCCTGGAAGGTGTAAGAGAATCATTGAGTTTTGCCTTAACAAATGTCTTCTTTATTGGAGCCATGATTCTCCTTGTTGGATTTCTTTTAACCTTCTTTATGAAAGAGATCCCATTAAGGATGTCGAATAAAGATGCCACAGAGGAAGAAAAGGAAACGAAGCTTAAAGAAGCTTCCAATCAATAAGATCCATTAAATAAAAGAGGGTAACCATGTCTGCTGAAAGTAGCAGGCATGGTTACCCTCTTACTGATTATGACATTGTACTTTCTCCAAATTTTTTAAAGGTCATTTCATCCTCTACCAAGCCGCAAGCCGCACATTGAACCTTTAATTGGGGTCCGTTGTAAGCGAGATGAAATGGCTCGAGTTGATTTTGCTCATAATTTTGGACGACTTCTCCTGAAGCAGGATCAAGTTTCACACTCTGAGGTACTTGTTGTATAATATTAAACCGGGTTCGATTCGTTTTACAGCTGGGACAGCGATAGGGTGTAGTCATGGATATCACCTTTCTTCTTTTTTTTAGTATGGTTAAGGAATAAAGATTTTATGTAAAGGATGATTGAATATGTCAGTAGTATTCAACGATTTGCTGATATCATACAGACAAATATGGAAAAACCGCATGTTAACAAACGATGCCGTTTCATCGGAACAAGTCTTGAAAGAAGCCGTTAAACGTGAATTGGAAGATGCCAATAGTCATCCCAGGGTTCGTAAATCCATTGAAGTAAAATATTTCACTTCAACTAAAAGAATTATTGAATCCCACTTATCAAACGAAGATAAAGTCGGCCTAATCCAGCTACATATCGAAATGGCAGATCAATTAATGATAGAACGGAATCTTTAATATTGAACCCTTTTCAGGAAAAGTGCGAATGAGCAATTCATTTCATTATATACCTATATAGGTATATAATGAAATGAGATTAATGAAAAGGATGATAGCAGTATGCCTCTACTAACATTATTATTAGTCGGTCTACTCTCATATATGATGTATTATCGATATTTTCCCGTACGAATAAAACGATGGAATTCCCTTGATGTGACAGCAGAACAGGTAGTAGTCGATGTCAGGGATTATCAGGACTCTTCTAAAGGAGATTGCGAAGAGGTCGTAGCCCTGCCTTGTGGATACATCCGAAGATATGCAAGTGATATTCCTGAAGGGCCAGTCATTGTGATGGGAAGCAGTCTAGTCGAGTGTAATGTGGGTGTGAGACAATTAAAACGGCTCGGCTTCGATGTGAAGGGATATCTGCTCATCGAATCTGAAAAAAAATGCAATGAGTACCTTTATTTGGGATGAAATCCTTCCTGCTTTGAAATGTTACTGTAACATCCGTTACATTGAGTGAGCTGTTAAAAACCTGTCAAGAATCAGATACCGGTAATAATTAGTTGTTGCATCCAATTCGTTCAGCTATTGGAAATGTAAGTAAATCATTTAAAAATGCTTTTCCTCCTACTAAAATCAGTGGTTACTATCTTACTATAAAGAAATTGTCTTTCAAAATAGAACAATTGTTTACTAGTTGCCAAGTTCTCCCGTAAATGTAACAAAAACAGGGTGGTATGATGAATGTGCAGCAAAGAAAAACACATTCACTAAGGAGGAATTCATTTTTATGAATAAGAAAATGATGGTTTCAGCAGCAACGGCATTAACATTATTAGCAACTCCATTCGCAGCAGGTAAAGCTGACGCTGCAGCACCGTGTCCAGCACAAGATAAGGTCGCTCAAAAAGTGAACGCCTTTAAATATAATGGTAATCAAGAAGATCTTAACAAATTTGTTCAGGATGTTCTATCAAAATACCAAATCGACGGCAAAAATATAAATGTACAAGAATTATTAAATGGACAGGCTCCAAAAGCAGAGGCGGCGGCACCTGCTCCAGCTAAGGAAGCACCAAAAGCGGAAGCTCCTGCACCTGCAGAAGCACCAAAGTCAGAAGCGCCTGCTCCAGCTCCAGCTTCAAATGAACAAAAACAACAATCAGAGCAAGCAAGCGAACAATCTGGTCAATTGAGTCAGTTTGAACAAAAAGTAGTGGAATTGACTAACCAGGAACGTGCAAAACAAGGACTGCCAGCTCTTAAAGTAGATGCAGAATTAAGCAAGGTAGCACGTGAGAAGTCTCGTGACATGCAAGCGAACAACTACTTCTCTCACACAAGCCCTACGTATGGTTCACCATTCGACATGATGAAGCAGTTTGGCATCCAGTACAGCTCTGCAGGTGAAAACATCGCTATGGGTCAACAGACACCTGAAGAAGTAGTACAGGCATGGATGAATAGTGAAGGTCACCGTAAAAATATCATGAGCTCAAACTACACTCACATCGGTGTGGGATATGTAGAGAATGGTAACTACTGGACTCAACAGTTCATCGGTAAGTAATTTCACGAACAAAAGCAGTCTCTCTTTGGAGAGGCTGTTTTTTTTATTCTCCCATAATTAAACGAAATGAATACACGGTTTCTTATATCATGTTAAACGTATTATGTAAGAGCTTAGATTTGCAATTCCCGATAATCATTCATACTATTGAGATATAACGAGTACGTGGAGTGAGCTTGATGAAAGAAGATAAAGTTGTCCTCATAACGGGCGGATCAAAGGGAATCGGAAGAAAGACGGTGGAGGCATTCTCTAAACAAGGATACACGGTCATCCTTAACTATAGAAGCGATGATTCTTTTGTGGAGAAGTTGGTTACTGAATTAATCCAAACCTACTCCAATTCCATCTTTCCGATCAAGGGGGATATTTCCGTACCGGAAGAATGTGAACGTATGGCTTCAGAAATCTGGAGTAAGGTGAAGAGCGTCGACATCCTGATTCACAATGCCGGACCCTTTGTAAAAGAAAGAAAATCATTCGTCGATTATTCCCCTGAAGAATGGAATTATATTGTGAATGGGAATTTAAATAGTGTATTTTACTTATCACGGTTATTGATTCCAAAAATGCGTGAAAAACAATGGGGAAGGATCATCACATTTGGATATGATAGGGTTGAATCAGCACCGGGCTGGATTTACCGTTCTGCATTCGCTGCAGCTAAAGCCGGTCTCGCTTCCTTCACAAAAACGATTTCAATCGAAGAAGCAGAGAACGGCATAACGGCAAATATGGTCTGCCCGGGTGATATAGTAGATGATTGGAAGGAAAAAGAAATCAGTCTTGCGAAAGAGCAACATGATCCACATACACCCATTGGACGACCTGGAACTGGAGAAGATTTGGCGAGGATCATTACATTCCTATGTCAGGAAGAATCTGATTTCATTACCGGTTCCATCATTCCCGTTACGGGTGGTAAGGATGTCCTTGGAAAGGTGTTTCATCAATAAAGAGCAACGGCATAGGAGCAGTCCGTTGCTCTTTCGGTCACAATTTTCTTATTCATTATTTAATGACTATACTGTTTTCTGTTCTTCTTTTGTATAAATAAAAGCCTGCCAGACAACGTTATGGCGCCTGCCGTTAAGCCTGATGTAAGCCCAAGCCAGTAGCCGTACGGTCCGAAATGGGTGTAGTTAGCAAGGAAATATCCCAATGGAAGGCCGATTACCCAATAAGATACAAGAGCCATGATAAAGGTGATATTGACATCCTTATATCCTCTAAGTGCACCTTGGACAGGGGCTTGTATCGCATCTGAAAGCTGGAAGAATACGGCATATAATAAGAAGTGAGCCGTTAATTCTAATACATACGCATCATCCGAGTAAAGATAGGCGATTTCAGAACGGAAGACGAGTAGTATGACTCCATATATGACAGCCAACAACAATGCAAAGCTGACGCCCATCCAGCTGTAAACCTTTGCATCCCGAAGCCTCTTTGCACCGACCTCAAATCCTACAACGATGGTCAATGCCATGGAAATACTCAGCGGGATCATATAGAGGAAGGATGCAAAATTGATTGCTGCCTGATGAGCCGCAATTACAACCGTATCGTAATGACTCATCAACAAGGTAACAGCTGAAAAAATGCTTACTTCGAAGAAAATGGATAAACCAATCGGTACACCGATCACAAAAATTTCCTTCCATTTAGAAAGGTCAGGCTTATGGAAGCTCCTGAAGATATTATATTGACTAAATGGCCCTTTCGTATGGACGACCCAGAAGGCAATGAGTGTAATCAGCCAATAGGTGATGGCAGACGCAACACCTGCCCCCACTCCTCCAAGGGCGGGAAACCCCAATTTACCGAAAATAAGAAGATAATTGAACACTACATTAATCGGCAAGGACGTGAGAGTGATGAACATGGTCACCCTCGTCATCCCCATGGCGTCGATGAATGATCTTAATACATTATAGATAAATAAGGGAATCATTCCGAACGAGAGGGCAATGAGATACTCCTTCGCTACAATACGGACTTCCGGTTCTATATTCATCCCGTTTAATATGGGGTTGAGGGCGAGTCCCCCAGTCCCCATGACGAGGAGGGATAAAGCGATGGCGGCATAAACACCTTGAAGTACAGTATGGGGAACTTCTTTCTTGTTGCCGCGTCCGTTCAATTGGGCGACGATTGGCGTCACGGCCAAAAGGATCCCGCTTAATCCTGTAAAGACCGGTACCCAAAGGGAAGAGCCGATGGCGACACCTGCAAGATCAATGGGAGAATACTTCCCTGACATGATCGTGTCGAAGAAGTTCATGGCAAACATCCCAAGCTGCGTGACTAGGATGGGAATGAGTATGATGGATAGTTGTTTGATCTTATCTTTCATTGTATGAGTTTCTCTCATTGGACGTACTCCTCCTGAATGCCTTCAGATATAGCATGGTGATTTCACTATCATACTGTACCATATTTTCATGGGGATATAGAGTGAAATATGCTAACGGACGAGGACTCAGTATGAATCAGACGAAATGACCATGTTGGAGGGGAAGAATGACAAAACAATGGCAGGAATTTCTTCTGTCAAATTTTCGTAGTTCTATCCCGCCTGTATTTTTGGTAAAGTGTATAATGGTTAGAGAGAAGGAAATAAGATTATGAGTTAGGAGTTTATACATATGAAGAAACGTATATTATTTACGGGCGGAGGATCAGCGGGCCACGTCACGGTTAATACAGCACTGATTCCACACTTTGAAAAAGAAGGATGGGACATAACGTATATAGGTTCTGAAGATGGAATTGAAAAGGAAATCATTACTGAACAATTTCCACATATCCCGTACAAAAGCATTTCCAGCGGGAAGCTTAGAAGATATTTTTCCTGGAAAAACTTTTCAGATCCCTTTCGAGTGATGAAAGGGGTAGTTGACGCTCTATCCGTCATCAGGAAGACGAAACCGGACATCATCTTTTCCAAAGGGGGATTTGTTTCCGTCCCGGTCGTCATGGCTGCTAAGATAGCCAAAGTTCCTGTGGCAATCCATGAATCCGATGTCACTCCGGGACTCGCCAATAAACTTGCCGTCCCATTCGCTACAAAAATATTTACGACTTTCCCGGAAACGGTCCAATCCCTTCCGAGTGATAAATCATTATGCGCAGGAGCCATCATCCGTGAAGAATTATTTACGGGTGATGCCCGTGAAGGGAAGCGGTTAACTGGTTATTATGAGGATACGCCTGTTTTGATGATCATGGGAGGAAGTCTTGGAGCGAGAAAGATTAACGAAGCGGTAAGAGGGAATCTGGAGGAGCTGCTTTCTACCTTTCAAATCATTCATATTTGTGGAAAAGGAAATGTGGATGAAAGCCTAGTACAAAAAGGATATCGTCAATACGAATTCATCAAGGGTGAACTGCCTCATTACCTTGCGATGACGGATTTCGTGATATCCCGTGCCGGTTCGAATTCCATCTTTGAATTTCTAGCCTTAAAGAAACCGATGTTATTGATTCCCCTATCAAGGGAAGCAAGCCGTGGAGATCAAATCCTGAATGCCAACAGCTTCGTTAAACACGGCTATGCGTTAAAGCTGGAAGAAGAAGAGCTGAGCGAAAAGAGCTTTTTGGCGGGTGTCAACGAGCTTAAGGAAAATCGTGACACAATGATTCGCAATATGGAAAAAGGTGAAAAAGCCTACACCATCCAGGACATGTACGAGGTACTTTCCTCCATGTCCCGATAAAAAGTCATTGGACTCCCCTTCAAGCATATAGTATACAAATGGGTGAAGGGGAGAAGTGGAATGGCGTATCAGTACTCAAAAGGATGGTATCTACAAGAACTTAAAAAGATGGGAATCAACCATCATCCTATAGAAAAAAGGAAATTGGAAAATTATAAAACATTTGTGGTTAGAAACCTGTATTTCGAGAAAATGGCTAAACAGAAATAAGAATAGGAGTTTGAGTGTATCGTTGCTGATCTTAGAATTGAAGATCATGCATCAACACATTCAGCTCCTTTTTAATTCGTGGAAAGCGAGCACATCGAGCGGAAATGAACCACCACTTGCTTCTTCAAAAAGATAAATTCCAACGATTAGGCATTGAAAAAAAGAATATTCATTGGAATTTCATTTATTTTTCATGGTTGAAGGTTATAGTAAACGTATAATTCTTAATGATAATAGGAGAAAGTAAATGGAATCCAAATCGAAAGTAAGCCACCCATCATTTTTATCGAAATTCATCCCAAGTCCAAAGGAACGGAAAAATATCATCTTCTATTTGGTACTAAGCAGCTGTTTATCTGCTGCAGGAATTCTCCTCATAACGGCTAACCAGGAAGTGCTCATGGGGATGGATGAGGAATCCTACAAGGAATTTCTCAAACAATTCGGGTCCATAGCAAGAATTATTTATTTTGTCGTCCTCAGTATCTTTCCGATCTTCCTGTTATTGAAATGGAATGGCCTGAAAGAAGTAAAGTGGAAGGATATTGAAATAAAACGCTTTGTCCAATTTGCAGGAAAGCTGTTGAGGAAATGGCACGTTCCCTTAGCACTATTGGCAACGGCAGGTGTAGTGTTACACGGAATTCTGGCAATCATCAGAGATTTCCATTGGGACTTCACAAATATAACGGGGATACTCTCGAGTATCACGCTCTTCCTCCTAGTAGGCATGGGATTTAAGCGCTTCAAAAGGAAGGACCGGGCATGGCATCTAAAGCTAGCCATCACTTTTACCATATTTTTTATGATCCATGCCTCCTTTTAATCCGTTCTTAACAAAAAGGTTATCACAAAGGGTAAATACCTTTGTGATAACCTTTTTCTGTCTTTACGCTTCAAGCGCCTGCTCTTCTTCCGGGGATTGCTGAAGCTGATATAAATAGAGGGTGTAAAGATCTTTAGGGATTTCATACAAATCATACACTTCTTCTTGAGCATTTAATTGATCATAAAGAGATTTCCTTGATTCATTAGCCTTTACGACATAAGGCAGTTTTTCTGCGGCCTTTTGTGAACGGGTATTCACCTTTCTGATTCTCATAAAGATGGTTTCCATGCCCAGTTCAAAAAATAACTCGGAAAAGAATGCATCCTTTGCAGGCTGGTTATAGCCTTTGCCATGGAAGGGTTTACCGAGCCATGTTCCAAGGAATCCTGCATTTTCCTGGATATCAAATAAATTGATCGTGCCGATAGGGTTGCCCCACTCGTCCAAAATCGTCCGTGAAATAAGGTCTCCCCGTTCTTCTGCTTCAATGGTTTGTTTCGTCAGGAAAAGAAGTTCCTCATAGGAATACGCCTTTTGACGCACAAAAGGGAAGACATCCGGGTGCACCATCAGGTCATAAAGTTCATGACACTCATGTAATTCACGTTTCTTGATCATAGTAGACCCTCCTTGAGGGCAGTCTGCTCGCGTACGATCCCACCCTCGAAATTTTTAAATGGTAACTAAAAAATTTCGGGGTGGGAATCGAACCCACTAAGACCAGTCAAGAAACTGGTGGCGCACCTTTTGCCTTCCCTTCATTACAGTCGCTCACTATATGAATAGATCGCATCTTTGTAATCGGAAATATATTATCCATCTGTATCATATACGAAATATCTCAAAAAGGAAATAGGTAAAATGCTGATTTTTGAAGAAAATTTTTAACAAATTTCTACACGTTTTGATAAGCGATTTTCCCATTGACGAATGTCAACAAGGGCTTTGCCATAAAGTGGAATGGATGGTGGCTCCAAAGGACTAAATCGGCATCCTTATTCACTTCAATACTTCCGATCCGGTCAAATACACCAAGGTTTCTGGCAGGAGCAATGGTGATTCCTTCCAATGCCTTTTGTTCCTCCAAACCTTCACGTACAGCAATCGCCGCACACATGTTCAGATACTGGATGGGTGTGTAGGGGTGATCGGTCGTAACCGACACTTCGACACCGGCTTCCGTCAACTTCTGGTAGGTGATCCAGCTCTTGTTTTTTAACTCTACCTTCGAGCGTCTTGTAAACGTCGGACCGACAGAAACTTTTAAATTCTTTCCTTTAAGTTCATCTGATATGAGGTGACCTTCAGTGCAATGTTCAATACGGAGGTCGAGGTTGAATTCCTCAGCGAAACGAACTGCGGATAAAATATCGTCTGCCCTGTGAGCGTGAATCCGAACTGGGATTTCCCGTTTTAAAGCAGAAACTAAGGGAGCGACTCTCAGTTCCTCAGGCTGGTCACAATATTTAGCAGAGAAAAAGGCTTCCCTGAGCATTCCCATGATCCCCATGCGTGTTATGGAATCATTGTTTCCATTGCTGTGGATTCGTTTCGGATTTTCGCCTAAAGCGATTTTCAATCCGGAAGTTTCTTTGATAAGCATGGACTTGATGTTTGAACCATGGGTTTTGATCACCGCTGTGGTACCGCCGATGACATTCGCGCTTCCTGGCATGACATTCACGGTGGTGACGCCATATTTAAGGGCGTCTTTAAAGCCCGGGTCCAATGGGTATACACCGTCGAAGGCCCTGATATGAGGGGTCATCGGCTCGATGGTTTCATTGGCGTCATTACCTGCCCAGCCTGTACCTTCGTCGTAGAGACCTAAATGAGTGTGGCAGTCAATGAATCCGGGAAAAAGAAATTTCCCCTGGCAATCGTATACGGAAGCGTGGTGGATTCTTTCCACGTCATGGGGGAATATTTGTTTGATTTTTCCGTCTTTTATGAGTAAAGCTCCATTATGAATAGGCTCGGATGTAATGGGATAAATGGTTGCATTTTTTAAAAGTATGGAATTCATCGTTTTTCCTTTCGTGACGATTGTTTCCTTCTTATTTTAAACAATTTTCAGTGAAAAAAGAAGTTAATCCATTCTTTTATTTCTCCTATTTGAATAAATCAGATAAAAAAGGGTTGAGAGAACAGCTATTAAACTGAGGGGTTTAATATAGCGGGTTCCGATGACCTCGATATGTTCCCAATGTGTACCAAGTTCCATCCCGATGATCATAAACAACAATGTCCAGGGGAGCATGGCTGCAAATGTGTACAGAGTGAAAGTAGAGAATGGCATGCGGCTAATGCCAGCGGGTATACTGATCGCATGGCGGACGATCGGAATGAAACGTGCCGTGAATATGACTATCGTCCCGTGCTTCTCAAACCATTTCTCAGAAGCATAAATATGCTTTGAATGAATAAACAGAAATTTCCCGTATTTTTCAAAAAACGGTCTGCCTCCATAATATCCAAGCCAGTAAAGAAATAACTGAGCTACGGTCCCACCGACGACACCGCTGATGAAGGCACCTATAAACGTAAGTTTTCCGGCGTTTACCATAAAACCTGCATAGCTTAGGACAAGCTCGCTCGGGATGACTTCAATCATGAGTGCGAGGGAGATTCCCGCATATCCTAAATCGGTTAAGAATGTAAGGATGTGTAAAATCCATTCATGGTTCATATTTATCCTCCTACATGAATCCTGAATATTGAAGAATGAGAATCAAGAGCCCCAAAGCCCAAACGTAATAGGAGAATATTTTAAGGGAGTGCTTTTTCAAGAAATTCACCATGGTCATAATAGCGAAATAGCCGAATACTGCCGCGCTGACTGTTCCGATGGCTAAACTTGAGAAGGGGATCGCTTCAGCCTCGCCACCGATCATTTCTTTTCCTTGAAGCACTATCCCTCCAAGAATGGCAGGCGTAGAAAGGAGAAAGGAGAAATAGGCTGCTGTTTCTCTGTCCAATTTCCTGAATAATCCTGCTGCTATCGTTAAACCGGATCTTGAAAGGGCGGGGAATATGGCAGCTGCTTGGAAGCTGCCGATCACCAAAGCATCCCTGTATGAGAGATCATCCAACTTTTTATATCCGTTCTTCACCCCGTCAGCAACATACATAATACATCCTGTCACAAGAAACTCCCAACCGATGGTAGACCCTGTCTTTGATATCTTGTCAAAATAGTCTTCAAACATAAATCCTATAATCACAGCAGGGATGGTTCCGATGATGAGAATCCAGGATAATTTACTGAATGGGTGCCTCAGCATGTATAAAAGTTCCTTCTGATAAACGACAAAGACGGCAATCAAAGTACCGATATGAAGCATCGTATCCAGGAAGAGTCCGGCTTCTTCAAGTCCAAATGCAAGCCTCCCTAGATAAAGATGCCCTGTGCTTGAAATCGGAAGAAACTCTGTTAACCCTTGTATAACGCCCAGTATAAAGGCCTCAATTTTATTCACATTCTCCACTGCCTTTCTTCAAGAACTCTAAGGACAAACTCCTCTTTTAAACGTATATTCCGATCCGTCACATTTCATGAAGGTTGTCATGAAGAAACCTAAAAAGTACCCATAAACAAAATCTAAAAAATGGGTGAAACTTTATGAATGCAAAGACGTAAATATAGAGGAGGATACAATCAGAGTGTCTGCTAAAAGTGTTGTACAAGGAGGAATTGGCATGCCGACAAAAGATGAAAGAATGATGGCAGCTCTTATCTATATATCAAGCTTCTTCACCGTATTCGTCGGTCCATTGATCATCTGGCTCATTAAAAAGGATGAATCGGAGTTTGTGGATTTCCATGGAAAGGAATACTTGAACTTTCTCATCTCATACGCCGTATACGGATTTGTAAGCAGCATTCTCATGGTGGTACTTATCGGATTTGTCTTAGCTCCCATCGTAGGGGTGCTGGCACTGATCTTCACGATCCTGGGTGCGATAAAGGCATACGAAGGTGACTATTACAAAATTCCGACAGTCTTTCGATTATTGAAATAAGAAAAGGTTGAACTCATGTGCCTCATGGGTTCTTTTTCTTTCTTAAAAACAGAATAAGGAATAAGAAAGTTGACAAAAATTTCATTCACTTTATAATTTTATAAAACGATCATCTCTACAAAGGAGAATGTATCCCTATGACGAGGATTGACAATAAAGTAAGACTGCTTAAGCTTATGAGTATTTTAAAACAAGAAACGGACGAAGATCACGAGCTGAATCTGGATGATATCATTCTTCGCTTTAAAGAGACATACGGACCCGATTTGAAACTTAACAAGAATTCCTTAAAAGATGATCTGGATCATCTCATCAGACACGGTTTCGACGTGACCATCAATCAGGAAAAAGATGGACTTCCTAAATATTACAGCCACCAATACCGGTTGTTCGAGTTATACGAACTAAGGATGCTCATGGATGCAGTTGTCTCTGCCAAATTCATTTCGAAGCAGGAAACGAGGCAGCTGACCGGGAAGATAAAGCAGCTGACAAGCCATCAACAAGGGAAGAAGTTACATAATGAAATCCAAATCGATTCTTCCATTAAAAGTGAGAGTCCTTTTATTCGCCGCACCATCCATGATATCCATGAAGCGATTGCAGAACGGAGGATGATTACATTTCAATACGGGCGGTATGATGTCAATAAACGGTTTAACCTCAGTCATGAGGGCCGGCTGTATAAGGTGAAACCGTACGCTCTTGCATGGGCGAATGATTTTTATTACCTTATTGCTTACTATTTTGAAGCGGACGAAATACGTCACTATCGGGTCGATCGACTGCGTAATGTTGAGATGCTCGCGGAAACCTATCCATATGAAGGCTTCGATGTATCCAAATACGTCCAGTCAACCTTTCAAATGTTTGCCGGAGATGAGGAGTGGATCAAGATTAAGTTACATAACAACCTCATCAATGTGGTGATCGATAAGTTCGGGAAAAATGTCAATATTCAAAGGCACGGTGAGGACCATTTTATTTTGTCGACCAAAGCCCGGGTAAGTACCGGTCTCGTAAACTGGATCTTCACCTTTGGAAGTCAGGCTGAAGTGATCTCTCCTTCTACCCTTGTGGAAACCGTCAAAGCAGAAGTCAATAAACTGTATACTTTATATCAAGAGAAATGACGGCATCGAGCCCCGTAATAAGAAGGGTCTCGGTGCTTTTTTTCTTAAAAAAAAGCCAGCTCGTTCTTTATGAGGGACGGACCTATTGTATGATTAGAAAAGGATTTAAGTGATTTATGTCGAATGGGGGTAGAAGGAGGTGCTGATAGAAAATGATCCATCGTGCAGGCATCATCCTCATTGAAAATGGCAGTCTGGCGGTCATAAAAAGAATTAGGAATGGCTGTGTATATTATGTGATTCCAGGGGGAGGCATGAAGGGAGGGGAGACCGAAATGGAAACGGCGGTCCGGGAAGCGAAGGAAGAACTGGGAATCAACGTCTCGGGACTGAAAATCGCGTTGACCTTCAGGCAGAATAATACACATTCTTATTATTTTGTGGGAAAATATAATGGCTTATTTGGCTCAGGAAAAGGTGAAGAATACGATTATACCAGGAATAGAGGGGAATATATTCCCTGCTGGATTCCGATAGAGGAACTGTCCGGGAAAAAATTGTACCCTCTAGAAGTGAAGCAATTTCTATTACAGCAAATGGCAGGTGGTCAAGAAGATGATGATTAACGAGACAGGACTCGTCCTCGAAGGTGGCGGAATGAGAGGGATCTACACGGCGGGGGCGCTTGAATTTTTCTTGGAGAACGGAATTGAATTCCCTTATGTCATCGGGGTTTCTGCAGGTGCATGCAATGCCGCTTCTTATTTATCCAAACAAAATGGCCGTAACAAAAAGGTGAATGTTGATTTCATCCGCGACCCTAAATATTTATCATGGCGGAACTACTGGAAAACAGGCGAATTATTCGGGATGGATTATGTCTTTGATGAAATACCGAATAAATTGGTCCCCTTCGATTACAAAGCTTTTCACTCCAATCGCACGGAATTTGTAGTCGGGACAACCGATTGTCATACAGGAAAACCAGTCTATTTCTCAAGGAAGGATTATGGAGAAGATCTTCTCACAATCATACGCGCATCAAGTTCTCTTCCATTTGTTGCTCCGATTGTTGAATTCGCTTCCCGACACCTCCTTGACGGGGGCATAAGCGATCCGGTTCCCATTGAAAAAGCCGAGCAGGACGGATTCAAAAAAAATGTGGTCATCCTGACCCGGAATAGAGGATATTACAAAAAGCCTTCAAAATTTTCTTTCCTGGTTAAAAGGAAATATCCTCAATATCCAGAGCTGCACAAAACATTGATGAACCGATATATGCGCTACAATCAAACAATTAAGGAAATTGAGACAAAAGAAAAAAATGGAGAGGTTTTGATCATCCAGCCCGAGCTTCCACTTAAAGTAAGCCGGATTGAAAAAAACCCCCAAAAACTGGACGAACTTTACTGGCAGGGCTATCATGACGCAGAATCGAAATGGAAGCGGTTATTCGAATGGAACCAATCAGGGAAGCTGGTCCACTCATAAGAACGTAAGGGGTGAATAGAACCACCATTTGTGAAAAGAGTTCTGTTCATTCTCCTCGCTTTCCTGACATTAGGTCTTTTTACAGATTTTAAACATACATATGATAGAGATTCCTTGAAAGGACGAGCATTCTATGAACCTCTATCAAATATACAAAAATGAACAATATACGTTGCTTTTCAGAAGTGTCATGTATTTTCTCATTGGTGTAGGGATGCTTGTAGTGACACAGCAATTATATTACTTTCCCCTGTTGATCTTCATCCCTGCGTTTTCAAATCTGTATCTCAGTTATAGTCTGAAAAAGGAACTTAAGAAGGCAAACCGTCTGTATTATGAAAATATGCCTGTCTCTCTGCATTCACTTGTGGGGGTTCATACGAAGGAAGGCTCCTATTATTTAAAAACCAACGGATGGTCACACTATTTTATTCAACGTACATCCATGATCAACAATCCCAAGCATTACTTGTTTCATAGAAAGCATAAACCGCCACTGTCATTTTCGAAGTGGAGCAGGATCATAAAGATCGATCATCCTGAGAGAAGAATGATGTTTCAATTAAAATATCAAAGTGCGACCGCCATAGAGTGGCAGAATGAAGGTGGGGACACAATCCTCATCTATAAAGGAAACAAGAGATGGATCTTAAACTATCAAGAGAAAAATTACCTATCCTTACAAAAGGGATACCTCCCTCAAAGCGTTCAACGGCTATTCGATTCCCATCATAGTTACGTTTCATTTTATGAAACATACAATGATGATATGGACTGGCTGCTGATCTTTCTATGGTACGTAGACAGTGATTATTTCCTCACATCGTAGCTCATTCTTTTTAAGGATTTGGATACAATATTGAAGGGAAGTATGGAACACATATGAAAGAAACTTGCTTCTGATCCATAGAGGCATTTTTTTATAGGGTGAGTTCCTCACCTATAATCTAAAAATTAGGACAAAAATCTTATTTTAGTTCGTCTTACATGATTTTATTTGTGAAACTATGATAGAATAATGATAATCGAATAGGTTTCCTTCGGGGCAGGGTGAAATTCCCTACCGGCGGTGATGAGCGTATGCTCTTAGTCCGTGACCCGGCTAATACATATTAGACGGTGGATTTGGTGAAACTCCAAAGCCGACAGTGAAAGTCTGGATGGGAGAAGGAACGGCAGCATTTAGTTGATGAATAAGGGAAGAGTCCGGCCAGTGTTCGTGGATGATTTTTCCTTTTTGAAACATCAAATCAAATGCTTTATTTAGTCATGCCAACTTCCCCCAAGTAGACCGTTACTTGGGGTTTCTTTATTTCTGAATAGTATTTTTAAAAGAAGGGAGGTACATCAATTGAATCATACCCATTATATGAAGCTTGCCATTTCAATGGCAAAGGCAACCCTTGGCCAAACCTCGCCAAACCCTGTGGTAGGGGCTGTGGTTGTCAAAAATGGAGAGATTGTCGGGACAGGTGCCCATCTGAAAGCAGGGGAAGGTCATGCAGAAGTGAATGCCATTAAAATGGCAGGAGACAAAGCGAAAGGAAGCGATATTTACGTTACTCTTGAGCCTTGTTCCCACTATGGGAAAACACCTCCCTGCTCTCAAATGTTGATCTCAAGCGGGATAAAGAGAGTCCATATCGCCACCAGGGACCCCAATCCTTTAGTGGCTGGACGGGGAATTCAACAATTAAGAAATGCAGGCATTGAAGTGGTTGTGGGTGAGCTTGAAGAAGAGGCCCTTGAACTAAATAAACATTTTTTTCACTTCATTCAAAATGGTACCCCATATGTCACGCTAAAAACAGCGGTTACATTAGATGGAAAAACCGCATCTGCTTCGGGAGACAGTAAGTGGATTACATCCGAAGCCTCAAGAATCGATGTCCACTATGATCGTCACAGGCATGACGCGATATTAGTAGGAGTCAATACCGTCATTCAAGATAACCCACACCTTACCACCCGTTTGCCCCAAGGTGGAAAAAACCCCATTCGAATAATATTAGATACCTATTTGCGTACACCGATCCATTCTCATGTAGTAGAGGATCTTGAAAGTAGAACCATCATCTTTACAGGCAGTTCGGTCATAGATGAAAAGAAGAAGCCCTATATCGATCGAGGATGTGAAATCATGTCCCTTACCGACGATAAGGTAGGCATTCACTCCGTTCTGAAAGAGCTTGGTTCCCGGAAAATCGTTTCACTATATGTAGAAGGTGGTTCTACTATACATTCCGCCTTCTTAGAGGAAAGAGCCTTTCAGGAAATGATTATGTATATGTCTCCAAAGCTTGTGGGTGGAAGTACTGCCTTCACGAGTTTTGGAGGAAAAGGATTTCCAACCATTGCAGAAGGGTTGGAAATGGAGATCGCTGGCCTCGATCGTGTAGGACAGGATATCAAAATTATCGCACGGCCAAAACGGGAACCTTTGTGAAAGGGGGAGAAGGATGTTTACTGGAATCATTGAAGAAATTGGATCGATGGAACACATGAAAAAATCTTCTTCTTCCATGGAACTGACGATTGCTGCGAGCCGCATTCTCGAAGATATCCATATCGGGGACAGCATCAGTGTGAACGGGGTTTGTTTAACCGTCACGTCATACAGCTCCAGCAAGTTTCAGGTTGATGTCATGCCAGAAACGTTTGAAGGGACCACCTTACGGACTTTAACCCGTGGCTCGAAAGTGAACCTGGAAAGAGCCATGGCGGCAAACGGTCGTTTCGGCGGTCACTTCGTCAACGGTCATGTAGACGGGGTCGGGACCATCTTGCGAGTAGAGAAGGTGGAAAACGCCTGGTATATGGACATTTCCATTCCTGAACATCAGAGCCATCTGTTCATCATGAAGGGATCGGTCGCAATTGACGGCACCTCCCTTACAGTGTTTGGTGTAAAAAATAATACCATTACGATTTCGCTTATCCCTCAGACCAGAGGAGACACGGTGCTTGGTGGAAAGAAAGCAGGGGACCTTGTCAATATCGAATGTGATGTAATGGCGAAATATTTTCATCGTTTCTATGAAGCAAACGAACAGTCTAAGAGTACTTCAAGCAGCATCAGCTATGATTTTTTATCTCAAAATGGTTTCGCTGACTAAGAGGAGGGGTTGCCCCATGTTTAATAAAATCGAAGAAGCTCTGGAAGATTTACAAGCAGGTAAAGTCGTCATCGTTGTGGATGACGAAAATCGTGAAAATGAGGGAGATTTTATTGCCCTGGCAGATAAAGCGACACCTGAAGTCATTAATTTTATGGCTAAAGAAGGGAGAGGCTTGATTTGTGCCCCCATTACAGAAGGAATAGCACACAAATTGAAGCTTACGCCGATGACGATGTCAAATACAGACCCCCATGGCACGGCCTTCACCATCTCAGTGGATCATAAATCGGCAACGACAGGGATTAGTGCATTTGAAAGATCGACCACCATACAGCAATTATTGAACGAAGATTCAGTGCCGGAGGACTTTAAACGGCCCGGACATGTATTTCCCCTTGTCGCCAAAGATGGCGGGGTTCTAAAACGTGCTGGCCATACAGAAGCAGCCATCGATCTGGCTGTTCTTGCAGGTGCACAACCATCCGGGGTAATCTGTGAAATCATGAATGAAGACGGAACGATGGCCAGGGTGCCTGAATTAATGAAGCTCGCTGAAAAATGGAATTTGAAGATCATTTCCATTGAAGATTTAATCAGGTATAGAAGAAAGAAAGAAATGCTTGTGACGAGGGAAGTGGAAATTGAGCTTCCTACTGAATTCGGCACCTTCAAGGCGGTTGCTTACACAGAAAACCTTACAGGAAAAGAGCATATCGCCCTTGTAAAAGGGGAATGGTCAGAGCAGGAGGATGTCCTCGTGCGGGTACATTCCGAATGCCTGACAGGTGACGTTTTCGGTTCCAATCGCTGTGATTGCGGCCCTCAGCTCGCCACAGCCCTTACCCAGATTGAAGAAGAAGGAAAGGGTGTCCTCCTTTATATGAGGCAAGAAGGCCGTGGGATTGGATTAATAAACAAACTGAAGGCCTATAAGCTCCAGGAAGAAGGCTATGACACCGTGGAAGCCAATCAAAAACTGGGCTTTGGTGACGATTTAAGAGAATATGGAATCGGAGCGCAGATCCTGAGAGATTTAGGTATAACCAAGATGCGTCTATTGACCAATAATCCGAGAAAGATTGCCGGGATTAATGGATATGGTCTAGAAATCGCAGGTCGGGTACCGATCCAGATGCCTGCGAAATTCGAAAATGAGAAGTATTTAAAAACAAAGCACACTAAGCTGGGACATTTACTTAAATTTTAGGAGGAATACACAATGAAAACCATTTATGAAGGAAATTTAGTAGGATCAGGATTAAGAGTGGCCATCGTCGTTTCACGTTTTAATGAATTCATCACATCCAAGCTGCTGGGCGGAGCGGAAGATGCCTTGAAGAGACACGGTGTTGAAGAAGGGAATGTCTCCGTCACATGGGTGCCAGGAGCATTTGAAATTCCAATGATCGCCAAAAAACTGGCGCGTTCAGGGAAATATGATGCCGTTGTTACGTTGGGGACGGTCATCCGCGGAGCAACCGCTCATTTTGAATACGTAAGCGGAGAGGTTGCTAAAGGAGTGGCCAATCTTAGCCTGCAGGAAGACGTGCCCGTCATCTTTGGGGTCTTGACGACTGATACAATCGAACAGGCAATCGAAAGAGCCGGCACAAAAGCCGGGAACAAAGGATGGGATGCAGCGGTATCGGCCATCGAAATGGCAAATTTGATCCGTGAAATAGATAAATAAGGATTTGACGAGTCTCCTGCACTGGAGACTCGTTTTTTTTTTTTTTGAGGGGACAGCCCCCACAAAATACATATTGGCAAACGTCAGACCTTTTGCTAGAATAGTATTTTGTGGCTCCCCTTATTACAGGAGGAGCGGGTAGGGAGAGGGCAGTTTTATAGGAAGATCATAATATGAAAGCACGTGGAGGTATTTTTCAGTTAAAGGATCACGGTACTTCGATGAAACAGGAGATGATGGCAGGCGCGATCGGTTACTTTACGATTGTCTATATCATCGCTGTGAATGCTTTAATTCTTTCTGAAGCTGGAATTCCATTTGAAGGGGCAGTCATGGCAACGATACTTGCTTCCTTCGTTGGGTGCTTGGTGATGGCCTTTTGGGCAAATGCGCCAATACTTCTGGTTCCAGGCATGGGAATTAATGCAATGTTTACATTCACACTGGTAAAATCGTCAGGCCTTTCATGGCAGGAAGCATTAGCTGTCATAGTGATTTCAGGAATACTCTTTATGATCATTGCATTTACAAAGCTTTCTAAAGTATTATCGGAAGCCATTCCCAAAACATTAAAAGAAGCCATTACTGTAGGGTTAGGGATGTTTTTAATGTTTATCGGTCTTGAAAAAGGCGGTCTCATTCAGAGAGGTGACAGTGCCATCATCATGATCGGTGATTTTGGGGAGTTAAAGGTGTTGGCCACGGTGCTGACGTTCCTGGTGACGATTTTTCTTTTCATCCGCAATGTAAAAGGTCAATTTTTATGGAGTATCGCATTTGGTACCGTGCTGGGATTCATTTTCGGGATTGAGCCTTCCATTCAATCGAGCTCATTCCATTTAAGTGAATACAGCCAGGTTTTCGGTCAAATATCATTTAGTGCCATTATGGAAATTCCGTTTTGGATAGCGGTTTTTTCTGTAACGATGGTGCTGGTATTTGAAAACATCGGTCTCGTTCACGGTCATACGGATATGATTGATCAACCGCATAAATATTCTAAAGCCTTTCAAGCTAATGCTTTTTCCGCATTCACATCAGGGTTTTTCGGAACGAGTCCGACAGTCTCGACGGTGGAAAGTGCAGCAGCCATGACGGCAGGCGGCCGGACTGGGTTGACAAGCTTGACTACGGGCGTATTATTTTTGGGGTCTGTGTTGTTCATTCCGTATTTAAAGTGGATTCCGGATCATGCCATCGCCCCGATTCTTATCATCATCGGTGGCTTGATGATTCAAAATATACGACATATGGATCTTCGTGATCTGACAGAGGCATTCCCCGCCATTTTCATCATCGCGATGATTCCGTTTACGTATAGTATCGCGGACGGAATCGCCATCGGCTTTATTCTGTATCCAGTATTAAAATTGGCTACAGGGAAGGCACGGGAAGTTTCAATTCCTCTATATATCATCGCTGCGCTGTTTTTGATGAATTTCTTTGTTCATTCGATTCATTAAGGCGAATTTTTGCAGAGAGGCCCATTACATTTGGTGATGGGCCTCTCTGCTTTATTACCACTTAATCGGACAATCAGGGTCTTCACTTGCTTATTTACAACTAATGTCAAATCTCGTGGACTTTCCACATATTTCTTGTTACTATTAAAGAAAAATATGAATCTTTTTAACTATTTTTCCAAATGTTGAACAGGAACGCAGGAGTGATTTTGATGGAAGTATTTGTAGCCAGGCAGCCAATTTTTAATCGTAATCAAGAAACGGTGGCGTATGAACTTCTATATCGAAACAATGAAATCAATATGTTTCCTTCGATTGACGGGGATCAGGCAACCGCAGATGTCATCATTAACAGCTATTTAAATATCGGGCTGGAGAGCCTTTCAGCAGGGAAGCCTTGTTTTATTAATTTCACAGAGAATCTTCTGAGACTGAGAGTCCCGACTTATTTTAATCCGAGGGAGATCGTTGTGGAGATTCTCGAGAGTGTGGTTCCTGGTCCTGATGTTCTGGTCGTTTGTCAGGAATTAAAAGACTTGGGGTATAAGATTGCCTTGGACGATTTTATATTCAATGAATTGAATCCCTATTTCAGGGAATTGATGAAACTGGCGGATTATGTGAAGGTGGATTTCATGAATACAACTGATACGGAGCGGGGAAGCATTGAGATTCTTTCTAATTTACTCGGGTACAGGCTACTTGCTGAAAAAGTTGAAACCGGGGATCAGTACGAAGAAGCGTTGGGGAAAGGGTATCACTTCTTTCAGGGCTATTTCTTCAGTAAGCCGAAAATCATCGCCAGTCAGGATGTCCCGACTTATTTTCATTCGTATTATACCATCATTCAAAGCCTGGAAATGTCGGAACCAAACATTGAAAGGATCAGTCAATTGATCGAACAGGATCTTTCCCTGTCATATAAATTATTGAAATTGATCAACTCTCCAGCTTACCGCCCGAAACATAAGATTCATTCCATCCGTCATGCCATTGTTCTGTTAGGCCTTGTGGAAATCAAACGATGGATCTACATTTTGGCAGTCAGGGAACAGGTGGAGAAGAAGAGACAATTGGACAATGAAGTGATTAGATTATGTTTGACGAGGGCGAAGATGTGTGAATTGCTGGCAGAAAAACACAATCGGATATCCATTAAATCAAGTTACTTCCTCACGGGTATGTTTTCCTTGATGGATACTATTCTTTCCATGCCGATCGATCGCATCTTGATGGATTTACCTTTGAATGACGCCATTTGCAATGCATTAACGGGGTCCCGTAATGACCTTAAGAAGATATTGGAACTCGTCATCTCCATTGAACAGGCGAACTGGATAGAGATCGAAATGAAAATGACCGAATTGAAGTTAAACAAAAGGGAAGTGATGGAGAGTTATCATCATTCCTGCAAATGGACGGAAGAGCTCCTGAATCATGAAGTAACCGAGCTGACATAATGCTACCATACAGGTTTATAATCCCCTGGAGAAAGATATTTTCTTTGGGGTTTGATATACCGTTTCAATTCCATGAGGAGCAGCCGCTGTAAGTGCTTTGAATAAATCTGGCGGCCCACATCTGCAGGGGAAGGGTAGATTCCGATCGTATTGAAACGCACCCGAAAGAGACCTTCATGTACGAGGTCTTTTTTGTCGTTGAAGATCCGGGCGAACACAGTGACATCCCTTGACTCATATTCATCATCTGCTTCTTCCACCTTATGGACTTGAAAACGAAAACGGTATTCTTCCTTCATCATCATCACCATATCCATTGTCTCGAAATGATCCATATAATTCAACTGTGAACATGTCTTATTTTTGAAAATGAGGGGAAGAAGATTGCGTATTGAGCTTGTTTGTGGCAAGCTAAGACTATTATGAATAGTTTACTAGTAAATTACCGTGGAGGGATTCACGATGGACTTGAATCTAATAAAATGTCATGGCTCTGGAAATGACTTTTTACTAATTGATGAAATGACCAATGGATATGATTTTACGGAAGAAGCAAGACAGAATCTTGCCCTTGCCCTATGTGATCGTAAGTCGTCCTTCGGGGCAGACGGGATCTTATTTGTATTATCAAGCGAGAATTGCGATGCCAGAATGCGGGTCTTCAACGCAGATGGTTCAGAGGCATCAATGTGTGGAAACGGCCTGCGATGTGTCGGCCGCTATGTATGTGAGCTGCTGGAGAAAGAGAACATCGTTGTCCAAACGATGAAAGCGGATCTTCGAGTGTCTTCACAGGAATCCATTTTTGAAAACATCCCGACATATAATGTTGAAATTTCCCCTGTCCTTTTTCAACTGGATCAGCTGCCAATGAACATCGATCGTGAGACGATGGTAAATGAAAGCATTCCTGAAATTTCAGATCATTTAACATTCTCTGCCCTGGCAGTGCCAAACCCTCATTTGATCAGTGTCGTCGGCACAGAGCATATCCTCTCGAACGAGCAGAAATCCATTGCTGAAACAGTGAATGGTCCCAATAATCTGTTTCCCGATGGAGTCAATGTAAGTTTTGTTCATCCACTGGAACAGGGATCCATCTATGTCCGTACGTATGAACGAGGCGTCGGCTTCACAAATGCGTGTGGGACAGCCATGTCTGCTTCCAGTCTTGTAACATGCTTACTTCAGCAAAATGAATTCGGTCAGGAAATCGAAGTATATAATAACGGGGGGAAAGTCCGTGTCGTCGTGAACGAATTGGGTGAAGGACGCTACAACATGGAGTTGATTGGAAATGCAACGTATCTATATCAATCGCAATTAGAATTGTCACTTTCTAATCCCGAGCAGTATCATGAAGTGTCAAGACAGGAATTTACTGAAGAGGGCATGTATGAGCACTTACAGAAACATGCCAAGTCAATCGTCGAAAGCAAAGTGTTCATGAGCGCATAGATAACCAAAGAATAGCCAAAGATGGTGCCCCTATGATTTCGGGGCACCATCTTTATTAGTTTTGACCTGTTTTTTCAAAAAATCAATCACTTTGTCAAATGGCTGAAATTTTTTCACTTGATCAAATTTAGTAAAAGGACATCCTTTTACCTGAAATCTTCTTAAGACTTCTTCAATGGTAAACTGTTCAGGATCGAGATTTTCATTCACTTCATCCCACCAAAGTGGAGTGGCGACCAAAGCCTCTTCATTCCCTCTCAATGAATAGGGGGCGATGATGGTTTTGCCTTCTCCGTGTTGAATATAATCCACGTACAGTCTCCCTTTCCGGTTCTTCTTTAAACGCTCGGTCGTGAAATCCCCCGGGTCGTTGCTTACCAGGTAGTGAGCGATGAATTCTGTAAATAAGCCTGTGTCTTTCCATGTGTATCCGGGAGGAAGGGGGATATACACTTGAAGCCCTTTATTTCCCGATGTTTTGACAAAGCTCTGCAGATTCAACCCGTCAAATAATTCTTTCATGATTGTGGCCGCTTTAACGGCCAGTGAAAAGTGATCCCGGCTTGGTGGATCTAAGTCAAAGACTACCTCATTGACATATTCATCCCCTGCTTTTTGAAAGGGGACATGAAATTCAAGAGCCAACTGATTTCCAAGCCATATCAACGTTTTAAGATTATTGCAGAGGGTGTAATGAATTTGATCCTCTTTGTATGTTTCGACAAAAGCAGGAGAGTAATCAGGAGTGTTTTTTTGGTAAAAGGATTCTCCGAAAACCCCGTGGGGAAATCGAATGCAGGTCAAGGGCCTATTCTTAAAGAATGGCAATATCACCACGGACATCTTACGGAGGAATCGGATATAATCAAGTTTCATCATGGAAACCTCCCGAAACAAAATCTTTTCAGGGTGAGTGATATCAACCTTTTTAGGAAGAGAGGCTTCGTCCATCATAAATTGGTCAAGTGTGCATGCTTCCGGGGGAGTGGAAAAAAGGAATTGTTTAAAATGGGGCTCCCGAAGCTTTCCTTCCTGCCAATGCAGATAGACGATTTCTACGGTGATGGCCGGATCTATGTAGTAAAGAGAATGGTTCTTTCCCGTACTGTTTTGCTTAATTGTCGCTTTCACCGACCTTTTTTCCTCAGCTGAAAGACCGAAATGAAATAAGCCGATTGGCATTACTTGTCCGTTATCGTATACGCCGATGTGGAAATAATCATTCGCATCATCCAGGGCGGTGATAAAGCATTGGCAATGTTTCCAGTTCTTACATTTGATCCAGTTAGTACTTCGTTTTCCCTCGTCCCATTTACTCTGATCCCTCTTCGCGACAACCCCTTCCCCTTCATCAATTTCAACAAGTTCCCACACTTGCTCAAGGTTTTTGTAATAAGGAACCATTTGCAGAGTTGAAGGGTGAGAAGGAGCGGGTTCCACTGGTAAATGAAGGCGGGTGAACACCTCTTTCAGTTTTTCTTTTCTCCTGAGATAGGGTTCCTGGATATATGACTTTTTCTCAAGCTGAAGTAAATCAAATACCAGGAATGTAACAGGTCTACTGGCAGCGGCGTGTAAGATTTTTCGATCATTCCGCATCCTCCCCCTAACCTGAAGCTCCTGGAACTCGGTACTGAAGGAAGAGCGTAATAATGCAACCTCTCCATCCAATATGAGAGGGAGGCTGAATGGACGTTTATCCAGTAATTGTTGAATTTGCTTCTTTATCTCAGGGAAGTGGCTTAGCAGTTCTTTCCCATTCCGGCTTTGAAGGGTGATATGATCATAGGATTGGACGGATAAAATGCCGCGGAAGCCATCATATTTCACCTCATAAAGCCAGTCATTCCCGGAAGGAAGTTCATGACGTAATGTAGGGAGCATCGGTTTCATTTATTTCACCTTTTTTTAGTAATAGTGTGTCCGGTTGGGACATGGATTATTTCCAGATGTTTAAAGGGATGAAGAAAGTTGGGGAACTAAATGATATGGATAAGGGATTAGTTTATGTAAAGGAGGGTATTGAAAGATATGCATACTATTTGGAAAGGGTCCATCAGTTTTGGACTGGTGAATATCCCCATTAAACTTCATTCTGCTACGGAAGATCGGGATATCAAGCTCCGATCACTTCATAAAGAATGTCATACACCCATTAAATATGAGAAAGTATGTCCCGCTTGTGAAAAGGAATTGGATCAAGCCGATATTGTGAAGGGTTATGAAGTGGCGAAAGGCAAATTTGTCGTCCTTGAAGATGAGGAATTGAAAGAGCTGAAGGAAGCAAGCGGAGATAAGGCAGTAGAGATTGTCGATTTTATCAAGATGGAGGAAATCGATCCGATTTTCTTTGATCGAAGTTATTTCGTTTCACCGAACGACGGTGGAAAAAAAGCCTATTCCCTTTTGAGAAAAGCGCTTCAGGAGTCAGGGAAAGTAGGGATTGCCAAAATCACGATGAGGTCGAAGGAACAGCTTTCCATCGTTCGTGTATACGAGCAGACACTCGTCATGGAAACCATTCACTATCCCGATGAGGTAAGAGGAACTGGCGATGTCCCGAATGTGCCTGAAGGAGACGAAATCACCGAAAAGGAATTGAAGACCGCTACCATGCTCATCGATCAACTGACGACTGAATTCGAGCCGGAAAACTATAAGGATCAGTATCGTGAACGATTAAGTCAATTGATCGAATCGAAACAAACTGGGGAAAAAATGGTCACATCCAAAGAAAAAGAACCGAAAGAAAATGTAACGGATCTAATGGCGGCCCTCCAGGCATCCATCGATTCGTCCAAGCCTAAAAAGGCAAAAAAACCAACTAAAAAGAAAACGACTTCTAAGAAAAAAGCTCAGTAGAAGGCGTAAGTCAGGAGAGAGGGAGAAGTCTTGAAGGAGAAGCATATTGAACAAGGCGTCTTTGTCGCTGTATCCCTGCTGTGTTTAATTGTTTTCACCTGGGGATTTGTATCAATCGTGGAAGAATGGAAAGAAAATGAGATCGCACAATTTGATAATGGTGTATTCGAAATCGTCAGAGGGACGATTTCACCTAACTTGACGGAGATCATGACGTTCATCACTTTCTTAGGGGGAATAAAAGGTATCACCATTTTCTCCGGGTGTGCAGTAGTCATCCTTCTGTTTATGAAGAAATATCCACTTGCCCTGTTTGTATCGATTACTATTATGACAGGGGCTGGGTTCAATGGGCTTCTAAAATGGATATTTAAACGGGAACGCCCCGATATTGAAGCATTGATCCAACAGGGTGGTTACAGTTTTCCAAGTGGGCATTCTATGAGCTCATTCATATTCTATGGTTCACTGGCATTCATCCTGTTCCGTGCCCTGGATCGTAAACGGTTTAAATGGGCGAGTGTGATACTGGTCGCGATGCTTGTCCTGCTGATTGGAATGAGCAGGATATACCTTGGAGTCCATTATCCAAGTGACATCCTTGGCGGTTTTACAGCAGGCGGTGCCTGGCTGACCCTTTGCATCACGATCTATATGTACTTCTATAAACGCAAGCATTGGAGAGAAGATGAAGATATGCCTACAAAAAACGCTCAGGAGACCTGAGCGTTTTTTGTATTAAAACAGATTAAAGATATATGGACCTATTGAAGTAACGTATAGAAGTATATAAATTCCCATGAAATAAAATACTCCTCCGAATGTACCCCAGTCCGGATCTCTACCAACTTTCCAAAGCAGTGCAGTAAGGATGCTGATTATCACTAATAAGACATATTCGCTTCCTGTAAATGTGAGATAGCCGGGCGCAGCAAAATAGAAATAATCTCCCATCGCTTTACTGATGAATGTCAGTGGCATTAGGATGAATAGAATGATCGAGGCATATTCCACCCAGTTGATTTCTTCTTTTTCAAACATATTCGGTTTGAACATGTAAAGAAGGATCAAGACAAACAGGGAGGGAAGTATCCAATAAAACGAAACCAAAATAGTGACCAGGCTGCTGAAAAGCATGAGGACTGAGTTATTCAAAGCTTCTTTTACGCTTCGTTTTGACCAAGTTGTACTTTTTGCGATGGCCTGTTCATTCTGAGAAGCCCCAAATAATTCATAGTAGTCACCCCCATAGTCGAGCCAGACAATACTTTCGTCCGATATCTGAATGGGCGAATACGTAAAATGCTTGCTTGTACTGACAGGTGTTGCCACTAGCTGATTGGAATCAATAAAAGGTGCTACGTACAGACTGATGGTATTTTGCCCCCCTACCTGATGACTCTCGGACGTGAAGAGGATGGACTTCTTTCCATCGATGTCTGCGAACTGTACGGACCTCGGACTTTCCAATTTAAATCCTGATTGTTCATTCGTGAATTCAATACGGGTGGGCTTTAGTATCGACGTTCCTAAATCGTCAATGGATGTTTCCAATTTCAATATCTTATAGGACAAGGTACCTTGAGCGCGCATTTCTTCATTGTACAAAAGAGTCAATTGATTGTTTTCGCTTGAAAAAGACAGCCCGTTAATATGCTGATTCGTAGCTGTATTGACTATGGCAAATGGCTTCTTCACCAATTGTAACCCTTCATCCATATAGTAAAGATGGGAATGGGTATCATCCTGCCTTACTTGTAATACGGTGCTTCCGTCGTTTCCAGCATAGGCTTCAAGGATTTCACCAGGTAACCGGTAAATTTCTTTGCTTGATAAATCATTTGGAGATAGAGAATAAAGGACCTCTTGTTTCCAGTAATAGATGGTATTTGATGAAGTGCCCATTCCAGTTACTTCATCATCGATGGTTTTAACACCGTTAGAACCGGATGAAATGACCTGTCCATCCTTCACCTGTATAACCTTATCTCCGTTCGTCCAAAAAGGTTGGCCTCTGGTAACGCTTGTTTTAAGCGTACCTTCTTTCGTTGGGTTCAGTGATTCATCGAAAGTAAACTGATCGACCTTTCCGTTGCTTGCTAAGAATAGTCCCTCCTGGTTATAAAAGACAAGCGGACGTTCGTCAGAGGAATAGCCCAATGGAATCGATCTGCTCCAATCGGGATCCGGCTGTTGTTTGACGTTCAGAAGTTGATGGAAGAAAAGTGCACCAATCAATAAAAGAATTATCGCGATTGGTATTCCAAATGTTTTTAATTTTGCTCTCACAGTCATTCCCCCTCATTCTATCTCTTTTAATTGTGAGTACATTTTAGAATTTTACCACAATTCGTTTTATACTTCACCAGAATTTCCCTTTGTCCAGTTAAACTTTTGTGTTGACTTTTTATTTTGGAGAGATTAAAATGATATTGAAAATCATTCTCAATGAAACAAAAGAGTTCCCCCTCTTTCAAATAAAGAGAATGGTTCATGATTACCCCCCTTTTATTAGATTGTAAAGACAGGCCTGAGGCGGATGCTTCAGGCCTGTCTTTTTCTTGCATTTCCTATCATCATGTCGTAAATTGTTAAAGGATGTTTATTTAGGGGGAGGGATAAAAGGAAGTGAATCATAAAGATGATAGACGGTTTCGAATCGCGAATCACGAAGCATTAATTGGAGTTGCTCTCGTTCTTATAAATTTTTTATGGTGGTATGGATTTGCATTTGGACTCGGGGGGCAGCCTGTATCAGATTATGATTGGGTCTTAGGGATGCCGGCATGGTTCTTCTATAGTTGTATCCTGGGATTTCTACTTATGGTGTTTTTAGTGATCGTTGTCGTAAAATACCTACTGACTGATATTCCTTTTGGCGACGAGGAGGATGATCTTGAATAGCATGGCATTGATTCCCTTATTTGTATTTTTGGCTGTGATCTTTATAGTGGGGATTTATACGGCTAGAACCGTAAGCAAATCAGATTCCTTTGTACAGGAATATTTCCTCGGGAGCCGGCAACTTGGAGGATTTATCCTCGCCATGACGATGATCGCTACATACGGCAGTGCGAGCAGCTTCATCGGTGGTCCCGGTGCTGCGTATACATATGGGTTATCATGGGTGCTTCTTGCCATGAGCCAGGTTGTGACTGGATATTTTGTTCTACTTATACTTGGGAAAAAGTTTGCCATCATGTCAAGGAAATATAAAGCTGTTACATTGATCGATTATTTACAGGGGCGATACGGAAGCAATAAGATAACGGTCCTATCGGCCATCAGTATCATCTTGTTTTTATTTTCTGCGATGATTGCCCAGTGGGTAGGAGGGGCACGTCTAATTGAATCATTGACGGGATTGAGCTACGAAGCGGCTCTGTTCCTTTTTGCTATATCTGTACTGGTGTATGTGATAATCGGCGGTTTTCGCGCCGTTGCCATCACCGATGCGATCCAGGGAGTTGTCATGCTTGGAGGTACCTTGATCCTTCTGGTTGCCACCATAATGGCAGGTGGCGGCATGGAAAAGATCATGATGGAATTGCAGGCTGAAAACCCCAATTTACTAAGTCCTCACGGTCCGAATGGTGAACTGAGCGCAAAGTATATTTCGTCTTTCTGGATCTTAGTGGGAGTGGGGGTCGTTGGACTTCCCCAAGTAGCCGTAAGGGCAATGAGCTATAAAAATTCCCGTTCCCTACACAGGGCTTTAATTATCGGGACGATCGTCGTAGGTTCGATCATGCTTGGCATGCATCTCATCGGCGTTTTGGCAAGAGTGGTCCTCCCTGGAATCGAAGTGGCAGACAAAGTCATGCCGCTCCTTGCTTTGGAGGTGCTCCCCCCGTGGCTTGCGGGAATTGTTCTGGCAGCTCCTATGGCTGCCATCATGTCGACGGTGGATTCGCTGCTGTTGATTGTATCATCAGCCATCGTTAAAGATGTTTATATGAATTTCATCAATAAGGATGCCAAAGAGAAACAGATCAAGACAATCAGCTTCTGGGTGACGAGTATAACAGGTATACTGGTGTTCCTGCTGGCATTAAGCCCGCCTGAATTGATTATCTGGCTTAATTTATTTTCGTTCGGAGGACTTGAAGCAGTCTTTATCTGGCCAATCGTACTCGGATTGTACTGGAAAAAGGGGAATAGTGCTGGTGCGCTTGCTTCCATGGTTTCGGGACTGGTGACGTATATTTTATTTCATAGCTTTGCACCGAACTATATGGACATGAATACGGTCATCTTTCCGATTATCATCTCCTTCTTCGTGTATGTATTGGTTTCCTTGGCTACTCAATCTAAACACAGGATGGATGGGTTTAATTAACCCATCCATTTTTGTGTTTTCTGGTGCAAAAGAGTACATTGATTAGTAATAAATGACGGATTGGGTGAAGGGGTATGGATAATTCTGTAATCGTGATCGGAGGAGGTATCGGAGGGCTTACTGCTGCTGCCCTCCTTGGAAGTGCCGGTTATCATGTACAGGTGCTTGAGGCTTCAAGGGAATGGGGGGGCTGCGCAGGAAAGTTCCAGCGGGGAAAAGCTTTATTTCCAGTAGGTGCGACTCTCGGGATGGGTTTCGAAAATGGGGGTATTCATCAGCGCATCTTCCAATACCTCGGCATTGAATTGCCTTCGAATCAACTCCTTGACCGGGTAATGGACATTCATCTTCCTGGCGTCAACTTAACCTTTCACCGGAATCGGGAAACACATGTGAAAGGGTTAATACAATCATTTCCTGATATTGCAGATGAAATAGGCTGTTATTTCAAGGATTTGTACAGCATGGCAAAGAAAATACGGACCCTCGTAGATTCCCTGCCCATCCTTCCTCCCAAAACGGTAAGAGAGTGGAAGGAGCTCATTATGAGCCTGAATTTGAGTTCAATGACCCTTCTACCTGCCTTTCAGAAGACCATGTTGGATCTGTTGAAAAAATACGACCTACATGTCCATCCATCCTTCAAGCACTTTATTGATGGACAGTTGATCGACAGTATGCAGGTGGAGAGCGACCAATGTTCATTGCTATTTGGGTGCCTGGCACTGGATATGTATCATGAAGGGGCCTTCTACCTTGAAGGCGGTTTATATCGCATAGCCGAATGTCTGGTCGATGCATCAGAATCGGTTGGGGTCAAAGCGACATTAGGGAGGAAAGTAGTAGGCATCACTCGTGATGAACGTAATCAGGAGTGGATCGTCTCTGATCATAGAGGGAAGGATTATCGTGCCAATCATATCGTATGTAACGTCCCGGTCCAGTCTCTTAAGGATCTGTTCCCTCCCCAATATGCTCCAAAGTTTAAAAACTATATAAAAGGAAAAGAAAGAGCCTCATTGTGGGGGACCATGACCCTTTATATGTTACTGAAAGAGGAATCACTCCCGGAAGGTCTTCCTTTGTTTTCGCAGATCTGTACAAGCCCTGATGGTAATATGACAGAAGGGGATCATCTGTTCTTATCATTATCCCATCCGGATGACCGAAAGCGTGCACCGGAGGGATTCCGTACTGTGACGGTATCAACTCATACAAGATTAGAGAATTGGGATTCAAAAGAAAAATATGATTGCTACAAGAGGACTCTTAAAAAGAAGATGCTGGATTCAATAGAGTTGGTCATACCCTCTATTAGAAGTAATCTTATACAATTCTATCCTGGTGCGCCTAAGGCTTGGGAACGATATACGGGTCGGCCCGGGGGGATCGTTGGGGGATTCCCCCAAACCAATGACCATGCTCTCTTCAATAGCCTTTCGCACAGGACTCCGCTCGAGAATATCTGGGTATGTGGAGATTCTGTCTTCCCTGGTGCAGGGACCATCGGCGTGTCTGTCAGTGGTTACCATGTCTTTCACTCTATCACAGGGAAAAAGCTTCCAACATAAAGCAGGAATCCGGCTCTGATATATAGAATGTTGTGATGGGGTGATAATATGTATAAGCTGACACAGTATGAGGACCCAATAGCCTTTCATGATAGGGTTCATTCTCTCCTTATGAAGGATGAGGCTGCAAATAATCTGCCTTTGGGGTTATTGAATACCATGAAAACCAGTGACAAATATATAGATCCGCTTCTGCTCTTAGTGGAAAATGAGGATGACAAGGTTGTGGGATCATTCATCATGACTCCTCCACATTACCTTGTGGTTACACTGAAAGTAGGGAAGGATGAGGTCCAGGCAATAGCTGAACAGCTCAATTCGTTTTGTGATGTCTCCGGGATAACGATTCCCGGCTTTGTTGCTGAGAAAGACACAGCACTTCAAATGACTCATGCATGGTGTCACGTTACGGGGAAGGGCTTCACCATCCGTATGAACCAACGTGTGTATCAATTGAATAAAGTGAACGATATTCAGTTAAGCGAAGGGGAGATGGTTCCCGTCCGTGGAGGTCAAGAGGTGCTGTTGGCCAAGTGGATCAGTGAATTTGTCGCAGATACAGAAGTCATATCCATGTCGGATGACGAAGCGCTTAAAAGGGCGAAAGATATGATTGAAAATGAACCATATGTGTTTTTTTGGGAAGTGGCGGGACGTACTGTTTCCATGGCAAGGGGGGCAAGAAGAACGGAAAATGGGATTACCGTAAATTTTGTCTATACCCCACCTGAATTCAGGAAGAAGGGATATGCCTCTTCTGTTGTTGCGGAACTGAGCCGTCTGTTACTGCATGAACACTCCTTTTGTTCCCTCTATACAGACCTGGATAATCCCACATCAAACAAAATCTATACAGAAATCGGTTATAAACCCGTCTGTGATTCCATGATGATAAGCATTGTCTGAACCAATTGGCACAGAATGAAATATAATATTAATAAACGGTTGACATCGTGAGGAAAAGCGATTAGTATAATAAACAATTAATTAAATGAGCGAATGGCTTTGACGAAGAGGAGTACCTATGATCGACACTTCAGAGAGCTGGTGGTTGGTGTGAACCAGTGTGATCGGTCTTAGGGAATGGACTTCCGAGCTTCCAAACCGAAACCTTAGGGAGGTAGGCTTTGGCGAATGTCTTATCGTTACAAAAGACGCGTATTAGAGCATTCTGCTCCGATATGATTGAGTGGACTGTAAAAGCAGTCAACAAAGGTGGCACCACGGGTATCCCGTCCTTTCTTTTTATAAGAAGTGGATTGGGATGCCTTTTTTTATAATTTCATAATGATAAATCGTTGAATAAGAGGAGTACATTCAAGTGATGCATAACAGGGAGTTAAGGATAGTGAGACCTTAGCATGATAGCTTGTCTGGAATGGACTTATGAGAGATGATCTGAATGAAGTAGGGTCGTACGGATTTCCACCGTTAAAAGGATAGAGTATCGGGTGATAAACCCCGTACTTGAATCAAGAGGGGATATAGGTATATCCCAATAGAGGTGGCACCGCGGTCAGCATCGTCCTCTATGAACAGTTTTTCTGTTCATAGGGGACTTTTTTTATGGATTTTTTAAAAGGTGAAAGCGAATTGGAGGATATTAATGATGAAGCATCAAGACTTGAACTATGCCGTGAAAGAATTGAATGGTGATATGTACACACCGATATCACTCTTTCAATCCTTGAAGGGAAAAAAGAAATTTTTATTGGAAAGTTCACTGAAACACGAACAATCCGGTCGCTATTCTTTTGTGGGAAGCGATCCGTTTTTGGAATGTAAGGCTTATGGAAATACCGTACAAATTATAAAAGCGTCTGCTGATCAAGTAGAGGAGCGGATAGGGGACCCCATTGAAATGATCCAATCCCTTATTCCCCACCATCATTTAGAAGAAGCACCCTTTCCGTTCACAGGGGGTGGGATTGGATATCTAGGATATGATGTGATCAGACATTACGAGGAAATCGGAATCATCCCCAATGACGAATTGGAGATGCCGGACATTCATCTCATGTTCTACGAAAAGGTCATCGTCTTTGATCATCTTGAGCATAAAGTATACATCGTTGTCATGAATAAATGGACAGAAGAAACGGAAGGGAATCTTCAGGAAAAAGTGAAAGAAGTCGAAGCCGAGCTGACAAACGTGTATTTGGACACACACAAAGAAAAACTGGATCGTCTGTCCTTTCATGGTCAAACGTCGAAAGATGAATTCATGGAGAGAGTGGAAAGAGCAAAGCAGTCGATACAGGAAGGAGAAATCTTTCAAGTGGTGCTTTCCCAAAGACTGCAGGCATCGTTTTCCGGAGATCCTTTTACATTTTATAGAGGCTTGAGGCAGTCAAACCCGTCACCCTATATGTTCTTCATCGATTTCGAAGAATACGTCGTATTGGGGGCATCACCAGAAAGCATGCTGAAGGTACAGGGCAGTCAAATCACAACGAATCCAATAGCCGGTACAAGACGCAGAGGGAATACAGCTGAAGAAGATGTAAAGCTTGAAAGGGAGCTGCTATCGGATGAAAAGGAAATAGCTGAACATCGAATGCTCGTGGATTTAGGCAGGAATGATCTGGGGAGGATTTGTGAGATTGGATCCATCCAATTAATCAAGTACTTAACCATTGAGAGGTACAAATATGTGATGCACATCGTTTCAGAAGTGAAGGGGAAATTGAAGGATGATGTGACCCCACTTGAAGCGTTAACGTGCTGTTTGCCTGCAGGAACAGTGAGCGGGGCACCGAAGATCAGGGCGATGCAGATCATCAATGAACTTGAAACGACGAAACGTGGAGTATACTCAGGTGCTGTCGGATATATAGGGGTGAACGGAAATCTGGACTTTGCCCTGGCGATTCGCACAATGGTCGTGAAAGATGGCATTGCCAATGTTCAAGCAGGGGCAGGAATCGTGTATGATTCAGATCCTGAATGTGAATATGAAGAAACGCTGAATAAAGCGAAATCTTTATTGGAGGTAACGGGATGATTCTACTCATTGATAACTATGATTCGTTTACGTATAACCTGTATCAATATATTGAAGAACTTGGCGAAAGGGTAATGGTCAGACGGAATGATGCAATTTCATTGGAAGAAATAAAAAAATTGAATCCTTCAGGGATCATTCTTTCCCCTGGACCCGGAAAGCCTGATAATGCGGGTATTTGCACCTCCATTATACAGAATCTTCACGCTAGTGTGCCGATTCTCGGTGTGTGTCTCGGTCATCAGGCAATCGGGGCAGCATTTGGGGCAACCATTGAAGTAGCCGAGAAGGTCATGCATGGAAAGACATCTCTTATTAAGCATAGCGGCGAAGGGGTATTCGAATATTTGCCTCAACCGTTGGAAGTGATGAGATATCATTCGCTGGTCATCAAAAAAGGGACTCTGCCAGAACCACTGGAGACGGTGGCGATGTCAATGGATGATGGAGAGATCATGGCCATCAAGCATATGAGATATCCTTTGTTCGGGGTTCAATTCCATCCTGAATCGATCGGCACGAAAACCGGAAAGAAAATCATTCAAAACTTTTTAGAAGAGATGAGAAAGGGGAATAAGCGTGAAAAGCTATCTACAAAAGCTGTCTGATGGTCATTCATTAGAAAGAGATGAGATGAGGGGAGCTGTTCAGGAATTATTCAAGGAAGAAACGACCGAGAGTCAAATAGCATGTTTCTTGACCCTGTTGAAAGTGAAGGGGGAAACGGTGGGGGAAATGACAGGCCTGGTTGAAGTGCTTCGAGAGAAGGCAATGCCCGTAACCAGCACTGTGGAAAATGTATTGGATAACTGCGGGACAGGTGGGGATGGATCCCAGAGCTTCAATATCAGTACAACGAGCGCATTCGTATTGGCAGGAGCAGGCGTCAAGGTTGCAAAGCACGGTAATAGGAGCATATCAAGCAAGACCGGCAGTGCAGATGTATTAGAACACCTGGGCGTCTCACTGGACTTCGGGGCCCATGAAGTGGAAAATCTCCTGAATGAAACCAATATCGCCTTCCTCTATGCACCCCATATCCATTCAGGGCTTAAGAAAATCATGAAGGTCCGGAAAGAATTGAAAATCCCGACCATCTTTAATCTGATTGGTCCATTAACGAATCCTGTTCAACTAGAAACACAGCTGGTCGGGGTGTACAGAAGAGATAAGCTAGAAATGATGGCAAATGTTTTACATGATTTGGGAAGAAAGCGGGCAATCGTTCTGAATGGGGCGGACTATATGGACGAAGCGTCACTTGCAGGTGAAAATCATCTTGTCCTTTTGGAGGATGGTGAAATCAGCTCATTTACATTATCAGGGGACGAGGTGGGGCTCCCATCTTATACCCTTGAAGAAATAAAAGGAGGAGATGCAAGGGACAATGCCCGTATCTTACAGGAGGTCTTACACGGAAAAGAAGGCGCCTATACTGATACGGTCCTATTCAACGCAGGAATCGCTTTAGTTGCCCATGGGAAAGCTTCTACCTTCGCAGAAGGTGTAAAACTGGCTAGGGAAAGCATAGGAAGCGGACGTGCAAATGAAGCGCTCTCATCCCTTGTACACTATAGCCGACAACGAAGAAAGCAGGTGATTTGAATGACAACCATTTTAGAAACCATCATTGAAAAGAAGAAAGAAGAAGTGAAGGAGCTAAAACAATCCGGATATACTGCCTTTCAATATCAAGGCACCTCGAATCATTCATTATATGAAACTCTTAAATCCGCTTCGTCCCTACAGGTGATAGCAGAGATCAAACGGGCATCTCCATCTAAAGGAGATATTCGGACCGAAGTGGATCCGGTGACACAAGCCGTTATCTATGCAGAAGCTGGAGCATGCGCCATTTCTGTTCTGACGGATACACCATTTTTCAAAGGGAGAATGGAGGATCTTGCAAATGTTCGAAGAGCCGTCTCGATCCCGATTCTGTGTAAAGACTTTATCATCGATGAAATCCAGATCGATCGTGCCAGGGATGCAGGGGCGAATGTGATTCTGTTAATTGTGGCTGCCTTGGATACCTTCAGACTGGGAGAATTATTTTCTTATGCCTCAAATCTAGGACTGGAGGTTCTTGTAGAAGTTCACAATGAGGAAGAAATGGTGGTAGCTCTAGAACTCGGGGCTACTATAATCGGAGTGAATAATCGAAACCTGAAAACCTTTGAAGTGGATCTTCTCATCACTGAATCTCTGGCATCGATGGTGAAGGGAAGGGAAGTCGTACTCATAAGTGAAAGTGGGATCAGGGATGAGTTGGATTCAACGAGAGTGAAAGATGCAGGTGCACAAGGGGTCCTCGTCGGGGAAACGTTAATGAGGAGTAAAGATCCCGCAGCTACCCTCTTTTCTCTCAAGGTTGAAAAAGGTGAGATGAAATGACGAAAGTCAAAGTATGCGGCATCAGAAGACAGGTAGAAGCCGAGTGGGCACTGGAAGCGGGAGCTGATGCCATAGGGTTCGTGTTTGCCGATAGTAAAAGGAAAGTCGATGTTGAGAAAGCCGCCGAGATCAGCAAATCCATTTCTTCAGATTTATTGAAAATCGGTGTATTTGTAAATGAGTCAAAAGAAAGAATGGAAGAAATCTTTCATCTCGTGAAGCTCGATTATGTGCAGCTGCACGGGGATGAATCAGTGGAATTCTGTGAAACTCTAAACCTCCCTTTTATCAAGGCGATTTCGGTGAAGGAAAGAAAAGATATAGACGGGATTGACGACTTTCCTGGTGAGATGATTTTGTTAGATAGCGGAAAGGGCCCACATCGTGGAGGGAATGGCACCACCTTCAATTGGGATTATACACATTCGATCAACATTTCCCACCATCTGATTCTTGCAGGAGGATTAAATCCGGACAATGTCAGGGAAGCCATCATCAAGGTCCGTCCCTATATGGTCGATGTCTCGAGTGGGGTTGAGACGGATGGGGCGAAGGACCGGTTAAAGATAGAATCATTTGTCAGGGAAGCAAAGTCGGTGCTTGTATAAAAAGAAAACAGTGAATGGAGGAAGAAGAATGTTATATGCACAACCAGATCATAAAGGACTATTCGGACAATTCGGTGGGAGGTTCGTTCCTGAATCGTTGATGAAAGCCGTTCAGGAGCTGGAAGCGGCTTACGATGAAGCAATAGAGGACGAAGACTTTCAAACGAAGCTGGAAAGCTACTTAAAGGACTATGTAGGGAGAGAGAACCCTCTATACTTTGCTGAAAATCTCAGCAGGCAGGTAGGAGGCGCCAAAATTTATCTGAAGCGGGAAGATCTTAATCACACCGGTGCACATAAAATTAACAATACCATCGGTCAGGCCCTGCTTGCTGAACGGATGGGAAAAAGAAAAGTCGTAGCAGAAACGGGAGCGGGTCAACATGGGGTTGCAACTGCCACCGTATGTGCTTTATTAAACCTTGATTGTGTCATTTTCATGGGTGCGGAAGATATCCGCAGGCAGAAGCTGAATGTATTCAGGATGGAGTTGCTAGGAGCAAAGGTAATCAGCGTCACCCAGGGAAGCGCCACATTGAAGGATGCCGTGAATGAAGCGCTGCGTTACTGGGTTGCCAATGTTGAAGACACTCACTATATAATGGGGTCCGTTTTAGGTCCACACCCATTTCCGAAGATGGTCCGTGACTTCCAAAGTATCATTGGGAAAGAAACGAAGAAACAATTCTTTGAAAAAGAAAAATGTCTCCCAAATGCCATCGTCGCATGTGTCGGAGGAGGAAGTAATGCCATTGGAATGTTCCACCCGTTTATTGAGGACCAAGAGGTGGAGTTATATGGCGTAGAGGCAGCCGGAAGCGGAATTGAAACAGAGAAGCACGCTGCCACCTTAACGAAAGGATCTGTCGGAATCCTTCATGGAAGCATGATGTATCTCCTTCAGAATGAAGCAGGGCAGATACAGGAAGCTCATTCCATTTCAGCAGGACTTGACTACCCTGGTGTGGGGCCAGAGCACAGCTACTTAAAAGAGATTGACAGAGTCCGTTATGCATCCATTTCTGACGGTGAAGCGCTGGAAGCATTTAAACAGTTATCACAGACTGAAGGAATCATTCCTGCACTCGAAAGTTCCCATGCCGTTTCCTATGCGGTTCACATTGCAAAAGACATGACAAAGGATCAATCGATCGTCATTTGTCTATCAGGCAGAGGCGATAAAGATGTTGAACAAGTAAAAGATTTATTGGGAGGTAGTCAGCATGGGTAAAATATTTCTGGAAAGCGCCCTTCAAGCCGAATTAATGCGGGGAAATAAGCTGTTCATCCCCTATGTAATGGCGGGTGACGGTGGCATTGAAACATTGATATCAACTTTAAAGAAGCTTGAAGAAGGTGGTGCGACTGCCATCGAAATCGGTATTCCGTTCTCTGATCCCGTTGCCGATGGGCCGACGATTCAAGAAGCGGGTAAAAGGGCACTAGAGAAAGGAACCACACTTCGAAAGGTGTTCGATGAATTGAAGGAAAGAAGAGAAGAAATTGGGATCCCCCTGATATTTATGACCTATATCAATCCGATTTATAAATATGGCGTAGAACACTTCTTTGAAGATTGTAAAATGGCTGGTGTGGATGGAGTGATTATTCCTGATCTGCCACTGGAGCATTACGATATGGTTAAGCTGCCTTCTAAGGATAAAGAAATAGCCATTATCCAATTGGCAACCCTCACCAGTCCTTTGGAAAGAGTAAAGGAATTGGCCTCTGTGACAGAAGGGTTCCTCTATGCTGTTACGATTAATGGAATTACAGGATCAAGAGAAGGGTTTGCCGAGAATATATCCCGTCATTTAAACAAGCTTAAAAGCAACAGTCCGGTTCCAGTTCTGGCAGGATTCGGAATATCGAGCCCCGACCACGTACGCAGCATGAGTGAAAGTTGTGATGGGGTAGTGGTTGGAAGTAAAATCATAGATCTTATTCAGCAAGACTCATTTGATGAAATCAGGGAGTTAATCGAAGCATCCAAGGCAGGAGCTTTTCACTCGTGAATTCGTCCATTTTGTAAAAAAATGCAGGAGTTGATGAATAGAATCTAAATGAATGTTAAATAAAGGTAAATCGCCTTCTCATACTCTGAAAAATCAGTATGATAGAGATGTAGTTGAACAACGCATCATAACAGGAGGCTATGAAAATGAAAAACATGAAAAAGTGGTTATTAATGATCATGACAGCACTATCAGTAGTAACATTTGCAGCCGGATGCAGCAGCGATTCAGAGGATGATACAGGAACAGAAGAGAACATGGATGAAGGAAGTAATACAGACGAGAGCAACACCGAGGAGTAAAAAGATCTTCAGCCGATCCTAATAGGGTCGGCTGTTTACTTGGCATGATCAATTATTTTACACCTTTTATGGAGACAGTCAGTGCAGGACTTACATCTTTATAGGAAAGAGTAATATTTTTAAAGCCGGTTTCCTGTAGAGCCTTTGAAATTTCTTCGCCATAGCGTCGAGCTTTGCTGTCCCGCTCTTCATCCCCCCTGGGCTGCACGGTAATGAGCAGGGTGCCTTCGGTTTTAAGCATCGTGTATAAATGGCTAAGTGCCTGCTTATGATTATTCCATAACGGGTAATTATTAACGGAAAAGATTCGATCGTACTGAACATCGTTTAGCTCGAATTGACTGATGTCCTGAACAAACAGGCGAACCCTCCCTTTCTCTATAGCTTGCTGATTCTTACTTTGTGCCGCGTCTTTCATTGTTTCGGAAAGATCGACCCCGTCCACAAAAGTATCAGGGAATCGATCAGTAATTCGCTTTATACAATATCCCGGCCCAAATCCCACTTCAAGAATTCGATGGTCCTTTTCGATGGCCAGTTGTTTGATGGACCAATTGTTGATCTTCCGATTATCAAACTCCATCACTTTCCCCACAACCCAGCCAAGGATTCCTTTTGGGCGCTTAAATTGTTTCTGTAGCGTAAACAAAAGGGCATCACCTCTTTTCCTGTATTTTCACATTGATGTTCTATCTTTCACTTTTCCACGAAACCTGTGAAGTAAAACCTTTACTGGAATGTTGCATTTTTTTGAAAAAGTGGCATAATATAATCAAATCTAATTTGCGTTGATGAGAAGAGTACATAGTGAAGGCACCTTATCAGAGAGCTTCGGAAGCTGAAAAGAAGCAGGGAGATTACCTATGGAAAATGGTCTCGGAGCATTCTATTCGAACCTTCCTGGTGTAGGATAGAACGGGGATGGGCGTCCGTTATCACTGCCACGGTATAAGGGCTTATCCTGCCCCGTACTTGTTGAGGTAGTTTGTGTGAGCAAGCTATAAATTAAGGTGGTACCACGAGCTTAACCCCTCGTCCTTAGATGTCTTATGATGTCTATGGGACGAGGGGTTTTTATTTATTTCGAGGAGGAAAACACTATGACTGTTTTTATTGGAGGGGCTTGGCCATATGCCAACGGTTCCTTGCATTTGGGGCATATTGCAGCTTTGCTGCCGGGGGATATCATTGCACGTTATTACCGGTTGAAAGGGGAGAGGGTCCTCTATGTGTCAGGAAGCGATTGCAATGGGACACCGATCGGGATCCGGGCGGGGCAGGAAGGAATCAGTGTAGAAGAGATAGCGAATCGCTATCATGAGGAATTTGCCCATTCCTTTCAATCCCTTGGATTCAGCTATGATGAATACACGAGAACCGATCATCCACATCATCATGAAGAGGTGCAAAGGATCTTTACCAGGCTTTATGAAAAAGGATGGTTATATGAAAAGGAAGTGGAGCAAGTGTACTGTGTGAATGATCATCGATTCCTGCCTGATCGATTTGTGGTAGGAACCTGTCCCGTTTGTGCTTCGAAGGCAAGGGGGGATCAATGTGATAACTGCTCGACTGTGCTGGATCCGTCGGAATTATTGGATAAAATCTGTACACTCTGCGGGCATGAACCGGTTCTTAGAAAGACTCGTCACTTGTACTTTGCTCTTTCCAAGCTTCAACGGCCGCTGGAAGAGTTTCTGAACGAACAGAAAGGAAAGTGGAGGGATAATGCGATCCAGCTTACCAGCAGGTATCTGAAAGAGGGACTTCAGGATCGGCCGGTCACAAGGGATTTAGAAAATGGGGTGGAAGTACCGGTCGAAGGTTTCCTTGACAAGAAAATCTACGTTTGGATAGAAGCGGTGAGTGGTTATCTGACTGGATCAAAGAAATGGGCAACAGACCGCCGGGAGGACTGGACAGATTACTGGCAAGCGGATACAAGGTCTTATTATGTACATGGAAAAGATAATATTCCGTTTCACGCGATCATTTGGCCGGCGGTTCTGATGGGGATTGGAGAAACAAATTTACCCGATTACATCGTGTCAAATGAGTACCTGACCTTAGAGAAAAGGAAAATCTCAACCAGTGGTAATTGGGCTGTCTGGGTGAAGGACCTCATCACTGACTACCATCCCGATACGATTCGCTATTTTCTCACCATCAATGCTCCTGAAAAAAGGGATGCGGATTTTTCTTGGAGAGAATTCATTTACAGCCATAATAGTGAACTGCTGGGGGGCTTAGGGAATCTCGTCCAGCGCACGGTGAAATTCTACGAAAAGGAATTTGGAGAGAATCTTGTTTTATCCACGGTAGATGCTCTTGTCGAACGGAAAGTGGAAGAGGTATACACGTCAGTTGGTCATTGGATTGAAGCAGGCAGCACTCGTCAGGGTCTTGAAGAGATATTCGATTTCATTCGATGGTCGAATAAACGTTTTGATGAACAGAAGCCATGGGTATTGGTGAAGGAAGATCGAGAAGAAGGCAGGAAGGTATTGGAAGAGTTCATGTATATCATATGCAATCTGCGAAATATCGTTGAGCCATTCTTACCTTTCACTGCAGCCAGATTAACGGATCAGCTGGGTCTTTCCGTCCAAACAGCGTGGGAGAAGATATCCCTGCCTTTGAAACTTAGTATGACAAGCACTTCCCCACTTTTTAACCGCATCGAACTTGAAACCATTGAGATAGAGCGGGATAAATTGAATTTAAAATCACAAGGAGGATGAAATGAAGATCGTCATTGTATCCGACACCCATTTGCCAAGGAAAGGGAGGGAACTGCCTGATTCTCTTCAAAAAGATTTAATGGATAGTGACCTCATCATTCATGGTGGGGATTTTCAGACCCTTGATGTGTATGAGGAATTTAAGAAGTACGGGGAACTGATTGCTGTTATTGGAAATGTTGATAGTGTTGAACTTCAATCCATGCTTCCAAAAAGAAGGATCATCGAGAAGAAAGGCTTGAAGATCGGCATAGTTCACGGAGACGGAAATGGTAAAACAACTGAAAAAAGAGCTCTTGAAGCCTTTGAAGATGAAGATGTGGATGTAATCATTTTCGGCCACTCCCATATCCCCTTTTCCCGCTTTATGAAAGGCACCCTATTATTCAATCCAGGATCTCCCACAGACAAACGAAGGCTGCCATACTATTCCTATGGCATATTGACAATCGAAAAAACGTGGAAGATCGAACACATTTTTTATCAATAAAAGGAGGTTGGGACAAAAGCATTTAGTTAAAAGAAAATCCGAACGATCATTCGAAATTCATTTTTGTAAATCGAAATCGTTCGGATTTTTCATTTGGATGTAGTAAGTAGTGGTTGATTACAGCGAGAGGTGCTCGCTTTCCGCGGGGCTGGCGGTGAGCCTCCTCGGCTTGCACCCCTATTGTTGGACACCCCAACCAACAATAGGAGGTACCAGCACATATGGCCAAGTTTACTCAAGAATCTAAACTGAACGCTGCTAAACGTTATCTTAATGAACTCGTTAGTTATCGAGATCT
>NZ_JANIOC010000019.1 GCF_024733565.1 Rossellomorea sp. SC111 | reverse complement strand
TTTTTCTTATATGGACATGAAAAAACCCGAATATGGGGCACTTTTTTATCAGTGTCCTATATTCGGGTAGTAGTTCAATCATATGGAAGGGCCTTTTTACCTGAATTACTTCTTCACCTTAAAATGAACCATGGCACTATATAATCTTCTGCCGTTCTCATCGATGGAAACGGAATGATCCACGTGATGGACGGAGAGCATGATGGCTTTATTATGCTGGATTTGTTCGTCTACCTTTTTTTCCAATGTCCTGAGATTGTCAGCTTCAAAAAATTCTACTTTATCTTCTATTAAATCGAATGAAATATTCATGGTGTACCTCCTTATTACGTTTGGTCCGGATAGGCTTTCTCCCTCTATTTTAGATTCCCCCCACCCTTTTGACAATGAATAATTGTTGAATTCATCAGGAGAATATGATAATTTAATAACAGTTTTAAAATTAATTCATAGTATGTTTATAGGAATTATAAACTTAATGCAGCTGAGGTGCTGAACCATGGGTAGAGAATTTTTGGATTTGTTCCAGGACTGGGCAGATTCTTATGATGACACAGTGACAGGAAAAGATGCGGAGTATCAAGCGGTATTCGAACACTATGATTCGATTCTTGACGGAGTGGCTTCCCGATCAAAGGGGAAGGTGGTCGAGTTTGGACCCGGTACAGGGAATTTAACAAAAAAATTATTGGATACAGGACTCGAAGTCATTCCCTTTGAACCTTCTCCTGAAATGAGGGCGATCGGAATGCAGAAGCTTGGCGATCGTGTCACATTCCGGGACGGTGACTTTCTGGATTTTTCTTTAAAAGGGAATGCCGATTCCATTGTAAGCTCTTATGCGTTTCACCATCTAACCGATGAAGAAAAGGGAAAAGCTTTCAGCATCTATGGAAAGCTTCTAGTACAAGGTGGTAAAATAGTATTTGCTGATACGATGTTTGAAACTCGTCAGCATTATCAAGCCGCCATATCCCAAGCAATAAAAAAAGAGTATTTCAATCTGGCTGAAGATTTAAAACGGGAATATTACACGACTCTTGATGTATTAAAAGAGCTTTTACGTGATAATGGGTTTTCGGTTCAGTTTCAGCAAGTGAATACGTTTGTGTGGATCATGGAGGCGACTAAACAGTAGAAAGAGGTTTTAGCAATGAAAATCGCCATCATCGGAGCAATGGAAGAAGAAGTAGCCCTACTGAGAGAAAATATATCAAACCCGACAGTGGAAACAATCGCAGGGTGTGAATATACAAGCGGTACCATGAGTGATAAAGAAGTGATATTACTTCGTTCAGGAATCGGGAAAGTGAATGCAGCAATGTCAACGGCAGTACTATTGCAGCATTTCAAACCGGATTGCATCATCAACACAGGGTCAGCAGGAGGGTTCGATCCTTCGCTAAATGTTGGGGATGTCGTCATTTCCACAGAAGTAAGACATCACGATGTCGATGTAACGGCTTTTGGCTATGAATACGGTCAGGTCCCGCAGCTTCCGGCAGCTTTCACAGCAGATGAGAAATTAAAGCAAACCGCCATCGAAAGCGTTAAGGAGCTTGGGGATGCACAGGTGGTATCTGGATTGATTGCCACTGGTGACTCATTCATGAATGATCCAGTGCGAGTGGATGCGATCCGTGACAAATTCACGGATTTGCAGGCGGTGGAAATGGAAGCGGCGGCCATCGCCCAAGTGGCACATCAGTTCAACGTACCATTTGTCATCATCCGCTCCCTTTCAGATATCGCCGGCAAGGAATCTGATGTCTCCTTTGATCAATATCTGGAGAAGGCTGCACTCCATTCAGCCAAAATGGTCATGAGTATCGTAAAATCTGTTTAATATAAAAAGATATAGCTGACCCAGGCATCATACCCTCCCACCACGTGAACGAGACTATTCAGTCGAACAGTCCATTCATCAGTATTGGAGACGGAATGATGAAAGGGTCAGTTTTTGTTTGAAAGGGGATAGAATACATGGACGTGTATAAGAGTGTACATGACCTGATAGGGAATACACCGATTGTTGAACTGACACATTTCCCGTTGAAGAAAGGCGTCCGCCTCTTTGCGAAGCTTGAATTCTTTAACCCCGGGGGCAGTGTGAAAGATCGATTGGGTCTTGAACTGTTAAGAGATGCAGTGGAGAACGGTAAGATCATGCCCGGGGGGACCTTCATCGAACCGACGGCAGGCAATACGGGAATCGGCCTGGCTTTAGCCGCTGTGAACTCGGGATATAAAGTGAAATTTTGTATTCCTGAAAAATTCAGCATGGAGAAACAGGAACTGATGAAAGCCCTTGGAGCGGAAATCGTCCATACCCCTACTGGAGAGGGAATGATGGGCGCGATCGCAAAAGCATCGGAATTGGTGAACGAAATTCCTAACTCGTATTCCCCGCAGCAATTTGGGAACATGGCCAACCCGGAGACGTATTACAAAACACTGGGACCTGAACTGTGGAAGCAGATGAATGGAGAGATTCATACCTTCATCGCCGGTGCTGGCACCGGGGGAACCTTCATGGGGACTGCCCGCTACCTCAAAGAAATGAAGGATACCATTAAAACGGTGATCGTTGAACCTGAAGGATCCATCCTGAATGGGGGAGCATCAGGGCCGCATAAAACAGAAGGAATCGGCATGGAATTTCTCCCGGATTATATGGATTCAGCGTATTTTGACAGCATCCACACCGTCACGGACGAGGATGCATTCAGAAGAGTAAAAGAACTTGCCGCAAAGGAAGGGTTACTGGTGGGAAGTTCATCCGGTGCAGCCCTCCATGCAGCACTACTTGAAGCAGAACATGCTGAACCGGGGAGTCATATCGTAACCATTTTCCCGGACTCAAGCGAGCGGTACTTAAGTAAAAACATTTATCAAGGAGGAATCTAATCATGAAAAAGAAAACGCAATTAATCCACGGTGGTATCCCGACAGATCCTCAAACGGGCGCAGTTTCCACTCCTATTTATCAAGTGAGTACGTATAAGCAGGATGAAGTAGGAAAGCACAAGGGATTCGAATATTCACGGTCGGGAAATCCTACCCGACATGCCCTTGAAGAGTTGATCAAAGATCTTGAAGGCGGGGAAAAAGGGTTTGCATTCGGATCGGGAATGGCGGCGATCACAGCAGTCATGATGATGTTCAACAGCGGGGATCATATCGTGATGACAGATGATGTGTACGGCGGCACGTACCGTGTCATGACCAAGGTGTTGAATCGTATCGGTATCGAATCCACTTTCGTTGATTCAAGCGATATCGGTAATATTGAGAAAGCGATACAACCGAATACGAAGGCTGTGTACATTGAAACGCCTACCAATCCATTACTGAAAATCACGGATATCGAGGCAGCCGCTTCATTAGCGGGTAAACACAATCTGCTGACCATCGTAGATAATACGTTCAGTACACCTTATTGGCAAAATCCGATCAGCCTGGGTGCAGACATTGTCCTCCACAGTGCAACGAAATACATCGGTGGGCACAGCGACGTGGTCGCAGGACTCGTGGTAGTGAATTCAAAAGAACTGGCTGAAGAATTATTCTTTGTTCAGAATTCCACAGGCGGGGTCCTTGGACCACAGGATTCATGGTTATTGATTCGCGGAATCAAAACCTTGGGACTGCGTATGGAAGAGCATGAAGAAAATACAAGGAAAATCGTTGAGTTCCTGACGGCTCATCCGAAAGTAGCGAAGGTTTATTACCCGGGACTTGAAACTCATCCGAATCACGCCATCGCCAAGAAACAGGCATCAGGCTTCGGTGGGATGGTTTCCTTTGATGTAGGTAGCGAAGAAAATGCAGACCGTCTGTTAACCAATACGAAATATTTCACGTTGGCTGAAAGTCTCGGCGCTGTAGAAAGCCTTATTTCCGTTCCTGCCCGCATGACGCATGCTTCCATTCCTGTTGAGCGTCGGAACGAACTTGGGATCACAGACGGCCTTGTCCGGATCTCAGTCGGCCTTGAAGATGTGGAAGACCTGATTGAAGATATTGACAACGCCCTTTCCAAGTAGGGGAACCCGTGGCAGAACTGGTATCAATTACATGGTAGGCTGCATGGAATCATATGTTACCATAGAATGAGAGTTTACTAGTTCTAAAGTAGGTGAATCTAATGAAGAACACAAGCAAAAAGACCATTCAACACAAGGTCGTCGACTTCAAACGATTTGGTTTTACATTACTTGCACTGAGTGTCTTTATGTATTTAGGTGTCATCATTCCGACAGTGACGGTCACACCCGGCAAAATGTTGCCCCTCATGATAGGGACGGTTGTTTTACTCGGGCTGTCACTATACTTCTTCACAAAAGCAATCAAATATAAAAAAGATCTGCAATCAGCGGATGAATAAATAAGAAAAGTGTAAGGGCTTTGCCCAGAGGCGACAAGCATAAGACGAACCATCCGGAAAGGCGTACTTTGCCTTTTTGGATGGTTTGACTTATGACCACGAGCCTCTAAGCCCTGCAGCTGGACAAAGAAAAGCGGGTTCTCATCGAGGACCCGCTTTTTTGTCGTTTTTAAAATAGTGCTGGTTGTGAGGAATCTTGCTTGTGTGTTGGTTCTCCTCCATAGGTGTTTGTGTAAAGCTTCATTTGGATGAGAGCTAGTCCAACTATATTGTCCGTTCCTTTCCGCTCTGTGCTATTACGTTTTTCTGCGGTAAATAAATGTAAAACCTCCTGAATGGAGTAAATGAAAACAAGCTCATACATGCATTTGGATAGTTCGTAAATCGATCATAATTATGTTTGTTCATACCCGATATTTCTCTATTGCTTTATTTACTCTTTAAGCTCTGTCACGCAAATACCCTATAGATGGTGAGGGGAATTGCGAAGACTCCTGCGGAAAAACGGGCGTGCCGAGACCCCGGAAGCGAGAGCTGAGGAGGCTCGGCCGTACGTCCGCGGAAAGCGAAGCAGTTCCCCTTACCATCCTACCCATGCTAATTGACAGAGCCCCAAGTAAATCCCGTGTGTAGTGTATCATTATGTGGAAATTTGTAGAAAAAATAATGAGGAAAAGAGTTTACTTTATTGCAGGAATTGGATATACTAACCAATGTAAGAAAAAAATCACAAGAGGGAGGTCGAAAGAAATGTTCGTGCTTATTGGAAAAAAAGACACAATTTCATATCGTTTTTATCATTCGACCGCTTGTGGGATGTTTTCTGCTTAATTTGAAATTCATTCAATAATAGCCACAGGGAGAATGTAGATCCCTGTGGCTTTTTTGTGCCACAAGGGTCGGTCGCTTTGTGGCTTTTTATTATGCCCTGCAGGCCTGCAGGAACTTTGAAAGGGGTGATATTGTATGACACTGAATCTTTTATTTATAACTGTAACCTTCAATAAGAAACAGGAAACGTTTGAAGAAGCTTCTCATAATGAGATGGTTTCAAAAAGCTATGAAGAATCGAAAATAAAGCAACACTACATGTCTCAAATATTTTAATCTAAAAAAAACAACAAATGGAGAGGAGAATGAAAAATGATTTATGTACAGGAAAAAATGCTGAATGCGCTATGGGTAGAGAAGGATACTGCCTAACGAAACAAAAAGGTGGTGGAGAAATGTTTTTAAATATTGTCATTTGGTCGGCTTTCTTCCATAGAAAGAAGAAGCGGGTAATGAACTAACATAGGATAGGAGGGTCCCCAATGTATGGGGGCCCTCCTTTTGTTTTTCGGTCACATATCTGTCAATACTTAGTAAAGAATTGTTCACGGATGGGAGGGGAATATCCGTTTTTTCGTGATACATTAATAGTAAGAAGTGCAGTTTAATGAGGGAGAGGGATGACGATGTTTTCAATGATCATGGGTCTTATCCTGACGTCTGTTATTGGTTTGATCATTTCCGCTGAAGTCAGTGTAGAGTAGAAAAAAAAGAAAAGCGGTTCCTGGACCGCTTTTCTTTTTTAGGATTTATTCCTTTTTTCTTTTTCCTCACGATAAAATTCATGAAACATTTTCATGAGGGCCCTTTTTTCGATCCGTGAGACGTAGCTCCTCGAAATCCCCAGTTCTTTTGCAATTTCCCTTTGAGTTTTTTCTTCTTTCAAATCCAGCCCGAACCGACCGACGATGACTTCCTTTTCCCTCTCGTCCAGTACGCAAATATATTTTCTGACCTTTTCGAGTTCCATGCTTAATTGGATCGTATCGATGACATCATCGCTTTCCGATTTCAAAATATCGATCAAGCTGATTTCATTTCCTTCTTTATCCTGGCCAATAGGATCGTGGAGTGAGACATCTTTTTTTGTTTTCTTAAGGGCACGCAGGTGCATGAGGATTTCATTCTCGATACATCGAGCCGCATAGGTGGCAAGCTTCGTGCCTTTTCCTTCTGAGTAGCTTTCAATCGCTTTGATCAATCCGATGGTCCCGATGGAAATCAAATCTTCTGGATCTTCGCCTGTGTTTTCGAATTTCTTGACGATGTGGGCAACCAACCTGAGATTATGTTCGATGAGCATGTTTCGGGCGTGCTCATCCCCTTCTGCCATCAGCTTTAGATATTTTCGTTCATCTGCAGCGGACAGTGGTTGCGGAAAGGCGTTATTCTTAACGTAAGAAACGAGGAAAATTAACTCCTTGAAGAAATAACCCAGTGCTGTTAGAACTCCAGACATATTTCCACCTCCATGAGGACTTAAGCCTATACTCATTCATATGATAAGAAGGGAATGTCCTTGCATGTCCGGTGAAAGTAATCGGGAAATGGAACATTTTTTTCCAAATTGAATTCTATGATAAAGATGTAAACTGCCTATACGCTCCTTCCCTATGTACATATACTGATAGTAAAAGTGAGTGAGGAGGTATGGTCATGCCTTATGGATATCCTTGTTACGGACCAGTCTATCCAGGTTGCTATGGCGGCGGGGGGTTCTACTTTGCGTTAATCGTTGTATTGCTAATCTTGCTTTTCCTATTCGGTGGCTGGTGGTACGTCAATAACTGTTAGCCTCATACGTATTTGCAAGAAGACCTTAAAGAGGGCCCTGTTCATGTTGAACAGGGCCCTCTTATATGCCTTACATCTTCTTCAAGGTAAAAGGGCTGACCATCAGTACAGCCAGTGTGATCGTCATACACACGATCAGCACACCAGAAACAAACGGGATAGCAAGATAACTCAAGGTCAGTAAACAGCCGGCTGCAGTTATGGGAAGGCCGGTAAAATAACCGTCATTTTCCGAAATGTTGAAGCGCGCCAACCGGTAAGCGCCACAGGCTAAATATAAAATGATAAAGAACATGCCAGGAAAGTCAAACTGGCTTAGAACGGCTGTGTACATAAGCAGTGCCGGGGCCACACCAAAGGAAATGATGTCGCTCATGGAATCCAGCTGCTTTCCCAACTCCGACTCGATGTTTAACTTTCTTGCCACCAATCCATCGAATCTGTCGGTCAAGGCAGCGATGAAAATGAGGATCAAGCTCAGATGTAATTGGTTATGAAGAACGGAAATAATAGCAAAACCACCTAATGATAAATTCGTAAGGGTAATCAGGTTGGCTGTTTGAGTTTTAAGCTTTTTGAACGTTTGATCGAGTACCCCGGAGAGAAACAATCATCACTCACTCCTTCTTTTAAGTTTGCTCACTGTTGAACAAGGTTCGTGGCTGAAATATGCCTTAACGAGTGCCTGTTCACCTGGTTAACGTTGACGGTTAACTTCATACAGTGAAAAAAGATCCTTATTCATATAGTATATAATGATATTTTATTATATACTTATTAAACTGTTAAAGTTAATCGTTTTTTTATTGAGTAAGGGATTTGGTTAGGCTCATAGATCGTTGGACAGAGGATCAGTATCCTGAAATGTGATGGCAAGAGAGCGTATATTCCATAAAAAAAGAGGACGGATTTTATATAAATCCGTCCCGTTTCATGTTAGTATTCTACGAAGTAGCTTTTATTTTATTTGTAAGAGATCGACGGTGAATTTCCATTTCGATGAGGCGAATGAATTCTGTATTGAGTTTCAGCTCCAGCGCTTTGTAATAAGAATCAATCAACAGTTCGTCCGATAATTTCCTCATTAATGCCACCTCCATTACTCATCATCTTTTTATTCGAACCTTAGTGTAAGTACGTTTTTTTGTAGTAATGTAACTTTACCAAAAATTTTTTTTTAGAACAAGCGTTCCGTTATCCACAGTTCATGGTGGATAAGTTGTGACTAACTTGTATATAACTGGTAAATAAAGCTTGTTTGTGTTCTGTATAATGTGAATAAGGTTATCCACAAGTATGAAGAAAGCTGGAATTTTGTCGAAAAATATTTATTTTTTATCGTAATATGTTTGGAATTACAGGAATATATATGATTTATTTTGAATCTGTATGTAAAATTGGTTATCATTAATCTGTTATAGGTTAAAGGTATACTATAGAAATCGATCCTCGATAGCGTGGAACGTTCATCTAATGAGAATATATCGAAAGCAGTTAATCATATAAAAGAAATTTGAGGTGTAGCATGTGATCAAGCAGTTTTTACCCAATGAACAGGTCCAGGATATTTTTAATATCACCCCGGGGCATCTTAAGGAAAAAGGGGTCAAGGCAATCATTACCGATTTGGATAATACGTTGGTGGAGTGGGACAGAGCGAACGCCACCCCGAAATTGATCCAGTGGTTTAAAGACATGCAGGAGCAGGGGATCCTTGTGACCATTGTATCCAACAACAATAAAAACCGCGTGGGGGCATTCGCTGAACCTTTGGGTGTTCCATTCATCTTTCAGGCACGAAAGCCTATGGGCCGTGCTTTTAAGAAAGCGATCAAACAAATGGGCGTTAAGAAGGAAGAGGCGGTTGTCATTGGCGATCAGCTGTTAACGGACGTATTAGGTGGAAACCGCAGTGGCTTTCATACGATACTGGTCGTACCTGTGGCTCAATCGGATGGTTTCTTTACAAAATTCAATCGTCAGGTAGAACGCAGAATCATGAAGTTTTTCAAGCGTAAAGGCATGCTTGAGTGGGAGGACAAAAAGTGAGTGAAGTTGTATGTATAGGTTGTGGCGTTGAAATTCAGACGGAAAACAAAGAAGGCCTGGGCTATGCGCCTCCTTCTGCTCTTCAAAAAGAAGAGATCATCTGTCAGCGCTGTTTCAGATTAAAGCACTATAATGAAGTTCAGGATGTTCCGTTGACCGATGATGACTTCCTGAAAATACTGAATGAGCTTGGTGACTCTGAAGGGCTTATAGTCAAAGTGGTGGACATCTTTGATTTTAATGGAAGCTGGCTTCCGGGACTTCACAGGTTCGTCGGGTCCAATCCGATCCTTCTGATAGGAAACAAGGTGGATCTCTTGCCTAAGTCGGTGAAACACTCCAAGCTGATTCATTGGATGAAGCATGAAGCAAGTCAACTGGGATTGAAACCGATCGATGTTCAATTGGTGAGTGCTGCCAACGGACAGGGGATAACAGAAGCGATCGAAGCGATCGAGAAATATCGGAATGGAAAAGATGTTTACGTGGTTGGATGTACGAACGTAGGGAAATCCACGTTCATCAATCGCATCATTAAACATGTCTCAGGTGAGCAGGATGTCATCACGACTTCCCACTTCCCTGGTACGACTCTAGATATGATTCAAATTCCATTGGATGAGGAAGAATCATTGATTGATACACCAGGCATCATCAATCATCACCAGATGGCCCATTTTGTAGATAAACAGGATTTGAAAATCATTACGCCTAAAAAAGAAATCAAGCCAAGGACGTTCCAGTTGAATCCGGAGCAAACTTTGTTCTTCGGCGGATTGGCCCGTTTTGATTTCATGGCGGGTGAGCGTCAGCCGTTTACTTGCTATTTCTCAAATGAGCTGTCCATCCATCGGACGAAGATTGAAAAGGCGGATGAACTCTATAAAAATCATGCGGGGGAATTATTACAGCCGCCAAGAAAAGATGATATGGATACGTTCCCTCCACTTGTGAGGCACGAGTTCAGGATCAAAGAAGCGAAAACGGATATCGTTTTCTCAGGTTTGGGGTGGATTACCGTCAATGATGCCGGGGCGACCATTGCCGCTCACGTCCCGAAAGGTGTCAGCGTATTCTTAAGAAAGTCTTTGATCTAGGAGGGGTTCTGTGGCTCTTTATGGTGTGATAGGGGATCCGATTGCACACTCGATGTCGCCCCTGATGCATAATAGCGCGTTTGAAGATAACGGAATTAACGCTGAATATGTTCGATTTCATGTGAAGAAAGAGCAGCTCCCCGAGGCCATCCGTGGAATCAAAGCCTTGGGTATTCAGGGAGTGAATGTGACGGTTCCTCATAAAGAACATGTCATGTCTCTCCTTGATGGGATTGATCCATTGGCAAAGGCAATCGGTGCTGTCAACACGATTGTAAATGAAAATGGTAAGCTGATCGGGTATAATACAGACGGTCTTGGTTTTGTTGAAGGCTTGAAGAAGGTAGCCGGTGATCGTCTTGAAAACAAGTCTATGCTGATCATCGGGGCAGGCGGTGCGGCCAGGGCCATTTATTATACACTTGCCTCTTCGGGTGTAAGGAAGATCGATGTAACCAACCGGACCCCGGGAAGAGCAGAGAAGATGATGGATGCCTGCCCGTTTCCGTTAGAGTCTTCGTTCCTTACCCTTGAAGCCGCCGAGAATGAATTGCACGATTATGATGTCATCATCCAGACGACGACCATCGGTATGTTTCCTCATATTGAAGACAGTCCTATAAAGGTCAATGAATTAAAGCAAGGAAGCATCGTCTCGGATATCATTTATAATCCACTGGAAACAACATTATTGAAACAGGCTAAACAGAAAGGTGCCCTGACTCAGAACGGACTCGATATGTTCGTTTATCAGGGAGCCCTCTCATTTAAGAAGTGGACAGGAATCTTTCCGTCCTATTCCGTTATGAGGGACACCGTTTTACAACAACTAGGAGGTTAACATGTTAACAGGTAAACAAAAGAGGTTTTTACGTTCAGAAGCACATCACTTAAATCCGGTTTTTCAAGTAGGAAAAGGCGGAGTCAACGATAATATGATCAAAACGATCGGAGAAGCAATTGAGACAAGGGAATTGATGAAAATCAGCATCCTTCAAAATTGTGATATGGATAAGTCTGAGGTTGCACAAGAGCTATCGGAAGGTGTAGGAGCTGAAGTTGTCCAGATCATCGGAAATACCATCGTCCTATACAAAGAATCGAAAGAAAACAAGCAATTAATCCTGCCAAGATAAGGATCGATACGATGATGAAAAAAAAGGTTGGACTTCTGGGAGGTACATTCAATCCTCCCCATATGGGTCACTTGGTCATTGCAGAGCAAGTGCTGGAAAAGGCACAATTAGATGAAATCCGCTTTCTACCTAACCATGTACCTCCCCATAAACAGGCGGATGAAAGGGTAACGGTGGACCAGCGGCTTCGGATGCTGGAGGCAGCCATCAAGGGTCATCCCCGTTTTTCGATTGAACGGATCGAACTCGAAAGACAGGGTGCCTCCTACACATATGACACCATCAAGCTTTTGATGGAAAGAGAAGAGGATACCGAATTTTCGTTTATCATTGGCGGGGATATGATCGAGTATCTTCCGAAATGGTATAAAATTGAAGAGTTGCAGCATATGGTGAAGTTCATAGGGGTTAATCGTCCGGATTATACCCATGAGTCTTCCTTTAACGTGCAATTGATTGAAGTGCCGGCCATTGATCTTTCTTCCTCATACATTCGTGACACAGTAAATAAGGGACAAACGGTTCGCTATTTGGTTCCGGACGACGTGTATCGATATATCAAGGAGGAGAAGTTATATGAATAGGGAAAAAGCGCTGGAGATGGTAAAAAAGCATTTGACTGAACATCGCTATATTCACACATATGGTGTCATGGAGACGAGCATTGAGCTTGCTAAACGGTATGGAGCCGATGAGAAAAAGGCAGAAACAGCTGCGATTTTTCATGACTATGCAAAGTTTCGGGATAAAGGGGAAATGCAGGGGATCATTGAAAGGGAGAATCTTTCAAAGGATCTTTTACTTTATAATGGCGAGTTATGGCACGCGCCTGTAGGAGCCATCCTGGTAGAACGTGAGGTCGGGATAGAAGACCCGGATATCCTTTCTGCAATCCGCTTTCATACTTCTGGGAAAGAAGGGATGACGGTACTCGACAAGGTGGTTTATCTAGCAGATTATATTGAGCCGAATCGCAGGTTCCCAGGTGTGGAAGAAGTGAGGGAACTTGCCAAGGAATCATTGGACCTGGCACTCATTAAAGCTCTGCAGAATACGATCATGTTTTTAATGAAAAAAAATCAAGCGATCTATCCGGATACATTTCGCTTTTACAATGAACTGACATTAAATCAGAGGAGATGAAGGAATGGAACGAAATTTAGTAGAATTAGCATTTAAAGCTGCTGATGATAAACGCGCTGAGGATATTGTAGTATTGGACATGAAAGGTGTTTCGTTGATTGCGGATTATTTCCTGATCTGTCACGGTAACTCAGACAAACAGGTACAGGCTATCGCGCGTGAATTGAAAGACGCAGCAGAAGAAAAAGGATACACAGTCAAACGACTTGAAGGATTCGATCAGGCACGCTGGATTCTGGTTGACTTAGGAGATGTAGTCGCTCACGTGTTCCATAAAGAAGAAAGAGGTTACTATAATCTTGAACGTTTATGGGGAGATGCATCATTCGTCGAGGTCGGACAAGGTGAGAACCTGTAAATGAGTTATGAGCGTTTTGCTTATGTATACGATTATTTAATGCAGGACGTCCCATACGAGGGCTGGTTGGAGTATGTGAACCGGCAGGCAGAACGTTATTCCATCCAGGGGAAGAGAGTCCTCGACATCGCTTGTGGCACAGGTGAATTATCATTGAGGCTCGCACGGGATGGATACGATGTGACGGGTGTCGACCTGTCTCAGGACATGCTCACCATCGCGCAGGAAAAGGCATCGGCACAGAATGTTCAGCTCAAGTTATTTCAACAGGATATGTCGAGACTCGATTCCCTTGGTGAATACGACATCATTACGATTTTTTGTGATTCATTGAATTACCTGGAAGACGAGAGTGACGTGGAGAGCACATTTAAAGGGGTCTATACTCATCTGAAGCAGGATGGGTTATTCCTTTTTGATGTGCATTCCATTTTCAAAATGACGCAGATCTTCATGAATCAAACCTTTACCCTTACGGATGAACACGTATCCTATATATGGGATTGCTTCCCCGGTGAAGTTCCCAATAGTGTGGAACATGAACTGACTTTTTTCGTGGAAGATGAGGAAACCGGACAGTACGAGAGAGTGGAAGAACTGCACAAACAGCGTACCTATCCAATCCTTATGGTGAAGGGGTGGCTTGAGAGCACCGGATTCGATGTGTTGAATATCACCGCGGACTTTACGGGAGAATCTCCATCAGATCAAAGTGAGAGAATCTTCTTTGCGTGCAAAAAGAAATAAAAAAAGCCGGATTATCTCCAAAACGGAGTGATCAGGCTTTTTTTTGTTAAAAACTTCAGAAAAAAGAAGGTAAAAATCAATTTATGTCGAATGTAAAAAAGGAGTCTTTTTTAGACCCCGAATTGTGATTTGGTTCCTTCTATATCATCCACGAATTTTTCTTGTGTGGCTTCGAACAGTTTCTCGAAGACATCTCCCAATTCCCTTTCCATCACAGAAATCCCTATCCCGGTCACCCCTCCTTTAACACATACCTTTTCTTGAAGTGTAGGTAACGTATAGATATTCTTTTTCAACAGGTCCCCAAGACCAACCAGCATTTCAGAAGCGAGGACAGTTGCCGTTTCGCGATCGATCTCCGTCACTTCCACTGCCGCATTGATGAATCGCTGTGTCACATAGCTGAAAAAAGCCGGCCCGCAGCTGACAATATCAGATGCTACCCGAGTTACATTTTCATCAATCTCGACAGGTGTAGAGATATTCCTGGCCAGCTTCGATAAATCCCTTCTCCATTTATCTGAACATTGACTTCCATACGTCAGAAGGGACACACCGCTCAATGCGCGGTTCGTGATACTTGGAATGAATCGTGCGCAAGAACAGGGTAATAAGGATTCCAACTGGTTCACACTTACCGGGCTTGTAATGGAAACGACACATTTATCCTTCGTGAAGCTTTTCTTACTCTCTTGGATTACATCATACACATCATGCGGTTTGACGCAGATGAAGACTAGATCAGACGAAGATATGACTTCTTCATTTGAATGGACGACATTCACGTTACGGAATTTCTCTTTTATATCCTCGGCTTTTTTTAATGAACGATTCGTAATATGAAGATGTGAAGGAGAAATCGCCTTTGATTCAATGAGAGCTTCAATGATGATTTTCCCCATGTTTCCCGTCCCGATGATACCTAATTTCATGTTCAGCCCTCCTTCTATGACACACTCTCCTAAAACTTATGAATTCCTTGCAATGAATATTCCACCAGAGGTGATTTCCATGCAGTCCTTGATTGAAAAGTACCGAACGATTCTTGTGATCCTCGCAATTTGTGCCGTTCTCCTGATTGGGTATGTATTGAAAAAAGCCGGCGAGCCTCCCCGAGAAGAACCTCCCTTTACTGCAATAGCAGAAGTGGAAAAGTCAAAAAAAACTGAAAATCCTGAAACAGAAACAGCGAAGAGTCCTGAAAAAGTGTATGTGGACGTAAAGGGAGAGGTGGTAAACCCGGGTCTTTATGAAGTGAGGCAGGGGGACAGGCTTAAGTTCGTCATAGACAAGGCAGGGGGATTCACAAAGAATGCCGACAAAAAATTGATGAATCTCGCCGTCAAAGTTACGGACGAAATGATGATCTATGTCCCGAAAATCGGTGAAGTGGAAACGACGCCTCAGTCACTTCCTTCTCCCGTATCTTCAGGGACAGAATCAGGAGAAGATAAACTCAATATCAATACAGCCTCTCAAGCCGAATTCGAAACCCTTCCTGGAATTGGACCATCGAAAGCCGCCACCTTTATCCAATACCGTGAAGAAAATGGTCCGTTCAAATCTATTGAAGAAATAACGAACATCCCGGGAATCGGAGAAAAAACCTTTGAGAAATTACAAGAACATATTTTTGTACAATGATTGACGAAAGGCAGGCAGTCTTTATACACTTAAACAAGCATTAAAATAAACCGCAACACAAGAGAAGGGAGAATGGGGATGGAAAGAATTGCATGGCATCAATATTTCATGGCTCAAAGTCAACTGCTTGCCCTCCGCAGCACGTGTACGAGACTCGCGGTAGGAGCAACCATCGTCCGGGATAAGCGGATCATTGCAGGAGGGTATAATGGCTCCATAGCCGGCGGAGATCATTGTATAGATGAAGGGTGCTATGTCATTGACAATCACTGTGTGAGGACCATACATGCAGAAATGAATGCACTCCTGCAATGTTCGAAGTTCGGGGTAGGGACGGAGAAGGCGGATATATACGTCACGCACTTTCCTTGCCTTCAATGCTGTAAGGCACTCATTCAGGCAGGCATCCAAACGGTTTACTATGCAAAAGATTATAAAAATCATCCTTACGCCCTCGAGCTGTTCGAAAAGGCAGGCGTCCACGTGGAAAAAGTTCCTTTCCACGAAAGCAGTATCGATGTGAAACACAATGAAAAAGCAACACTCATTATCCGATTGATAGAGGATCTGAGGCAGCAGGGAGTTTCGGAGGATAAGCTTCATTATTATGAGCAAGAATACATAAAGCTTTTTAATGAGTAGAGGCTTATGCATTTATTTGGCATTATCGGTTCTATCAGGGACATTGCTGGCACTTCAATTTTTTTGGGGTGCTGTCGTCCTTGTTCTCCTCCTCCTTTCCCTTTTCCAGAGAAAAATGCCTCGTACCATCCTTTTCGTTTCATTCCTATTGGTAATTATTTCCTTCTTCCACACCTTTTTACAAGAGAAAAACCAGAAATCAGGCCTTTCCCCTCAATCTGAACCGTCCACCCACCAAGTATTTATAGATGAGATCCCCACCATTGACGGCAGCTCCTTTGTTTCATTTGCTAAAATGAAGAATGAGAAAATCCTCATTCGCTATTACTTTGATACCGAAGAGGAAAAACGGAAATTTGCTGAAGTAAATCCCGGTTTTGTTTGCAATGTTAAAGGACAATTGGCAGAACCCCGGCAGGACAAGAATCCCAATTCATTCAATTATAAAGACTATCTGTCCCATCAAGGAGTATATTGGATCCTTGAGATACAGGAATTTGAAGGATGTGTGGATCGAAGCACCTGGAAACATACCCTTACACAGCTTAGATTTCAGGGGTTAAAAAGAATTGAACGGGAGTTTCCGCCTTCAACGGTTGGGATCACTCAGGCATTACTGTTCGGGGAGACAGGGATGATTACAGAGGATTCCATGAAGGCATTCAGGGAACTCGGGGTCGTTCATCTCCTTGCCATTTCAGGACTTCATGTGGGCCTTTTGTTTGCGATCCTTCATTACTTGTTATTAAGGATGGGCCTGACAAGGGAAGCGGCATCATGGACAGGGGTCCTGTTTCTTCTATGCTATATCGTCATGACTGGCGGCTCTCCTTCTGTTGTACGGGCCTCCTTCATGCTGATCCTCCTCCTTCTCGGCAAAAAAACCTCCCGGAATATCGGTATAATCGATAGCTTGGCCACAGTGTTCCTTATCATGGTCTTATACGAACCTTTCTCGGTTTACAATGTGGGCTTTCAGCTCTCATTCGCCGTCAGTTTTTCACTTGTGCTTTCTTCCCGGACCATTTTACAGGCATCCTCTTCCATCAAACAAATGGTCGCCGTCACGATGGTGGCCCAATTATCTTCCATCCCCTTCGTGATCTATCATTTCTATGAGTTCTCTTTGATCGGTTTTTTGACCAATCTCCTTTATGTCCCGCTCTTTTCCATTATCATCCTGCCGATGGCCATCATCACCTATCTCCTCATTTCAGTCGTATCGGCTGGATGGTCCATGATCCCTTATCAAATTCTGCTGGAAGGAATTCAATGGTTATCCGCTGCCGTTGCTTCTTTTCCATTTAGCACCTTGATAATGGGGAGGCCGAATTTTGTTCTTCTCCTGGGGTATCTCATTCTTATCTATTTTGCATTCGTTGGTATAGAGAAGAGAAAATACCTTTCCTTTGGTTTTCTTTTTCTTTTCTTCGTCTTACATCTCTTCTTGAACAAGTTCCATCCCTATGGAGAAATTGTCTTCATTGATGTAGGGCAGGGAGATGCAACCCTGATCGATCTTCCGTACAACCAAGGAACATATTTGATTGATGCAGGAGGAGAGGTGCCCTTCCCGAAAGAGGAATGGGAGGAGAAAAAGAACCGTTTTTCTGTAGGGGAGGACATCGTGGTACCTTTTTTAAAAAGCAAAGGAATCACGTCCATCGATACATTGATTTTAACTCATGGAGATCTTGATCATATAGGGGGAGCGGAAGCGGTATTAAACGAAATGAAGGTCGGTGAAATATTGATCAGTCCCGGCACCCGGGAGAAGGTGGAGGTGGATAGGATTGTCAAAATGGCTAAGGAAAAAAGGATCTCTGTCAAAGAAGTGATGTATCCTGTAAGATGGCGTGGAGACCGAGATGGGCTGCATATCGTATCCCCCCTTGATGCTGATTATGCAGGGAATAACGACTCCATTGTTCTATACGGTGAAATCGGATCAAAGAAATGGTTGTTTACAGGGGATCTCGAGAAGGAAGGGGAAAAGGAGTTCATTCAAACATTCGATCTGCCTGTGGATGTATTGAAAGTCGGTCATCATGGAAGCAATACGAGTACATCGGAAGCGTTCCTCGCTGAAACGAATCCCGATGTCGCGGTGATCTCAGCTGGAGAAACCAACCGTTTCGGACACCCCCACCCTGAAGTGGTGGAGCGATTAAAGGTAAGGGGACTGACGATTTATAGTACGGCTGTGAACGGGGCAATCACCTATCGATTTTGGGATAAAAAAGGAACGTTTTCTGCCCAACTGCCATAGGATGTAGAACAAAACAAATAAAGCGCTAATGAAAAAAGGGGCAGACCTATCACAAAGAATCAGGCGCATTCAAACCATCTTTATGATACCGAAAGTACCATATATGGAAGTTGAAGTAACCGGTTTCTTTCAGGTCTGCCTCCTATTTTTCATTAAGATCCAATGAGTTTGATCGCTGTTGCAATAATGAACATTAATGCAAAGAATCCAAAAGAAACACCGAAGGCTACACCTGAATCTACTGCATCATTTCTTTTTGATTGTACATTCTTTTCAAACTGGTTCACAATTACCCCTCCTATTTCTATTCTAGTATAGAACAACGCTTCTGAAAAATCTATACTTCCCTTTACTTTTTCCTTTACTGACAAGAGTTGTCACCCATAACTTTGAGAGCCTGTGGTGACACTAATCAATACAAAGGAAATACCGCTTGACGGATAAGGTTCCTAGGTCTTATCCGTTAGCGTTAATATAGATATAGGGGGTGTCCTATATGAGGGATGTCCCCTTTACCCCTTGCCAAAACCAAAAAGCTTTTTTACCATAGAGTAGAGAAACTTAATGGAGAGTGCTGACTTGGTTATTGATACATGGAAAAAAATAGAGAAATCTCAATTTGCCGCTATATATTTAGTTTACGGAAATGAGTCATTTATTATTAATGAAACGAAACAAAGAATTGTTGCAGGGGCCGTTTCAGAAGAAGAAATGGATTTTAATTTTTCCAGCTATGATCTGGAGGAAACACCGATAGAGGTAGCGATAGAAGACGCGGAAACCTTTCCGTTCATGGGAGAAAGAAGAGTCGTCGTTATCCAAAACCCCGTTTTTTTGACCGCTGAAAAAACAAAAGAAAAAGTAGAGCATAATATCAAGCGTTTTGAACAATACATACAATCACCTGCACCGTACACGATCCTTGTCATAACGGCGACTTATGAAAAACTGGACGAGCGTAAAAAGATCACCAAGTCCTTAAAAAAGATTGCTGAAGTTGTCGAAGCCAAAAAGTTGAATGAGCATGAATTGAAATCCTGGGTAAGGGAACGTGCTGCCGGGAATAGTGTCCAGATCGATGAAGATGCCGTCGAATTACTGCTGACATTAGCAGGCACAAACCTGATGATGCTCACACAGGAACTGGATAAGCTGTCTTTATATGCAAGTGACACCAACCGGATCGATGTGGAAGTCGTCGAACGGTTGACGGCCAGGTCGTTGGAACAGAATATTTTTACGTTAGTGGACAAAGTTGTTCACAGAAGGATCGATGAGGCATTAAGGATCTATTATGATCTACTTAAACAAAACGAAGAACCGCTTAAAATCCTTGCCATCCTTGCAGGGCAGTTCCGCCTTATATATGGCACCAAGGAGCTTTCGCGAAGAGGGTACGGACAACAAAAAATTGCCACCACTTTAAAAGTGCATCCGTTCAGGGTGAAACTCGCGGCAGGACAGGCGAAACATTTCAATGATAAGCAGCTGGCCCATATCATCGATACGCTTTCACAGGGGGATTATGAAATCAAAACAGGAAAGATCAAGAAAGAACTGATGATCGAAATGTTCCTGTTTAAACTTCATGATCAAAGTTTTACATAAAAAAACCACCGGACCAATTGGTTCGGTGGTTTTTTTAATTAGTTCGCTTTTTTCATTAGGCGAGACTTTTGACGATCCGCAGCGTTTTTGTGGATAAGACCTTTTTGAGCTGCTTTGTCTAATTGACGTACCGCTTCAGTTACTAGATCTTTCGCATTATCAGCGCTGTTAGTCGCTGCTGCTTCTGCTTTCTTGATCGCAGTACGCATAGTTGATTTAACCGCAGCGTTTTGAGCGTTACGCTCGTTGTTTGTTTTTACGCGTTTGATAGCTGATTTGATATTTGGCATTCCTGTCACCTCCTATAAAAGGATCGAGATTCTATGTGACTCGATTTAAATTCCTAAACAATAAGAACAAATGATATTTTATCAAATGGACAGTGATATTGCAATACTATGGAACGAAATTAAACAAGTGAATGAACACATACCGAAAAGGCAAACATAAAAAAATACTGGATAATATCCCAAGCCTGGAGGTAGAGTCGAAATGAAAAAAGAAGAAATCGATCTTAGTAAATATTGCGTACGCACCGATCTTGCCGTGGAAGCAAGAGAAATGGTCGTCAGTGACAAAGCGGAGGATACGTCATCCATTCAGGGTGTCATGATTAAAGAAAAAGAAGAAGATGGAGTGAAGGTTTCACTGGTCACGGTCACGCCGGAAGGGGAAGAGAAAATCGGTAAAAAACCGGGTAACTATCTGACCATCGAGGCTCATGGCATTCGTGAGGAAGACTCAGAGCTTCAGCAAAGGGTGGAAAAAATATTCGCCAATGAATTCAATCAATTCCTGATCAATAACAAGATCGATAAAAATGCAAGCTGTTTGATCGTTGGCCTCGGAAACTGGAATGTGACCCCGGATTCATTGGGTCCAAGGGTATGCGAAGACATCATCGTGACGAGACATCTATTTGAACTGCAGCCGGAATCGGTGGAAGAAGGATATCGACCGGTCAGTGCCATCGTTCCCGGTGTCATGGGACTCACAGGGATTGAAACGAGCGATATCATTTTCGGAGTGGTGGAGAAATCAAAGCCCGACTTTATCATCGCCATCGACGCCCTCGCTTCCCGGTCGATCGAACGCGTCAATGCGACGATCCAAATATCAGATACCGGTATCCATCCTGGGTCGGGGGTTGGGAATAAGCGAAAAGGGCTGGATCAGGAAACGTTGGGTGTTCCGGTCATTGCCATCGGTGTTCCGACTGTACTGGATGCCGTGACAATCGTCAGCGATACCGTGGATTTTCTCTTAAAACATTTTGGAAAAGAAATGAGAGAAGGTGACCGTCCATCCAGATCTCTTGCTCCTGCAGGACTAAGCTTCGGTGAAAGAAGGAAGCTAACCGAGGAAGACCTCCCGGAAGATGAGCATCGACAAACGTTCATGGGAATCGTCGGGACCCTTGAAGATCAGGAAAAACGAAAACTGATTCATGAAGTCCTTTCTCCGATCGGCCATAACCTGATGGTGACTCCGAAAGAAGTGGATGTGTTCATGGAGGACATGGCGAACCTTATCGCGAGCGGCCTCAATGCGGCGCTCCATGATGCGGTGAATCAGGCGAATACGGGGTATCAGACGAGATAGATGGATTTAGATCATTACGCCTTGAGGGAGACTGTGGACCTCGAGGCGTTTTTCCTATCGGAACCCAAAAACCCCTTACCTCCTCAAAAAAAATACTAGACTCCACCGTTTAACTTTCCACTGATCATCTCATAATGACTATTACATGCAGTTCTACTATCTCTATCAATGTCATAGGTTGTACTAGAGTAGAGAAAAGAAAGGGTGAGAGAATGAGATCCTACAAAGCCTCTAACTATGTCATCGCCATTCATATGTCTACGATACTGAAAGCGACGCTGATCTTCGTTGCAGGACTGCTCTCGATTTTTTCGATGATCGGCATCCTCACTTCCTCCAACCCTGAATATAGAATTACGTCGAATTCGTTGAATCAAGCGGCTTCCAGTGTAAAGGGTGAGACCTTATATAAAATGTTGGCGCTGGAAAACCGTTCTCTTAATCACATATTGAAAGAAGAGGATCAGGCGCTTCCCAGCTTGTCCTCCATCCTCTTTCAGGTGGCCACCAACGTAAGTTTCGAAGATCCCCGAAGCTTTCTCGGTCGTGAACTGCCGGGTTTCTCGATTTTCGACGGGGATATCCTGGTGGCAGGGGAAGGGACGGACTTTACGAATATGCCGATTGAATCGGTCCCCCCACCGGAAGCCCTAGAATCTGAAAATGAAGCACCACTCAAGAATGTCGGGGATCTGAAAGAAACCAATCAAAATGGCGGGGACGTGGCCCCCCCTTTATCAACGGGGAATAAGAAGACGGTCCTTCTTTACTTCACCCATACGAGGGAATCCTATCTTCCTTATCTGGAGGGAGTGACAAATCCCGATTCCGCCATGCACTCCAAGATCAATGTCACAAAGGTGGGGGAAATGGTGAAGGGTGATTTGGAGGACCAGGGTATTGGGACGATCATCGATAAGACCGATGTGATTCAACATTTAAACAATAAGGGACTGAACTATTGGGCGGCTTATCAGGAGTCCCGCCCGCTGGTGCAGGCAGCCATGACCAGCAACAAAGATTTATTGTATATGGTCGATATTCACCGGGATTCACAGAGGAGAGATATGACGACCGTGACGATCGAAGGCAAACCCTACGCAAAGCTTGCATTTGTTGTAGGGGAAGAGCATCCGAACTATGAACGGAATCTGAAGCTTGCCACCGAACTTCATAAGCGATTGGAATCGCGATATAAAGGGATTTCACGCGGGGTCATTGCGAAAAAGGGAAGCGGCACTAACGGTAAATTCAATCAGGATCTTTCCGGGAACGCCATGCTCCTTGAATTCGGAGGGGTGGATAATACATTTGAGGAGCTGGAGAGGACTGCAAAGGCATTCGCTGATGTATTCGCTGAGTACTACTGGCAGGCAGAAAAGGTGGATGAATCACTCAGTACACCTGCTGTAAGACAGTAATGAAAAGGATGGATGAACATGACGAAATTCTTTTTTAAATGTGCATTTCTCATAACGGCATTATTTATCGGCGTCCTGATCGGAATGCAGTACGCCAATCAGGGCATCGTGGATATGAAGGGACATGAACAGCAGAACTTTACATCTCCTGTCGGGGTCAATCAGAACGTGGAGGGGAATGTCGAGGCATCGTTCCTCGGGAATGAGATAGATTCCAAAACCCTGACTGAAAAGAAAGAGAAGTTAGAAGAAATGAAAGCCTTCAATGTATTCTCTTCCATCGGAAAAGTCATAGCGAGTACCATCGAAAGCATCACCAATAAAATAGTGGATGTAATTTCCTCGCTCATTTAAACGTTTAGAGGCTGAGACAGAAGTGAATAGTAAAAAAATCCGAACGATCATACGAAATTCAAAGTCGTTCGGATTTATCATTTAGCTGTTTACATACCTGTTGGTGTAGTGAGTAGTGGTTGATTTCCGCTACAGGTGCTCGCTTTCCGCGGGGCTGGCGGTGAGCCTCCTCGGCTGTGCCTGCGGGGTCTCACCTGTCCAGCAATTCCCGCAGGAGTCGAGCACCTTCCGCTCCAATCAACGTTCAAAGCTTAAACGTTTTACTATAACATTGTAATGTGGAAATTGTTACACCATTGGATACATAAACTCTTATTCAGTCAGTTGTAGTGATCGAACATTCGGTAACTATAGTCTTATGAATAGAACAACCATAGTGAAATGGGCCTTTTTATTTTCGCTAAAGCATATACACTGTATAAAACAGGATCTAGCTTTTGATTGCAGTGCAAGACGTAGACTCCTACGGGAAAAGCGGAATAGGTAAGACCCCGCAGGAGCGAAAACTGTGAGGAGGCTTGCCTTCCGCCCGAGGAAAGCGAAGTCTTGCACGGAAATCAAAAGCGGTGTAACGAGTGATTGCAACTAATTTTTTGATTGTTCGTCTTTAGAGCAAATAGATTTAGATATGTCCCAACCTCTTGTAAATACAAGGAAATCGGTCAATTCCCAACAGGCCATTTAGTTTACATTGAATAATGTATAGTCTACTGCTATAATTCAAAATAGTGTATATGTGTGGAAATAACAGGAGTTGAACGAATAATGAACCGTGAAGAGAAGTTAGAGAGACAATCGAGAATAAGGAACTTTTCCATTATTGCTCATATCGACCATGGGAAATCTACCCTTGCCGATCGTATATTAGAAAAGACCAAAGCATTGACGGCGCGTGAAATGAAAGCCCAATTGCTAGATTCCATGGACCTTGAGAGAGAGCGTGGAATCACCATTAAATTGAATTCTGTGCAATTAAAGTATCAGGCGAAGGATGGGGAAGAATATATTTTCCATCTGATTGATACACCGGGTCATGTAGATTTTACATACGAAGTATCCCGTAGTTTAGCGGCTTGTGAGGGAGCTGTCCTTGTAGTGGACGCCGCTCAGGGGATTGAAGCCCAGACGCTTGCAAACGTGTATCTTGCTTTGGATAATAACTTGGAAATCCTGCCGGTAATCAACAAAATTGACCTTCCGGCAGCCGATCCCGAGAGAGTTCGCCAGGAAGTCGAAGACGTCATTGGTCTGGATGCATCTGAAGCGGTCCTTGCATCAGCCAAAGCCGGAATCGGGATTGAAGAGATCCTTGAGCAGGTGGTGGAAAAGGTGCCGGCTCCTCAAGGGGACCCCGATTCACCTTTAAAAGCGCTTATCTTTGATTCTTTATATGACGCCTATCGAGGAGTCGTTGCCTACATCCGTGTAATGGATGGAAGCGTCAAGGTAGGGGATAAGGTCCGCATGATGGCGACAGGGAAAGAGTTTGAAGTGACCGAGATCGGCGTCTTCACTCCGAAAGCGACGGGTCAGAAGGAATTGACGGTCGGAGATGTTGGATACTTGACTGCAGCGATCAAGAACGTCGGGGACACCCGTGTAGGGGATACCATCACCCTTGCCGATCATCCTGCACAGGAAGCATTGCCTGGTTATCGCAGAATGAACCCGATGGTTTATTGCGGTCTCTATCCGATTGATTCAAATCGTTACAACGATTTGAGAGAAGCGCTTGAAAAGCTTGAATTAAATGACTCCGCCCTTCAATTCGAGCCTGAAACTTCACAGGCGTTAGGGTTTGGATTCCGCTGTGGATTCCTCGGTCTTCTTCATATGGAGATCATTCAGGAACGTATCGAACGGGAATTCAAGATCGACCTGATCACGACTGCACCAAGCGTTATCTATCATGTGAAATTGACGGACGGTGAAGAAGTGAAAGTGGATAACCCATCCATGATGCCGGATCCACAGAAGGTCGATCATGTTGAAGAACCTTATGTCAAAGCAACGATCATGGTTCCGAACGACTATGTAGGTGCCGTAATGGAGCTTTGTCAAGGAAAGCGCGGGAACTTCATCGATATGCAGTATATGGATGATACGCGAGTGAACATCGTCTATGAAATCCCGCTTGCTGAAATCGTATACGACTTCTTCGATCAGTTGAAATCGAATACGAAAGGGTATGCTTCATTTGATTATGAGCTGATCGGATACAAGGAATCCAAGCTTGTGAAAATGGATATCCTGCTGAACGCTGAAAATGTCGATGCCCTGAGCTTTATCGTTCATCGTGACTTTGCTTATGAACGCGGGAAGCTGATTGTAGAGAAATTGAAGGAATTAATCCCGAGACAACAATTCGAAGTACCCGTCCAGGCAGCGATCGGACAGAAGATTGTAGCAAGATCGACCATTAAAGCCATCCGTAAAAACGTACTGGCTAAATGTTACGGTGGGGATATCTCCCGTAAACGTAAGCTTCTTGATAAACAAAAAGAAGGTAAAAAACGTATGAAGTCCGTTGGGAATGTTGAAGTTCCGCAGGAAGCCTTCATGGCCGTCCTGAAAATGGATGATACGGATAAAAAATAATCGTCATGCAGATAAAGGGGGAAAGTGGCTTGTTTTTCAAGCACAGCTTACCCCCTTTTCTCTATGAATGCCCCCAAAGGAGGGATAATTTTGGTTAAATCAGCTTATATTCATATTCCTTTTTGTGAACATATCTGCCACTATTGTGATTTTAATAAAGTTTTCCTGGAAGGCCAGCCCGTAAATGAATACTTAATCAGCCTGGGTCAGGAAATGAAACATAGAGTATCAGCTTCTGAGAAACTGGATACAATCTTTGTCGGCGGTGGTACGCCGACGTCTTTGGATGCTGGTCAGCTCGATAAGCTGTGTGAATCCATCACGACCCATTTGCCTTTTGAAAAGGGTGAATTCACATTTGAAGCAAACCCTGGTGATCTAACACAGGATAAACTTCGTGTGTTAAAGGATCACGGTGTGAATCGGTTGAGTTTCGGGGTTCAATCCTTCAATGATGAACTGTTGAAAGGAATCGGTCGTACCCACAAAAGCGAAGATGTCTATACGTCAGTAGAAAACGCTCAAAAAGTAGGGTTCTCAAACATCAGCATCGATTTGATTTATAGTCTTCCAAGGCAAACAGAAGAAGATTTTAAGGATACATTAACAAAAGCCCTTGACCTGGATCTTCCTCATTACTCAGCCTACTCACTCATCGTAGAGCCGAAAACGGTTTTCTATAATTTGATGAGAAAAGGTAAGTTGTCACTGCCGTCACAGGATCAGGAAGCAGCCATGTACGAGATCCTGATCGAAACGATGGAGAAGTATGGGATCAATCAATATGAGATCAGTAACTTTGCCAAACCGGGATTTGAAAGCAAACACAATCTCGTTTACTGGGACAATAATGAATATTATGGTTTAGGAGCAGGTGCACACGGATATATAAACGGAGTACGTTATTCCAATTACGGACCGCTCAAGAAATACATGGATCCGATTGCAGAAGGTTCCATGCCGACGATCCAGGAGCATAACGTCACCAAAGCGGAAATGATGGAAGAAGAAATGTTCCTGGGACTTCGCAAGGTAGAAGGCGTAAGTAAATCCATATTCCAACAAAAATTCGGTTCAACCATAGAATCCGTATTTGGCCCATCCATCGAAGAAATGGAAAAGCGCAAACTGCTCTCAGTAAACGAAGAACGGGTGGCACTTACAAAACAAGGGCGCTTTTTAGGGAATGAGGTTTTTCAATCATTCCTCGGGGTAATCTAATTGGTCCAATCTTTTAGAGTAGTGGTGTTTATTTAGTCTTGTAGTAAACAACTCATACTCAGAGAGTTGATTAAAGCGGAAGGTGCTCGACTCCTGTTGGAAACGCTGGAAAGTACGAAAAGCGGAGGCGGCTCGTTCAGACCCGACAAGCATAAGTTGAATAGGCTAAGAAGGCGTTCTTTTGCCTTCTTGGACCATTTAGCTTATGACCTCGAGGGGCTTGCCGCCGGAGCTGGATCTTGAGACCCCACAAGGCGAAGCCTGAGGAGGCTCACCGCCAGCCCCGCGGAAAGCGAGCACCTGCAGCGGAAATCAACCACCACTCGCTTTTTCAAAAAGGTCAGTCAAAAGGCTCATCCAAAAGAGCCAATCTAATATATTGACATCCCTTTACTGATTTGATAATTTATTAATTAGATTTAGCACTCATCTTCGTAGAGTGCTAACAGGGGTGATGAATGTTGTTAACAGATCGACAACTTCTAATTCTTCAAGTAATCATTGATGATTTTATTCTTTCTGCCCAGCCTGTCGGTTCGAGAAGTTTGTCTAAAAAAGATGAGATTTCATTCAGTTCAGCTACGATCCGTAATGAAATGGCAGATCTTGAGGATTTGGGCTTTATAGAAAAAACCCACACATCCTCAGGTCGCGTACCGTCAGAAAAGGGTTATCGATACTATGTGGATCATTTGCTTTCTCCACAGAAATTAAAGAAGAATGACGTCCATGCACTACGCTCAATCTTTACCGAGCGCATGTATGAATTGGAGAAAGTGGTTCAGAAATCGGCGAAGATCCTTTCAGAGCTGACCAATTACACAACGATTGTTTTAGGACCTGATTTAAAGGAAAACAAGCTGAAGAAAATTCAACTGATTCCTCTTAACAAAGATACGGCCATTGCCATCATCGTCACGGATAACGGGCATGTTGAAAATAAACTGTTCCATATCCCCCCGACAATGGATGCATCAGAGCTGGAAAAGCTTGTACACATCTTAAATGACCGCTTGACGGGTGTACCGATCATTGAGTTGAACGATAAAATCTTTAAAGAAGTCGCTCTCTTACTCAAAGAGCATATACAGAATTATGATTTTATCCTCCACTCCCTAACGGACTCCTTCAATCCAACGGTCACGGATAAGCTGTTCTTTGGAGGGAAGACCAATATCCTGAATCAGCCTGAATTCAACGATGTACAAAAGGTCCGCATGCTGCTTGAAATGATCGAACAGGAAGAAAGCATCTATAACCTGATCCGCCCATCTGCCACAGGGGTGAACATTAAGATCGGGAAAGAAAACGATCATCTTGCTATGGAGAATTGCAGTCTCATAACCGCTACTTATTCGATTGGCAAAGAACAATTAGGTTCCATTGCGATCATCGGGCCTACCCGGATGGAGTATTCCCGTGTCGTCAGTCTACTTAATTTCTTTTCAAACGATATGTCCAAGGTTCTGACGAAGCTGTATCAAAGTGGGGATTAGTGGACATATTGTATAAAGGAAAATAAGGCCCCGAAAGCGCGTCTGAACAGACCTTTCGGCGCCTTAATATGAGCGTTGGCAGGATCACATTTTTAAGGAGGTGAATGTTATGTCTGAAGAAACGAAACAAGAGCAGCAAGAAGCGAAAGAGGAAAAAGGCGAAGCAGTGGAAGAAGTGTTCGCTGAGGAACCTCAAGCCGAGGAAATAGCAGAAGAGCAGCAAGAATCAGATGAGCTTTCACAATTAGAGGAAAAGCTGAATGAATCTGAAAATCGTTATCTTCGTTTAAGAGCCGATTTCGATAATTTCCGCCGTCGCATTAACGTGGAAAACGAATCAAAAGAAAAATATCGTGCTCAAGGACTGATTACGGAACTATTACCGGCACTCGATAATTTCGAACGTGCCTTGAATATAGAAGCTGATAATGAGCAAACGAAACAATTGCTTCAAGGAATGGAAATGGTTCACAGAAGTCTTGTAGATGCCCTTAAGAAAGAGGGAGTGGAACCAATTGAAGCGGTAGGTCAGGAGTTTGACCCTCATATGCATCAAGCTGTCATGCAGGTGGAAGATGAAAACTACGATAGTAATATCGTTGTTGAGGAATTCCAAAAGGGATACAAACTGAAAGATAGAGTAATTCGTCCTTCTATGGTGAAGGTCAGTCAATAAACAAGACATTACATATACAAAACAGGGAGGATTCTTACTATGAGTAAAATTATTGGTATTGACTTAGGTACAACAAACTCATGTGTATCAGTACTTGAAGGCGGAGAGCCAAAGGTCATTGCAAACGCAGAAGGAAATCGTACAACTCCTTCAGTCGTAGCGTTCAAAAATGGTGAAAAGCAGGTTGGGGAAGTAGCAAAGCGTCAAGCGATCACAAACCCAAACACAATCATCTCAGTTAAACGTCACATGGGAACAGACCATAAAGTAGAAGCAGAAGGAAAAGAATATACACCACAGGAAATCTCAGCAATGATTCTTCAACACTTGAAATCATATGCAGAGGATTACCTTGGAGAAACAGTTGAAAAAGCGGTTATCACTGTACCTGCTTATTTCAACGATGCAGAGCGTCAAGCAACAAAAGACGCAGGTAAAATCGCAGGTCTTGAAGTTGAGCGAATCATCAATGAGCCGACTGCTGCAGCGCTTGCATACGGACTTGATAAAATGGATCAAGACCAGACGATTCTTGTATATGACCTTGGTGGCGGTACGTTCGACGTATCAATCCTTGAACTGGGTGACGGAGTATTCGAAGTACGCTCTACTGCCGGTGACAACCGTCTTGGTGGAGACGACTTTGACCAAGTGATCATCGACTACCTTGTAGCTGAATTCAAAAAAGAAAACGGAATTGACCTTTCTAAAGATAAAATGGCTCTTCAACGTTTGAAAGACGCTGCGGAGAAAGCGAAGAAAGATCTTTCAGGAGTGACTTCAACTCAAATCTCACTTCCTTTCATCACAGCTGGAGAAGCAGGACCGCTTCACTTGGAAGTGACTCTATCCCGAGCGAAATTCGATGAAATCTCTTCTGACCTTGTAGAACGTACAATGGGACCAACTCGTCAAGCAATGAAAGATGCCGGTCTTTCTGCAAGTGAAATCGATAAGATCATTCTTGTTGGTGGATCGACTCGTATCCCTGCAGTACAGGAAGCAATCAGAAAAGAAACAGGTAAAGAGCCATCTAAAGGTGTTAACCCTGATGAAGTTGTAGCGATGGGTGCAGCAATTCAAGGTGGAGTTCTGACTGGAGACGTAAAAGACGTTGTTCTACTTGACGTTACACCACTATCACTTGGTATTGAAACGATGGGTGGCGTATCTACAAAGCTGATCGAGCGTAACACAACGATCCCAACGTCTAAATCTCAAACTTTCTCAACTGCTGCCGATAATCAAACAGCGGTTGATATTCACGTATTACAAGGTGAGCGCCCAATGGCTGCTGATAACAAAACGCTTGGACGTTTCCAATTATCGGACATTCCGCCGGCACCGCGTGGAGTTCCGCAAATCGAAGTGAAATTCGATATCGATAAGAACGGTATCGTGAATGTAAGTGCGAAAGATCTTGGAACAGGTAAAGAGCAAAACATCACAATCAAATCTTCAACAGGCCTTTCAGACGACGAAGTAGAACGCATGGTGAAAGAAGCCGAAGAAAATGCCGATGCAGATAAGAAACGTAAAGAGGAAGTTGAACTTCGCAACGAGGCCGACCAACTTGTTTTCCAAACGGAAAAAACGTTAAAAGATCTTGAAGGCAAAGTAGAAGAAGATGAAGTGAAAAAAGCGGAAGATGCGAAAGCTGAACTGAAAGAAGCGATCGAGAAAGATGATCTTGATCTTATCCGTGAAAAGAAAGACGCATTGCAGGAAATCGTTCAAAGCTTAACGATGAAGCTTTATGAGCAGGCTCAAGCAGAAGCTCAGGCAGCTCAAGGCGCTGAAGGCGAAGCTTCGAAAGATGACGATGTGGTCGACGCTGAATACGAAGAAGTAAATGACGACAAGAAATAATCAGCTGTAAACGAACGAAAAAGTCAAAGTCAGGGCGGTTCTTGGCTTTGACTTTTTCTATGATTGAAGGAAACCTTCAATCAACAGACACAAACTAATGTAAGGAATGTTGAGTTTTTATTGATAATAGTCGAAGCTCAATGTTAAAATAACCTTTATGCAAAGGATTCGGGAGTGGTGTTTTAATGAGTAAACGGGACTATTATGAGGTTCTTGGGGTTGGAAAAGACGCCTCAAAAGACGAAATGAAGAAAGCATACCGCAAACTCTCCAAAAAATATCATCCGGATATTAATAAAGAAGCGGATGCGGATGAAAAGTTTAAAGAAATATCGGAAGCGTATGAAGTGTTAAGTGATGATCAGAAGCGCGCTCAGTATGATCGTTTCGGACACACGGACCCCAACCAGGGATTCGGCGGCGGAGGAGACTTTGGCGGCGGCGGTTTCGGTGGTTTCGAAGATATCTTCAATACATTCTTCGGTGGAGGCGGCGGAGGCCGCAGAAGAGATCCAAATGCACCTCGTCAAGGAGCGGACCTTCAATATACGATGTCTCTGACATTTGAAGAAGCGGTATTCGGGAAAGAAACCGAAATCGAAATTCCGAGAGAAGAAGAGTGTGAAACGTGCCATGGTTCGGGAGCAAAGCCTGGGACAAAGGTGAATACATGTTCTCACTGTAATGGATCCGGTCAATTGAATGTGGAGCAGAATACACCATTCGGCCGCATTGTGAACAGAAGGGTTTGTCACTACTGTAACGGTACAGGTAAACAAATCAAGGAAAAATGTTCAACGTGTGGCGGTGCGGGTAAAGTACAGAAACGCCGTAAAATCGCTGTTAAGATCCCTGCAGGTATCGATGATGGACAACAGCTGCGCGTGACGGGTCAAGGAGAACCGGGTATTAATGGCGGCCCTGCGGGTGACCTGTACGTGGTTTTCCACGTTCGCTCACATGATTTCTTCGAACGTAACGGTGATGACATTTACTGCGAAATGCCTGTGACGTTTGCCCAGGCCGCGTTGGGTGATGAAATAGAAGTACCGACCTTACACGGGAAAGTTAAGCTGAAAGTCCCTGCAGGAACTCAGACGAGTACGAGATTCCGCTTGAAAGGCAAGGGCGTACCGAATGTCAGAGGTTACGGTACGGGGGATCAGCATGTACAGGTGAAAGTGGTCACGCCTTCCAAGCTGACGGATAAGCAGAAACAGTTATTGAGAGAATTCGCTGACATCAGCGGTCAAATTCCTGATGAACAGCATGAAAGCTTCTTTGATAAAGTAAAAAAGGCCTTTAAAGGCGAATAACTAAAGAGCGGAGTTGGTAGATCAATGAAATGGTCAGAAATCAGTATTCTTACAACGAATGAAGCGATTGAGCCGATTTCAAACATTCTTCACGAATCAGGGGCAAGCGGTGTGGTCATTGAAGACCCTGCCGAATTAGTTAAGGAAAGAGAAGATATGTTTGGGGAGATCTACCAACTCAACCCTGATGACTACCCAACTGACGGTGTCATGGTCAAAGCCTATTTGCCCGTCAATAGTTTCCTTGGGGAAACCGTTGACGAGATCAAGCAAGGCATCACGAACCTTGTTACTTATGATATCGACATTGGTGAAAACAAAGTGGAAATTTCCGAGGTGAATGAAGAAGAATGGGCAACGGCCTGGAAGAAATACTATCACCCGGTGAAAATTTCGGATAAGTTCACGATTGTTCCAACCTGGGAAGACTACACGCCGGTTCATAGTGACGAACTCATCATTGAACTGGATCCGGGCATGGCGTTCGGAACGGGCACACATCCCACTACCGTCATGTGTATCCAGGCCCTTGAGCGGATCGTAAAAGAACATGATTCCGTCATTGATGTTGGTACCGGCTCAGGTGTATTATCCATTGCATCGGCTCTATTAGCTGCAGACCAGGTACGTGCATATGACCTTGATGAAGTAGCAGTTCGTTCAGCAAGGCTGAATGTGAAGTTGAACAAAGTACAGGAAAGGGTATCGGTGGATGCCAATAATCTATTGAACGGGGTGACCGGGCAGGCCGATGTGATCGTGGCGAACATCCTGGCTGAAATCATCCTGCGCTTTACAGAAGACGCATACGAGCTTGTGAAGCCGGGTGGGTATTTTATCACTTCCGGAATCATCCAGCCTAAAAAGCAGGAAGTACGTGACTCTTTGGAAGCTGCCGGTTTCCATATCGAAGAGATCATGGTAATGGAAGACTGGGTTGCGATCATTGCTGTTAAGCCTGAATAATACAAAGTAAAAACGGTGGAGTTGAAACTGTATGCAACGATATTTTATAGAAGACCTATATCGAGAAAATGATCCGATTATGATCACGGGGGATGACTATCATCATATTGTCCGTGTCATGAGAATGAAGGAGCAGGATGAAGTATTCGTTGTCTTCAAGGATCAGGCATCAGCGATCACCCGTATTGAAACGATTTCCAGTGACGCAGTCAAGCTATCAATAGTACAATGGGAAACATCGACGAAAGAATTACCAATTAAAGTAACCATTGCGAGCGGACTGCCGAAAGGGGATAAATTGGAGTTGATTTTCCAAAAGGGAACAGAGCTTGGAGCCACTCAATTTATCCCTTTTAATGCGGATCGCTCCATTGTGAAGTGGGACGAAAAAAAAGCAAAGAAAAAGACAGAGCGTTGGGGGAAAATTGTGAAGGAAGCGGCTGAACAGTCGCATAGACTTCTCGTCCCTGCTGTCTCTGCACCCGTTTCAATCAAACAATTGATTCAAGCAGGCAGTCAGTTCGATTATAAACTTGTCGCATATGAAGAAGAAGCACGTGCCGGTGAAAAGGGGAACCTGTCAAAGGTGTTGTCCTCCATCGGTAACGGCCAAAGTGTACTGGTCGTATTCGGCCCTGAAGGTGGATTATCGGAAAAAGAAGTAGAGCTGTTGAGGAGCGGAGGCTTTCTTACATGCGGCCTTGGCCCAAGGATCCTCCGAACGGAGACTGCTCCATTGTATGTTCTCTCAGCCATCAGCTATCAATTAGAACTTATGAGGTGATTGCAATGCCATCAGTAGCGTTTCACACTCTAGGGTGTAAAGTGAACCACTACGAAACTGAAGCCATCTGGCAACTATTTAAAGAAGAAGGATATGAACGTGTAGAATATGACTCGATCGCAGATGTGTATGTCATCAATACATGTACCGTAACCAATACAGGAGATAAGAAGAGCAGGCAGGTAATCCGCCGTGCCATCCGGAAAAATCCTGACGGGGTCATCTGTGTAACAGGCTGTTATGCCCAAACGTCCCCAGCTGAAATCATGGCCATCCCGGGAGTCGATGTGGTGGTGGGTACCCAGGATCGCAGGAAAATGCTTACCTATATCGAGGAATACAAAAAAGAGCGTCAACCCATCAATGGCGTCACGAATATCATGAAGAATCGTGTGTACGAGGAATTGGATGTCCCGGCATTCACGGACCGTACCCGTGCCTCCCTTAAGATTCAGGAAGGCTGCAACAATTTCTGTACGTTCTGTATCATTCCCTGGGCACGTGGACTGATGAGATCCCGCGACCCTGAAGAAGTCATTCACCAGGCCCAGCAGCTTGTTGATGCAGGTTACAAGGAAATCGTCCTGACAGGGATCCATACGGGCGGATATGGAGAGGACATGAAAGACTACAATCTCGCCATGCTCCTTAAAGATCTTGAGCAAAAGGTGAAGGGTCTTAAGAGAATTCGCATATCCTCCATCGAAGCGAGTCAATTGACGGATGAAGTCATTGAAGTAATCGATCAATCCGATATTGTGGTAAGGCATCTGCACATTCCACTTCAGTCAGGATCCAATACGGTCCTTAAGAGAATGCGCAGAAAGTATACGATGGAATTCTTTGCCGAACGTTTAGAGAAGCTTAAAAAAGCCCTTCCAGGACTTGCCGTAACATCCGATGTCATTGTTGGTTTCCCGGGTGAAACGGAAGAGGAGTTCATGGAAACGTATCATTTCATCAAAGAGCATAAATTCTCGGAGCTTCACGTTTTTCCTTATTCGAAACGGACAGGCACGCCTGCTGCCCGAATGGACGATCAGATTGATGAAGACATCAAGAACGAACGTGTCCACCGGTTAATTGAGCTTTCCAACCAATTAGCGAAAGAATATGCTTCAGAGTTCGAAAACGAAGTACTGGAGGTAATCCCTGAAGAAATCTATCAGGATGATCTCTATGTAGGATACACGGATAACTACTTGAAGGTGGTGTTCCCTGCAACCGAAGAGATGGTAGGGAAACTTGTGAAAGTGAAACTCACCAAAGCGGGTTATCCTCTAAACGAAGGACAATTTGTCCGGGTACTGGAAGAATCAGAAGAAAAAGCAGCCATTTAATAGATGAAGGCACCTGACGTTTCGCTCGGGTGCCTTGCTTTTTATTTTCGCACAATAATACTTTGTAACCACTTTCTTTTTTTTGGTTAGAATCGAATTATCTATTGATTAGTGCAGAAGAAGGTTGTAAACTATTATTATATTTGAAAAGAGGCTTTTTTTTTAAACGATAGTGCAAACGATTGCATTAAATGTAAGCGTTTGTATCTTACTATACTTTGATGAGGTGTTACGATGAAAAAGGCATGGCGTAAAGAGGCAGTGGGATACCAAATCTATCCGAGAAGTTTCCAGGATTCCAATGGTGACGGAATCGGGGACTTACAGGGAGTCATACAGCGTTTGGATTATATTAAAGAGTTAGGGATCGATGTGATTTGGATCTGTCCGATGTATAAATCCCCTAATGACGATAATGGTTATGATATTTCGGATTATCAGGATATCATGGAAGACTTCGGAACGATGGAGGATTTCGACCAATTATTGAAAGAAGTTCATAAAAGGGATATGAAGCTGATCATTGACCTTGTCCTGAATCATACTAGTGATGAGCATCCTTGGTTCATCGAGTCAAGGAGTTCCAGGGACAATCCAAAGCGTGATTGGTATATTTGGAGAGATGGCGCGAAAGGCAAAGAACCGAATAACTGGGAAAGCATTTTCGGGGGATCTGCCTGGGAGTATGATGAAGAAACGGACCACTACTTCCTCCATGTCTTCTCGACGAAGCAGCCGGATCTGAATTGGGAAAACGAAGAAGTGCGTGAGGCACTATATGACACGGTAAATTGGTGGCTGGATAAAGGAATCGACGGCTTCAGAATCGATGCCATCAGTCATATTAAGAAGCGCGCGGGTCTGCCGGATATGCCGAATCCGAAGAAGGAAAAATACGTTTCTTCCTTTGACATGCATATGAATCAAAAAGGGATCCATACGTTCCTTCAGGAATTCAAGGATCGTACGTATGCCAATTATGACGTGATGTCGGTTGGAGAAGCAAACGGTGTGAAGGCAGATGAAGCGGAACTATGGGTCGGTAAAGAAAACGGAAAGATGGATATGATCTTTCAATTTGAACATCTTGGATTGTGGGATGCGGAAACAAATCCGGATCTCGACATCGTGGAATTGAAAAAGGTGCTCACGCGTTGGCAAAAAGGGCTGGAAGGGAACGGCTGGAATGCCCTTTTCATCGAAAATCATGATAAAGCCCGCGTTGTTTCGACTTGGGGGAACGACAAGGAATACTGGAAAGAAAGTGCCACAGCCATGGCAGCCATGTATTTCCTGATGCAGGGTACACCCTTCATCTATCAGGGACAGGAAATCGGCATGACCAACGTTCAATTTCCTTCCATCGAAGACTATGATGATGTAGCCGTAAAGAATCTATACCGTCTTAAACGGGAAGAGGGGGTGCCACATCAAGACATCATGGAAATCATCTGGGCCTCCTCCCGTGATAACAGCAGAACACCGATGCAATGGTCGGATGGTGAAAACAGTGGGTTTACCAGTGGTACACCTTGGATGAAAGTGAATCCTAACTTTAAGACGATCAACGTGAAAAAACAGGAAAAAGATGAAAAGTCCATACTCAACTTCTACAAGAAAATGATTCAACTTAAGAAAAGGGAAGACGTCTTCACATACGGGGTCTATGATTTGCTGTTGGAAAAAGACAAGCAAATCTATGCGTATACCCGCACCGGAGAAAATACATCCATGGTCGTCATCACAAACCTTTCCACAAAAAACGCCGGCTGTGACCTTGGTAAATTAAACGTAGCATCAGAGAACCTTTTATTGAACAACTATGAAGTAGCAAGCCACGATGAGCAGAACAAACTGACCCTTAAACCATACGAGGCGAGAGTATATCGACTAAAATAATCGTGTTACACCGCTGTTGACTTCCGTGCGATACTTCGCTTTCCTCGTCGCTGATGCTCCTGCGGGGTCTCACCTATCCCTTAGTAGTCTTCTACTTGTACTCCAATCAACAGCTGGAGCCGTTTAAGTACACTTTATTTGTATTTACAAAACAAAAAAATCCGAACGATTTCGATTTCACTAAAGGATCTCGAATGATCGTTCGGATTTTCCTTTGAAACAAACTTTTTTGGCGAAGCCTTGTTTTCATTTTTTTAGCACCATTACTGTATAGCTTCTGTCTTAAGATGACAAAATCATCTTTTGATGGCCCTCCTACAAAAAAATTGTTCATGAAGATAATCTTTTACGAAACTTCTCTCATCCGTTGATTGGAATGGAAGATGCTCGACTCCTGCGGGGATTGCGTGAAAGTTGAGACCCTGCAGGGCATAGCCCGAGGAGGCTCAACTCACGCCCCGCGGAAAGCGACCATCTGGAGTGGAAATCAACTACTACTTGCTAATTGGGAAGCAACCCTGTTGCGAGAATATGAAAAGGTTTTCTTTATTTTGGGAGATACTACAAAGTGCTCGTCTTTTTCTCTTATTTTTGGTATGATAAGAGAGGTACGGACAACTGTTAAAGGAGAGATATTAAATGACTATGAACATTGCAAGTATGATCGATCATACTTTACTTAAACCTGAATCAAGAAAAGACCAAGTGGAGGTACTTTGCCAGGAAGCGAAAGAATTCAAGTTTGCTTCTGTGTGTGTAAATCCTACTTGGGTACAATATTCAAGCGAATTATTAAGCGGTACAGAAGTGAAAGTGTGTACCGTGATCGGTTTCCCCCTAGGAGCTTCTACACCTGAAACGAAAGCGTTTGAAACAAAAGATGCGATCGAAAAAGGAGCAACGGAAGTCGATATGGTCATCAATATCGGTGCACTGAAAAGCGGCGACCATGAACTAGTAAAACGTGACATTGAAGCTGTCGTGGCAGCTTCTAAAGGAAAGGCACTTTCTAAAGTCATCATTGAAACATGTCTTCTTACTGAAGAAGAAAAAGTAAAAGCATGTCAACTTGCTGTGGAAGCAGGAGCAGACTATGTGAAAACATCAACCGGTTTCTCGACTGGCGGTGCGACGGTAGAAGATATCGCTTTAATGAGAAAGACGGTCGGACCTGATATCGGCGTGAAGGCTTCAGGCGGCGTACGCTCCCTTGAAGACGCAAAAGCGATGATCGAAGCCGGGGCTACTCGTTTAGGAGCCAGCTCAGGTGTGAAAATTGTCCAAGGTTTAACAAGCGATTCAGATTATTAATAAGATAAAAAGCTGAGCGGGTACATCATACCCGCTCAGCTTTTTTTTGGAAGGTGAACCTTTTCAATTAACCGGGCAAACGAATTGGCGAATGGAAGAACAAGCAGTGAACATAGAAGGTTGAACAGGACACTGGCGTGTGCCAATTGCAGATCGGCAGAACCGGCAAGCGTCTGTACGACCATACCAAGCAAAGGGATAAAGGGAATGAAAAGGGCGACACCCATCACATTCAGCCAGATATGCGCATATGCCGTCAGCTTGGCCTGGGTGCCGCCGCCGATGCTTGCAATGAAGGCTGTGATACAAGTGCCGACATTCGCACCGAGCATAATGGCTATTCCTGCATGGAGATCAATCGAACCTGCAGCCAGAAACCCCATCGTCACTCCTGTAACGACGGTGCTCGATTGGATGATGGCCGTTAACACGCATCCAATCAGTAATGCAAGGACAAGATGCTCATTAACCTGAATCATGTAAGAACGCAAGGACTCGTGAGTCGTCAAAGGGGTTGCAAGCCATTGGATGGCCCGGATCGAAGTAAAGATCAATCCGAATCCTATAAAGATCATCCCGCTGCTTCTGATCTGAGGAGATCTGAAAAAATACAGTACACATCCGATGATCATAGAGGGGACAATGAGATAGTTCATATCCAGGGTGAACATTTCAAGAGTGAAAGTAGTCCCGATATTTGACCCAAGCATGATGCCGATGGTTTGGCGGAAAGGGATCAGACCGGAGGAAGCAAGTCCCACTGTGAGGACCATGACGGCCGAACTGCTGTGAATAAAGGCGGTGACAACGGTCCCAGTCATGACACCCTTGACAGGGGTGCTCGTGAGATAATGAAGCCAGGCCTTGATTTTTTGATTTGCAATATTAAATAGCCCGGACCTGAGCCAGGTCATGCCGAATAAAAAGCATAAGATGAAAAAAATAAAGGCGATTCCATGTAAGATCATTGTATTCCTCCAGTACACCAGTACGATTAATACAAATGTATGGGGAAAATCAATGAGACATGCCTATTTATATGAGTGTTTTATGATAAATTGTTGACCTGACACATATCATATATTATAATGGCAAAGTACATGGATTTCTTTACAATATTAAAGAATCCATCCAAGAAAGACATACACTTTCTGTCCCCTTGTGACAATAAGGCAAGGGCAAAGCCATAACCTATTGGTGAAGTAAAGGACGTCAGAAATCTCTGCGTCTTAAGAAATTGGTACAAACCATTTCTTGACTTGAACATGTAAGTGTAGTGTGTTCGGAGGGAGGGAAAGAGAGATGTCAAAAACAGTTGTTCGTAAAAACGAATCGCTTGAAGATGCTCTTCGTCGCTTCAAACGCTCAGTTTCTAAAACAGGAACTTTACAAGAGTTTAGAAAGCGCGAATTTTATGAAAAGCCAAGCGTAAAACGCAAAAAGAAATCAGAAGCTGCAAGAAAGCGTAAGTTCTAAGAGAGGGTGTAAGTATGAGTCTTCTCAATCGTTTAAATGATGATATGAAACAAGCGATGAAAAATAAAGAAAAAGAGAAGCTTTCCGTTATCCGCATGCTTAAGGCTTCGCTTCAAAATGAAGCCATCAAACATGGGAAACAGGAACTCTCTGAAGACGAAGAGTTGACTGTCCTTTCTCGAGAAGTGAAGCAACGGAAAGACTCCCTCCAGGAATTTCAAAACGCCGGTCGCGAAGACCTCGTTGAAAAAATTCAAACAGAACTGACTTACGTCGAAATATATATGCCTAAGCAGCTTTCAGAAGAAGAAGTCTCTGCTATTGTTGAACAGACGGTAGCGGAGGTAGGTGCTACTTCTAAAGCCGATATGGGCAAAGTGATGGGAGCAATCATGCCTAAATTAAAAGGGAAAGCCGATGGGGCTCTCGTCAACAAACTTGTTCTTCAACATCTATCATAAGATTAAAAGAAACCGGAAAGCTTTGAAGCTTTCCGGTTTTTTTAAAATCGATTCCAGGTGGAATAGGGGAACCTGGACACTTTTTATTACATATTTTTTCAAAAAGATGAAACTTTAATAGTGGGTCATCCGTACATAAAGTATCAAGGAATATTACCTGAAACGAGGGGGTTAAGTTGAGAAGAAGTATACTTGTAATGTTGATGCTGATTCTTGGGTGCAGCTTTATTCAGCCGCTGATCAGTTCAGCCGCGGATTCGGGTAAGGTATACGTGATTCCCATTCAAAAGGAAGTGGAAAGGGGACTTCATGCCTTTTTGGAAAGAGCGATTAAAGATGCGGAAGACGACAATGCTGAACTGATCATTTTCGATATTGATACACCTGGGGGATTGGTGGATGCCGCAGGCGAGATTGGGCAGCTCCTGGATGGAATCGATGCGAAAACCATTGCGTTTGTAGACGACCATGCGCTGTCTGCGGGAGCATTCATTTCCCTCCATGCAGATGAAATCTATATGGTCCCGAATGGACAGATGGGTGCAGCAGCGGTCATTGACCAGGAGGGGAATGCGGCAGATAAGAAAGCCCAGAGTTACTGGCTGTCTGCCATGAAAAGTGCCGCTGAATCAAATGGGAGAGATCCTCAATATGCTCTGGCCATGGCAGATGATTCCCTTGTCATAGAAGAGTTGGGGATTGAAAAAGGGGAACTATTGACGCTGGGATCAAAGGAAGCGAAGGAAATCGGGTACTCGGAAGGCACAGTCCGGAACCTCGATGAACTGTATGAAACAATTGGAGTGGATAAATCCTCTGTGAAACGGGTGGATGAAACGTTCGCGGAAAAACTCGCCCGCTTCATCACTAATCCTGTCGTTGTCCCCATTCTTTTATCTTTGGCGAGCATTGGGCTGATTGTGGAACTGTATTCACCCGGCTTTGGAATTGCCGGTTCTGTCGGCTTGATTTCCCTTGTATTATTCTTTTATGGACACTTAGTTGCAGGGCTTGCGGGATATGAAACCATTATTCTTTTCATCATTGGTATCATCCTTATAGTGGCGGAGTTTTTCCTCCCTGGTGGATTAGCAGGGGGACTCGGTATAGGGGCGATCCTTGCAAGTATTATGTTGGCAGGGGGCGATATGATGCAAATGGGAATCTCTCTTTTGATCGCTTTATTGATTGCCGTTGCAACAGTGATTATCTTTGTAAAGGTGTTTGGTAAAAAAATGAAATTTTTTAACAAAATCATTTTAAACGATTCCACCAGCACAGAAAGCGGATATGTATCAAATGCCAATCGATTGGATCTGATTGGAATGGTAGGTGTGACCAAAACACCTTTAAGGCCATCCGGAACCGTGATTGTGGAGGAAGAAAGAATCGACGCAGTGACAGAAGGCGGCTTTATCAAAGCCGGTGAAAAGGTTAAAATTGTGAAGGTGGAAGGGTCAAGGATTGTTGTAAGAGATATTTCATAATATTTTAGGAGGTAAGAAGATATGGTTATAGGACCAAGTACCATTTTACTGCTCGTGGCAATTGTGGTGGGCATTATCGTTTTAGCTGTATTATTTACATTTGTACCAGTCATGCTGTGGATTTCAGCAATCGCGGCAGGAGTCAGGATCAGCATTTTCACACTTGTGGGGATGAGATTAAGACGTGTTATCCCGAGCCGTGTGATCAATCCACTGATTAAAGCCCACAAAGCAGGAATCACGGTAACGATCAATCAGCTGGAGAGTCACTATTTAGCTGGCGGTAACGTAGACAGAGTGGTCAATGCACTGATTGCGGCTCATCGTGCAAATATTGAATTGACGTTTGAGCGTGCTGCGGCTATTGACCTTGCAGGTCGTGACGTACTTGAAGCTGTTCAAATGAGTGTTAACCCTAAAGTGATCGAAACACCGTTCATCGCGGGTGTGGCCATGGATGGAATCGAAGTGAAGGCCAAGGCCCGTATTACCGTCCGTGCGAATATCGACCGCCTTGTCGGGGGTGCCGGGGAAGAGACGATCGTTGCCCGTGTAGGGGAAGGGATTGTATCGACAATCGGTTCATCCGACAATCACAAAAAGGTATTGGAAAACCCGGATTTGATTTCTCAAACAGTTCTTTCAAAAGGGTTGGACGCAGGTACGGCATTCGAGATCCTCTCGATTGATATTGCGGACGTTGATATCGGCAAGAATATCGGAGCGGAACTGCAAACAGAACAAGCGGAAGCTGATAAGAACATTGCTCAAGCGAAAGCGGAAGAAAGAAGAGCGATGGCCGTTGCCAATGAGCAGGAAATGAAAGCAAGGGTAGAAGAGATGAGAGCGAAGGTTGTGGAAGCAGAAGCAGAAGTACCTCTTGCCATGGCTGAAGCACTCAGGTCAGGTAACATCGGTGTGATGGACTATATGAACATAAAGAATATCGACGCCGATACAGAAATGAGAGACTCGATCGGAAAGCTGACAGGGGATAAAAAAGATCCGAAGAGTGATAAGTAATCTCCCTTTGTTCAGAAAGGAGTATTCCCAATGGAGCCATTGATCATTGCTATATTGATCGGGATCATCACATCCATTTTTAATAAAAAGAAACAGTCTCCTTCCAATAAACCCGTGAGGCAAAAGCCGATTCAAACGGCCTCGCCCGCTTCTCCCGAGCCTGTTGGAAGAGGCAGGGAAAGAGCGGAGAGCGAAAGAAGCGGACGGAGGGAACCGAGGGCATACAAAGAGCCTGTAAAAGAGGCTGTTTCTTCCATTCAAACCCGTTTTGAAGATAAAAAGAGGGAAACGGAAGCTACTTATTCCAGCCTTCAGAAACAAGAAGAACGATATTCAAGAAAGCTTGAAGCCCACCAAAACCGGGCAAAGAAGATTCGCGAGGGTTCAGGTCTGATCCTTGATTTTAAAAATGAAGATGATATCGTAAAAGGATTTATTTTTTCAGAGGTGTTCGGTCCTCCGAAATCAAAAAAACGCCATCATCAAAAATAAAAGTGATGAAACCCCTTTTCATTTCATAAATATGAGATGAAAGGGGGTTCTTTTTTTATGGCAAAAAGCTTTTTACAACATATGCGTAAATGGATGACACAGAAAATGGATTTACCCGAAGATGTCATGATGGACCTTCCTCGCGTCACAATGATTGGACAAATTCATATCTATATAGAAAATCACCGGGGTCTGTTGACCTTCACAGATCGGGAGGTGCGGCTTCTGCTTAAACAAGGTCAACTGTTAATAAAAGGGGAGCAATTTGTCATTAAGATGATCCTTCCGGAAGAAATTCTCCTTCAGGGGAAGATCGTAGAAGTGATCTATTTAGAACAATAGGGGGGACGGATTTGAAGAATCAATGGTTCACCTTTCTGAGGGGAAAGGTATTTGTGAAAATGGAAGGCAGATTAGTTGAGCGGGTCATCAATCAATTGCTCCGGGCTGGTATCACAATCTGGAATGTGAAGAGAGCGGGAACGGAGACCATCACCTTTTACTTATCCTTAGAAGATGTACATAACTTCCGAAGAGCAGTACGGGCATCCGAGTGTAAAGTGACATTTCTAAGAGGGCAGGGGGTTCCCTTTCTATTCAAGAGATCACTGAAAAATTCGGGTTTCATGATCGGTGGACTGGCATTCTTCATCATCGTATTCCTTCTTTCCAATATGGTGTGGGGCATAGAGATCAAAGGTGCGTCACCTCAAACCGAGCACAGTATACGAAAGGAACTCGAGGAGATGGGTGTTTCCAAGGGGAAGATGCAGTTCTCCATCCCCGATGTTGAGAACATTCAGCGTGAGCTATCCTACAGGATGAATAATATCACGTGGGTAGGGGTGGAGTTACAAGGGACAACCTTTCATTTTCAAGTCGTGGAAAAGAATGCCCCCCTGCCCCCTGAATCATCTGGCCTGCAGCATATTGTCGCCAAAAAGAAAGCCATCATCACAGACATGTTTGTAGAAGAAGGGGATCCCCAGGTGAGCGTCAATGACTACGTCAATAAAGGACAGCTCCTTGTGTCGGGTTTGATCGGGAATGAAAAAGAGCAGAAAGGGGTCTCGGCGAAAGCGAAGATACTCGGGGAAACATGGTATAAGACATCGGTTGAACTCCCGCTGAAGTCACGATTTATCGTGTTCAGCGGAAACGAGAAACGAAAACATTATCTTGGGTTCGGTTCAATGAATATCCAGGTATGGGGATTCGGGAAAACAGAATTTAAGGACGTCGTTGTGGAAGAAACGAAAAAGCCCCTGCGTTTTTTGAAATGGGAGCTTCCGGTTTATTATATTGATCGCAGCATGAAAGAGAAAGAGGATGTGGAGAGGACCTACACAAAATCCGAGGCGATCATGGCTGCGAAAAAGCTTGCAAAAAGTAACCTGGAATCCTCCCTTCCGGAAGATGCAGAAATAAGAGGGGAAAAAATTTTGCAAGAAAAGGTGGAGAATGGTAAAGTTAGGGTAACCATTCACTTCAAAGTAATAGAAAATATTGCAGAAGGACAACCACTTATTCAAGGAGACTAACGAATGTCAGATGAAATCTTAATGAAATTACAACTTGAAAACCCCAATGAAGCCATCGCTTTGTTTGGTGTTTCAGATTCTCACCTTAAATTAATAGAACAGGAATTACACGTTTCGATCGTAACAAGAGGCGAAGAGTTGCTGGTTTCAGGTAAAGAAGAAGATGTAAGTCTAGCCGTTGATATTTCTGATCGACTGGTGGCCGTGATCCGTAAAGGGATCAATATCGGCCAGCGTGACGTCCATTATGCCATAGAGATGGGCAGACAAGGGACGCTTGAATATTTTACAGAGTTGTACAATGAAGAGATTACAAAGAACGCCAAAGGTAAATCCATCAGGGTGAAAACCCTGGGGCAGCGCCAATACATCCAATCGATCAAGAAGCATGACATGGTGTTCGGGATCGGCCCGGCCGGAACAGGGAAGACCTATTTGGCCGTTGTCATGGCTGTACATGCCTTAAAGAATGGGCAGGTCAAGAAAATCATCCTGACGAGGCCGGCTGTGGAAGCGGGTGAGAGTCTCGGGTTCCTTCCGGGTGACTTGAAGGAAAAGGTGGACCCTTATCTCCGCCCCTTATATGACGCCCTGCATGATGTATTGGGAGCAGAGCATACTACCCGTCTGATCGAGAGGGGTACCATCGAAATCGCCCCCCTTGCCTATATGAGGGGTCGTACACTGGATGATGCGTTTGTTATACTTGATGAGGCCCAGAATACAACGAAGGCCCAAATGAAAATGTTCCTGACAAGGCTCGGCTTTGATTCCAAGATGATCATTACGGGAGACCGTTCCCAAGTGGATCTGCCAAGGGGTAGCGAGTCAGGATTGATTTCTTCTGAACGGATTTTAAAAGATGTTAAAGGAGTGTCGTTCATTTACCTCGACCAAGCCGATGTCGTTCGTCATCCGTTGGTCGCGAAAATAATCGATGCCTATGAGACAATCGAAAAATAGACAGTGAGAGATTGATCCAGTTGATCCATGCCGCCATCATAAGATCCGGCATGTCCCTGGATCAATCTTTTTTGTAGGGCAATACATAGATAAATAAGTCAAAAACTGTTATCATTTTACATAATTACTAAATGCCTTTACAGATGGCTATCTGAAATTGTTTATACATAACAGGGGGTTCTTTATGCAAACTCACCCATTTCTACTCAAGATAAGGAGCTTTCTCAGCTACCGATTATTTACCAATCTCTTATTTGTACTGCTCGGCATCATTGTTTTCGGTGTCCTATATGGAAATGTGACACCGAAAACGCTGGATATTCATTTATATGAAGATGCCCCCACCACGATAAGGGCTCCTAAGAAATTCGTCGATGAGGAGGCCACTGCCAAGAAGAAGGAAGAAGCAAAGGCAGAAGTGGCGAGTGTATATACCCCGAAAGAAGGGGCGATCGACAACTCCACTTCATTGATTCACTCTTTGTTGGAAAGTGTAAATGAAGTGAAAAGCGAGAAACAGCCGGAGGGGGAAGAGGAAGATCTAAAACCTCCACCTAGTCAGGATCCAAATGAACAGCTAAAGCTCTTGAAAGCCAAGTTGCCGAAGGATAAGAATAATAATGTCACCAACAGTCTGAGTGATGATGTGTTAAAAACGCTCCTCGAGGCCTCAGAAGATGACTTATCCCGTGTAGAAACCATCGTTTCCACGCAGATGAAAATCATCATGGAAAACGGGGTGAAAGAGGAAGAATTAAATGAAGCAAAATTGAATTTAGAACAACGAATCACCAACTATTCGTTTAAAGGTGATTTATCCACCGCAGCAGTCAAACTGGGGAAAGTCGCCATTGAGCCGACGCTTTACTACGATGCTGAAAAAACGGATGAGTTAAAGAAGCTCGCCGAGGCAAACGTGGAAAAGGTGGAAATCATTGAAGGCGGGGTCATCGTAGAAGACGGGGAGCTGATCACACCTAAAAAATACAGTATCCTGAAGTCTCTGGGGATGGTAGAGGATACGTTCTCCTTCAGGCCGTATATAGGACTCGCCCTCTTTGTCCTGGTTGTGATCAGTTCATTATATTATTTCTTCTACACACTTGAAGTCACCGAGGAGCGGAAGCAGAATTACTTGATCCTCACAAGCATCGTATTTGTCATATCACTACTGATCATGAAGATCGTCGGACTGATAGAACAGCTGGAGATCAACGATATTGCCTTCATATTCCCGGCGGCGTTCACGGGTATGATATTGAGGATCCTACTGAATGAACGGATCGCCATGATGATGGTATTCATCCTTTCTGCATGCTCGAGTATCGTGTTTCACCAGCAATTCTCGGGCTCCATCGATATCGAAATTGCGATTTATACGTTATTCAGCGGTGTATCCGGGATTCTTTTCCTTGTAAGCCGAAATCAGCGTTCGAATATTTTAAGGGCAGGAATCTACGTAGCACTGGTCAATATCCTGATTCTTGGATTTTTAATCCTATTGAGCGGTACTTCCTATTCGAATAGTGAATATGTGTATTATATAGTGTTTGCCCTCGTATCGGGTATCATGTCTTCCATCCTCACGATCGGTTTCCTCCCGTTTTTTGAAGCGGGATTCGGGATTCTTTCATCCATGAGACTGGTCGAGCTTTCAAGTCCTACACAGCCGTTATTGAAGAAGTTGTTGACCGATGCGCCTGGTACCTATCATCACAGCGTCATGGTGGCGAACCTTGCGGAAGCCGCGTGTGAAGCCATCGGGGCTAACGGTCTACTCGCAAGGGTCGGCTGCTACTATCATGATGTAGGAAAGTCAAAACGGCCGCATTTCTTTATCGAGAATCAACTGAATATGGGGAACCCCCATGACCGGGTCTCGCCTGAAACAAGCAGGGATGTTATTATTAGTCATGCTTCAGATGGAGCCCAGATGCTCCGGAAGCATAAATTGCCAAAGGAAATCGTCGACATCGCCGAGCAGCATCACGGAACGACACTGTTGAAATTTTTCTATTATAAGGCAAAAGAACAAGGGAAAGATGTTAAGGAAGAAGAATATCGCTATCCAGGTCCTAAACCTCAGACGAGGGAAGCGGCTGTCATCAGCATTGCAGATAGCGTGGAAGCGGCTGTCAGGTCGAAAAAATCTCCTACGCAAGCAGAAATTAAGCAGCTCGTCCACTCGATCGTACAAGACCGCCTGCAGGACGGTCAGTTCAACGAGTGTGATATATCTTTGAAGCAGTTAGAGACAGTTAAGCGTTCTCTGTGTGAGACGTTGAATGGAATCTTCCATCCGAGAATCGAATATCCGGAACTTCAAGCAAAAGGAGAAGAAGCATGACATTATTGATCGACTTTATTGACGAAACAGAAACAGTATCCGAGGAGCAGACACAGCTGGTTCAAAATATCCTGAACTTTGCTGCAGAAAAAGAAGGGGTCGAGGATGAAAGTGAAGTGTCCGTGACCTTTGTGACAAATGATCGAATCCAGGAAATTAACCGGGAATACCGGGATAAGGATCAGCCGACAGATGTGATCTCATTTGCCCTTGAAGAACTGGGGGAAGACGAGATCGAAATCATTGGGGGAGAGATTCCCCGCGTTCTTGGGGACATCATCATTTCCATTGACCGTACGAAAGAACAGGCGGAAGAATACAACCATTCTATATCCCGTGAACTTGGTTTTCTTGCCCTTCACGGCTTCCTTCATTTATTAGGCTACGATCATATGGAAGAAGAAGAGGAAAAGAAGATGTTCAAGAAACAAAAGGACATTTTAGATGAATATGGACTCAAAAGGGACTAAATTCGGCTTATTCCGGTTCATTAAATCCTTTGGATATGCAGGGAAAGGAATGAAGTCTGTCTGGGCAACGGAACAGAACTTCAGAATTCATTCATTCGCAGGGATTATCGTTTTCTTACTTGCCTACCTGCTCTCAGTATCCGTCATGGAATGGATCATACTGATCATCCTTGTCTTTTCCGTGCTTGCTCTTGAAACGATGAATACAGCCATTGAAAAAGCAGTCGATCTTACCACAGAAGAGTACCATCCGCTTGCGAAGGCTGCGAAGGATCTGGCTTCGGCTGCGGTCCTTCTCTTCGCGGTTTGTACTGCCATAGTAGGAACCATCATCTTTCTTCCCAAGCTTTTGGAACGGATCCTCTGATCTGAAAAAGGCATTGTAACACCGCAAAATAAAGGCCGCAGGGAAGAAATTGAGCGATTTCTTCCCTGCGGCCTTTAATTCATTTGAAAACGTTCTTATACTTGTATAGAATAAGTGGAGCAAAGAACAAAATCGATAAATAGTTTGAATTATCTAACTATTTTATTACAAAATGATAACAGCCCATTTTCTTTTATGAAAATTGTAGTAAAATGAATGTGTAAGGGTTAAAAGGAGAGTTAAATCAATGAATGCAGAACAATTGATACAAGAAGCTAAACTAGCGAGGGAAAAAGCATACGTACCCTATAGTAAATTCAAGGTGGGAGCGGCTCTTCTGTCAAAGGACGGTAAGGTCTTTCACGGTTGCAATATTGAAAATGCAGCTTACAGCATGTGTAACTGTGCTGAACGGACTGCTTTATTCAAGGCATATTCAGAGGGCGAAGTAGACTATTCGATGATTGCGGTTGTGGCAGACACGGCAAGACCTGTTCCACCATGTGGAGCATGCCGGCAAGTCATTTCAGAACTTTGTCCGAAAGAAATGAAAGTCGTTTTGACGAACCTGAAGGGCGATGTTGAAGAATTAACCGTAGCAGAACTATTACCAGGAGCTTTTTCACCGGAGGATCTAAATGAGTAATAATGTCAGCAGTACAGAATACAAATCAGGCTTTATCTCCATCATCGGAAGACCAAACGTAGGGAAATCCACTTTCCTGAACCGGGTCATCGGTCAAAAGATCGCCATTATGAGTGATAAGCCCCAGACGACACGCAACAAAGTTCAAGGAGTTTACACGACAGATGATGCCCAGATGATATTCATCGACACTCCTGGAATTCACAAACCGAAACATAAACTGGGAGACTTCATGATGAAGATTGCTCAGAACACTTTAAAAGAAGTGGACGTCATATTGTTCATGGTGAACGTCGAGGAAGGATTGGGAAAAGGAGATCACTTCATCATAGAGAAGCTGAAAGGTGTAAAAACACCGGTCTACCTCATTCTTAATAAAATCGACCAGATCCATCCAGACGCTTTACTGCCTATGATTCAACAATACAATGACCTGTTCCCGTTCGCGGCGACCGTCCCGATCTCAGCACTCGAAGGGAATAACGTCGATCAACTGTTGCAGGTACTGAAGGATCAATTACCGGAAGGGCCTCAATTTTATCCTGCAGATCAGATTACCGACCATCCTGAACGCTTTATCGTGTCAGAACTGATCCGGGAAAAGGTCCTGCACCTGACACGGGAAGAGATTCCTCACAGTATTGCGGTCGTGATCGACAAGATGGAGAGAAAAGAAGAGAAGGACCTCGTAGACGTCATCGCCACCATCATTGTAGAGAGAGATTCCCAGAAGGGGATTGTCATCGGTAAGCAGGGTTCCATGCTCAAAGAAGTCGGAAAGCGAGCGCGCGTAGATATCGAGAACCTGTTGGGATCAAAGGTTTATCTTGAACTATGGGTGAAGGTACAGAAGGATTGGCGAAACCGATCTGCAAACCTTCGTGACTTTGGCTTCAGCGACGACGAATATTGATAATTAACAATATTTAGGCCACATGTTTTAGAGAGAAAATGCTCATTCTAATCACAAGATAGCTTATGAAGTCTTGCTAGTTTAAATCCAGAAAGGTGGGTTTTTTAATGTTAGACTTAACATGGAAATTTTTTTCGCAGACAGGAAGTATCGACACCTATCTCCTTTTTAAGGAGCTTGAGAAGGAGACCTTTGAGGATCCTTACAGCTTTGAAGAAGAAACAGCGGAAGTAGATTTTCCTTTAACGTGATAAGTTTGTCATCACCCGGGAAGATAGAGGATCGGGAGGTGGCTAAATGCTGCAGAAGTGTGAAGGAATTGTCATTCGAACCAATCATTACGGTGAGTCGAACAAAATTGTTACCATATATACACGGGAATTCGGAAAGATTGGATTGATGGCTAGAGGGGCCAAGAAACCTAATAGCCGTCTATCCGCCATTTCACAATTGTTTACATATGGTTATTTCCTTTTTATCAAAGGAAGCGGGCTGGGTACCCTTCAACAGGGAGAAATGGCAGAGTCCCTGAGGCATGTGAGGGAGGATCTGTTTAAGACGGCTTACGCCACTTACATCGTCGACCTCCTTGATAAAGCGACCGAGGACCGAAAGCCGAACCCCTTCCTGTTTGAATTGCTTTACAAGACTCTTCACTACTTGAATGAAGACTATGACCCGGAAATCCTGATGCATATTTTTGAAATGAAGATGCTCCCTGTATTGGGGTTATATCCTCACCTGAATGGATGTGCTGTATGTGGGGAAACCGATGGTGAATTCGCTTTTTCTTTTAAAGAAAATGGATTCATCTGTCATCGCTGTTTAAGTGAAGATCCACATCATTTACCGATCTCACAAAGCACTGTGAAGCTTCTCAGGGTATTTTACTATTTCGACCTCAATCGATTGGGAAATATATCGGTGAAAGATGAAACGAAACATCAATTGAAGCGGGTAATCAGGACTTATTACGATGAAAACTCAGGTCTTACATTAAAGTCCAGGAGGTTTCTGGACCAAATGGATAACCTTAAGGACTTATTCTAGTATTATAGATGCTGCTTGTGATATAGAAAGGCCCATTCACTTTTGTGAATGGGCCTGATTTTTTTAATTGTATCTGCTAGCTCCGGCGGCTAGCCCCTCGAGGCCATATCTAAAAAATCCCCAAAGGCAAAAAACGCCTTCAGGGATTTTCCAGATATGCTTGTCGGGGCTGAACGAGCCGCCTCCGCTTTAGGGGTTTAAAATTTGATTTTCTCTTGCAAAAAGGCTTTCACTTCACTGATCGGCATTCTGACTTGCTCCATTGTGTCACGGTCACGTACGGTTACTTGACCGTCTTCTACAGAGTCAAAGTCAAATGTGATGCAGAATGGTGTACCGATTTCGTCCTGGCGGCGGTAACGTTTCCCGATGGAAGCCGTTTCGTCGAAGTCGATCATGAGATCCTGGGAGAGCTCTTCGTACACTTTGAATGCATCGTCAGAAAGCTTTTTAGAAAGTGGCAGGACAGCCGCTTTGAACGGAGCCAATGCCGGGTGAAAACGTAACACAGTACGTGAATCGTTCTCGAGTTCCTCTTCTTCGAATGCATCGCATAGGAATGCAAGGGTTACCCGGTCTGCCCCAAGGGAAGGCTCGATGCAGTATGGTACATATTTTTCATTCGTTTGTGGATCCATGTAGTGGAAGTCCTCATTCGAGTGTTCCATATGACGCTTCAGGTCGAAGTCCGTACGATCTGCCACACCCCAAAGCTCACCCCAGCCAAACGGGAATTTGTATTCGATATCCGTAGTCGCGTTGCTGTAATGGGATAATTCATCTTGATCATGATCACGCAGTCTCATATTGTCTTCGCTCATTCCAAGATTCAGTAACCAGTTTTTACAGAATTCGCGCCAGTATGAGAACCACTCAAGGTCTTCACCAGGTTTACAGAAGAATTCCAGTTCCATTTGTTCGAATTCACGGGTTCTGAATGTGAAATTACCAGGAGTGATTTCATTTCGGAAGCTTTTACCTACTTGCGCAATACCAAAAGGCATCTTCTTACGCATGGATCGCTGAACATTTTTGAAGTTTACAAAGATCCCCTGTGCTGTTTCAGGCCGTAAATAAATTTCATTTGTAGAAGATTCCGTTACTCCCTGATGGGTTTTGAACATAAGATCAAATTGGCGGATATCCGTGAAATCGCGGCTTCCGCAATCAGGACACGCAATATCATGCTCTTTAATGATTTCTTCCATTTTCTCGAATGAAAGACCATCGACGATCATCTCGATGCCTTTTGTCTCAAGGGCGTTTTCGATGATTTTGTCTGCGCGGTGACGTGTTTTACACTGCTTACAGTCGATCATCGGATCATTGAAGTTTCCAACGTGTCCGGAAGCTACCCATGTTTGCGGATTCATCAGGATACTTGCATCAAGGCCTACATTATAAGGGGATTCCTGTACGAATTTTTTCCACCAAGCTTTTTTAATATTGTTTTTTAACTCTACACCAAGCGGACCGTAATCCCATGTGTTGGCAAGTCCTCCGTAAATTTCAGAACCGGGAAAGACAAACCCCCTGTGCTTTGCTAAGTTGACTACTTGTTCCATTGACATATAAGTCACTCCTTTTATCATTTATGTAAATAAAAAAGCTCGTCCTTAGGCGCTTGAGGCCTAGGGACGAGCTTGTTACTCGCGGTTCCACCCTAGTTGATATACATGGAAGTATACCCACTTTTAAACGATAAATAGCTCCGGATTGCCGTCTCCATGCCTTCTGGGCTTTCACTATCCCCAGTCGCTTATCGGTCAGCAAGGATTATTGATCCATCATAGCCTTATTGGTTATAAGATGAAGACATTTTATCATGATAAAGAAATAAAAACAACTAATGATTTAGAGAAGAGAAAAGATTTGAAGTTTTGTTCAAAAGAAGATACTCTTTGTAAAGTGAAATTTAGCTATAGGTTGTCACAAATGGATGATAATATGCTCTTTTCATTTCGGTTAAATAGTATATAATATTTAATATAAAGTATAACATAAATCGTTTGACCGTTAGGTGGTGAGTAACAATCGAACTTAATAAGCGTCAAGAACATATTCTGCAAATAGTGAAAGACAATGGGCCTATCACTGGTGAACAGATAGCGGATCAATTAAATTTAACGAGGGCGACTCTGAGACCCGACCTTGCCATCTTGACCATGGCAGGTTACTTGGATGCCCGTCCGAGGGTGGGGTATTTCTATACAGGGAAAACAGGGACACAGCTATTGACGGAGAACCTGAACAAAATATTCGTCAAGGACTATCAATCGATTCCAGTTGTGGTGAATGAAAATGTTTCCGTGTATGATGCCATCGTAGCGATGTTTCTGGAAGATGTGGGAACATTGTTTGTCGTGGACGCCAATACATACTTAGTGGGTGTCCTCTCCCGTAAAGATCTCTTAAGAGCGAGTATCGGGAAGCAGGAACTCAGTACATTGCCGGTGAATATTATTATGACAAGGATGCCCAATATCACGGTTTGTGAAAAGGATGATCAGCTGATCGGTGTGGCGAAAGACTTGATTCATAAGCAAATTGACTCTGTCCCTGTCATCAAAAAGACCGAAAAGGGTGATTTAGAAGTCATAGGCAGGATTACCAAGACCAATATAACAAAAGCATTTGTTGCGTTGGCAGATGAATATTAGAAGGTGGTGAACGATCGTGAAAGAACCGATCATCTATGTTGTATCCGACTCGGTGGGTGAGACTGCCGAATTAGTCACAAAAGCGGCGATTAGCCAATTCAATGGTTCCAATACGGTCATTAAACGCTTTCCGTATATAGAGGACACCGAACATATCGATGAAGTGATTTCCTTGGCGAAGCTCAATCAGGGGTTGATTGTGTATACCCTTGTAAAGCCGGATATGCGTGCATACATTAAAGAACAATCTGAAAAGGAAGAGCTCTATGCATTTGATATCATCGGTCCACTGATGGACAAATTTCAATCTTCCTACCAAAGGGAACCGTTGTTTGAACCCGGGACTGTCAGAAAGCTTGATGACGACTACTTCAAGAAGGTGGAAGCCATTGAATTTGCCGTCAAATACGATGATGGGCGTGACCCGCGGGGAATCCTCAGGGCGGACATTGTACTTGTCGGAGTGTCCAGGACGTCAAAAACCCCTCTGTCTCAATACCTTGCACTGAAAAGGATCAAAGTGGCGAATGTTCCACTTGTACCGGAAGTAGATCCGCCGGAAGAATTATTTATGGTTTCACCCAAGAAATGCTTCGGATTAAAAATCAGCCCGGAGAAGTTGAATACGATCCGCAGGGAAAGATTAAAGTCGCTTGGATTGAACGATCAGGCGAGCTACGCGAATATAAAACGTATTGAAGATGAACTGACGTATTTTGAAAAAATTACGGACCGCATCGGATGTCACGTCATTGACGTAACCAACAAGGCCGTCGAAGAAACAGCCAATGTCATAACAAATATTTACCATAAAGCCAACGATTGATCGGCGGTCATTAGTATGACCGTGTACATAAAAAGATGATTCCCCCTGAAAAACGGTGGAATCATCTTTTATTTAGGCCTTTTTCACAAACCAGAACTTTAAAATATTTAAAATCGATATCTTCTGCACCTGCAGAATGATGGGTTGATTAAATTGATAATCTCTTTAGTTTTAGTGAAAATCTATCCTTCGAAAGTTGATTGGAGCGGAAGGTGCTCGACTCCTGCGGGAAACAACGAAAAGCGGAGGCGGCTTGCTCAGCCCCGACAAGCATAAGATGAATGGGCCGGGAAGGCGTTTTTTGCCTTCTTGGACCATTTAGCTTATGACCTCGAGGGGCTAGCCGCCGGAGCTGGACAAGGGTAGGGCACCACTTGCAGCCGAGGAGGCTCACCGCCAGCCCCGCGGAAAGCGAGCACCTGGAGCGGAAATCAACCACCACTCTCTTCATTTTCTAAACAAAGTTTGATGAATTTCAAACCATGAACAAAAACCTTGAAGGAATTAAGTTTTTATAGTGGTCAAACTTGTCCGATTATACTATAATAAAAAATTGTGATAAAAATATTTAAAATAGGTTTAGACTAAACTCTTAAGGAATAAACTAATTATTGTGATATGTCAAGTCTCGTTTGAATTAAAATTCGACAATTTCAATCAAATCTCTGGGAAAGTTCTAAAAAGAGAGAAGGATAATGCGGAGTGATGTAGAATAGTTAGTATTAGCGATCATAACCCTACCGTATATGTAGACGCGGATGCTTGTCCGGTGAAACAGGAAATTATTAAAATAACAAGAGGTTATGGCTTTAAAGTCATTTTTGTTGCTTCCCATGCCCACAGAAAGAACACACCGGATGAAGGTGAATGGGTATATGTGGATAGTTCGAAAGAAGCGGCAGATTTATACATCATGAATCATGTCAAAGCAGGAGATGTACTGGTGACACAGGACATAGGGCTTGCAAGTCTGGTATTACCGAAAAAAGTTTATGCCATCTCTCCCCGGGGAAAAGCCTACAGGGAAGAGAGTATTGTCACGGCACTCGATTATCGGTATGTCGCAGCCAAAGAACGCAGGAGAGGCAACTATGGTAAAGGTCCCAAGCCTTTTACAAATGAAGACAGAGAAACATTTTGTACGTCCTTCGATAAAATCTTGTCGGAAATTGCAGGAGAATCGCAATAAGTACAGAATGGATTAAGTAAGAGGGTAAATAAAAACAGGTGATAAAGTATGTCTGAAAGAATCCCTGAAGATAAGTTAAATAAAATTTTATCGTCAACCGATATCGTCGATGTTGTCAGTGATTATGTACAACTGAAAAAGCAGGGCAGGAATTATTTTGGATTATGTCCGTTCCATGGAGAAAATACTCCATCTTTTTCTGTTTCTCCCGACAAACAAATCTTTCATTGCTTTGGGTGTGGTGCAGGGGGGAACGCATTTACGTTTCTCATGGATGTAGACGGCCTCAGCTTCCTCGAGGCGGCTCAAAAACTGGGATCAAGAGTCGGAGAGGAAATTTCCATCCAAACCCCTTCTTCTGATCAACCGCTTCCTCCTCAAGAGGACGAGAAGCAAATGATGGAAGCTCACAGCTTATTAAGTAAATTTTACCATCATCTCCTTCTAAATACAAAGGAAGGTCAGGAAGCACTGGAATATCTACTTGCAAGGGGCTTTACTACGGAAAGTATCACGAAATTCCAGATAGGTTGGTCGCTCCCAAGTTGGGATTTTACGGTCAAATTTCTGGAGAAGAGGGGTTACTCCCTTGAACTGATGGAAGCCGCGGGTTTACTCGTGAGAAGGGAAAGGGACGATTCCTTCCTCGATCGCTTCAGGGGAAGAATCATGTTTCCGATTGTGGATACAAAAGGGAATACTGTTGCATTTTCAGGCAGGACCATCGATGCGGATGACCAGCCTAAATACTTAAACAGTCCTGAAACGAAGATCTTTAATAAAAGCAGCATCCTTTATCATTATCATGATGCACGATCAATGATTAGAAGAAAACAGCAGGCGGTATTATTTGAAGGGTTCGCAGATGTTATTTCAGCAAGCGAAGCCGGGGTAGAAAACGGAGTAGCCACCATGGGTACTTCATTGACGGAACAGCAAATAGGCCTGTTAAAGCGATTAACGGATTCCATCATCATTTGTTACGATGGTGATTCTGCCGGAGTAGAAGCAGCATTCAGAGCCGGGAAGCTTCTTCATAAGCATCAGTTGGACATACGCGTAGCCGTAATACCCGAACAATTAGACCCTGATGACTACATCACCAAATATGGTTCAGAGAGATTCCAGCAGGATGTAATAGGGGCAAGTTTGACGTTCATGGCGTTTAAGCTTCGGTATTATAAACTGAATAAAAACTTAAATGATGAAGGAGATCGCCTTAAGTATATAGAAGACATACTTAAGGAAATTACTCAATTAAGTAAAGCGGTTGAAAAGGATTATTATTTACGATACCTGGCTGATGAGTTTGAACTATCGTTAGAGGCTCTTCAACAACAGCTGTCTGAATTGCAAGGTCCGGAAAACCGCGTTGCTAAACCACCTAAACAGGTCGGTATGCAAGGGAATTTCAAACAGCCCACGCAGTCCAGACTGCTGCCTGCATACCAAACCGCTGAGCGAAGGTTGATTGCTTACATGTTGAAGGATCCGAATATCGCTTATAAGATTCAGGAGTGGCTTGCAGGCACGAACCTCAATATCGATGAGCATCAGGCTATTATTACTTATTTATTGGGCTATTATGAAGAAGGTCTGCCTCCAAGTGCCAGTGCGTTTATCGGGTATCTTCCTGATGAAAGGCTCAGAAGGATCGTGACGGAAATCGAAATGATGTCCATAAGCGAAGAAAGTACGGATCAGGAATTGACAGATTACGTTAACCAGGTGTTAAAACATCAAAAGATGTTGAGAATAAAAGAAAAAGAAGTGGAAAGAAAAGAAGCGGAAAGACTAAAGGATTACAGACAAGAAGCACAAATAGCAATGGAAATCTTACAGCTGCGTAAGTCTCTATAAAGTTTTGTAAGGAAGTTGGAAGGAGGGGAACAAATGGCTGAAAAGTCAGCGCGTTCCAAACAAATAGCGTCAGAATTAACAGTTGATCAGGTGAAAGAATTTTTAGTTAACCAAGGTAAGAAAAGAGGAGTCCTCACATACGAAGATATTGCAGATAAATTATCCGGCTTCGAATTGGATTCCGATCAAATGGACGAATTCTATGAACACTTAGGTGAACAGAATGTGGAAATCGTTAATGAAAGTGACGAAGATGATGATCCAGGTGCCACGGAGTTAGAGAAAGAAGAGGAAGAAGAGTTTAATCTGAATGATTTAAGTGTTCCTCCGGGGGTTAAGATAAATGATCCTGTACGTATGTACCTGAAAGAAATTGGGAGAGTCGATTTACTTTCGGCCGAAGAAGAGATCAATCTTGCCAAGCGAATTGAAGATGGTGATGAGGAAGCAAAGCGACGTCTTGCCGAAGCGAACCTGAGACTCGTTGTCAGTATCGCAAAGCGCTATGTTGGACGCGGGATGCTCTTCTTAGATCTTATCCAAGAAGGAAACATGGGTCTTATTAAAGCAGTGGAGAAGTTTGATTACCGGAAAGGGTATAAATTCAGTACGTATGCAACTTGGTGGATTCGACAAGCCATCACCCGTGCCATTGCCGACCAGGCAAGAACGATACGTATCCCGGTTCATATGGTTGAAACCATTAATAAGCTGATTCGCGTACAAAGACAGTTGCTTCAAGACCTGGGCCGTGAACCTGCACCGGAAGAAATTGCTGAAGAAATGGATCTGACTCCTGAAAAGGTTCGTGAAATTCTCAAGATTGCTCAAGAACCTGTATCCCTTGAAACACCGATTGGTGAAGAAGACGATTCTCATCTTGGAGACTTCATCGAGGATGCAGAAGCTCAATCTCCTTCAGAACATGCAGCGTACGAACTGTTGAAAGAACAGCTTGAAGATGTCCTGGATACTCTTACAGACCGGGAAGAAAATGTTCTAAGGTTACGTTTTGGTCTGGATGACGGCAGAACCCGTACACTGGAAGAAGTGGGTAAAGTGTTTGGTGTTACCAGGGAACGTATTCGTCAAATCGAAGCGAAAGCCCTTCGGAAGCTCCGCCATCCAAGCAGAAGCAAACGATTGAAAGACTTTTTGGAATAGAACCACTCTTTACTGCCTCTATTGTGCATAGAGGTAGTTTTTTTTGTCCTTATTTAAAGGATTTTTTATGATCGTTGCCGAATAGAGCTAAAGGATGCAACAAAAAAAGGTGTGACAGAAGTGACCAGAATAAAGGATTCAAAAACGGAAACCATTATCCATGAAATTCGCCTTTGGAAGCAAACGAAGATGCTGCCTGAACAATATTGTGACTTTCTTCTGGCTTTATATACAGAAGGAGAAGGAATCAATGACAGTCCATCTGCGAAACCCCAGAAGAAAACCTTGCTAAAAGAATTCCTGATTTCCATTTCTTCATTAGTAATTTCATTATTTGTCATTTATTTTACTGAATTGTCAATCGTTTTGCAAACAGCGATTTTGGCAAGTTTTGTCGGATTATTAATGGGTGTAGGAATTTATTATTCTAAAAAACAATTTTCACCTTTACTTCTCTATACGTCAGCTGCGTGTATCCTGTTTCTTTCCTCCATAAAAATAACGGGAAAGATCTTTGAAGGGGACATTTCGCAAATATACATGACCTTGTTTCTGAACTGTTTTATTTGGATAGGTGCAGGGGTTAAGTGGAAGATGAATTATTTCACGCTGGCAGGATCGGTGGGAGCAACCCTTGTAGGAATTTATATATTACTATAACTTCTGAAAATTTAAAAGTTTTTTAAAGTTGAGAAAATTCACGATTCCCTCTTATAATAGGAATGAGAGCGCATTCATAGAGTCGTATGACTATGCTTAAATGCGCTCTAAGTACTGTATAAGTCTGTGGCTTTCAGTCATCAAAGTTAGACAAGGGGGATAAAGATGAATTTCGACTTAACACAAGAGCAAACGATGATTAAGAAAACAATCAGGGAATTCGCTGAAGAAGAAGTGGCGCCCGGTGCGTTGGACCGTGACCGCACAAAGGAATTTCCAAAAGAAATTTTCAAGAAGCTTTCTGATCTGGGGATGATGGGACTACCCTTTCCGGAGGAATATGGTGGAGCCGGAGCGGACACAGTAAGCTTTGCCATTGTAACGGAAGAACTCAGTCGTGCATGTGCTTCAACGGGGATCACGTACTCCGCCCATATTTCACTGGGAGGCGCCCCGATCAATTTATTTGGTACACACGAGCAGAAACAGAAATACTTAACGCCGATCTGTACAGGGGAATCATTTGGAGCTTTCGGCCTGACTGAACCCAATGCAGGTTCAGATGCGGGAGGAACCCAGACCACTGCTGAAGATAAAGGGGATAAATGGGTCATAAATGGTAATAAATGTTATATAACCAATGCAAGTTATGCGAATCATCTTGCGTTGACGGCGATTACAGGCAGGAACAACGGGGAAAAAGAGATTAGTGCGATCATCGCACCTACCAAAGCCAAAGGTTTTACGGTCATTGATAATTATGAAAAAATGGGGCTTCATTCCTCCAATACAACTGAGCTGGTCCTTGAGGACGTGGAGGTCCCGAAGGAAAACCTTTTAGGGAAGCAGGGGGAAGGATTCAAGCAGTTCCTTGTCACTCTTGACGGGGGCAGGATCGGAATTGGGGCAATGGCAGTCGGTGTGGCTCAGGCTGCTTTTGACAAGGCTCTTCAATATTCGAAAGAAAGAAAACAATTCGGTAAAACGTTATCTCAATTTCAAGTTACACAATTTAAGCTGGCTGACATGGCAATGAAGATCGAGCTCGCCAGGAACATGGTTCATAAAGCAGCCTGGTTAAAGGATCAGGGAAGAGCATTTTCCAAAGAGGCTTCGATGTGTAAGCTATACGCTTCAGAGATCAGTATGGAAGTAGCGGACGAAGCCATTCAGATCCATGGCGGGTACGGTTACATGAAAGAATATCATGTAGAGCGCTACTTACGTGACGCGAAACTCCTTGAAATCGGAGAAGGGACCTCAGAAGTGCAGAGAATGGTTATATCAAGGTTGATCGGCTGCCAATAGGGGCATGAGTCCTATACAAGGAAGAGTGAGCTCTATCGGTCCACTGGGGGCTGATAGAGCTCACCTGTTTTTTTATAACTGATACATGAGAAGAAATTGATTGATGAAAACAGGAAAAAAGAAGGAAATGTGTCTAATTTGTGAGAAAGATGGAAAAGTTAATTGATAGTACTTTTACTTTGTCGGTTTTTACAGTAAAATATAAAGTGTTGAAAAGAGCACTATTTTTTGGATGCTGTACATAAAGGAGGTTAAAATCATGAATCGTAATCCAATTATTCCATTCGTACTTATTGCGGCCCTTGGAATTGGTCTTGTTTTCTTCTTATCGATTGAAGGCCTTAACAATGCCGATGAAAAAGCGAAGGACGAAAAACATGGTGAGACTGCTGGCAAAGAAGGCGAAAAAGCTTCAAGCGGGGAGTTCGATCCGGAAGCTAAGTACAAGGAGTCTTGTGTATCTTGTCATGGTGGGAACTATGAAGGTGGCGCGGGTCCTGCTCTTAAAGGAACGAAGCTGTCAAAAGACGAGATCAAAGATAGAATCAAAAATGGTGGAGGGGTCATGCCTGCTGGTCTAGTAGCAGATGAAAATCTTGATGCAATGGCAGACTGGATCAAATCACTTAAATAATCAATGAATAAAAAAGGTTCTTTGTCTTTGGGCAAAGGACTTTTTTTATATGGAAAAGTTGGTTAGAATGAGTATCAGATAAGCAGGACCAATAAAAATGAGTAAAGGTGAACGAATGAATATTCAACAATTATCAAAACGACTTGAAACAGTTGTTTCATACATACCAGAACAATCTAAAATTGCCGATATCGGTTCAGATCATGCCTACCTTCCCTGCTATGCCGTCAATAAAGGCATCGCTTCATCAGCAATCGCCGGTGAGGTGGTAAAAGGCCCTTACCTTTCTGCGAAAAAACAAGTAGAAGATGCCGGGCTGACCCGTGAAGTAGAAGTGAGGCTGGGCAATGGTTTAGAAGTCATATCTCCCGGCGAAGTCAACTGTATTACGATTGCGGGAATGGGTGGTGCATTGATTGCATCAATTTTGGAGGAAGGCAAGGACAAGCTGTCTGACGGAACAAGATTGATCCTTCAGCCCAATGTGAGTGCGAAATCGATCAGGACGTGGCTGATGGACAATGAATGGGATCTGATCGGCGAGGAAATTCTTGAAGAAGATGATAAGCTATATGAAATTTTGATAGCCGAAAAAGGAAACCCACACACCCACTATTCCAAAGAACTTGAAAAAGAGCTGCTGCTCGGGCCGTTCTTGATGAAGGAACGAAATGATGCATTCATTAAAAAATGGAATCAGGAACTCCGTCAGTGGAAGAATATCGTGAATAACATGAAAAAGGCAGAGCAGACCGAAGTGTTGGAAACACGTAAACATGAGCTTCTGCATAAAATCAAAATGGTTGAGGAGGTCATTATCTAATGAAAACAGTAAACGGCCATGAAATAATTCAGCTTTTTGAGGATTTCTCCCCAAAATATCTGGCTGAAGGTGGAGATCCCATCGGACTTCAAATCGGTAAGCTGAATGAGAAGGTTGAAAATGTAATGATCACCTTGGACGTGTTGGAAAATGTCGTGGATGAAGCGATCAAGAATAATGTCAAATTGATCATTGCCCATCATCCTCCATTATTTCGCCCACTAAAATCTTTGCAAACTGATTCATATCAGGGAAGAATGATTGAAAAGTTGATCAAACATGATATTGCCGTGTATGCTGCCCATACCAATCTGGATGTGGCAGAAGGCGGTGTGAATGATCTGCTCGCTGCTAAGCTCCAGTTACAGGATCCTTCTGTACTCGTTCCTACCTATCAGGAAGAAATCCGTAAACTGGCGGTATATGTGCCGAAAGAACATGCAGGGGGACTCAGGGAGGCTTTAGGGATAGCCGGAGCCGGATATATCGGAAATTATTCCCATTGCAGCTTCTCCTCCGAAGGACAGGGGAGATTCCTAGCCGGGGATGGAACCAATCCTCATATAGGAAAGCAGGGCTTGCTTGAAGAGGTTTCAGAAGAAAAGGTGGAGACGGTTTATCCTGTTTCTCTGGAGAAAAAAGTATTGAAAGCGATGTTTACCCACCATCCATATGAAGAGGTCGCGTATGATATCTACTCCCTCGAGAACAGGTCTAAATCCCTTGGACTGGGCCGGATAGGATATTTAAGAGAGGAGATGAGCCTGAAGGACTTTGCACTGTTTGTGAAGAAAACATTAGGCATGGACGGAGTCAGGTTGATCGGGGACGGAGAAGCAAAGGTGAAGAAAGTGGCTGTGCTCGGCGGGGATGGAAATAAGTTCATCGGAAAAGCCAAGAGACAGGGTGCTGATGTATTCGTCTCCGGAGATATCTATTATCATACGGCTCATGACGCCATGATGATGGGGCTTAATGTTGTGGATGCAGGTCATCATATTGAAAAAGTGATGAAAGAGGGAGTCGCCGCTCATTTAGCCAAAAGATGCTCGGAAAAAGGGTTTATTGTGAATATCTTTGCTTCAAAGGCGGAAACGAACCCCTTTACGTATATGTAAAAAGAAAGGCCCCTTGCGAAATCGCAAGGGGCCTTTCAACATTCTTATTTTGTTCCCATTTTTGCTTTTCGGACCTTAGGGAGTATTTTGTTTAAAGGAACATTGCGTTCTCTTGTCCAAGTGGTTTCATCATTTTGGTCAAAGGCTTCAAGGAATTTAATGACTTCTTTCACGATCGGCGTTGGAGTGGATGCACCGGCTGTGACAGCTACGACACTCGCATCTTTGATCCATTCTATGTCGAGTTCACTGATGTCTGAAATGCGGTGTGCGGGAGTACCTGCGATATCCTTCGATACTTGTGCAAGGCGGTTGGAGTTATTACTCTTCGGATCACCGACGACGATGAGGACATCGGCATCCCCGGCCTGCTCCGCCACTGCTTCCTGTCGGACTTGCGTCGCAAGGCAGATCTCCTTGTGCAGCTCGACGTGAGGATACATCTCCTTCACTTTGTCCATTGTATCGAGGACGTCCCACTGACTCATGGTCGTTTGGTTCGTCACGATGATTTTTTCATTGTCAATGGATAGCTTTTCTACATCTTCCGCCGTTTCTACAAAGTGGACGATATCGGGTGCGACCCCGACGGCCCCTTCAGGTTCAGGGTGTCCCTTTTTCCCGATGTAAATGACATCATAGCCCTCAGCTTCTTTTGCCCGGATCAGGTCATGAGTCTTCGTGACATCAGGACATGTTGCATCCAGGGTGATAAGTCCTTTTTGCTTGGCGATTTCCTTCACTTCAGGGGATACCCCGTGAGCCGTGAAGATCACCGTTCCTTCATTGACCTGTTCGATGATTTCTTTTCTGTTGCTGCCATCGAGAGTGATGATTCCGTCTTCTTCAAACGCATCCGTTACATGTTTGTTATGGACGATCATCCCCAGAATATAAATTGGACGAGGAAGCGATTTGTCCAATGCGGCATTTCTTGCAATGACCATTGCATCTACCACACCATAACAATAGCCTCTCGGAGTAATCTTAATAATATCCATCTATACATATCCTCCTACATGAGAGAGTGTTTGTTTTCATTATAAAGGAGAAAGGTCAGTCTGACAAAGAGAACGAAGTGAAGTGCCATTTTTACATGATATCCAACCATTGGATCCTTGGGGAGGGGCTCAAAAAAATAATCCCTGTCAGGTGATTGAATACCTTAAGGGATGCGGCTTTTATATATATAGTTTTGGTATTGAATGTGATTTAGCCGGTGCCTCTTCTTCCAAAACTTCTTCATCGGTGATTTTTACTGAGGGTTTCTTTTTCTTTTTTTTCTTCACAGGGGTTTCTGTTTCAGGGATATCTTCATTTTCGTCACTTTTTATCTCTGTCGATGGTTCATCAGGCGTTTCAGCAGACATATCCTTAAACCCGCGGTAGAGCTTCCACAGAGATGGGATATTTTTGACCATTGGCCCATATTGCTGAAACATCGGACCCAATTGCTGGGCAGTCTGCAACATTTGTTGAGTGTTGGACAGAAAGGAATTGACATTGCCGGGATTCAAGAGGGATTGAATGATTCCACCTGCTGCCTGCGGTGATCGCTCAAATCCGGCTTCACCTGCAGAAGACCTCGTAAACTGTTCTATAAGTCCGCCACCGCCGGCATTGCGATTCTCGCCTTTTTTCAGGAACTTTGAAAGTAGCCCTTTGCCTTGTCCCCTGCCTTTTCCTCTTTGATTCATTCCCATATTAAAGCCTTGATTTGGGTTTTGCCTTCCAAATTGAAAAGGCGGGGGCTGTGTCTGTCCCATCCCGAAATGATTCCTGCCAGATTGCTGAAATCCGAACCCGTTACCTTGCCGTTGTCCCAACCCGAAAGTATTTCTCTCGGGTTGCTGTAACCCCAATCCGTTACCCTGGCGCTGTCTCATTCCGAAAGGATTTCGCATATCCTGGCCTTGATTTCTCATTCTTCTAGGCGGCATAATGACAGCCTCCTTTCATTTCAATAAATTCGTTGTCACTATAGAGTATGCAACAGGTTAAAAAAGGGTATTGTGACAATATCATCTGAAATAAAATCAAGTTGACCTAGATGTTTTGCTCAAAATTGATTATAATGGTTAGATGTTCTTTAAATATGACGCTTGCTAACGTTAAAATAAAATTCACTTTTATTATTAGGCAATTTTGGCAAAGGTTATTTTTCCTATAGCTCTGTCATTGAGTGTGTGCGGCAGGGTGAGGTGAACTACTTCGCATTCCGCGGAAAGCAATCACCTGGAGTGGAAATCAATTACTGCTCGCTTTTTAAATAGCGATAATGTTAAAGATAACAGCCTAATATAAACAAGTGATCCGTACATTTTATATAAATCTGTGGTGATGATGTGAACGGCACCTGACATCCATCCCGATGACAGCGTAGATAAAAGGATATGACGATAAAAGGAGATGTACTTAATGAAAAAGAATTTATTTCTGCAATTTGGATTTCAGTCTTTCATCAATGAAGCTGTAGAAGAACTGGGTTTCTATGAACCAACTGAAATTCAGAAGAAAATGATCCCTCTGATCTTAAAAGGACAGAGTGCGATTGGCCAATCTCAAACGGGAACGGGGAAAACCCACTCGTATCTATTACCGATCATCGAAAAGGTAGATGCAGCCTCTGAAGAGGTACAAGCTGTCATCACTGCACCTACCCGTGAATTGGCTCAACAGATTTATCAGGAAGTACTTAAGATTACGAAGGATACTGAGATCGTATCCCGTTGCTATATCGGGGGGACGGACAAGCAGAGAACGATCGAGAAGTTAAAACATCAGCCGCATATCGTTGTCGGCACGCCGGGACGGATCAATGACTTGGTGAAGGACAAGGCGCTATTTGTCCATACAGCGAAGCTTCTTGTGATCGATGAAGCTGATTTAATGCTCGATATGGGATTCATTGAAGATGTGGATCAAATTGCTGCGAAGATGCCTGAAAAACTACAGATGTTAGTGTTTTCTGCCACGATCCCGGAGAAACTGAAGCCGTTCCTGAAGAAGTATTTGGAAAATCCTCAGTATGCCCATGTGGAGCCGGAACAGCTGTCGGCAAAAAATATTGAACACGTGATCGTTCCTTTGAAGAGCCGTGATAAAACGAATCTCCTTTACAATATTTTAGTGGAGATAAATCCTTACTTGGGGATTGTGTTCACCAACACGAAGCAAAAGGCGGATGAAGTAGCCGATGCCTTGATTGCCAAAGGATTGAAGGTCGGCCGTATTCACGGGGATCTTTCTCCACGTGAGCGTAAGAAAATGATGAAACAAATACGGAACCTTGATTATCAATACATTGTGGCAACAGACCTTGCCGCCAGAGGGATCGATATCGAAGGGGTCAGCCATATCATCAATTATGAACTGCCTCAGGATCTGGATTTCTATGTTCATCGTTCAGGCCGTACAGCACGTGCGGGGAATAGCGGTATTGCCTACACCATTTATACACCTTCGGATGAAGATGCGCTGAATCGTTTGGAGAAGCTTGGAATCAGCTTTTCCCATCGGGACATTAAAAAAGGTGAATGGTCCGAGCTGCCTCCTCTGAACAAGCGTAAAAACCGTCAAAAATCGAACGTTGATGAAATCGATGAAAAGGCGAAATCGTTAGTCCGTAAGCCGAAGGCTGTTAAACCGGGATATAAAAAGAAAATGAAATACAAAATGGACCAAATCAAGAAGCGGGAAAGAAGAATAAAAAACAGAAACAAATAAGTGTTTGAACGTGATTCATTTGTACACATTCGATACAATAAAGAGAGATTTTCTTAGGAGTTGAGAAGAATGGTTAAGATTGGATCCCATGTTTCCATGAGTGGAAAGAATATGTTACTCGCTTCAAGTGAAGAAGCCGTTTCTTATGGTGCGAATACCTTTATGATTTATACAGGTGCCCCTCAGAATACGAGAAGGAAAAAAATCGAAGACCTGAATATCGAAGCGGGTCTTGCTCATATGAAAGAAAATGGCATAGAGGACATCGTCGTGCATGCTCCTTATATCATCAACATCGGAAATACGACCAACCCGGCTACATTCGAATTGGGTGTCAATTTCCTCCGCTCTGAAATGGAGCGTACGGAAGCTATCGGGACAGGACAAATCGTGTTGCACCCCGGTGCCCATGTCGGTGCGGGAGCAGATAAGGGGATTGCGAAGATCATCGAAGGCCTTAACGAAGTATTGACCAAGGATCATAAAGTTCAAATTGCCCTTGAGACAATGGCCGGAAAAGGCTCTGAATGTGGGAGATCCTTTGAGGAAATCGCTCAGATCATTAATGGAGTAGAACTGAATGACCGCCTCTCTGTCTGCTTTGATACATGCCATACACATGATGCAGGGTATAATATCGTAGAAGATTTCGATGGGGTATTGGAAGAATTCGATAAAATCGTAGGCATTGACCGCTTAAAAGTTCTTCACATAAATGATAGTAAGAATGAACGTGGAGCGGCAAAAGACCGACATGAAAATCTGGGATTCGGACATATCGGATTCAAGGCACTGAATTATATAGTGCATCATCCGCAGCTAAAGGATATCCCTAAGATATTGGAAACACCTTATGTAGGGGAAGATAAGAAAAATAAAAAACCTCCTTATAAGTTTGAAATCGACATGCTTCGTAATCAAACCTTTGATGAAGAGGTACTGACGAAAATAGTGAAACAGTAAAGATTGGAGGAGGTCATGTCTCGAGACTTTTAAGACGCCTCCTCTTTCTTTATTTTTATTATCGGATGAGCTGCAAAAAGAGCTGGTTGATTTCCTTGGCTTTCCTGGGACCGATGACCTTGGCCAGATCCTTCACCAATTTGCTTCTCTTCGTATCATCGAAGATATTGATGTTTTTTCCTTTCACACTTGCAACGATGCTTGTTGCCTGCTGGGACGTGAGAGAAATATTATATTGTTTTGCATGCTTTAATAACTCATCATTTGTAATATTGTTGATTTTGTGATTAATCACATTTTGTAATAGTTTCATGTTTATCACTCCTCAAATGATACATATGTATCTCACATCAAGAAAGTGACACTTTTATTAGAAAATAAGTGAAAGGAAAGGAATTGACGATGACTCAAAGAGTACATAAGAAGGAAAGTCCCCTTCATTTTATTTATCGTTTGTTTTTTATCACCATCGGAGCCGGTCTTGCCGCGGTTTCGATTGAGCTGTTTCTTGTACCCAATACTATTATCGATGGGGGGGTCATCGGTATTTCACTGATCCTGGATTATTTGGTTTCCGATTCCATCCCCTTTCTTAATTTTTCAACCCTATTGGTCCTGTTGAATCTCCCATTTATGTATTCCGGCTACAAACAGATCGGGAAGACGTTTGTTGTATCGTCATTGTTTGCTGTAGTGGCACTGGCTATCATTGAGAGTCTCCTTCATCATATAGATCCATTCGTAACCGAGGAGATATTGGCAACCGTCTTCGGTGGCTTGACTCTCGGAGTGGGTGTGGGGCTGGTCATCCGTCATGGGGGTTCCCTCGACGGTACAGAGATCCTGGGAATCCTCCTGACAAAGAAACTGCCGTTTTCCGTGGGTGAGTTTGTGATGTTCATGAATATTTTCATTTTTGGCTGGGCAGCATTCGTCTTCGGAATCGAAGAAGCGATGTACTCGGTCATGACGTACTATATCGCATTCAAAACGATTGATACGGTCATTCAGGGGATGGACGAAACCAAAGCGGTCATCATCGTGTCTGACCATTACCTTGATGTATCCGATGCAATCCTGCAAAGGCTCGGCAGGGGAACGACCATGTTAAAGGGGCGGGGAGGCTACACGGACAATGACAAAGAGGTCATATACGTCGTGGTGACCAGGCTTGAGGTAATGAAATTAAAATCGGTCGTGGCGGACGTAGATCCGGATGCATTCATCACCATCATGAGCACCCAGGAAACGAAAGGCGCACGATTCAAATCTGCCATCCATTGATGTGTAAAAATCATCCCATTATGAAATGACAGGACCGCCCAAACAAAAGGGCGGTCTTATTTGAGTGATGAACGGAATCATTTACAATTGGTGATGCATCCTGTATACTACCCTATGTACTTTTAAATCGTAATGATTCTTATAAAGAGAGATGATAAGCATTGACAAATCCAGTGATAAAAATAGAAGATGTGAATTTCCGCTATGAGCGTGAACGAGTGCTCGAAGATATCAATCTGAGCATCCCAAGAGGTGCTTTTCTTGGGATCGTCGGGCCGAACGGTTCCGGGAAATCCACCTTACTAAAGCTTGTCCTTGGCCTGCTTCGGGTGAAACAGGGAAATATTGAGCTGTTCGGGATCCCGCAGCATAAATTCAAACAATGGGACCGTATCGGCTTTGTATCCCAGAAGGCAAACAGCTTCAACACAGGATTTCCGGCTACCGTTTATGAAGTTGTGGCCAGTGGACTGGCGAAGAAAGCCGGATTGTTCAAGCGGGTTTCATCAGCATATCAGGAAGATGTGAATAAAGCGATCGAATCAGTCGGCATGGGTGAGTTCGCCAAACGGAATATCGGAGAATTATCAGGAGGTCAGCAGCAGAGGGTCTTCATTGCAAGGGCCCTCGTGAGTCAGCCTGATGTACTGATCCTCGATGAACCGACTGTGGGAGTCGACAGCCGAAACGTCCAAAATTTCTACGATATGTTAGAGACATTGAACAAAGATGTAGGTATAACACTTGTTCTGGTCACCCATGACATCGGGTCGATCTCAAATAAGGTGACACATGTTGCCTGCTTAAATAAACATTTACATTTCCATGGCAAAACAGAAGAGTTTGAAAAGCTCAAAGAAAATCAGCTTTCCTCTTTTTATGGTCATGACGTACATTTTTTGAATCATGAGCATGAACATCATCATTCATGATCGATTGGAGGGAAGAAAGTGCTTCAAGCTATTTTTCAATATGAATTTTTACAAAATGCATTTCTGACAGGAATCCTTATCGGAATCATCGCTCCATTACTGGGGGCATTCATTGTGGTAAGGAGATTATCCCTGATTGCCGATGCTTTGAGCCACGTGACACTCTCAGGCATTGCGGCAAGTCTGTACTTAAGCAAAACGGTGCCTGGGTTGTCAGGGTTGAATCCCCTTTACTTCGGAATGGCATTCTCCGTAATGGGTTCTTTATTCATAGAACGATTAAGAATGGTATACAAGCATTATCAGGAGCTTGCGATTCCGATCATCCTGTCCGGGGGAATCGGGATAGGGGTCATATTCATTTCACTTGCAGACGGTTTCAACACGGATCTGTTCAGTTATTTATTCGGGAGTGTCAGCGCTGTCAGCAGGGGGGATCTGTATCTGATCGGCGGGATCAGTGTCCTTGTCATCGGAGTGATTTTCTTATTGTATAAAGAGTTGTTCCTTTTATCTTTTGATGAGGATCATGCAAAGGCATCCGGGATCCCTGCGAAGGCGATCCACTTTATCTTTATGATCATGGTCGCCCTTGTGATTGCCGCCTCCATGCGCATTGTTGGAATCCTCCTGGTATCGTCTCTAATGACATTGCCTGTTGCCGCCAGCATCAGGATCGCGAACGGCTTTAAACAGACGATCGGATATTCCTTATTATTCGGGGAGATTTCCGTCATCGTCGGATTAGTGAGCGCCTTCTATTTGAATCTTGCTCCCGG
>NZ_JANIOC010000018.1 GCF_024733565.1 Rossellomorea sp. SC111 | reverse complement strand
TTCTTGAGTAAACTTGGCCATATGTGCTGGTACCTCCTATTGTTGGTTGGGGTGTCCAACAATAGGGGTGCAACTCAAGCAAAGCCCGAGGAGGCTCACCGCCAGCCCCGCGGAAAGCGAGCACCTGAAGCGGAAATCAACCACTACTCGCTACTTCAATAACAACTATTTTATAAAAACATACATATTCCTCCCCACTTTGTCGAAACATAAGAAATTAAATTTTTTTTCCGAATGTGTATATATTGTCAGAATTCTGTTCAGAATGATTGCAGAGGTGATGAAAATGAGAGAGGAAGAAAAGAAACACCCTTCTCAAAACTTTTTGAAAAGACGTTGGGCATACCCAGCAATCTATTTAGCAAGTGCAGCAATCATTATCACGGGGATTCTGTGGTACCAGGCAGGAAATGATGTAAACGAGAAAGCCAAGGATTACAGCTATGATGGAGTTCCTACTGACAATGAGTTCAACCAGCCTGCAGAAGAAGTCAATCGTTCATTGGAAAACTTTGTAATGCCTGTTTCAAGTCCTGAAGATACAGTGATCGAAAAACAATTCTACGACACTGAAGCTTCAGCTGAAGAACAGGAAGCTGCCCTAGTCGTGTATGGAAACATGTATTATCCAAACCAAGGAGTCGACATCTCAAAAGACGGGAAAGAATTCGATGTTCTGGCTGCAATGAGCGGTACAGTCACAAAGGTTCAGGAAGATTCCTTACTTGGTAACACGATTGAAATCGAGCACAGCAAAGGCATCGTGACTCGTTATCAATCAGTGAAAGATTTTGAAGTCGCGGTTGGAGATGTAGTCGATCAAGGACAAGCCATTGCGAAATCAGGAAAGAGCTTATTCAATGAAGAAGCCGGCGTTCACGTACACTTTGAAATCCGTAAAGCGGATGTTGCCGTGAATCCAATGGAATACTTCAATAAGTCTCTTGCCACTCTTCAAGAAGCACAGCTTGAAGACAAGAAAGTTTCAGGTGAACAGCCGGATGCAGAAGCTGCAGAGGAAAATGCCGTAGAAGACCAAGCTAGCGAAAACAAAGCTACTGAGGACAAAGCTACGGAAGAAAAAGACGCAGCTGAAGAAAATAAGTCTACTGAAGAAAAGCAGGACCAGGCCAAGCCGAAACAAGAAAGCAAAGACAACGCTGACGTAAAAGACGAAGAGTAACACCGATAAATGAGGACTGACCGATTTACCGGTCAGTCTTTTTGCTTGTCCAAAAAAATTTCCTTGGAAATTCGACAGACAGGAAGGTTTACTGGGAAAGCATTTCCATAAGCATTCCATTCGCAACGTCAGGCATAATCTTTAATATTCTTATTTCAGAAAAATGAATGGTGAACATGTGTCGCACAGTTGTCGTTTTTTCTTTATTGACCAGGCTTTTTTCAGTAAAGATAATGATGTCATGAATAAAATTTCAGAAAATTAAGAATTAAACGGAGGTGAAACGTTGATCTACTTCATGTTATTTCTACTCATCACAGGAGGGTGCATCATCCTTGCCCTGAGGAAAAAGCGGGCATTCTTTCTGACCATACCGTTCGTGTCTTTATTCATTTATTTTATCGTTCAGATTGCCATTGTCCCGGTGCCGTTTTTTGAAACAGTGAAATATATTTTCAGTTTAAAATAATGAGCTTGAAAAGGGGTTACGTACATGAAGAAGATTGATAGAGCGAAAGCCGATCAGTATTTTAAAGAAAAAAATCGATACATGGCCTTGTACTTAGTCATCTGGCTTCTTTCCTCCTTTGGTGTGGTACTGTTTGCCGAAAGCTTGTCCACCTTCACTATTAACGGATTTCCATTCCATTACTTCATGGGTGCTCAAGGATCGATCGTCATTTTCATCGTTTTGCTTTATGTGAATGCGAAGGTGAGCGACGGAATCGATAAGAGATATGGACTGGATGAAAGCCGGAATGAGCAGATCAGCTATGGAAAAACGCTGGATCATTAAATCAAATAGAGAAGGAATAGGAGGAAAGAATGAATGGATACTCAGTTTATCGTATCGACGTCTATCATACTCTTGACGTTTGCGTTATATATCGGAATTGCGGTTTATAACAAAGCGAAGGCGACATCGGACTTCTATGTGGCCGGACGCGGGGTGCCGCCGATCTTCAACGGGATGGCGATCGGGGCCGACTGGATGAGTGCAGCATCATTCATTGGACTTGCCGGTACTGTCATGATCCTCGGGTATGACGGCCTTGCCTACATCATGGGCTGGACGGGGGGATATCTGCTGTTAACCTTCCTCCTCGCACCACAACTCAGGAAGTACGGAAGGTATACAGTCCCGGAATTCATCGGGGACCGGTATAACAGTCATACTGCCCGGGTCATTGCCGCCATCTGTACGATCATCATCAGTTTCACGTACTCAATCGGTCAGTTGTCGGGATCAGGTGTGGTCATCGGCCGTCTATTCGAAATCGATGCCAAGGTCGGTACGATGATCGGGGTCGTCCTCATTGCCTTTTACGCTGCGTTCGGCGGCATGAAGGGGATCACGTGGACCCAGGTGGCTCAATATATCGTATTGATCATTGCCTATTTGATTCCGGTGATTTTCATGTCCCTGCAGATTACAGGGAACCCTGCCCCGTGGATATCGTACGGTGAGCTGGTCGGGGAAATCGGGGAGCTTGACCGGGAGCTCGGGGTGTCGGAATACTTCGCTCCTTTTACAAACGGGACAAAGTGGCAGTTCATGGCCCTCATGTTCACACTGATGGCCGGTACCGCAGGGCTTCCCCACGTCATCGTCCGGTTCTATACCGTTTCCACGATGAAGGCGGCACGCTGGTCAGGTGCATGGGCACTCCTTTTTATCGGGCTTCTTTATCTTTCAGCGCCAGCTTATGCGGCATTCTCCCGTTTTATTTTGATGACAAAAGTGGCGGGAAGCAAAATCAGCGATCTGCCTGCCTGGACGGCCTCATGGGTCGATACCGGAAAACTGCAGGTAGCTGATGCGAATGGAGACGGGATCCTTCAATGGAAGGAAATCATCATTTCGAATGATATCGTCGTCATGGCGACACCGGAGATCGCGAATCTTGGCGTTTTCGTCATCGGGCTCGTCGCAGCCGGCGCCATGGCAGCGGCGCTATCGACGGCGGGAGGATTGATGATCGCCATTTCGTCTTCTTTTGCACATGATATTTACTACCGCGTATTCAAACCGAATGCGACAGAGCGGAATCGTCTGGCGGTTGCAAGGTGGTCGATCGTGGTGGCTACAGTCCTGGCGGGTGTGGTGGCGTTGAATCCTCCAGGAGTGATCACACAGATCGTCGCATGGGCGTTCGCATTGGCGTCAGGAACGTTCTTCCCGGCTCTCTTACTCGGAGTCTGGTGGAAGCGCTCCAACGCCCAGGGGGTGATCGCAGGGATGCTTGTGGGGCTGGGCGTGACCCTGACATACATCTTCCTTGCGCGATCAGGTGTGACCCTGTTCGGAATCATTGATACAGGAGCGGGTGTGTTCGGAGCGGCGTCAGCGGCCATTGCCAATATCGTCGTGTCCCTCATGACGAAAGCACCTTCACAGAAAATCCAGGAAGAAGTAATGGACCTCCGATATCCGGAGCAGATGACCTTCAAGGACGGGGAAGTCTGGGTAGAAGATGAGGTTGATTTCAAAGCATGATGGATGGAAGCCTTAGAGGGGGGAATATTTAAAATAAGCGGAAATTTTCCGGTTAAGACTCAAGAATGGAGCTCTGTTCGGGATATAAGCGGAGTTATTCCGGTTAAGCAAAGCTAAATTGAAAATTTTCGCGTATATCGAGTAAATAGCCGGAATCTTTCCGTCTATTTAAGATATTTTCAGTTCTATTTGATAAATAAGCGGAATTCCTCCGCTTATTTATCAAACTGGCTTTAGCCTCAATTGAACATGTATAAAAGAAAAGTAGAAAAAGGCTGAGGGATACATGCATCTCTCAGCCTTTTTGACTGTGAAATGAAATGTGAATTATGTTGTGGGAGTTGATTTGGTCTGCGATTAACCGTTTTGTACCTTACAAGTATATGCTCTAGGGAAATCCCGATAGGCTTTTCCAGTGTATTGAGAAAATCAGACATTTTCGCAGATTCATCGACTCATTTCTCAGGAAATAGTGAGGGAAGGGGGAATGATACAGATGATGTCGAAAGTTATCGATGATCCGTCATTTCACGTTTTTCCATTCGAATTTCCGTGAAAAGGTCCGTCCCTTACATTTATTTTTCAGAAAATTCAAGCGAAACCTTGTCCTTATTGTGTTTTTTGTGCATATATGTGGGCACAAGCTAATAAAATGAAACAAACCTATCAAAACAGAGAGTGTTTGAGGTGAGGAATCGTCGTTATATCATTGATCATTAGCTGAATAAGTTGTTTATACGTTGTAACATCAGGAAGCTGCCGTCCTAAATAAGGCTTTCTGCCGCTTGCCCATGAGCAAGGGGTCTATACTATTCCATTGATGCGAAAGCGAGTCTCATTTCACACTTCTCACATCCAATTTAGGGAGGTCGAGTGGTGTGCACGATTACATCAAAGAGAGAACAATCAAGATTGGTAAGTATATCGTGGAGACGAAAAAAACTGTTCGTGTAATTGCGAAGGAGTTTGGCGTGTCCAAAAGTACTGTCCATAAAGATTTAACCGAACGACTGCCAGAAATCAATCCGGATCTCGCAAATGAAGTCAAAACCATACTTGATTACCATAAATCTATCCGGCATCTACGAGGTGGAGAGGCAACCAAGCAAAAGTACAGAAAAGAAGAGCTCCACAGCTAACACAAATACGCCAAGCCCCAGAATGATGGGTTGTGCTTGGTGTGTTTTTGTGTTTTGGGGAGGGTTATTGAGAGTTGTACCAGGTACAGATTGCTGGGAGTGTACCAGGTACAATAAACCATGGGTGTACCTGGTACACATGGCATGCAGATGATTTTTGACAGCTGAATTCATGGAGAGAATCACCTGTCAAAAAAGAAGGGAAAATCAGCAGGTGAAATTCCTTCATTATTCAGCAGCTGAACCCGAAGATCACCCCCATCATCAACGTAACTCAATACTCCTGTAACATCCCTCTTCAAAACACCTATCTTTTTCCAAAATAATAACAATATCAATACATTTTTTTGACAAAGAACATCGCCATTCGACATATTTATGGTAAAATAGTTAATTAGGTGAAAGTTTTACCTTAACGTTTTTGCGTAATGACATAAAGATGAAAACCATAGATGAAATACAATGTTGAAATTGTAAAAGTAGAAGGGAGAAACACATGATGTTCGCGAAAGATATTGGGATTGACCTTGGTACGGCTAATGTATTGATTCACGTTAAAGGAAAAGGGATTGTCTTGAATGAGCCATCGGTCGTGGCGCTGGATAAGAGTACAGGGAAGGTGCTTGCTGTTGGTGAGGAAGCGCGCCGCATGGTCGGGCGTACTCCCGGGAATATTGTGGCGACACGCCCGTTGAAAGACGGAGTCATCGCAGACTTTGATGTAACAGAAGCAATGCTGAAGCATTTCATCAATAAATTGAATGTAAAAGGCTTCCTATCAAAGCCACGCATCTTAATCTGCTGCCCTACAAACATCACGAGTGTTGAGCAAAAGGCGATCAGGGAAGCTGCTGAGAAGAGCGGCGGCAAGAAGATTTACCTGGAAGAAGAACCTAAAGTGGCGGCGATCGGTGCCGGCATGGATATCTTTAATCCGACTGGAAACATGGTCGTGGACATCGGTGGAGGCACGACGGATGTAGCCGTACTTTCCATGGGTGACATCGTAACGAGTCAGTCGATTAAGATGGCCGGGGATAAATTTGATCACGAAATTCTGAATTATATTAAAAAAGAGTACAAGCTTCTGATCGGGGAGCGTACAGCTGAAGATATCAAGGTGAACATCGGGACGGTATTCTCTGAAACACTTGATGAAGACCGCAGGGAGATGAGCATCCGGGGACGTGATATGGTATCAGGTCTTCCACGTACGATTACCGTGACGTCCAAGGAAATCGAAGGAGCTCTTCGTGAGTCAGTGGCTGTCATCGTACAGGCTGCGAAAAATGTTCTTGAGAAGACGCCGCCTGAATTATCAGCTGATATCATTGATCGCGGAGTTATTTTAACAGGTGGTGGAGCCCTTCTTCACGGAATGGATACGCTCCTTGCAGAAGAATTGAAAGTACCGGTATTGATCGCGGAGAACCCGATGGATTGTGTAGCCATCGGAACAGGGCTGATGCTTGAGAACATCGATAAAATTTCCAGAAGAAGAATCGGGTAAAACGACCGCGCCATTGATCCGATATAACCGTTAAGAGGTGAAAAGTACATGTTTCGAGGATTTTATACAGTAGCATCCGGCATGCTTTCTCAACAGCGGAAGACCGAGATGCTGACCAACAATATGTCGAATGCCAATACACCGGGTTACAAGGCGGATCAGGCTTCGATGCGGGCGTTCCCGGAAATGCTGATGGACCGGATGGATTCCACATCGATCCCGACTGATAAAAAGTTGTCGCTTCCTTTTAATCAAAGAGTGGGGACACTCAATACAGGGGTGTATATGCAGGAAACGATTCCTTCCTTTGTTCAAGGTGACCTTCTGGAAACGGGGCGCGGCATGGATGTAGCGTTATTGGATGGTTCCATGCCTGTTGATGCCGAGACGGGGATCCGTGGATCGGTGTTCCTCACGGTGGAAGGACAGGATGGAAACCCGCGCTATACGCGTAACGGGAATCTGACGGTGAACGGTAACGGCTTCCTTACGACGAACAGCGGTTTTTATATGCTGGATGAAAATGGTGACCGGATTCAACTGGAAAGAGATCAGTTCACGGTCGGTGAAAACGGGCAGATTGTGGTGGATGGAAATGCCGTCGCAACCCTCGGAGTGGGATACTCGGATAATCCGAACCTGCTTGTCAAGCAGGGAGATGGTCTGTTTGCAACAGAAGGCAACGCAGCTCTTCCTGACGCGTATGAAGAAGAGAATGTTTCTTTTGCCGCCAAGCAGGGCTTTCTGGAGCGATCCACTGTTGATGCTTCCCGTACGATGACCGACATGATGTCAGCGTACCGGGCATTTGAAGCTAATCAGAAAGTGCTCCAGGCATATGACCGGAGCATGGAAAAGGCAGCCAATGAAATCGGCAGGGTAAACGGATAGCAAGTATTGTAAATGAATTTCGCCACTGAATACCTTATAATAGGGGAGAACGTGTCATGAATCGGACGATGATTACAGCAACTAACACATTAGGCCAATTGCAGAAACAAATGGATATGATTGGTCACAATCTTTCGAACGCAGATACAATTGGATACAAGCGACGGGATGCAACGTTTTCCGAAATGCTTGTGCAGCAGGTGAAAAACCAGGGCGTGGACAAGTTCGAAACAGGCAGGCTCACCCCCCTTGGAGTCCGGGAAGGGAACGGTGCCAAGCTTTCACAGGCACAGCTGATCTTGAATCAGGGGTCGTTGAAAGAGACAGGCCGTTCCTTGGACTTCGCCTTGACCAGCGACCGTCAGTTCTTCAAGGTGCTAAGTCAAGATGAGGACACAAGTGCCGTACGCTACACGAGGGACGGAGCATTCTTTGCGAGTCCAACCGGGAACGGGGAAATGATGCTCGTGAACGGAAGCGGGTTGCCGGTACTGGATGAGAATGATAACTATATTACGTTTTCAGAGGACGCCTCTTCCTTTCAGCTTGGCGATAACGGGGTTCTGACCGTTACGGGTGCCGGCGGAGGAGAAGAACGATTTAATCTGGGCGTTGTGACGGTTGAAAAATCTCAATTCCTTCAGCAGTTCGGTGGGAACCTATTAGGTTTTGCAGACAACCTGGATGAACTTGGCGTCACACAAGATGAAGTGGTGACCAACGTCACCGGTGGAGCACGATCTGATATCTCCATGGTCCAGAAATCATTAGAAGGATCTAACGTGGATATCAGCAAAGAAATGACGGACATGCTGAGTGTCCAGCGATCATATCAATTCCAGGCGCGCTCGATCTCCCTTGCAGATCAAATGATGGGCCTTGTAAATGGGATACGCTAAAAGGAGTTAAATGCTATGAGTGAAAAAGAGCTACTGCAAGAAAAAGTGACAAGAGAATCAGTAAAGGCAGAAAAAAAGGAAAAGCAAAAGGACGAAACCAAGCCATCACGCTGGGTGCGTGTTCGCATGCTTCCAATCTGGCTCAGAATCCTTCTGTTCATCCTTCTTCTTGCAGGAAGTCTCGTCCTCGGTGCCGTCATCGGCTTTGCAGGCATCGGCGACGGCAAACCAGCCGACGTCTTCAAAGCAGAAACCTGGCAGCATATTATTGATATCGTAGTGAAGAAATAACTTTGAGGGACGGACCTCGAAATCGTTAGCTTTTGCGACAGTGAACCTTGATATAACAGGGTTTCGTTGCGAAGGGAGCTTGTGATTCGAGGTCCGTCCCTCTCTTCAATCGTGGCCGGGGTTAAGATAAGCATTTGGGAGGGACGGACCTCGATTTTGATTCCTTTTTAGATGAAGATCGTTGGTATAAAGGGGGTCTCCTTGAGAAATCGAGACTGTTTTCGAGGTCCGTCCCTCCGCCCTGTTGCTATTACAGCCCCGATTTCTGTACAATAAGGTGTACATACATATTGGTAGGAGGAATCATATTATGCTTGATATTAATGAGATTAAAGAGATTATTCCCCATCGTTATCCGTTTTTGCTGGTAGATCGGATTTTAGAGGTGGAGGAAGGCAAGAAGGCGGTCGGAATCAAGAATGTGACGGCGAATGAGGAATTCTTCAATGGTCATTTTCCTGATTACCCAGTGATGCCTGGTGTGCTGATCGTCGAGGCGCTGGCTCAGGTCGGGGCTGTGGCGATGCTGAAGGTGGAGGACAACCGCGGACGTCTGGCGTTCTTCACAGGCATCGACAAATGCCGTTTCAAGCGTCAGGTGAAGCCTGGTGATCAGCTGAGACTTGAAGTGGAGATGATTCGCTTTAAAGGACCGATCGGTAAAGGAAAAGGTGTTGCAACCGTTGATGGTGAAGTTGCTTGCGAGTTAGAGATGATGTTTGCTCTTGGGGATAAGCAGGAGTAGTCCTTTTGGGAAAACCGGGTTTGATGTGATTCATTTCACGTCGAATCCGGTTTTTTTATGCAAGTTAATTCATTTTCCGGGAAAGCTAACAAAAGACCAACGTAACGGTCTTACATTAACCAACATCGAAAGGAGCCATACATCATGAGCAAAAAATTACTATCGGTCCTTGGCGGATCTGCACTTGCCGCTTTCCTTCTTGTAGGATGTAACGCCAACCAGGAGCCTCCTCCGGAAGACGAAGCACCAGTGGAAGAAAACGACAATATGGATGAGAATAACGATATGAACGACAACGGGGACATGAATGAAGAGAACTACCCTGAGTCAGAGGACAAGAACAAGCAAGGCGACAAAGATGCAGCGAAGGATAACAACACTCCTGAAGAAGACGCTGTAGAAGATGATATTGATATGAAGGATAAGGATAATAAGGACGAGTAGTGAAAGGCGCAGAGGCAACAAGCTTCTGCGCTTTACTCTATTCTCCGGGCATTGATGATGTAACGCTCTGTGGTGCTTGATAGGTATTCAAATGGGTAGCAGGTGGAAAGGGTTAAAACTTCTTGAGGAGCAGTAGACTTGAGCACCGAGAGGTCAGTTTCTTTCACGATAAGGGTTTCAAAAATCTCATATGTGTGTGTCCCAGCCTTCATTTGTAAGGTTAATTTGTCTCCTTTTTGTAGTTCGCCCATTTTTTTAAATACTGTATCGCGGTGGCCGGCCAGGAAGATTCGGTCTTGCTGATTGGGGAGTTTGGTTGATGAGTAATGTCCTACTCCACGCTCTAATTCCGATTCGTCCGTCCCTTCAATTATCGGTAACTCCTTATTTAACTTAGATATTTGTAGGATGCCGATAATGTCTCCTGGATTAAATGAATACTGTGAGGCAGGGGACTCAAATTGATTTTTATCTTCAAGGTCGGAAATTACTGTTTCTGCCTTGGATAGTGCTTTTTTTTCATTCATGTTAATAGTAATTAATAGATAAGAAGAATATATCAGTAAAGCACTTCCACTTACCAATAGACCAATACTAATTATCTTTAAAACGGTTCCTTTCAATATTGCTCACCCTTTTAAATTGAGTAAATTGAATGAATTCTAAAAACTCCTGTTTGCTCAGTCCTTCTTCAATAGCCATTTTCACTAATTGAATCCAATCATCATCTATATCATCCTTAAAGCAAAGTAAGTGATTTGATGATATGCCAAGTGCATAAGATATTTTATCAAGGACCTGTATACTAGGGTTTTTTTGAATCCCTCTTTCAATGGAACTTAGGTAAGATTTTGAAATCCCTGATTTAGTCGAAAGTTCAATAATAGTTAATCCTCTTTTCTCTCGCATCTTTTTTATTTTATCACCTACCAATTATCTCAGTCCTTTGTTCGTTTTAATTTCATTATATAGAACATTTCGTTTTTTATAAATAACGAAATACTAAGATATTTAAAGAATTTTCAAATAAATGAACGCGAATAACAAATATCAAAGGAAATTTAAGGTTATACAGGACTTTAGACTTTGGAAATAGAAATATATACTAAATTATATGTTCTATAAAAAGAACAAATAGTATATTTCTACCAAAAGGGAGATACGTGTAATGTACAAAAAAGTTTGCAACCGTTGTACAAGATCATCGTTTAGTAGTTCTGAGAATGGTGAATGGCTATGCCCTTCTTGCGGAAATAATTTAACTGAATCTCAATTTTATAAAGCAACAATATTACAAAATATAACCCAAAGCGTAACAACTATTAAAAAGATGGAAAGATATAAGAAATAAGGTGAAAAACCCTGGTAATTCGATAAAATTATTCAAATTACCAAAAAACACCTACTTTAAATTGAAAAAAATGTAAAATGATAGGTGTATTTGTAGCATTTGAGGGTAAAATATTATTGTCAGAAAAGACAAAAAACAACAACATGTGAAAGATATTAAAAATATAATAGAATTAGTTATTTAAAACATAAATGTCAGATAAAGGCAAACCTATTGAAAAATGGGGACGCAAAGTCTCGGGTCTAAGGTGAAAATTTGCGCTTTCAGGAGATTGCTCTGAAGTGAACTTTTTACTATGATGGCTGGATTGCCTGGAATACATATTTGTATTTTGGGAGGAGAAATTTTATGACAAATCGTGAACTTGATCTAGAATGGATGGAACTCATTAAACAAGCTTTAGACGCGGGGATTTCTAAAAAGGAAATCAGAGAATTTCTTCACCAACAAACGGAAGAGATGAAGGCTAAGTTCGAAGTGATTTAATATAAATAAAGTCTTGCGAACATTTCGCAAGACTTTATTTATTGTCTAATTTCCATTTATTAAACTCAATGAACTCACGGAACTGTTCCTTGGTGATCCCTGAATCCATCGCTTCCTCTGCAATCTTCATCCATTCGTGATCAATGTTTTGATCCTCCGGCTGGTCATATAATAGAGCATCCATAGGAATACCTAAAGCAGCTGATACTTTCTCCAGGAACTGAATAGAAGGGTTTTGTTGAAGATTACGCTCTATAGAACTCAAATATGACTTGGCTACGCCTGCTTTTTCAGCGAGCTCGGTCATGGACATTCTTTTTTCTTGTCTGTATTTCTTAACTCTCTCTCCAATCACTAAGGACACCTACCTAAGAACTTCATGTTTGAAGTCACAATATTAAATATTATTATATCATAAATATTTCGACAAGAAATTACATTTTTTCGTATTTTAAACGCTCGGCTTTGCATTAGCAGGAATCCTCGGCTTCGATACCATCTTCTGACGGAACTCACGGATCAATTCTTCTCCTGAATATCCCCTTTGGACCAAGTCATCAAGCAGGATCTCTGCATATTCATTCCGTTGTTTCTTCAATTTCCCTTCAAACATGATGCTGATATGTTCATCCATTTCCTTAATGCATCGGATGGATGTCATGAAGGCAGCCGGGTCATTGGCTGCATGGGAAATGACGACCTGGATTTCCAAGTCATCCTTACTCTGCTGAGCCCTTTGGAAAAATTCGATGTTTTCATTCGACATATACGTTTCGACAAGCCATGTTTTCTGACCGTCTTCTTTATTGATGATCAGGCCGTCCACTAGCTCAAAGTCATGCAGTTCCTCGTCCTCCACTACTTGAAGGGAAATCACTTTAAAGGTTTTCATGAACGAACATCTCCCATTTAAAGGTTTTATCAAATTATATCACAGGCCGAATTGTTTTCCCTAATACATTTGCCGATGAAAAAAATGACGAAAGATGCAATTTGGTGTGTTTAACCATGATTTTGATGAAAAAGGGGAAAATCTCCCTAGGCGAATTTGGCAAATTCAAGCCGTTTTTGCCTCGAATTTTGGAAATTCACGATTTTACAAGATTTGCACATAGGAGGTAAGATGATTACACCTTAACAGAAAGGAGGAAATGAACCCAAGTGATCAACCAAGTGACCCTGGTGGGAAGACTGACGAAAGATCCCGAAGCTAGAAAAACAACGGAAGGAAAATCAGTACTTAGTGTGACAATTGCCATAAGCCGGCCATATAAGAATCAGCAAGGCCAAATTGATGCCGACTTTGTACTCTGTACGATTTGGAACCGTGCGGCGGAAAATACGGAGAAATACTGCAGGAAGGGATCCGTCGTTGGGGTGACGGGCCGCATTCAAACCCGTTACTTTGAAAATGATCAAGGTAAGCGGACGTATATCACCGAAGTCGTCGCTGAAAACGTCCGGTTCCTGGACAGTAAGCAGGCGTCATCGGCTACAACTGAGCCGAGCAAGAAAGAACCAATCGAATTGCCGTTCTAATATTTTCAGAAGGGAGATGAAGTAGTGGCCACACTGCAAGAACTTGAACAAAGAATCGATCGACTGGAAAAACTGACGGAAGACCTCATTAAAAAAGTAGCAAGAGTCAATGTCGAACACTTCTACTTATCTCAACGGGTAACCGCCCTTGAACAAGGATACGAATATCCGAACCCGGTTTTGAAAACCTCATCTTAAAGTTGTAACATTCCTCAACGAGAATTCTTTCCACACGTGTCATCCAACCAACCTATAAGCAATGTCTCAAATTCCAATGGTCACCCGCACGATGCCCCAGTTTTGCCTCATCAGAGATAAACATGTGCAGCGGAAATTGAAAGTGATGTTTTCCCCTTTTATCCTCATATTGAGCCGGTTTCCTTGAGGGGAGGCTGGTGTTTTTTTATTTGGTATAATGAATCATTTTACAATTATATTTGTAAAATAATCGGAAAACTCTTTTATAGAGGAGGTGGGTTTGTACTGGTTTTGGCGTGAAATGGGGCGGATTTGAGAGAAAATAGGAAGCTGGGAGAGGGAGTCCCTTGTTTGAACCAGTTTCAGGCTTATATTTTATTAGAAAATTGGGCTGTATGAGTGTGGAGTGGTTCGCTATGAAATTAAGTGCGTCATTATTTCATTTATTGTGTATTTATCCAAATTAAACCATATTATAGTGAGCAATCAACAAAAAACCCCTTCCCCACAAAAAGGAAAGGAGCTCATCAATTCTATTCCAACACAAGCAATGATTCCAAATCCTGATCCGACAATTCCGTCACCCACTGGTCGCTGCGGATGATTTCGTCGTTCAGTGCCTGCTTTTTCATGAGCATGGCATCGATTTTTTCTTCAAGGGTGCCTGATGAAACGAGTTTGTGCACATGGACGAAACGTTTCTGGCCGATCCTGTAGGCACGGTCGGTGGCCTGGTTTTCAACAGCCGGGTTCCACCAGCGGTCGTAGTGGACGACGTGGTTGGCAGCGGTCAGGTTCAGACCGGTACCGCCGGCTTTTAATGATAGAAGGAAGACAGGGAAGTCGCCGTTCTGGAATTTCTCCACGAGTTCATCCCGTTTTCCTTTGGGTGTGCTTCCGTTCAGGAATGGGACATTCACATCGAATTCTTCCTTCATCACTTCCTGGATCATCTCGCCCATGGAGATATACTGGGTGAAGATCAGGCAGGCTTCGCCGGATTCAAGCGCAGTTTCCACGATGTCCTTCAGCTTCTGCATTTTTTCAGACCTTGAGAGGATAGACTTGGGATCCGGTTCTTTCAGATAAAGAGCCGGGTGGTTACAGAGCTGCTTCAGCTGGTTCAGCATTTGCAGGATCAGCCCTTTGCGCTCAAATCCGCTCAGTGTTTCAATTTTAGCGAGCGTGTCTTTCACGAGTTGCTCATACAGGGCCGCCTGCTCGGCAGTGAGATGACAATATTCTTTCTGCTCGAGTTTTTCAGGCAGGTTCAATTCGACTTCAGGATCTTTTTTCGTGCGACGCAATAAGAACGGCTTGATTTTTGCCTGAAGTTCTTTGACTTTTTCTTCGTTCTCGTCTTTTTCAATGGGAGCGATATAATTTTTCTGATACTGGGTAAACCCACCGAGATAGCTGTGGTTCAGAAAATCAAAGATTGACCACAGTTCGGATAGACGATTCTCCATCGGTGTCCCCGTCAGTGCAATATGATGTTTGCCGCTCAGCTTGCGGATCGCACGGGATTGCTTCGTATTGGCATTCTTGATATTCTGTGCTTCGTCAAGGGAGATCGATGTCCATTCGACGAGGGACAGTTCGTCGAAATCGATATGGGACAAGCCGTAAGAGGTGAGCACCACATCGACGTCCTTGATGGCAGCTGCAAAATTCTCACCCTTCGCACGGGTCGGGCCGTAATGTAGATGAACCTTCAAGTCCGGAGCAAACTTCTCCAACTCACGCTGCCAGTTTCCGAGAACGGAGGTAGGAGCAACGATCAGGGAAGGGGTTTCCGGCTTTTCGGTTTCCTTCACATGCTGGAGGTATGTAATCAGCTGAACCGTTTTCCCGAGCCCCATGTCATCGGCAAGACAGGCGCCAAAGCCAAATTTTCGTAAAAAGAGCATCCAGCTCATCCCCAGCTGCTGGTAGGGACGGAGCTCGCCGATAAACGAATGGGGCGTTTCCGTAAGCGGAATCGATGACACATTCGTCAGCTGATGCACCATTTTTTTCATGGAGCGATTGAGTTCGAGCTGAATCCGGGCGTATTGATAAGGATCATGCTCATCATCATTGGGATCCGTTTCCGCCTCATCCTCATCACGGGGGACAAGCTCCTGTTCGAGCATATCCTGGATTGAGATCCCTTCCTGCTTCGCTTTTGTCATCATCTGCTGAATCCGGCGAATCATGGCAGGATCGAGCTTCATCCACTGACCGCGGATTTTCACCAAGCGGCGCTGGTCATCAACGAGCTGATTGAAGTCGTCCTCGGAAAGATTGACGCCGTTCATGGAGAGACGCCAGTCGAAATCGAGCATGGCGTTGAGCCCCACGAAGGATTTACGATAGCTCGTATCCGTGTTTTTCAGCTTTGCTTTTACCAGAACCTGGGCATCCTTCATCGCTTCCCACCAGGATGGGAGGAGAATCTCAATGTCGAGATCGATAAGTTTCTCACTCAGCACGGATAAAAAATCCCAGGCGTCGTGCTCACCAAGTGACGTCCTTAGTGAGCCGTCCGTGTCACGGAGGATCGGCAGCATCTTCATCCAGCGTTCCTGTTCAGCGGATACGTCGTTCAGATGTTTTTTCCAGGAAGGAGGGACCGTGTCATCAGAAAGGGATATGATCCGATTCTGTTTCTTGCGGTCTCGTAAAATCGTTTCAAGCTCCCAGGATTCATCTTCATCAAGAGGTTCGGTTATCCGGAGTCCGATTGAAAACGGAAGTTCTTCATCCTCACCGGCAATCCACTCACTCCAGCGCTTCTCATCAAAGTACGCATCCAGCTCTTCAGACGTCAGCGTACTTTCCTTCAGCTTCTGAATTCGCTTCATCGCACTCGATCCACCAGACGCCATCGCCTCATTCAACGCACCCTGAAACCAGTTTTCGGTTAACGATTTGAGGGACGGACCTCCACTGGGCAGCTCTTCTTCCCAAAATTCGTCGTTGAAGTTCGACCATACCTCATCGGGGATGTGAAACTGCAGTCCCTTTTCCTGCCATTCCTCAAAACGCGGCAGCCAGCGTCCGGCTTCGACGGCTTCATAGATGACCGGGGCGATCGCAATGCAAGCCTGGCCGGTTTCATCCCAGTCCCACTGGATCATGCTGCTGAAATGCTCGCCGGCAAGGAGGGTCAGGAACTGCCATTTAGTGACGGGAACTCCGCCGTCGGCCTCCTCAAGCAGAGTTCCGAAAAAGCTTTCTTCATGCCAAAGGAACAGTTGCCCCTTCCAATCTTTCGGGGGAAGGAGTTCGCCTTCGTCGTTTTCCGCAGTGATGAAGAAACGGTCTTCATATTCAGTTGTATGGACATTGATTTTCACGGAAGACAGTTTAAGCATCGATTAACTTACCCTTTCTGCACTCTTCTTGGAACGCGCGTAAACGCTTATATTTCTCCAGAATATAGGTGAGATAGACATCCCACTTATCGGTTTTCTTCGTTTTTTTATAAATCGTCCTGATCTTCTTCATATAACGGACCGCGAGCTTGTAGCTGTCGCGGTTCTTCTGATCGATCGCTGTGATGACACCGGCGTAATAGATCGGCAGGGCGAGCTCGGGTGCTTCCTTCGTCACGTCACGGAGGCCCATGCCTTCCATTTCCGCAATGCTGTAGCTCATATATTTCTGCAGTTCGACCCATTCACGGTAAGCCTTCGCCGTGATGAGATACTCATTATAGGAGAAAAAGCTATACGGAAGCATGGAGAGGAGAAGCTCGTTCACAAGGGCACTGTCCTTTTCCATCAACCAATCCATCGGCAAAATCCGCACGAACCAGCGGACGAATCGGGTCGCTTCATAATAATCAAGGGTTTCGAGATGATCCGGCATCCTCGATAAGATATTGCGTACCAGGAAGAAACCGACTTCGTATCGTTTCCCGACAAAAAATTTGCGCAGCCAGAATTCACTGTAAGCAACAAGTTCTGTACCAAGCTCATCGACGACTTCACTTGCTTTATTCAAATCCTCAAGGAGGAGGTATTGATGAAGGAGGGCCACATTATGAAAAGTGGGATCCTCGATTTCTTCCTCTTCCAGTCGTGTCACTTCATCCCGGCGCCACGATTTCTGCTTAAACAAGTAGTACCATAAGAAGCGATACACTTCGGCCTTCATTATCGTACTGTTCTCAGTGGAATCGCTCATCTCGATCGTCTGCTTTTTCAAAAAAGCAATATACGGATCGAAACTGAACGGCATGGCATGGATCGACAGCTTCTCCACGGCGTCTTCCATTTCACCCAGGAGGAAATCGTACATGCTGTACTGCTCACGGCTCAGTTCGACATTCCGTTTTTGTAGAAAAAGGTCGATTTCAATTGATAGATAAAAAGTCGCAAACAGCTGATAAAGGGGCTTCCATTCCCGTTCGAAGGGAGCTTCCTTCATGAACCTCTTCGTGATATTCTGCACGAGGACGTCCATTAAATAGGGCTGTCTTTCAAGTAACTCCAAGTCCTCTTTCTTTAGAAGGGAGCCAAAGAACTGCCACCATTCCTCTGGGCTGTTGCCCCGTGTTTTCCGTTCGTTCAATAGATCGCTTGCTTTCTTTAAAGCCCCGTGCTTTTTCATTAAATCATCCAGTGATTGTGCTTCCGGAGTGGCGGGCTCTGACTGATTCCGCCAATTCTGGATCCACTCACTGACCCGTCCAACTTTGTTATAGAGCATAAAGAAGGTCGCCATTTGATGCCTGCACCATTTATCCTGCGGACATGAGCACTTGCTTAAGAGGGGAAACAATAAGTTCAGCTCTAAGGTGACAGGCGTCACATCCTGCACCTCCGCCGACACTTCCTCATCCCGGACCTTTACGTTCGAAACCAGATTCTGACGGAACAAAAGAAGGCCCTTTGACACGACATTCTTGCTCTCGTCCTGATTCGGGTCAAGCATACCCTGTATCGACTGACTCATGGGAAGCAACTTATCCTTCAACTCCTGAATACGAATCGACATCAACCAACCTCTCCAATCTATAAAATCGCATTCTTTTATTATAACGCAAAAGGAGGGGGAAAAGGAACATGGGGTGGGGGAAGTGGTGTGGAAAGGGTGTGGAGTTTGTCGAAATGTGTGGGTGTGGAGTTGGTTTGGTGGCTGGCACGGCTATGGAGGGGACGGTCGATAATAAATGTGGTTAGGTCGATAATATAATGGACGACTCTGAAAATCGATCGCCCTTCAAAACTTGCCCAATCCCCACCCTACTTCTCCACATGCACATAAAACGTCTCCCCATCATACACATTCACGCTCTTCAACCCCACTTTTTCCTCGTTTCTCCAATAAAAATCCTTATTTTCCGGAAAACGGAGCACCACATCATCACGCTTCGCCAACATCACAGGATTTTTAGAGGTCCGTCCCTCAAACGACACTTCATATCCCCTATCCCGATAATATTTCACTCCATCAACGTACCACGAAGCGAATGGACCGGTACCCAGTGAAAATCCCATATAAGTAGAAATCACCCGTGGAATGTCGGTGTTTTCAATCAGTCCAACCGGCCTACCTGGTCCATAGGAGTATAAAAAGACGTCTTCGCCTGTATGACCGTGGGTGGTGAAGCCGAGATGTGCGCGTTCGGCCATCAGCTTCACCATCTTACTTTCAAGCTCATCCACACTGCTGGCGGCTTCCATCGCACTATATTCCTCCCCGCTCAGTTCACCCAATCCATAGTTTGAAAGAACCTCTTTTAGATTCGATTGATCCTTCTTCAGCTGGGAGGTGGCTCCTTTGACAGTAAGCTTGGCTTTCTTCAGTGGCTTGATGAATTTCTCGGCAGGCAGTGTTTTATAATTACCGTTTGTCCCGTGATTCCCAAGTGTCAATCCGCTATTCCCATGATCCGTCACGGCAACCACCATGGTGTTCCCGTCCTTCCGGGCAAAATCAAGAGCCTCACGGACAGCATCGTCAAAGCTCAATACCTCACTGATCATCCCGACTGGATCGTTCTTATGAGCGGCCCAGTCCACCTTGCTGCCTTCGACCATAAGGAAGAATCCTTTTTCACTTTGTGAAAGCCTTTTAATGGCTGCACGGGTCATCTCTGCAAGGGAAGGCTCATCGGGATGTAGCAGAGGACGGTCCAATTCATAGGAGATATCTTCATCAGCGAATACTCCCCATAGCTTTAGGGAGGTCGTCCCCCTTAGAAGTCCGTCCCTCTTCCGAACCAAATCATATCCAGAAGAATGGATCTCTTTAAAGAGGTTTTCACCGTCTTCTCGGCTGACCTGATTTGTCTTCAGCATCCCGTCATCGTCTTTGGATGGCTCTTTGGCTTGTGGTTTTAACCACGAAGCACCACCGCCCAACACGACATCGAGCCCTTGGTAAACTTGCTGTTCACCGATATCGCCAAACTCATCCCGGTTCAAGGCGTGGGACGTGAACGCAGCGGGGGTGGCGTGCTGAACGGGGGAGGTGGACACGATGCCTGTCTCGTAACCGGACAGCTTGGCGCCTTCGAGGACGGTCAAAACGGGACGTCCATCGTGGTTCATGCCTATGTAATCCGCTTTCGTCTTCAATCCTGTTGCCATGGCAGAACCTGCTGCAGCGGAATCGGTGATGGCAGATTGAGCCGAATAGGTCCGGACGCCGCCTCTGAGAATCGTATCAAGTTGGAGGTCCGTCCCTCGATACCAGCGGGACAGGGTGAGAATGTCGGAGTTGGTGCCGTCCATGATCATGAGGATGACGTTTTTGTGTGGTGGTGGGGCGGCGGTTGTGGAGGAGGGCAGGGTGAGGGTTAGTAGGGTTAGGAGGATGGTGAGGCGTTTGAGTGTTTTCATAGTGGGTCAGGGCTCCTTTTCTTTTAGTGTAGGCATAGTATTTGTGGGTGGGGGAAGAGTATGTATGCTTTATAGGTCATTTCGTCATCTTTGCTGGTGTTGTACAATGAAATAAAAAAGGTTCGTGGGAATTCATGATGAAGGGGAATATTATTTTAGTTTTTTCAGTACTCCTTGTGATCACTATTTTACTCATCTCTGAGACATCGATAGAGGTCGTGGCTTACCTTGGACTGCTGCTTGCGGTCATTTTGGTGCCTGGCATTAGACGGGGTATATGGAAAGACGACTACCGGAAAATCAAAGTCGCTTTTTATACTTCTATCTGTTTTACCATTTGCTTATTTATTTTTTATTTCGCTATGGCTATGATCAAGGGAGATTCATATAGTGCAGGTGGTGAGTTATCACTATTTATTTTGTTGGTGTTTTTCTTCAGTCTGTTCGGAAATTTTTTATATGGATTACCTGTCTCACTGATAGCAGAAGTTATTTCTATGAGGTTTTCTTCAATGAGAGCGTGGATTTCCGGATTCATACATATTGGATTCGGGGAGGTCACTTATTTTATCTTCCCCGGTTACTCGTTAGGAGCTATTTGCTGTGCGGTCATATTCTTTCTAATAGATGAAAGGATGCGGAAAAATTCAAAAGAAAAATTAATAATGGGATTATTTGTGAGGTGAAAAATGTTCATTCACAGACCTAACCAGAAAGCAAATTAACCGTAAGTTGTACAAGTTCATTTGGTGCTAAAAAGAGTTTAATAAATAAGCGGAGAAATTCCTTTTAAATTGGGTATAGCACTAAACAATGGCTTGAATAGACGGAGAGATTCCGACTATTACCTCGAAAAAACGCGAAAATGGTGAATTTACTTAGCTTAATCGGAAAATTTACACTTATATAACCCGATCCGAGCTCTATTTGCAGTTTAACCGGAAAATCTCCGTTTATTTTATGATAGATAGCCTTTAAAAGTAATCACCATATACTCCACCTCCAAATCATAAAAATTATTTACACGGTGAATTATGGAACGGCAAGCAAGGAGAAATCTCCAGAATGCAGATAAAATCAAGAAAAAAACGCACTGTGAATTCAAGTGCGTTTTACTATGTGTTCTATAATGCTTTCACCTTTAAAGTATAGGACGTTTTCCTTTGCTTACCCTTATTTCCGTTCCAGAATCCCCAACAACAAATTCTCGAGTATCGTCGGACGATCGAATTTCTTCAAGTCTCTCAGTTTCACTTTATCCCAATCAAGGGCTGTGATGAAAGGGACGCCTTTTTGTAATGCCGGGATCTCATCAGGATAGACGATATAGTATTCGCCAGCTTTGACTCCGGATTTGATTTGTTGCTGTCCGTCAACTGTAAGGCCGGTTTCGACCTTGCGTTTTTCGACGGTGCCTTTTGACGTTAAAATCCAAATATATTTCGATTCGCCATCTTTTTCAACGGCCGTCACTGGGACCACGAATGCACCTTTGACTTCTTCCGTGATGATGGATAAGAAGACGTGATGTCCTGGAAGCAGCTCGTTTTTTGTGTCCTGCAGTTTGATTTCTACAGGATACAAGCTGTCCGTTTGGATGTGCGGATCGTTTTTAGGGAGGGTTGCCACACGGGTAACAAGCCCTTTTTGAGTCTTTTTCTCAATATCCGATTGGACGGTTGCACTCATGTTTTCATCGACTTGGACGATTTCTTTTTCCGTGAGATCGGTTGTGACGATGGTTGATTGAGATGCGATCGTGATCAATGGATTGTCGATGGCATGGGAAAGATCTTTAATGGTTCCGTCCACACTGCTTTGGACGGTCAGGGTGGTTTCGTAGGATTCGATATCCTTGATTTGGCGCTCAAGATTGTCAATTTGGCTTTCAAGGCGGTCGATTTCCAGTTCTTTCGCGGCAATTTCTTTTTTTAAATCATATTCCGATTGAAGGGCACTTGCGTCGATTGGGATTTCTTTATCATCCGTCGAGCCTGATGGAAGGGATGATTCCAATCGCTTCAGGTCGGAAATATTGTCTTCGATGCTGTCGATTTCGTCTTCCAGTTGATCAGCTTCTGATTCCAGGACACTCTTTTGCTGGGATTGATCAGTTACTTCATATTCATAGAGGGGGCTTCCGGATTTAATCTGATCCCCTTCTTTGACGAGGAATTTTTTAAAGGAACCGAATTCATCGTTAAAATAGATGTAGTTTTCTTCCTCGGAAGCAACGACTCCTGCTTTCGGCATTTCTTTTGCCAGAGCCCCTTTGTTGACAGGTTCCCATTCGGCGACACGGACTTCCCGGTCGACTTTACTGTCCGCTTTTTCAATGAGGTATGTATTGGCACCTATAAAAAGGAGCGTCAGAGTGAGGGTGGTATAGAATAAGGTTCGTTTGTTCATGAATGTTCACAGCCTTTTAATAGTTAGAGTAGAGTGGAAATACTGAGATAAGCCAATAAGGCATTTATTGACCAAATGAAAAGGTTTGTAAGGAAGATAGCCAGCCAGATGATCCAATTCTTCTGCCCCGTTAATCGCTTGATTCCCTTATATTGAATGAAAAACACCCATACCTTGAAGAGTGAGAAACTTCCCATTAAATAAATGACATATGTATTGGATGTGGCATACTGGGTTATAACCCCTAGCGATAGCGGTGAAGAATACCATTCAAGTGAGAAAAGAAGAGATAAAGGTATGTAAGTAAGGTGTTCAAGTAATAGAACAATTAAGACCAGACCTTGTGTCATAACTAGTTTTCGATATTCGCCTTCATTCGATATCGTCCAAAAAATAAGTGAACAGAAAAAGAGGACGATGGACGCATATAGCAATCCGGCTATTAATCTACCCAGGAAAAACAAAAATTTTTCTAATTCAAAGGTGACGGGTGAGAGAGTTGTAATTTCTTTTGAAAGAGGATCCATGCCAATCCCGAAAGATGAAATGAGACCAAAGACGATAATTGACAGCCATAAGAGGTGAAAAACCTTTTTTCTATATCCTGTTACAACCTCCATGTCTTTGAGTTGATAAAAGAAGAGCGATGGTTTGAGTAAACCTCTGAAAAGTCTGACTTCTTTTTGCATATAATGTAGTCCCCCAAGTAGAATAGATTCCATCTACTATTCTATCGGAAATAATCGAACTTTTCCATATATTGTAGAATGACATTTGAACTAAAAAAAAGCGTCGAATGGACGCTTTACATCTGGTACGTAAGAAATGTCGTACCTGCTATGAGGATGATCGTAAATAAAAACAGTCCTGCGTACATCCATTTTTTCATTGTTTTCTTTCTAATATACATCTCTTCTGGTGTTAAAAACGACAAATACAATCCCTCCTGGTTTGGTAGCTGGCTGGCATGGTTAGCCCCTATAGCTTTGCGTCATCACCTTTCGATGATTTTGCCATTATTCAGAACCTTACTCTCATTGTATAGACAGATTAATACAATGAGAGTAAGGTAATTTGCACTTATTTACTGGAAAGTATTTAGAAATACTCTATCTAAATTTGCATTTTTTTGGTATTATATCAAGTAATTGATGCTTGAACTTTTGTCTAATAGTGTAATAAAGTGATAGAAACTGTTTGATAATGTAGGAGGTTGCTATTTTGAAAAGAAATGTGAACGACGATCAGCATATTTTGAACGTGATCCAAAAAGCGTTCGACAAAGGTCAACAAGGAAACATGGACACAAACACAATGATCCACTGGCTCAAACAAGAACTCCAATCAGGATATACCGTAGATACAAACCAAAAAGCGCTCTAGACCCCGAAACCCGGACATCTAGGCGCTTTTTTTGGTTAAGGGGCGGACCTCATTTTAATGATAAAATGGGAGCGGAAATCCCGGTATAACAGGGTTTATGCTATGGATAGTGAGGTCCGTCCCTCTCGGTAAGCTCTACCAACCTTTCATCGTCTGGTAGAAGTGGTTGACGTGTGCGATGAATTTTTCTTTGCGCTTTTCTGTGAGGTAGCAGAGAGAGGACAGGGTTCGTTTGAATTTTGGGTGCTCCTGGAGGATTTTCAGAATTTCTTTTGTTTCTTCGTCTTCGAAGGTTTCTCTCAGAATCATGGGGTCGTGGCTTTGCCCAAGGCTTTCGCTTTCCTCCCCGTACAAGATCCGATTCATTTCGTGGGTCGGGATTTTATAGACTTCTTTAAAGGTAAGCAGCATTTTGTAAGGGATGTCCCGTGCGCCAGTTTCATAGTTTGATAGTGCGCCCTGGCTGATATTCAGGCGAAGGGCTGCTTCTCTCTGGGTAAGCTCTAATACATCATTGCGGTAATGCTGTAACTCTACATGTAGATCCATTGTTTTCACCGACTATCCCTTTTTTCTTCAAGATAAAGGTTTTATGTTCAGGGATTAGGAATTTACACGATTTGAAATGGTTATATTGATTACGATTTAAGATAATTTGGAAAAAGCATACAAAATTACAGATATACGTATTAGAATGAAAATATAATTGTGATTTTGTCGAATCGGGGGTAAAGGTGGAGATGGAATGGGGGACCAAATGAACGGGAGAGGGGTAAACCTTTCAGCTGACACAGAAAAGAAAACCATCACATGGGTATGGCTGAAACCAGAATCAAACCTTGTCTTCAGCACGAAGCAACACAGCAAACAGCGAGTCATCTACTACTCGCAAAAAAACATCACCAACCTTGACTACCACAGAAGAGATAAATAATAGGAGGGACGGACCTCGCTACCCTTTCATTTTCACGGCTTTGTGAAAGAATAGAGGTCCGTCCCTCAATAAAAAAGAGGATTTTACGCATTTATGTCGAATAGGTTAGGTGTAAGATTATGAGGTTGTGAGAAGGAGTGATGTTATGGTTCGAACGCCTCGGAATTGGAGTCCGGGATCGACGTATCATGTGACGGCAAGGGGGAACCGGAAGCAGGATCTGTTTCATGATGATGAAGACCGCAAGAAGTATTTGACGTATTTGCAGGAAACGAAAGACAAGTACCCTTTTACCATCCACGCCTACTGTTTGATGTCCAACCACATTCATCTGCTGATCGAAACCCACGATGTTCCACTGGAGAAGATCATTCGAACTCTTCATACCCGATACGCCGTCTATTTCAATAAAAAATACGATTATGTCGGACATGTGTTCCAAGGCCGATATGGATCCAATAAGATCGATACGCCATCGTATTTTATTAAAGTGAGCAGGTATATCCACCACAATCCAATTGAAGCGAAACTCACCCCACACCCCGAGAAATACCCCTGGAGCAGTTATCCTTTCTACATCCATTCCATCAAAAACCCACTACTTTCCAAGGAACGAACGCTTAATTATTTTCAAACTCCCCAAATCAGCCGGTATAAGGAATATGTAGAAAAAGAAGCTCAAAGCGAAGAGTCGTACAAAAGCCCCATTAAAAAGTGAAAAAAAGAAATTATTTTTGGAAATTTTTAGAGGATTTTGGATATTGGTGTCGAAATTCATAGTCAGTAGGACAAAATTCCTATTTTGAGGAGGAGGAAAGTATGAGAAAAGAGTTTATTTTAGTATTCGAGGATCTTCACGTTTCCAGAAGAATCGTCAAGAAATCAAAAAAACATTTAGTCGTTTTTCAAGGGCAGCATTATTACAATAAGTTAGTCGTGGTGAATCGTCCGCCGGGATTTTCACATGCGCTTGAGAGCATTATGTACTCGGACAAGATTCTTGAAACAGTTGGATTCACGACATTGTTTGCCGTTCCGATCGACCGGAATCACTCCATCCCATTCAAGTTTGTCCGCATAGGCGACAATACACCAAAGGATTGTAAGATTGTACTCGATAAGCGTGAAGGAGTGGAGCAATTGAATATCCTGCCCCTATACCCTGTAGACGGTCCACTGTCCCCCGAAGACAAACAGGACATCCTATCCTACTTAAGCCTGAAGTCCGATGACGGAACCGTCACCTACCTCATGAACAATCCCCAGGTATTCAAAGGAAAAGGCAAAAAACAAGAAGAATAAAGGAGGAATGAGGCGAACCTGAACAGGTACGTCTTTTTTTGAGGGACGGACCTCCACAAGCGCCACCGCAAAAACCCTTTACCACACTACCAAACTACCTCTCTAAGTTTCTAAAATCACCACTTTTTTCGTTGACCTCTCCTGAATCAGACCATACAATAATAGTAGTTATTAGTATTTTTAGAATTTTCACGTAAGGTGCGAATGCCATTTGAATAAGACAGATCATACTCGTATCGGAAAGAATGCCATGCTTCTTCTCCTCTTAGACAGGGAAGAGGAAGAGTGGAATCGCCATTTCAATGAGCTGAATTGGAGTTACTGCACGGGGAAAATCGGATCCATGGACAGTCAGAAGATCGTAGCTGCGATTGAAACGGCGGCAAAGCGGAGTGACCTGGTCCGGGAAGATCTGTACCGGGAGATGCATGCCTTGTATCACGCAATCATGGAAGCACTGACGGGGGTTACCCGGGGTCATACCCAATTGGGAGAGATCCTGCGCACGGTGGGACTGCGTTTCTCTGTTGTGAGGGGTACTCCGTATGAAAGTGAAGAGGAAGGCGAATGGATCGCAGTCGCGCTATACGGGACGATTGGGGCGCCCATCAAGGGATTGGAGCACGAAACAATCGGACTTGGAATTAATCATATTTAAATAATCCAGAGCCTAGAGATATTAGTTGATAGGAGGCTCGACCAAGGGCAGAAGTCTGTCTTTGGTCGAGCCTCCTTTTTGTGTGGGAACGTGTCCGAAGGTCCGTCCCCAACAGGTTAAAGCGTTAAAAGTGAAAAACCCAGTAATAACGGTAAATAGCAGTGGGAACGCACTGAAAACAGCTGTTTTTCAGAGGTCCGTCCCTAAATAGAAGGAGTGAACGGAAATGGTGGAGTTGACGGGTTGTAGTTTGAGTTTGGATGAGGCGAAGCGGGTGATTTATGGGAAGGAGCATGTGGAGCTTTCGCCGCTTAGTATGGAGCGGGTGCGGAAGAGTCGCGGGGCGGTTGAGAAGATTGTGAAGGAGAAGCGTGTGGTGTATGGGATCAACACGGGCTTCGGGAAGTTCAGTGATGTGCTGATCGATGCTGATGATGTGGAGGAGCTTCAGCTGAATCTGATTCACTCCCATGCGTGTGGAGTGGGTGATCCGTTCCCGGAGAATGTTTCACGTGCCATGCTTCTGCTGAGATGCAACGCTCTGTTAAAAGGATATTCGGGTGTCAGACCGGTGATCGTCGAGCGATTGGCAGAATTTCTGAACAAAGGGATCCATCCGGTGATTCCGCAGCAGGGTTCCCTTGGAGCGAGCGGAGACTTAGCTCCACTTTCCCATCTGGCCCTGGCTTTGATGGGAGAAGGAGAGGTCCATTATCAGGGTGAGGTCCAACAAACCCTGCCGGTCCTATCTAAAGAAAACATCTTCCCAATCCAGCTTCAGGCCAAAGAAGGATTGGCCCTCATCAATGGAACGCAGGCGATGACGGCAATGGGTGTCATTGGGTACCTGGAAGCGGAGGAGCTTGCTTTCCAAAGTGAAATGATCGCCAGTCTGACCTTGGAAGGATTAAGAGGAATCATGGATGCCTTCGACGAAGATATTCATGTAGTAAGAGGATACCCTCAACAGGTCGCAACGGCTCAAAGAATCAGAGATTACCTGCAAGACAGCAAGCTCACAACGAAACAGGGAGAACTCCGAGTACAGGACGCATACTCCCTAAGGTGCATCCCACAGGTTCATGGAGCATCCTGGCAGACACTGGACTACGTAAAAGAAAAACTCGAAATCGAAATGAACGCAGCGACGGATAATCCGCTCATTTTTGATGATGGCGAGAAGGTCATTTCAGGCGGGAATTTCCATGGCCAGCCGATCGCATTTGCTATGGACTTTATGAAACTTGCTATAGCAGAGCTGGCCAACATCTCAGAACGACGCATTGAACGACTTGTGAACCCGCAGCTGAATGACCTGCCACCTTTCTTAAGCCCACAGCCGGGACTTCAGTCCGGTGCGATGATCATGCAATACTGCGCGGCATCACTCGTCTCGGAAAACAAAACCCTGGCCCACCCGGCGAGCGTCGACTCAATCCCGTCATCCGCCAATCAGGAAGATCACGTCAGCATGGGAACGATCGGATCACGTCACGCCTATCAGATCCTGCAGAACACAAGAAGAGTCCTCGCAGTCGAGCTTATCTGCAACCTGCAGGCGGCGGAACACAGAGGGACGGACCTCATGGCAAGCAAGACAAAACAATTTTACGATGAAGCGAGAAAGGTCATTCCCTCCATCACAAAGGATCGCATCTTCTCGAAAGATATAGAGAAAGCCAACGAGTGGCTGCAGCAAACCACTCTTAGCGCACTGATCAAACCAACCAAAACAAAGGAGGAAACGACAAATGGTTAAGGCAGACAAACGTATCGTACATGTAAAAAGAGGGACGGACCTAGAATGTAAAGGATGGGAGCAGGAAGCGGTCCTCCGCATGCTCTACAATAACCTCGATCCTGAAGTAGCGGAAATCCCTGAAGAGCTCGTTGTATACGGAGGAATCGGGAAAGCGGCCCGTAACTGGGATTCTTTTGACGCTATCGTCCATACGCTCAGAAACCTGGAAAACGATGAAACCATGCTCGTCCAATCCGGTAAGCCGGTTGGTGTGTTCAAAACCCATAAAGCGGCGCCGAGAGTCCTGCTATCCAACTCAGTCCTCGTTCCGAAATGGGCCAACTGGGAGCACTTCCACGAGCTTGATCAAAAGGGCCTCATGATGTACGGCCAAATGACGGCGGGAAGCTGGATCTATATCGGGACACAAGGAATTCTGCAAGGGACGTATGAAACGTTCGCGGCACTGGCGAAGAAGCATTTCAACAACTCCCTTAAAGGGACGATTACTCTCACAGCAGGCTTAGGCGGAATGGGTGGGGCACAGCCACTCGCCGTCACGATGAACGGAGGAGTTGTAATCGCCGTCGACGTCGATGCAGAGCGCATCCAGAAGCGCCTTGACACGAAATACTGTGACGTAAAAACCGATTCCATCGAGGAAGCGCTGATGATGGCGTATGAAGCGCGTGACCAGGGCAAGGCTCTGTCCATCGCCTTACTTGGGAATGCGGCTGAGGTTCATCATGAACTCCTTAAGCGTGACGTCAAAATCGATATCGTAACCGACCAAACATCCGCTCACGATCCACTGAACGGTTATGTACCAGAAGGATATACACTCGAAGCGGCAGCAGAACTTCGCAAACAGGACCCGAAAGCCTACACGGCCCTGTCACAAAAAAGCATGGCGAAACACGTAGAAGCGATGCTCGAATTCCAGCACAGGGGATCCATCGTATTCGACTACGGCAACAACATCCGTCAGGTAGCGAAGGATGAAGGAGTCGAAAATGCTTTCGATTTCCCTGGTTTCGTCCCCGCATACATCCGTCCACTATTCTGTGAAGGAAAAGGACCATTCAGATGGGCGGCACTATCCGGAGACCCTGAAGACATCTACAGAACGGACCGGTTGATCAAAGAGCTTTTCCCTGAAAACGAAGCCCTGAATCGCTGGATCGATATGGCTCAGGAGCAGGTGGCATTCCAAGGGCTGCCTTCACGCATTTGCTGGCTGGGTTACGGAGAACGTGTGAAGATGGGTCTTGCCATCAATGAATTGGTGAAAAATGGAGAGCTGAAAGCACCGGTCGTCATCGGACGTGACCATCTCGACTGCGGATCCGTTGCTTCACCGAACCGTGAGACGGAAAGCATGAAGGACGGAAGTGACGCAGTGGGTGACTGGGCGATCCTGAACGCCCTCATCAACACAGCGGCAGGCGGCTCATGGATTTCCTTCCACCACGGCGGCGGAGTAGGGATGGGTTACTCACTGCACGCAGGAATGGTCGTTGTGGCAGACGGGACGGACCTTGCGCAGGAACGCCTTGAGCGAGTCCTGACAACAGACCCTGGAATGGGTGTAATCCGCCACGTCGATGCAGGATACGACATCGCAGAAAAAACTGCCGAAAAACATAACATCCACATCCCAATGAACAAAGGAGGAGAATAAGATGACCACTACACATTTCGACACCATCATCGACAACATCGGCCAGCTCCTGACGATGGATCATGGGGACGGACCTCTGAAAGGGGAGGCGATGAGCAAGCTTCCTGTCTTAGAAAACTCGGCCATCGCCATCAAAGACGGCCTTGTTGCATGGATCGGCACGCATGAAGAAGCGCAAACCCTGAAAGCAACGGAACGAATCGACGCAGAAGGGAAGCTCGTCTCACCAGGTCTAGTCGACCCGCACACGCACCTGGTCTTCGGCGGCTCCCGTGAACACGAAATGGCGCTTAAGCAGCAGGGTGTTCCATACTTAGAAATCCTGAAACGGGGAGGAGGCATCCTGTCAACAGTGGGTGCCACCCGCGAAGCATCGGAAGAAGAGCTCTTAACGAAAGCACGCTTCCATCTAAACAGGATGATTTCATACGGGATCACAACAGTAGAAGCTAAAAGCGGATACGGACTCGATCGTCAAACCGAACTAAAACAGTTAACAGTAGCTAAACAACTAAACGAAACGCATCCTGCTGAAATCGTCTCCACATTCCTGGGAGCACACGCCATCCCACCGGAATTCAAAGGACGCTCCGATGAATTCCTACAGGAAATGCTAGATTTACTAAACGACATCGAAAAAGAACAGCTCGCTGAATTCGTCGACATCTTCTGTGAAACAGGCGTATTCACCGTTGAACAGTCACGAGAATTCTTAACCAAAGCCACAGAAAAAGGCTTCTCAGTTAAAATCCACGCCGACGAAATCGATCCACTCGGAGGAACGGAAATGGCAACGGAAATCGGAGCGACAAGCGGAGATCACTTAGTGGGAGCATCTGATAAAGGGATCCAGGCACTGGGCGAAACAGACACGATCGCCGTCCTCCTGCCAGGAACGTCTTTCTACCTGAACAAAGGGAAATTCGCCAACGCACGAGGCATGCTGGAAGCGGGAGCGGCAGTCGCCCTATCAACCGACTTCAACCCGGGAAGCTCACCGACGGAGAACTTGCAGTTCATCATGAACCTGGCATCTTTGCAATTAAAAATGACGCCGGAAGAAATCTGGAACGCTGTCACCGTCAACTCGGCTTACGCCATCAACAGGGGAGACTCGGCTGGGAAAATCGTACCAGGACGTAAAGCAGACATCGTCCTATGGGATGTCCCGAACTATCATTACGTTCCGTATCATTACGGAGTCAACCATACCAACACTGTCCTGAAAGACGGCTGTATCATCTACCGCAAGGAGAAGCTTCATGAGCACATTTCAGCACATTAAGCCGGCAGGGAAAGCACAGTTCAAAGACCGCTACACAACGAAAGCGGCCGAACTCCTGACACCATGGGAAGAAGGAAAGAAAGGGGACATCGCCATCATCGGCGCCCCTCTTTCCAAACCATCCATCTCCCACTCAGGAGCAAGCTTCGCACCAGACGCCATCAGACGGTGCCTGAACTCGTTCACGACCTACAACATCGAGAGAGGGACGGACCTCGCCGAAGTCGACGCTCGGAAAGCCATCATCGACTTCGGCGACATCTCAATGCACCCGACCTCCATCGAAGAGTCCCATCAGCGAATCTATGAATCTACGAAAGCAGCAACGAGCACGAAGGCTGCACCCTTCACCATCATCCTGGGCGGTGACCATTCCATCACCACGTCAACGGTCAAAGCCATCAAGGAAACGAAGGGGACGGTCGGCATCATCCAATTCGATGCCCATCATGACCTCAGGAACACAGAGGACGGGGGACCTACCAACGGGACGCCTTTCAGGAGATTAATAGAAGAGGGTTATATTAAAGGAGAGCAACTCATCCAAATCGGCATCCGCAACTACGCCAATGCGAAAGCCTACCATGATTATGCAATCGAGAAGGGTGTGACGGTGTACACGATGGAGGACGTCAGACAACCGAACTCATCCATCACCGAACTCATCCAACACGCTCTATCTCAACTACAAGACAAAGTCGACACCATCTACCTCTCCGTCGACATGGATGTCCTCGACCAGGCATATGCCCCAGGCTGCCCGGCAATCAGTCCGGGGGGGATGCATCCGGATATGCTCACGGAAGCGGTACAGGTGGCGCTGAAGCATCCAAAGGTTCATTCGATGGATATTGTAGAAATCGATCCTACCCTGGATATCAGGGATATGACAAGCAGGATAGCTGCTTCCTTGATTTTGGAAACGCTTATAAAATAATAAAAAGCTTCAGGGAAGCAGAATTTACTTTCCTGAAGCTTTTTATTTATATTGCCGAACCGCGATCATATCCCACCTAGCACTCCATTAGGAGCGGGCTTTCTATAAAATCAATTGCTGACACTCTCACTATTCATCTCATAACCACAATGAACTTCTGCCATTCCGATCACCTTCAGAAAGTGTCTCATCTTCTTCATGCTTACCTCACCAAGCTCACCCACCACATCATACCGATCAATGACTGCACACTTTTCGATTGAGGTTGAAGTACCAACTTGGGACTTACGATACTTCACCTGGTTATTCATAACATACGTTGAAACCATGGCTTCTCCGACTTTACAATCACCTTTTGAAAATTCAAAATGGAACTGGATCGACATATCCATATCCGAGTATAGAGGATTTACTTTCATGCTTATGCTTTGCATCATGAAGCCCCCTTTCTTATATTGTATTTTCATCCTATCACGCCTGACGAGAATGTGTATTTTGGCTCATAAATGCGTAGGAGCTGAAATTCATTAATTTAATGGGTAAAACGTTTTCTTTTCTTTTCTATCATAACTCTAAGCATATTCCTATAAGAATATTATCCAAAAGAAAAAAACTTCCTGAATGCAGGAAGCTTTAACATGGTGATTAATATTGAGTTGGAAGTTCAACTTTTTGAATTTGTACATTTGCAGTTTCAGTATCGTTAGTAGCAAGCCCTGCAATACCAAAAAGAAGAACCGATGCTGTTAAAATTGTAAGAAAACGTCTTTTCATAGGACTTTCCTCCCTTTCTTGTTCGAATCAATGTTCGGTAAAATAAAAGAAATATCTGTTATAATAATTAAAACACATATTAACATTTTGTACATTCTGAATATGGTGTCAAATTACCTAATTAAAAAGCCTATTATTAGGCTTTTCATTTGATTTCTTCAAAAATATAACTCTAGGCATATTTAGGGGTGGATTTATATGGATTTTAAAGCAGTGGGAAACAAAATAAAAGAGTTGAGAAAAACCAGTGGTCTTTCTCAAGAAGATCTTGCACAAGGGATATGTACACAAGCGCAGATCAGTAAAATCGAAAAAGGAGATGTCTATCCTTACGCTTCTACATTGTATCAAATTTCTCAGAAGTTGGGTGTAGATGTGAACTACTTTTTTGATATCGGGACAACTCCACGGCTAGATTACTTTCAGGAAGTATTCCAACAGCTCCAGATACTCCGCAGAAATGGGAAATATGAAGAAATGATGGATATTGTAAAAGCTGAAATAGATAATCCGTTATTTTCACAAAACAACAAAAACCTACAGTTGTTGCTATGGCATAAAGGAATCTATTTATATGAAGTAAAGAAAGATTTGAGTAAATCAGTTGATACTCTAAAAAAAGCCATCCATCTCACCCATAGCAAGGGGAAAATTTTGCTTGAGCGAGAATTAGAAATTTTCTTGGCATTGGGGGCAATTTATGTTAAAGAAGACATTAATAAAGCGCTAGAGGTTTTTGAGGAAGTCAAGGATCATCTTCAGCTTCTTCCCCATTTGAATGATTATAAAATAAAAACACGACATTATTATCATATTACGAGGGTGTTAACTCGTCTAAACAGACAGGAAGAATCAAATAAATATTGTGAAGATGGGATAAAATGGTGCCTGCATAAAGATAGTTTATTCCTATTAGGTGAGTTACATTATCAAATAGGATATAACATGGAGCTGATGAATAAACCTGAGGAAGCCGTCAAGTTTATGAAAAAAGCAATCATCGTTTTTGAACTTCAACAAGATACCAAACACATACAATTCATTAAAAACAGAATTAAGGAACTAAGTGCATTGATTTAATGAAAGATATTCACAGGATGTTTTTTATTATTTGCAGATGAAATTGTATGTACTTTCACTAAAGCTTTTTTGGTCTAAATGTCACTTATGATTTTGAATAGAGTATTATGAATCACGTTAGTCAATTAGAGAAATTCCGGCTTGAACAGTAGGTTCAAATAACAAAAAGCTCCCGAATTCTATCAAGAATCGGGAGCTTTTTATTATAACCACTAAAGAGGTTACTCACTATTTAACAATGACCTTCTTCATCTTACTCACATTCCCCGCCCTATCCTTAGCAGTAACATATAAAGCAGTTCTCTCCTTCTGAGTTTTGATTTTCATTGTGAAAGACCCTTTACTGTTTGCTTTGGCTGTACCCAGCGTTTTAGATTTGGCTTTTATCGTAACGACAGCATAAGGTTCTGTTTTTCCTGTCACGGTTTTGCTCTTTGTTGTAACAGTATTTACTTTAGGTGTTCCTGGGGCGGTTTTATCACTTACGGTCAGATTGGTGCCCTTACTGATATTTCCCGCAGCATCCTTCGCTGTCACAATCACAGTGGTCCCTGCTTTTTGTTTCTTGATCTTTAAGGTGAACAGACCTTTAGAGCTGGCCTTGGCTGTTGCGATTTGCTTTCCTTTAACTTTTGCCACCACATAAGCATTGGCTTCAGTCGTTCCCGAAATGGATATACTTGCATCACTGACCGCCTTTACTTTAGGTGCTGCAGGAGGGGTCCTGTCAATGACTTTCAGGGTGGTTCCCTTACTGATATTACCGGCAGCATCTTTCGCCGTGACAACCACTGTGGAGCCTGCTTTTTGTTTCTTGATTTTCAAGGTGAACAGACCTTTAGAGCTGGCCTTGACCGCTGCGATTTGCTTCCCATTCACTTTGGCTGTCACTGTAGAAGATGCTTCGGCAGATCCAGTGATGCTGGTGCTTAGATCACTGATGGCATTCACCTTTGGAGTAGTAGGGGCGATGACATCGGCAACGACCACTTTTACCTCGGAGCTTTCTTTATAGCCATCGAGAACCGTTACATATAACGTAGAATACTCTTTTTGTTTAGGAATCTTTATGCTGAAGTCACCTTCGTCATTCACGATTCCTGAGGCAATGATTTTTCGTGATGAATCCTTGACCGTTACTTTCAAGTTTGGTTCTGCACTTCCCGAGACCGAAGTGGACAGGTTGGTCAGTTTGTTTACGTAAGGTTTATTTGGTGCTTTTTCTACTATTTTTTTAATCGATGTGGAAGCGTCCTGATTCGAGATAATGACATCAAGGATTTGATCGGCTTTTTGAACAGGGATCGTGATGCTGAATGTACCCGATTTCGCTGAACTGATTCCTAATTGCTTCGTTCCGTTCATAATTTTGATAGTTGACCCGGTTTTGGCTGAACCTGTCACTTTCGTTTGGTTGTTTAAGATCGGTTTCACCTTTGCTGAGAGCTCCACAGCGCTGACGGCACTATAGGCGTTCATACGACCCCATCCGGAAATGGCATCATAACCCGGTACAACCTCTTCAATTGGATATTCAGGATCTTCTTCATAATATTCATCTTCATAGACATATGGATTATCTTGTTCATCGAATGAGACGTCTTTGGACGTTTCCGTTAATATCTTCTCTACTTCTGCAGGCTTTAGATTCGGGTTCTGTGACAATAGTAAACCAGCTACTGCAGACACATGAGGCGTTGCCATGGACGTCCCGCTCATATACGTGACATTGCCATCAGGTAAAAGGGCCGGGATGTCTGAACCGGGTGCGACAAGGTCAAGCCCCTTTCCATAGTTGGAAAAGTCGGATACGATGTCCAGACGATTCGTAGAACCGACTGCAATCGCATATTTGGAAGATGCAGGGTACGATAGTTCTTCCATTCCATCGTTTCCACTTGCAGCGACAATCGCCACGCCTTTCGAGCTTGCGTATTGCATGGCATATTCGATTGTACGGCTATACGGTCCGCCAAGGCTCAGGTTAAGGACCTTTGCCCCTTGATCAGCTGCGTACATGATTCCGTAAGCGATTTGTTCTGTATCGCCACTGCCGCCGCTATCAAGGACTTTGATTGGAAGAATCTTAACAAATGGATTAATTCCTGCAATCGAATAATAATTATCTGAATTTGCCGTTATGATGGATGAAACATGAGTCCCGTGTCCGTTGTCATCCATTGTGTTGTCAGAACGGTCCACAAAGTTTTTCCCTTTTTCCACGAGTACTTTGTCAGAAAGGTCGGCTAACGTGTGGTCAACGCCAGTGTCAGCAACGGCAATGATAGTTGGTTCAAGGGTTTTCCCGTTCAACAATGTTTTCATCGGCTCAAATCCTATGTCACCGGAAATCATATCGTTGTTTTTCAATGACCACTGGTATGGATATTGACTATCAGCGGACAATGCCTGATAGGTCTGAACAGGTTCCACGAATTCTACTTCAGGGAGCTTGGCAAGCTGTTGCATAGCTTTGGTGGAGCTGGCTGCATACTTACCGTCCTGATCTTCTAGATTCACGACTACAAGGTTTTCAGAAGTATCCTTGCCTTGAGATAAGGCTTTCGTTGATTGAACCCCGTAGGTTTTCATTTTAGACAATGCCGCGGTCTGAGACTTTCCGTCCTTGATTTTAACAATCAATCTGGAAGGGTCAGATGTGCTTGTAGTCACTAAACCGGCTTTTGTTATGACTTGAGAAACAGATGAATTCGCAAGGGATGAAATATCCACCTTATTTGTCACGTTTTCAAGTTGTTTTTGCAGAGAGTCAGGCGCGGACTCATACGCAATGGTATAAAGGTTCTGAATGGCTTTCTGTTCACTTGAAGAAATCGTATAGGAACTGAATTCTCCATTTTTGGCTGTGTCAGCCAATAAACCTTTTAATGTCACGAGATCGGCGTAAACCGTTTCACGCGTATTTTTGCTAAAGATCATTTTGGAACTGATGAAAGGAGCTGTTTTATAGTATAGAGAGGTCAACTCTTTTCCATTATCCGTATTGGATAAGAGAGATTGCCTTATCGTACGTAGATCTTGTAAAATGGCTTTTCCATTCGCTCTTTCCTTCGTACTTAGTTCAGCCGGACACTCCTCCCCAATGATCCCGTTGGATGGGGGAAGGGAGACACCATCATAGGTGATGGTATAGGAGATCTGATCTGTTTCGATCTCCTCTTCAACTGTTTCCTCCACATAAGATTCCACTTTAAGATAATATGGTCCCGTCCAGGAAATCGGAAAGTCCACAGAGGCGGTTTCATCTGAATAAGAATAAGCTCTATATTGATCAAACGTTTGATCATTCGTAGCATTTTCCAGACTGGAGTAGACAGTCAAATTGACTTCTTCCTCAGATTGAAGTTTAATCCGGAAATGAGTGAAGCTTTCAATGCTTTCTTCCGAAGGGGTGATCGTATACCAATGGACATGTTCGTCCTGATTAAAGCTCTTGTTCTTCACTTCTGAAAGCAGCAATGGTTCTTCTTCAATTACGCTTCTTTCTTGAGCATGTGTTTCAGGGACTTGCGAAAGGCACAGACTGTACATCATCATGATAACTAGTAAACTTTTAAATACCTTTTTCCCCATAATATCCTCCATCGTCTAATAGAATAGTAAAATCAATTAATTAAACCATATTTAAGATTGATTTGGAATATATTTCATGTAGCCCTGAAATAAATATTATTCTACAAAATGTGAAAACAGAGATAATAAAAAAACCGTGGCGTAGAACTACGCCACGGTTCACACTGCCAATTAGTACATTTCCATTTAGCTGTTGGGAACATACTACAAAGTAGTGGTATATCAAATTTTACAAATCATAAAAGCGTTTAAAACCATCAAGCTTAGATTTCCAATATGAATTACTTAAACTGGTAATCTCCACCCCATTATCACCGGCGTGAATAAACTTATTGTCTCCAACATAAATACCTAAGTGAGAAATTCCTTTTTTGTATGTATTTTCGAAAAAGACGAGGTCTCCAATGGCTGGTTTATTCACATAATAAGAACGATTGTAATAGCCTTCACTGGATGTGCGGGTCACTTTCACACCACTCTTATTGAATGCGTAGTAAATGAAGCCGCTGCAATCGAAGCCAGAGGTTGTAGAACCACCCCATACGTACGGGATGCCAAGCTGTGCTTTTGCGTGAGAAAGGAGCGTACTTGCATTGAAAGACGGATTACTCTCTTCGTTAGGTGTCACATTTTCCGTTGGTTGTGCTGGTTTTGAGGCTTGTGATTTTCCAACTTTCAATACCTGTCCAACATAGATTAGATCACTAGAGAGGTTATTTAGGCGCTTAATATCTTGAACAGAAATATCGGATCTTAGGCTGATATGGGATAAAGTGTCCCCGGATTTAACCGTATATGTACTTGAGCTTCCCTGTTTAGATGGTGTAGAGGGAGCAGGTTTATTCGAATTACTGCTACCTTGCGTACCAGAATGAGTACCTTCACTAACGACAAGTGCCTGTCCTGGATAAATCAAATGAGTATTAATGTTATTCCATTTCTGCAATTCTGCAAGAGTAATAGAATGCTTGTAAGCGATGGCGCTAAGTGTATCTCCAGACTTTACTATGTATTCTTTAGCAGATCCGGTTTGAACAGGTGGTGCAGAATTGGAAGGTGTTGCGGCAGGCTTGTCCATTTGAACAGTGTCTACCTTAAGTAATTGATTGGGAAAAATCAAATCGGATTTCAGTTTGTTTAAATCTTTAAGAGTAGCAACGGACGTATCATACTTAATGGCGATGGACCAAAGAGAGTCACCGGACTCGACTTTATGGGAACTGGCAGCGGCAGAAGCGACAAATGTTGTAGAGAGGACGGCGGTAGTAGCGACGGTAACTAGTGTTTTTTTCACTTGTTTTTCTCCTTTTTTCTCAATACTTGAGTCGATTGGTATATTATAATGTCATTTTATCACATATTTATATAAGTTTAGGGAAAATATTTTGAAAGTTCATAATAGAATTCTATAATATATAGAATTCATACCATTCCTATAATCTAAAGTGTATCTCAGGGATTAAAAATTTCAAAAAGTGGAAAGTCATAACATACAGTTGATGACAAATAAAATAAATGAAATAATGTAATACTATAAAGACTTACCTGCTCTTGGTGAGAACTTAGACAATACGGAGAAATAATGAGGTATGAATGATGAAAAAAATAATAGTTTATTATCCATTTGAGAAAAGAGACCTTACTAGCGGGTCATCAGTTAGACCTGTAAAGTTGTTGAATTCTTTCAAGGCATTTGGGGAAGAAGTAGGGTTTGAAATAATTGAAATTTTTGGTTCCTCCAAATCCAGAAAGGAAAGAACGGAATATATCTATTCCCAAGTCGATCCGGAACAAATCATATACTGTTATATGGAAAACTCGACAATACCTATTTGGTTATCTAATAAAAATCATATACCTACTCATCCATTAGTTGATTTGAAATTCTTAAAATACCTGAAAAAACAAAAAATTCCGTTAGGTCTTTTTTATAGAGATATTTATTGGAAGTTTGATGAACTTTATAAGTTAAGCTCCCCTCAAAGACAGATTATGCAAACGTTATTTAAAGTTGAATTGAGTATGTATAAAAAATATGCTTCAATATTCTATTTACCCAGTTTGCAAATGGGTAAATATTTAAATTTAGAAAGAAAGAACGTATATTCATTGCCACCCGGAGGAGAGGACTATTTAAGTAAAGTTGGCAAAACATACTCTAGCCCGTTAAAAGCGATCTATGTAGGTGGTATACATCCGCGATATGGAGTATATGAGATGCTTGAAGCTTTATCAATTATAAATGAACCAAAAAAGAAAATTGAGTTGACCTTTATTATTCGAGAAGCAGAAAAAGAAAAATATAAAGAGAAACTTGAAAAGTATCAAAATCAGACCTGGTTATCAATTAAACATGCATCTGGATCTGAATTGGAGCCTTACTATTTAGAAAGTCATTTTGGCATTGTGCCAATAAAGAAGGATTATTATAATGATTTTGCAATTGCTGTGAAAATGTTTGAATATTTATCTTATGGTCTACCTATGATTGTTTCAAATTGTGAAGCACAAAGTGAAATTGTAGAGAAAGCAAATTTTGGTATCATTCAAACTAGTACAACGGAAGGCTTTTTAAAAGGATTCAATGAAATTTTAAATGAAGAGAAGTTCAATACGTTGCAAGTTAATGCAAAGAGAAGTCTTCTGGAAGAGCACTTGTGGAAACATAGAGTAGAGAAGATTCATAAAACTTTGATGGAGTTGAGAAACTGAAAATGAAGGTGCTAATACTAACTCAGGCCTATCCTTCGCCAGATAGCCAATATATGATGAATTATGTGCACACAAGAAATAAATATTACGCAAGTGAGGGTATTAACTTTAAAGTTTTAAGTTTCGATACCGATAGATCCTATATTTATGATGGAATAGAAGTGATAAGTGAATATGATTTTCACCAATTACATTCACAAAATGAATTGGATTTGATCATTAGCCATGCACCAAATCTTAGAAACCATTTAAGGTTTTTAAAAAAGAAAGAGGTTAAATATAAAAAGCTTCTATTCTTTTTTCATGGGCATGAAGTACTCATCAAGTCTCATTATTATCCAAAGCCATATAATTATGTTAAAAGAAAGCCTTTGAATGAACTCACTCAACTCCTTTATGATCATGTTAAAGTAAAATTTTTAGGTTCATTTTTCAGGGAAAGGCTAAAAGAAAATCATGCGTCTTTAATATTTGTTAGTCAATGGATGAAAGATGCTTTTATGGATAATATTAATATTGATAGAAAATTAGTGGACAACAATTGTTATATTATCCACAACTCTCTAAATAAGGAATTTATTGAGACTTCTTATAATTTCGACTCAACAAAAAAGGCAGACTTTATTACCGTCAGGCCGTTTGATCAATCTAAATATGCAATTGATGTTGTAGTTAAATTAGCAGAGGAAAACCCTCAGTTTACGTTCCATGTCTATGGTAAGGGTGACTATTTCAAACATAATCTTAAACCGAAAAATCTTGAAGTTTTTTATGAATTCTTTACGCCAGAGCAGCTATCGAACCTATTAGATCATTATAGATGCGCGATCATGCCGACTAGACTAGACGCCCAAGGAGTAATGATGTGCGAAATGGCTGCATATGGAATCCCAGTAATTACTTCAAACCTATCTATTTGTAAAGAAATGGTGAGTGATTATGGCAACACTTATTTTATCGATAATGACCAAGCAGCTATTAATTTAGAAAAAATAATGGGAAAATTCGATAAAACTACAAGTCCTGAAACCCTAAAGAAGAAATTTTCAAGTCGGAATACTTATTATCGAGAAGTAGAAGTGATAAAAGAAATTATTAATAATAAACCTTAATTCGTTTTGGAACTAATCATTTAGGTTAAGTATGACTTATATAGTTTCTCTAATTATTATAAATTTCAATAATAAAAAGCACTCTATAGGTAGAGAGATGATTAATCTCTACGCTACAGGGTGCTTCTTTGTTAATTACTCAAAATAGCTTATTAATCCGTTAATGATACCGTCTGTTGCGTTATCTTGGAAATTGGATGTTTGAACCTCGTATTCATCATGCATATTGGACAAAAACCCCAGTTCTACAAGGATACTCGGTCTGCTATTCTCTCTGATTACATGGAAGTCTCCAAACTTTATATCTCTATCATAAAAACCGGTGTGGTTGATAATGTTTTGTTGTACGACGAGAGCAAGGCTTTTGTCTACAAATTGATTGTAATAATAAGTTTCTATACCGTTTGGAAGAGTACTAGTATTCATATTGTAATGAATACTAACAAATGCATCTGCCGCATTCTGTTTGCTGATAGTGGCTCTTTCACTTAATTCTAAAAAGACATCAGTGCTTCTGGTCAATATGACATTTGCACCATGATTTCTTAATTTTTCTGCTAATAGGTTTGCAGTAGTAAGATTTAGACTCTTTTCAAATACTCTTGTATACCTGCCGATGGCACCTGAGTCATGGCCGCCATGTCCTGCGTCAATGACAATGGTTTTCCCCAGAATCGAAGTATTCCCTCTTTCTGAAAGAATAATAGAAGAGGAAGGGGCCCATCCATATTGGCTATTTAATTTTATATAATAATAGCCTTCTACTTCCCGAATGATATCGATGATCATTCCTTTGTTTATAACGCCTATCGAAGTGGAATTTGAACCTTGATCTTTCGTCACTGTAATATTATCAGATATGGAAATTCCTTTTACTATAGGAAGATCTGTTCCTGTTTCGATATGACTGTGGTAAATCCAGCCAATCATATTATTCATTTTTACTTTGTACCAACCATTTAATTCCTCAATAACCGTAAACTCAACCCCGCTTGAGAGGACTGTTTCTATATTCTCTCTCGTACTTGGCTTCTCATATATTACGACGTTAGCAGCATTTGTAATTTGTTCTTTGAAGATAATATTCTTATATGTCCACCCTTTTTTACCTGCTGAATCAACTAGATACCAACCATTAATTTCTCCCAAGACAGCTACTTCAGAATTACCTGGTATTGTATAAATGATATTCTGTCTGGTGCTCGGTTTATCATACATATAGGTGGGGCTTTCCGTGGAAATTATGGCTTGTTTATTAACAGGATTAAGAGTTACATTACTGTTGTCATCTATGTGAGTAGAATAAACCCAACCAGAGTAATCCTTTGTTTCAATCTGATACCAACCATTAATTTCTCTTATAATTATGAAATCGGTTCCTTTATTCAATACATTGACAATGGTTTGTCGCGTACTGGGTTTATTATATAAATTGGCTCCGTTAGAAGTTACTTTCTGGTGAATGGGAAGTAGACCTTGGTAAACCCATCCTGTGATGTCACCTGAAGATATATTGCACCAACCATTAATTTCCTTATGAACTTTTACTATATCATCCTTTTTTAAGGATGATATAGTAGAAGATCGGGTGCTGGCTTTATTATAAACGTTTAGAGTTTCAGGGAGAACGATAGATTGATCATAAGTAGGAATGATTACTGGACTACCGTTGTACACGTGACTTGAATAAACCCAACCTTCAGTGTTCCCACCAGAAACGAAGTACCAGCCATTAAGTTCTTGTTCAATTATTAGTGGATTCCCCTTTTGAAACATCCCTATTTTTGGAATATTTACAGAGGGTTTAGGGTATATATAGACGGTTGGCCCAAGGACCGTTATTTCCGAATAAAGGACCCCCCTATAAACCCATCCCTGTCCCTGATTGCTATCAATGTAGAACCAGTTCTGGATATTATAAAGGACCTTTACAGGTGTGTCTTTTTGTAAGGAGAACGAGCTACCTGAACTGGAACTCGGTTGATCAAAGACCGTTTGAAGGTCATTTTTGATTATTGCTTTCTTATTCAACACGTTTTTAACCACCGGACTGCCTTCGGTTATATGGCTTGAATATATCCATCCTGAAGCATCATCACTTTCTATCCAATACCATCCGTTAATTTCTTGTTTTATAGTAATTGAATCCCCTTTGGTTAAACCACCAATCACGACTGATCGGGTGCTTGCCATTTCATATACATTCACATGATCGCCAACAATTTCAATTAATTCAGGACTGTCTGATAAACCTTCATAAATCCATCCTTGAAAGGAAGAAGAAGTAATATGATACCATCCATTTACCCATTTATTAATCATCACATTTTCTGAAGAACTTGTGCTATATGTAATGGCAGAGTGAGTGCTTGGATTACTATAAACATTAGTATCGCTACCAATATACGATTGATAGGGAATTTGTTTCTCTACTAACCATGAAGCAATCCATCCTACTTTCCCATCAGGCAATTTTACATTGTACCAATCATTACTTTCGCCAAGAATGACAACAAATTCATTAGCAGATAATTGATCAATCCTCGAGGAATTAATATCACTTTGCTCTCTTACGTTAACGAAATCATCAGTAATTCGACCGTAAGTCAGGCTGTCGGCACTTACTGAAGTAAAACAAACGAAAAATCCATATAGTAGAACCGAGAAATAAAGAGACAAGAGTTTAAATGTAGTGCTTTTAATTGTCATTACCTCCAAAAATTAGTTTACAAAATATATATCGTACAAATTTCGGAAAAATGAAGTGGAATATAAAGGAATTTACAGAGGGTGCTTAAGAGGGGTTAGAGTAGTCAGTTTCCTATACTGAAAAGTGAAATATATTCCTTATTGACGTTAAAACACGAAGATTACATTATAACAAGTAAAAATGTTTTTTTACATTCGTTTTTCAAAGCTTTTGTATTTATTGTAATTATGGTATTATATCAACGAATTAAAAGTTATCTCAAAGGAGAAGATTAATTGTGAATGTTCCAATGTTGGATCTAAAAGAGCAATATTCATATTTAAGGGATGAAGTTTTAGAAAACTTAGATAAAGTCATGTCATCATCCAGATTTATTTTGGGTGAAAACGTAAAAAAAATAGAAAATGATATAGCAGATTATTCGAATGTTGCAAGAGGAGTAGGAGTTGCGAATGGGAGCGATGCCCTTCATATTGCGTTACAAGCATGTGGGGTAAAGCAGAATGATGAAGTGATCACCACTCCATTTACTTTCTTTGCTACTGCAGGAGCCATAGCGAGAGCCGGGGCAAAACCTGTATTCGTAGACATAGACCCTAAAACATTTAACATAGATCCGTCTAAAATTGAAGAAGCAATAACTGAAAATACAAAAGCGATTCTTCCTGTTCACTTATATGGACAGACGTCAGACATGGATCCGATCAAAGAGATTGCCGAAAAGCATAGTTTACATGTAGTTGAAGATGCTGCACAAGCAATTGGTGCCAAATATAAAGGGAAGATGGTCGGAGAACTGGGAGACGCGGCATGTTATAGTTTCTTTCCTACCAAAAACCTTGGCGCATATGGAGATGCAGGGATGATTGTGACCGATTCAGAAGAGTTGGCAGACAGTATGAGTGTCATAAGGGTACATGGAAGTAAACCAAAGTATTATCATCATGTACTTGGTTATAATAGTAGATTGGATGAGATGCAAGCGGCCATTTTAAATGTAAAGTTTAAACACATCGACAGCTGGATTGAAAAAAGACGCCAGCTTGCTCGAAACTATACAGAACTCGTCAGTGAATTAAACCTTGATATTGTTACGCCAGAAGAAGAGAATGATCGTTTCCATGTTTTCCATCAATATACCATCAGAACAAACAAACGTGATGAATTGCAGAAGTTTTTATCTGATAGAGGAGTACAAACAATGATTTACTATCCTCTACCATTGCATATTCAACCAGTATTTTCAGATCTTGGATATAAAGAAGGGGATTTCCCTGAAGCGGAAAAAGCAGCAAAAGAAGCTATTTCATTACCGATGTTCCCTGAATTGAAAATTGAACAACAGGAATATGTAGTTTCCCAAATTAAAGAGTTTTTTAATCAATAAGAAGATTCTAAACAAAACATCCTATAAAAAGTATTTCTTTATGGGATGTTTTGTTGCAGTATAATTTTGGAGGTTCACATGAAAAAAAACAATTATGTTTTTTATGAATACCTGCATTTTTTTTGGAGAAAAAAGGTTATATTCTTTTTAATACCTTTAGTTGTGGCTTTGGGTACTGTTATGTTCACTTTAACAAAAGATGATGTTTATAAAGGTGAAATAACTGTCTACACTTCTTCTATTGGAATAAATGACTTGACGCACCCTGACCTTATTCAATCAAAATTCAGTGGAAAAGTCAGTGAAATAGGTGTAGATAATTTTAATGTCAGTGCTACTACCGGGAGAGTGTTATTTTCCTTTAAAGATCCTGATAAGGACCAGATAAAGGAAGCTATTGATATTATTGAAAAAAACTATTTAAAAGATTTAAATGAGGAATATTCCAATAGGAAGAGGCATCTTGAATCGGCAATTGAATCCTATGAGAAGGCGGATAAGATGCTTCAGATTAGAACTGATTTTTTAGAAAGAAAAGTTCAACAGGGAACGTTAACTTCAGATGAATTACAGGAATCTAACTATCTTTCAGGAAAATCAGATTTTCAATTCATTGAAGATATGAAAATGACTAAGATGGAACTCGATGAGCTTGACGATCCCAAGGTTTTGTCAAGTTCTATCACAAAAAGTAACAACTTCATAATAAGCAATTTGATCACTTCAGTACTCATAGGGTTTATTTTTTCTACTTTGATACTCATGTTATGGAAATATATTTTAGATGCACGAAAGGAGAATGACCTTTGATAGGATTTGCAATAGTGGGTATTGGCCACATTTCTAAAAAACATATAGATGCCATTCATCATAGCTCAGATGCTAAGTTAGTAGCTATTTGTGACAATAATTCAGCTCGATTAGAGGAATTTAAGGATAAATATAACTGTTACACCGACCTGGAAGAAATGTTGGAGAAACAAAAAGATTTAGACGTAGTAAACATTTGTGTTCCTTCCGGTTTGCATTCAACCATGACTAAATTATGTGCAAAACATGGAAAGCATGTCATTGTTGAGAAACCTATGGCTTTAAAAGAAGAAGACGCCCAGGAAATGATGAGGACATCTGAAGAATATGGAATAAAACTCTCGGTTGTTCACCCTAATCGATTTAGACCTGCTTTTATTGAGTTGAAAAAGCATATGGAAAAGGGAGATTTCGGGAAGTTAAGTCATGCAAATGCCACAGTCCGTTGGAATAGAAATCAGGAATATTATGATCAAGCACCATGGAGAGGAACGAAAGAATTCGATGGTGGTGTATTGATGAATCAAGCGATACATGATATTGATTTAATGTTATGGTTAATGGGACCTGTAAAATCTGTTCAGTCAATGGTGACGACGAGGCTGCGAGATATCGAGTCAGAAGATGTAGCTATGGCAGTTGTAGAATTTGAGAGTGGTGCATTGGGGATGATTGAGGCTGCTACAACCATTTACCCGACAAATCTGGAAGAATCATTATCCATTTTCGGTGAAAAAGCTTCTGTCAAAATTTCCGGTAAAACGGCGAACTATATTGAAACTTGGAATATGGAAGGTCTTTCAGATGATGAAACCCTTTCTATTAAAGAGAAAATAAATAATGATCCGATCGGCAAACCAGGGCATCAATGGATTATTGAAGATATGGTAAAAGCAATAAAGGAAGACACTACCCCAATTGTCAGTGGATTAGATGGATACACTCCTGTCAAGCTGATTTCGGCAATTATTGAGTCGTCTGAGAGTGGTTCAAAAGTATATTTATAATTAAACCTAATTTTAGATAGGAGAAATTCATATGAATTACGCAAATGATTTAATAAATAAAATTGATAGTAAAGAGGCTGTTATTGGAGTGGTAGGTCTTGGTTACGTCGGGTTGCCATTAGCAGTTGAAAAAGCAAAAGCAGGCTTCAGGGTAATCGGGTTCGATGTTCAACAAGCCAGAGTGGATCAAGTGAATAGTGGTGTAAATTATATCGGCGATGTGGTTGACGCGGAATTAAAGGACTTAGTCGATAAAGGTCTCCTTACTGCAACCACAGATTACCAGAAAATCAGTGAAGTGGATGCTGTAGCAATTTGTGTGCCTACACCATTAGATATATACCAACAACCAGACACATCTTATGTTGAGGCATCCACCCTGGAAATTGCAAAAAATGCACATGAAGGAATGTTGGTAGTACTAGAGTCTACCACATACCCAGGAACAACAGAAGAAATCGTTCAAACTGAACTAGAGAAGCATGGGTTTAAATGCGGAGAGAATATGTTCATCGCTTATTCTCCTGAGAGAGTTGACCCTGGAAATAAACAATTCAAAACAAAAAATACGCCTAAGGTAGTAGGTGGGATTACACAGGAGTGTACAAGGGTAGCAGCTACTTTATACAGAAGTGTTCTTGAAGGGGATGTACATGAAGTTTCCAGTCCGTCGGTGGCAGAGATGGAGAAGATTTTTGAAAACACATTCCGAAATATTAATATAGCTTTATCCAATGAAATGGCCATTCTATGTGAAAAAATGGGCATAGATGTTTGGGAAGTCATTGATGCTGCAAAAACAAAGCCATACGGTTTCATGGCATTCTACCCTGGTCCTGGACTAGGTGGACATTGCATTCCAATTGATCCATTCTACTTAACATACAAAGCAAGAGAATTCAATTATCATACCAGGTTGATTGAATTAGCCGGCGAAATCAATAATTCTATGCCTGAATTTGTAGTGAATAGAATGATGCATATCCTGAACGGTGAAAGTAAAGCTCTAAGAGGTGCTAAAATTGCCATCTTGGGTGTTGCATATAAAAAGGATATCGATGATTACAGAGAGTCTCCTGTATTACCGATACTTGATTTATTAGAAAGAGAAGGGGCGTTAACTTCTGTAGTAGATCCCCACGTCAAAATGTTCAAGATGAATGGACAGGAAAGAAAGACTGAGGACTTCAATGAAGGTATGATTGAAGAAGCTGACTTAGTATTAATAACAACTGACCATAGTGATTTTGATTATAATGTAATTTCAAATAAAGCAAAAATTGTGTTCGATACTCGGAATGCGATGAAGCATTATAAGAAACCAGAAAAATATATCAAGTTATAGTAGGGGTTAGGTAATCTTGATTGCAACGTTGAAACGCTTAGGGGGGGATTCCCTCCTATATGCACTTATGAATGTAGGAACTAAGCTAATTGCATTTTTAATGCTTCCTATCTACACCCACTATTTGAATCCGGCACAAATGGGTGCGTTTGAAATGATGGAGGCCTTAACTTCAGTCTTAACCTTCATTATAATATTTGGTACCGACAACTCTTTAGCATTCTATTTTTATGACACAGATGAACCTGATAAGCGATTGAAGTTATTCAGGGCTGGATTGCAAATACGACTAATAATTGTATTTGCAATCATCCTTCTGTTTGCGTCATTTAATGAACTAGTGGGGCAGCTCCTTTTTAACTCTCAGACTTATCAAAATGTCATTTTCCTGGGGTTGTTGGTCCTTTTATTGGATACTCTAGTTACTTTGGTTCTTACTCACTATAGATTCTCTTTTCAGGTAAGAAAAGTAGCTATTTTCACTGTGCTGAAATTGCTCATGGTGGCTATATTTTCATATTTGTTTTTACGCTTTTTTATGAACTCTGTTGACTCAATTTTTTTAGGGAGAGCTTTGGCCTCGGCAATCATCATTGTTTTCTTATTAGGTAAAATAAAAAGTTTTGTATCAATAAGATTGGATAAAAAGCTTATTCTCAAGTTAATCAAATATGGAGCGCCACTGGTACCTGCTTCTATTGCTTTCTGGGTAATCACTTTTTCTAATAGATTTTTTTTATCGCATTTTGAAACATTAAGTACGGTTGGGATTTATGGGGTCGCGATTAAATTTGCCACTGTTATCAGCTTATTGACTTCAAGTGTACAAATGGCTTGGAGACCTTACTCCATGTCCATTAAAAATAATGAAAATGCAAAAGAAACATTTGTTAACATCTTTTATTTTCTAATGATATCCGGTAATATATTCCTATTAGTTGTTTCTACCTTTGTACCTAGTATTATGGGGGTTGTAGTCTCCGGTGAGGCATATAAGGATTCTACCCATTATATTGCTTTGCTAAGTGTTGGATCGTTTTTAAGTTTCTACTATTTAATTATTTCTGTTGGCTTATTTATAACTGAAAAAACAAAGGTGCTAACAACATATGTACTAATATCTGCTGTTGGATCTGTTATCTTAAATATCCTTCTTATACCTATATTTTCTATATGGGGAGCGGTAGCATCTCTTATCATTTCTTACTTGATTGTTAACATTTTGATATTTAATAAAAGTCAGCAATTTTATAAGCTACCCACATCAGGGTTTGGTCTCCTGTTACATTTTTCATATGGTATTTCTTCAATTATTGCAATTACTTGGATTCAAGTCAAAGAATTAAATAATCTGTATATCCTATTTATATGGCTTATTTTTATCTTTGCGAGTTTTAGTACTTCATACAGCAGAATTAAACTGATTTGGAGAAGATAAAATGGTTTATATCCTTATATGGATTCTTACTTTAGGAATCTCACTCTTCTTGTTTAAGAAGAGTTCAGGAAGTCTGTCCTTATTTAAACCTAATATGCTATCAATAATCTTCTATTATTCATTTTTCTTTTCATCGTTCATAGGGGCCTTACTCATTGTCCTTGGGATTGATGATAACTATATGATTAATAGGATTAGGGATGATTCAGTCAGAGTGACAGGCTTTTACTTTATTTGTTATATAATGATTTTCACTCCCCTAACCATGTTTGTAATATCCAATCTCTTAGGATTTAAGGGCGAGAAGGAATTTAAAGAATATTTGGAAAAGCCTATTAGTGTCCAAAGAGAGGACAGTAAAGACATTAAGATGGTTTTTTCTATTACTTCGATAATATGCCTATTTGCAATCGCATATGTTACATTGAAGTTGGATAAAATCCCTATAATCGAAATGTTTAAGGGGAGTGGCAATTTAGGTGAACTTAGAATAGAAGCGTCTCATAACTTTCGTGGGAATATTTATATAAAAAATATTCTGGCTATGGGCTTAACCCCGATTTTATCATTGGTTGCTTATGCATTTGCAGTGGGGACCAAGCAATTATTTTGGAAGCTAAGTTTTGTTGTTTTATTTGCATCTTCATTGTATATTAGTATTTATGATTTGCAGAAAGCACCTATTTTCTTTTATTTGCTTATGCTCATTTTAATAAGTATTTATTTGGGGAGACTAAAACTTAATTGGAAAAAAGTTACTTTAATTGGCTTGCTGGGAGTATCATTTATTACAATTTTGTATATATTTGTCCAAAAAATAGCTATCAGTGAGTTTTTCCAATACAACACTGGACCTATAGGCAGAATCATTTTAACTCAAATTGCACCATTCTATCTTCATCTTGAATTTTTTTCGAATTATGATTTGAATGGTTCCAGCCTACCATCAATTTTTCTGGATCTTTATAATATAGAACATGTAAGGTCTGCGAGAGTGGTGATGGAAGCTTATTACCCTGAAAAAGTTCAAAGCGGCATTGCAGGTGTACTGAATACATTGTATGCAGGAGAGGCTTTTGCTAATTTCGGTTATAAAGGCATTTTATTCAGCACCTTTTACATCGGAATCTTTACTCAGTTATTATATATCCTATTTATAAGGTTACCTAAACATCCTTTTTTGTTAGCCCTATTCGTTTACTTTTCCATAAACATACCAAGGGTTATGGTCGGAGGGATTACTGAGTTTATATTTAATCCTTTTTGGTTATTCATCTTTGTATTCTTTTCCGGACTTTTAATTAGTATCACTTTTAAAAATAAAATTATTAAAGGATATAAGGGTTATCTAGGATATTTGAAAGAAGAGGAAGTACAAAAGAACTGACTTAACATGAGCGTGATATCATGTTAAGTCAGTTCTTTTTTCTTAGAAAAAAATACCAATTAATAAAAATTTTTCAATAGATTGTAAATATATGATATTATCATATTGTAACTAAAAAGATATAAAAGTTATTTAAATTTAATTGAATTTTAGGAGGACGAAATGAAAAAGAAAGTTGTATTATTAATTGCTGTTTTTATTCTTGGGACTGGTTTTGGGTCTATTATGACTGTGGATACAAAAGCAAATACATCAACAGTACTAGCGAGTGTGGAATGGGTAATTTCAAAAATCACTCCAATGGAAAATCGAATAAATGAATTAGAAGATAGGGTTGATAATTTATCATCTGGGGGTGGCAATACTCCTGAAACACCTGTTAGAGGAACATCCGATGTCATTACCACTACAAACACTTCGGTAAAGCGCGGTGCTTCAGCTGGCTATGAAGATATGGTGGTTGTTCCTAAAGGGACTATCCTATCATACTATGATACTTACAAAAATAGCATTACAAATGAAAAATGGTATCTTGTAAAACTTTCAAATGGTAAAGTAGGCGCTGTATTATCACAAAGCTCAACGATTGATGTTGACGGTGATACCTCTACATATGCAAAAGTAGTAATAAATGAAAATACCCCTGCAAGAAGAGGGGCATCTAAAGATTATGCGGTTTATCAAACTTTAACCACTAACACCGTTTTGACTTATATTAGTACGTATAAAGATCCTTCTGGCCAAGGCTGGTATATTATTAAGTTATCTGATGGACGAAGTGCGGCGATTCTTTCGGATCATGCAGAGGTGGCAAAATAGAATGAGAAGGTTCTTTGCTTGTGTGTTAGTGCCTATCATCTTATTAGGATTTACTATGAACCAAAAAGTCAATGCTCAAATTTCTCCTGTAAACCATCAACAACCAATTTCGGTTGAAATATATAATTCTAATAATATATCTTTCGAACTAAAAGGACTATACTACTTTATAGATTCCAATAATGTAAAGATATTATTAAGACCGAATTTAAATGTAGGTTTGAGTTCATCCGCAAATAGTGTAAGCGCCAACTTTGGTGCGTTCAATCAAAGTTCGGCTGAATTAAAGTTTGAGGAAGCTTCAACGGAGTCGAACTTAATAGCCTTTTATAATACCACTGGAGCAAAGAAAAATGCAACATCCTCCGATCCTGATGTTGTAAAGTATTGGAACGGTGAAGCTGCGGAGCTGGTAACTGAAATACCAGGGTGGTACATCATTAATGCTAAGAATGGTAAGCAACTAGCAGTACCGAATAATTCAAATGTAAAAAAGATAAGTGCACCTGCATATAATTCTGTCACTTTCAATAATTCCGGCAAAACTTACAGAGGTAATATTGAATACGGAACTTCAAAACAGGTTATTAATTCACTTGGGATGGAATATTATCTTAAAGGTGTCATTGCAAATGAGATGCCTGCGAGTTGGCACTCGGAAGCATTGAAATCACAAGCAGTGGCAGCAAGAAGTTATGCATATGTAAAAAGTAAAAGAGGGGTTCTAACTAGAACAGTCTCCAGTCAAGTCTATAATGGGATGGATTCCGAGACGTCTAGTACAAACAGTGCTGTGGACAGAACAAAGGGAAAAGTGGTTAAGTACAATGGAACGGTAATCGAAACGTTCTTCCATTCTACATCAGGAGGAAGAACGGCCAATGTTGGAGATGTCTGGAACTCTAATCAGGCATATTTCCCTTATCTAATAAGTGTAGAGGACACATTTGAGGATTCGCCTTATTCTAATTGGGCATTTGCATTCAGACCTAGTGAATTATTTTCAACTTTTGGTCTTCCGGAAGATACGATTCTTTACAATTTATCTACAGAATCAAATAGCTCCAATGGAGAGGTTAATTCGGTAATATTGAAAACATCCAGAGGAGATATAAAAAAATCCGGAAATGAATTGACGATTAGAAAATTATTCCCGACAAATGGAACATATGGTTTCCTTTATAGTAGTTGGTTTGACATTACATCTTCACCAACTTATACGGTTAAGACAAGTTCAAGTGAAGATGTTCAATACAATATCGCGAACCAGCCTATAAAGACCGCTGACCAAGATGTGAAGATCTCCTCGGGGAACATCAATATCCAAATGAAGGATAGCCGAATCTCTTCACCAGTAGATCCTAAGGCTATCGTGGTCCAAGGTAAGGGGTTTGGTCACAGAATAGGCTTAAGTCAGTATGGAGCTAAGGGTTTCGCTGAAAATGGGTGGACTTACGACAGAATCATCAAGCATTATTTTCAAGGTGCAACACTGGAGCCTCTTTATTAAAAATTGTTAATATGTTTTATAAACACACATCATGATTGTAGTTTATATGTTAAACTGCGTTCATGATGTGTTTAGTATGTCTTGAAAAAGAAACATAAATGTATCAATTCTGGTAATAAAAAGTAGTTTTAAGAGGTAATATTACGTAAATATTATAAGTAGTAGTATATAGTCAATTATCAACAATTCTTCACTTTGTATGTTATAATACAAGTTGAAATTTATTGGCTAAATTTGAGGAGGCACCTTAAATGAATTATAAAACGAGAATGATGTCTTTGTTTTTTATTGATTCAGTAATAGTTTTATTTTCTATATATATGTCACACTTTTTTTTGAATCCATTTTCAGCTTATATAGTCAATGAAATGATCATTATTACTTCAATAACTTTGCTAATCGGTCATCATTTCTTTTCATATGTATTTGGTTTATATAGGAAAGTCTGGCGGTATGCCAGCATGGATGAGTTAGTTGGTCTCTTTATGGTCGTCACCTCTTCAATAGTGTTGACAGCCATAGTTCAAAAAATCACCTTCAACAATATTTATTTTAGGGGTCTTTCACTGACGTACATGCTTCACATTTTGACTTTAGGAGGTATCAGGTTCTGGTGGAGGTTTTCATCTGCAGTCACATTCTCGATTAAGTCTAAAGGAAAAATACCTACAAAACGGAAAAGAACATTAATCATCGGTGCAGGATCTACAGGTAGAATGTTACTTGGACAATTAAAAGACCATCCAAGCACAAATTTGGAACCGGTTGCCTTTCTAGATGATGACAAAAAAGTACAGAACCTGAAGATAGGGAATCTGCCGGTAGCAGGTACCATTGAAGATATGGAGAGCATTGTTACCAAATATAAAATCGAACACATTGTGATTGCCATTCCATCGTTATCTAAGCAAGAAATCAGGAATATTGTAACCGAAGCGAAGAAAGTATGCAAAGATGTTCAGATATTGCCAATGATTGGAGACTTAGCTGCAGGGAATATTTCAATTAATGAAATAAGAGATGTCTCGATTGAGGATCTTTTAGGAAGAGAACCGGTAGAATTAGATATCGAAGGAATTGCCAATAAGATTGAAAACCAGGTCGTCCTGATTACAGGAGCGGGTGGTTCAATTGGATCGGAATTATCCAGGCAATTATGCAAATTCAATCCTAAAACCGTTGTTTTACTGGGGCATGGAGAGAATAGTATCTATACCATTGAAATGGAATTGAAATCCAAATACCAAGGTGAAATTGAATTATTAACAGAAATTGCTGATATTCAAGATAGAGACAAAATATTCAATATCATGATGAAATATAAACCTGCATTTGTTTATCACGCAGCAGCGCATAAACATGTTCCATTGATGGAAAGAAATCCTGAGGAATCCGTAAAGAACAATATTTTTGGAACGAAAAATGTTGCTGAAGCAGCTGATATGGCTGGAGTGGGGACTTTCGTTATGGTATCTACTGATAAAGCGGTAAACCCCACAAGCGTTATGGGTTCAACAAAAAGAATTGCCGAGATTATTGTACAGGATATGGCAAAGTACAGTACAACCCGATTTGTTGCAGTCAGATTTGGGAATGTCCTTGGAAGTAGAGGGAGTGTGGTGCCACTATTTAAGAAGCAAATTGCTAAAGGTGGGCCACTAACCATTACTCACCCTGATATGACAAGATACTTCATGACAATTCCAGAAGCGTCAAGGCTTGTAATCCAGGCAAGTGCATTAGCAAAGGGTGGGGAAATATTTGTACTGGACATGGGAGAACCTGTTAAAATAATCGACCTGGCTAATAATTTGATCAAGTTATCAGGTTACGACAACGACGAAATAAAAATCGAATTTACTGGTATGCGACCCGGAGAGAAATTATATGAAGAAATCCTTAATCCCAATGAAATCCATCCTGAACAAGTTTTCGAGAAGATATACATTGGAAAGTCAACAAATAAAAATGCCCATGAAATCATCTTGTATATTAATGAATTATTAGATGACCAAGATAAACTGAGAGACGCACTTATTGGCATTGCAAACAATGAGTTGTTGTTGACAGATGAAAATTGTCCCAGAAGCTTAGTTGTAGACACACTAAAATAAATCTTTGACAGGAGTTTATAGAATGAACACATTAATTAAAGGATTGAATGTAATTATTGGAGAGGGAGTTACAATAGGGGAAAATGTAAGCATTGCAAACAATGTAGTGATTAAAGCTGGTGTAACAATAGGGAGCAACTGTATTATTCAAGACAATGTGGTTATAGGTAAGAGCCCAACTAGAGCAAAAACATCCATATTACCTGAGGTTAAGCAACTTCCTCCAACAGTCATTGGATCGGGTGTTACCATTGGTACTTCTTCTATCATTTATGCAAACGCAACTATCGAGGATGATGTATTCATCGCAGATTTAGCTACCGTAAGAGAAAGGGTAGTAATTGGCATGGGTACAATCGTCGGACGTGGGGTATCAGTGGAAAACGACTGTAAGATAGGTTCAAAATGCAAATTAGAAACCAACAGCTATATCACTGCTTATTCAGAACTTGGCGATTATGTATTCATAGCGCCTTATGTAGTCACAACTAATGATAATTACATGGCCAGAAGTAAGGAAAGATTGGATAAATTTAAGGGTATAACGATAAAAGATGGTGGCCGCATAGGAGCAAATGCAATCACCCTACCTGGTATCACTATTGAAGCAGATGGTTCCGTAGCTGCGGGAAGTGTAGTAACCAAAGATGTAAAGAGGGAAGAACTAGTATTGGGCTCCCCGGCTAAAAGAATACGGAATGTACCGGAATCACAACTACTAAGAAATCAATAAAAAGAGGTAATAGTGTGAATATTTGGATTTTTAATCATTATGCTGTGGGTCCTAATTCTACAGGAATTACAAGACATCTTGATTTAAGTAGAGAATTAGTCAAAAAAGGGCATAAAGTAACCATATTTGCTTCTTCATTTAATCATTGGAAAAGAAGTGAAACGGTAGAATACAATACAAATCAACGCTACAAAATAAAAGAATATGATGGAGTTCGCTTTATCTGGATGAAGACTCCAGCTTATTATAAAAATGATTTCAAAAGAGTGAAAAATATTCTCTCATACTCCAGGCAGTTAAGCATGGTAACTTCTAAAATGGATGATAATCCAGATATCATCATAGGCTCATTGATGCATCCATTGGCTGCGATGTCAGGGTATTTGATTGCTAAAAAGAAAAATTGTAAATTCTATTTTGAAGAAAGAGACCTGTGGCCACAGTCATTGATTGATTTAGGAAAAGTATCACCAAGTAATCCTGTCGTCAAAGTCCTTTCAAAAATGGAGTTATTCCTTTATAAAAAGGCTGATAAAATTATTGTTTTATTTGACAAAGCCCCAAAATATGTGGTATCAAGGGGAATTGATGTTGAAAAAGTAATTTACCTCCCTAATGGGGTGGATATGAATCGATATCAGGAAGCATCAGATGATGTATCATTATCTGAGAATCATTTATTGCTATCTCCAGAAAAATTTAATGTTATATATACAGGTGCTCATAGTCTTGCCAATAATTTAGGTGCAATATTAAATATTGCAAAGAAAATCTCTTCTATTGATCCAGAAATAATGTTTACAATGGTCGGAGACGGACCGGATAAGAACAGTCTAATCCAAAGAGCAAAAACTGAAAATATCAACAATCTAAAATTTATTGAAGCTGTACCAAAAGAATCTGTACCAAGTCTACTCAAGCAAGCAGACATCGGAATCATATCAATGAAGAATGCTGAAGTTTATAAATGGGGAATTAGCTTAAATAAAATGTATGATTATATGGCAGCAAAACTTCCAATCGTCATGTTATCGAACCTAGAGGATACCATAATTAGTCAACATGATTTAGGGTATGTAGAAGATTCTGAGGATGAGGTTGTAAAGAACATAATACATTTAAAAAATAGTCCTGACAAAACAGACAAATTGGGAACACGAGCTCGCGATTTTGTTAAGGATACCCATTCTTGGGAAAAGTTAGCTGAAAAACTTCATGTAGAAATGTGCAAAGGTAAGTAAATGAAACGTGGTGTTAAGATGAGTTTTATGAACATAATTGAACAAGTCTTGGAACATAATCCAAGGTATTTATTTATAGGCTCAACTGCAAGAGATTCTGAAAAGATCAGTCTGTTGCCTAATCGATTCATTAACAATGAACTGGCCATGAGCATTTTAGTTACAGATGAAGAAATTTGTGAGCAAATCATAAATAAATTTGATGGGGAAATTCCTACAATCTTTGCAGATACAGAATCAAAGCAGGATATTAATATCTATCAAAAAGCTCTTACAATGGTCAAAAATTCCGAGTTGCTACCTTACAAGCCAAATGATATGACAGTAGAAGCAACTGATATTTTAATTAATAATATCTATGGAAAGGATATTTATGGAAAAAGGATCCTTGTTCTCGGTACGGGTAACATTGCTGTTAAAATATCCCTTCGTCTTGCAGAAAGGAATTGCAAGGTTTTTATAAAAGGAAGAAATAGTCTAAAGGTTAGTAATATAGTGACTGTTCTGAACTCTATCCTTCCAAGATATTCAAGTAATAAAGTTGAAGCATTTGAAGAAAATATTAATCAACTCGATACATTGATTTCTTTTGTAAGCGCAGAAAGAGTCATTTCAAGTGAGCTGTTGCTGCATATGAAAGACAATGCATATGTCGTTGATGGGGGAATAAACAATCTAAGCGAAGACGCAATATCCAATTCCTTTGATAAGAAATTGCAATTTATTAGGCTGGATACTAGAATCGGGTTGCCCTTTGTTGAAGCATTTTCAAATTCAGTTAATAGTGAATTTTTCAAAGAAGTAATCGGTAAAAAGATTATAGAAGGTATTGACTGCGTATCAGGAGGAATCATTGGAAACAGAGGTGACATTATTCTTGATAAGATTGAGTTTCCTACTCAAATTGTAGGAATAGCCAATGGGATTGGAGGTTTGTTGAATGAAAGAGAATATAGCGCAAAAAATTGGCAGCAGTTATCAACCATCAAAAAATCTATACTTTATAGCAAGTAAGAGATTTTTAGATGTTTTTTTAAGTATTGTTGCATTAATTATTTTTTCTCCTATCTTTTTATTTGTTAGCATCCGAATCAAATTAGACGATGGTGGTCCAATCTTTTTTAAACAAGAAAGAGCTGGGAAAAATGGAGTGCCTTTTCAAATTTATAAATTCCGTTCTATGAAGATTTCCAACAATAATAGCACGCAATCAAAGAGTCCATATGATTGGGAAGATGGTGTGCCGGACGATTTCATCTTTAAGAGTACCAAAGACTTCCATCCGTCTGTCACAAATATCGGCAGAATAATAAGAAAATATAGCTTGGATGAACTGCCTCAGTTCTTGAATGTATTAAAGGGTGATATGAGCGTTGTTGGTCCACGTCCTGAGATAACAGATATCACCAAGTGTTATAATTCGCATCAAACTAATAGATTATTAGTGAAGCCAGGAATAACAGGATGGGCACAAGTGAATGGTCGAAGTGAAATTCCTCATGGAGAAAAAATTAAATTCGACTTATTTTATGTCAATAATCAAAGTTTAATCTTAGATTTAAAAATTATGTTCCTAACAGCCATTCAGGCATTGGTTGCAAAAGATGCCATATAAAAAACCTTCCTTTTATAGGCTCTTGATAATCTGATAGGAACTTTGAAAACGGTGTTGAATGAATATTCAACACCGTTTTTTTATTGGGGGTAATCTTATGAGGTACGGCAAAAGGCAAAGTCAAAAAGTTGAAGTAACCAAACTCCTTCACAATACTGAAATACACATCAAGAAGAAATGAAAAAGATCAAAGAGGAATTAGAGAAAATAAGAAAAGAAATTGGGAAGCGAAGCGCGGACGCAAGCCAAATCGAAACGAAAACTCAAATGGTATCAGTTGTGACAACGGATCAGCATGTCGGTGTATTAAATCTTTCTGGAAAATTTCATGGCCCTCACTATTTAGCTCATACCACCATTGAGCAGCACATGGAATTATCGGTGATATTCATAATATAAAAGGGAAAGGAGGCTGCGCTCCTTTCCCTTTTATCAACAGCCCCTTCTAGGACAGTTTTTTATTGATTCGTTGGTTTTATTATGGTGTGTAATTAAGATGGTCTTGCAAATCTGATATTATTTCATCTGTTTTTTCTTCATCAGGAATAAAATAGTAAATGCCATCAATATATTTGTCTTCACCCTTGAATTCTTTTGAATTTATAGCTGATTTGGAAAACCCTTTATACTTTTGGGCGAAAGCAAGACCTTCTTTGACCTTCATATTTGTTTCGATGTTATCTCCGATTTGATAAGCAATGTTATCAATTTTCAGAACTGTTTTGGGAGATAATGCTTTATTAAGGAGACCTGTGACAATTTGTCTTTGTCGTTCATTTCTCCCAAAATCCCCTCTGGGATCCTTTTTACGCATTCTTGCATATACTAGAGCTTCCTCACCATCTAGTTTTTGTTTTCCCTCGGTAAAATAAAATTTTTCTCGATCTTTATTGATATCATAGAAATCAAAAGGAACGTCAACGGTAACGCCGCCTAATTCATCTATAATATTTTTGAATCCTTTAAAATTTACAGTAACATAATAATCTATAGGAATTTCAAGGAAGTTTTCAACGGTTTCTATGGTCAGATCTTTTCCTCCATAAGCATATGAATGGTTAATCTTATCTCTACCATGATCAGGAATATCTACCAGGGTATCCCTGGGGAGACTGACCAGATTCATTGTCTTATCTTTTGGATTCAATGTGGCCACCATTATTGTATCTGTTCGACCTTTATCATATTTATCACTGTAGTCTTCCACTCCTAAGAGAAGAATAGAGAATGGATCATCAGATACATATATTTTTTCATCTCTAAGTTTTGACTTTTCTCCTCTTTCCACTCCACTATAGGTATTATCAATAGCCGAAAAAGACTTATATCCAATAAGGCTGACTATACTAATCGTAAATAATAAGAAGAAAAACAAAGTCAGGATGATTCTTTTTCGTCTCTTTTTCTTAATCATACGTTTATGTCTAAATTTGTTTTCTTGCATTCAATACCATCCTTTAAAAAGTAATCCTAAAAACAACTCATTATACAATTATAATCGATATTGGAATATTTTTAAATGATAAGTAATATTACGTTTCCTTTACTTATCGCTATACGTTTAATAAATATTCAAGATATTCCGAATCCCCCTCGGAAATCTCACCCTGCCCATTCGTAAGCTCCGTCATCCAATCAACAAACTGATCCTTAGATGCTTCCTCCACATATACTTCAACTTCAACAGCATCCAAATAATGAATGTCTTTCAATTGATAGTGAGACGACCGCACTTCATTTTCCACCTTGCCCAACCACGTATAATCGATCTTCGTCTTCATGATCCGCATAAGCCGTCTTTCGACAATCCCAGTGACGTTGAGCCCTTCCGAGGTAGCCCGTCCATACGCACGGATCAGGCCGCCTGCCCCAAGCTTGATCCCGCCGAAATAACGTGTCACCACAACGACGGTGTCCTTCAAATCCCGCTTCTTCAATACTTCAAGCATGGGAACCCCGGCAGTCCCACTCGGTTCCCCGTCATCATTAGCTTTCTGGATCAGATTCTGTTCTCCGATCATATAGGCCGAGCAGTTGTGGTTGGCATCGTGATGCTTCTTTTTGATCGTTGCAATGAATTCCTGGGCCTCTTCCTCGGTTTCCACCCGATTCACATAAGTGATGAATCTTGAACGTTCGATATTGATTTCATTTTCTCCGTAACCCTTGACGGTATTATACTGATGTAGCAAACTCATTTCTCCTTTCACGATTGCCGCAACTTGCGACAAAGTACGCGCCTTTATCCTAATTCTACTATATAGAAAAATGGTGAAGAATGCACAATTCTAGGTGTTTATCGAGGTAAAAACTGGTTCTACATGAAATAATGGTAATACAATGTAATCAAACTTTAATCTCCGACAATATGTGACATGGTATAATGGACGCTGATAGTAATACTTCAGTTGTTCCAACGCTTCTTTAGGGAAGCCGAATGGTCTAGATAATTGCCATAGTTTCTCTATTATTCCTGGAGCGAATAATCCCTTGGTAGAGGTATTACATAGGAATATGCCTAGATGAATAAAGGAATTTCGTGACTTTCCATTGAATTGATAATAGGTACTATTTATTATAGATGAATAGTAGGTCTATGGACGTGATGTCCCTGAGCTTATTAAACCGATTATTACTATATAAGGATAGTGTTCATGAAGCTAGGCGGACGACTATTGTGGAACAAAAGAGGGGTGTACCGTGTCACTTAAAAAAATAGACACCAAGATGTTGGATAGCATCCTGAAAAAGATGGTCGATACGGTTGACGAAAGTAAGGATGAGATCTTCCAGATTGGGGAGCAATGTCGAACTGATTATGAAGATTTGATGAGAGAATTACTGGAAGTGAAAGAAATGGTCCTGAAGGTGATTGATGAAGGAGATGATCTCCAACAGAAATCGAAGTTTGCCCGGCTCAGACTATCTGAAGTCAGCAAGCATTTCCAAACCTATTCAGAAGACCAGGTAAGAGAAGCGTATGAGAAGGCTCATGACCTGCAGATGAAGCTATCCATGAACAGACAGCAGGAGAAGCAGCTTCGGAATCGCAGGGATGAACTGGAAAGACGCTTGCAGGCACTCGGGGACACGATTGAAAAGGCAGAGAATCTCTGCTCACAAATATCCGTCGTTCTCAATTATTTGAATAGTGACTTAAGGCAAGTGGGTGAGGCGTTAGAAGACGCGAAGCAGCGGCAGGATTTCGGTCTCAGGATCATTGAAGCACAAGAGGACGAGCGGAAACGCTTATCCCGTGAAATTCATGACGGCCCTGCGCAAATGATGGCAAATGTGATGATTCGCTCGGATCTGATTGAACGAGTATTCCGGGAGAAGACCACTGATGATGCCATCACGGAGATCCGCGATCTTAAACGGATGGTCCGCTCAGCCCTGTATGAGGTCCGCCGCATCATCTATGACCTCAGACCAATGGCGCTTGATGACCTCGGGTTGATACCGACCCTCAAAAAATACTTGAGTACAATCGAAGAGTATAACCAGGAGACATCCATACAGTTTGTGAATATGGGGCTCGATATCAGACTTCCTTCCAAATTCGAAGTCGCTTTGTTCCGGTTGGTACAAGAAAGTGTCCAGAATGCCCTTAAGCACGCAGAAGCCACGCATATCCAAGTTAAAGTAGAAGTAAAGAAAGATCAAATAACAGTTGTCATCAAAGACAACGGCAAAGGATTCGATAAAGACACACAGAAAAGAGGATCCTTTGGAATCATGGGGATGAAAGAACGTGTCGACCTTCTCGAAGGAGACATCACGATTGACTCAAAAGTAGGGGCAGGGACGGTCATACTGATCCAGGTTCCTCTTAATACGTAAATTTTCGAAGGTTTAGGGAGGCGAAAGACATGGCAACAAATATTGTTATCATTGACGATCATCAGCTTTTCAGGGAAGGGGTTAAACGAATCCTCGAATTCGAACCTTCTTTCAATGTAGTAGCAGAAGGTGATGACGGTTCAGAAGCGATGAACCTCGTCGAAACACATGAACCCGACGTAGTCCTCATGGATATTAACATGCCTGAGATAAACGGCGTGGAAGCAACTCGTGAATTAATGGACAAGTACCCGGATACGAAAGTCATCATCCTGTCCATCCACGATGACGAGAACTATGTGAACCATGCGTTGAAAACAGGGGCTCTCGGTTATCTATTAAAAGAGATGGACTCAGATGCTTTAGTAGACGCAGTAAAAATTGTTGCTGAAGGTGGTTCATATGTCCATCCTAAAGTGACGCACAACCTGGTTGCTGAATACAAGCGCCTGGCTAATGCTCAAAATTCAGGTGGATTCCAACAGTCCGAAGTTCGCCGCCCGCTTCACCTGTTAACGCGCCGCGAGTGTGAAGTCCTGCAAATGCTTGCAGATGGTAAGAGCAACCGCGGCATTGGTGAAGGCTTATACATCAGTGAAAAGACTGTTAAAAATCATGTAAGTAATATACTTCAAAAAATGAACGTGAACGACCGTACCCAGGCAGTCGTGACTGCGATCAAGAACGGTTGGGTGGAAGTACGATAAGTACCGGATGATAGATAGAGTATTGTTAATTTGTTGTTGAGAGAGCGGCCCTTCCTGGTGGAGGGTCGTTTTTTTGGTTTGATTTCAAGAGAGAGGGATATATATACAGTTAGTGAATGATGTGACCATTAATAGAATCCAAAAAATGCCTGGACAAGTAAAGAACCGCTCCTTGTCCAGGCGTTAATCTGTTATTGTGTCATTTTATTATTCTACTTCGACAAAATGATCGAACCGACCGATTTGTCTTTTGCTTGATCATTGACCAGAACCTTCAGTCCGTAATGGCTGATATTACGGCCGGCATCCGGCAGGTAGGAGTTGTTATAATCCTTCATATCGTTAAATAAAGGAACTCCGCGCTGACTTGGGAACGTCAGGGTTTGAGTAGGGTAAATCAAGTTCAATCCTGACGTCGGCATGAAGTTAAACGCTGCATCTGCCACATGGTAGCGACTTGAAGCCTTAACTCCAGTATTCCAGACTAAATTCGTGTCATCGTGGGCATCGACGACTCCAAGGAACCCGTCACCAGGATGGATGCCTGTCCAGTTATCAGTGTACGTATCATCGACATACCAGACGACAAGGCCGCCATCATAGCTCATCAATGAGTTGCCACGTGCGATGTGGGCAAGACCTTTGTCCACACCTTGATGGTTACGCCATTCCATTAAGTAGTAGTGGTCGACATATTTATTTCCGTCGGAGCGTTCGAATCCATTAAGTGTGAATGGTGTGTTTGTCGATTCTCCACCATCACTGAATACAGTTGCCCCATCTGCCACAACCTTGATGTTGTCAGCAAAGAATCCAGTCAGACTTGTACCCCAGTCAGTTGCATAACGCAATCTTAATTTGATTTTTTGTCCTGCATATTGATTTAAGTCGAACGTTTGGGCTTTCCAGCCATTGGAATTACCTGTGAAGCCCGGCATTGAGTTCAAAATGGTCGGATACCCGTCTGCCACTACATCGCTTCTTGTGTTTTCATTCCCTAAAGACTTCCATGTGGAGCCATTATCCGTTGAAACTTGTACAAATCCAAAATCCCATTGTTCTTCAATATCATACCAAGCGTCGAACGTCAGCTTTGCAGAGGATTTCCCTGTTAAGTCAACATCCGTCACCATGTTCGTATCGATTTCATCTTTCTGGCCGCCCCAATATTCGTAGCTTCCGGAGGCAGGGGTATTGATGGCTGTCTTCTTCTGAGGTAAATTCACTTGAATCGCCTGATGGTTTTGTCCATTAGGAGAATTCGCCTGATCCAGAAGGAAGGTCGTTCCTTTTTTCTTTAAATCTTCAAAGTCGATAACGGTCGGTTTCGTCCAGTTTCCACCAAGTGTCGATTGTAAGTAAGATTTAGCCCACGGGGAGAAACCAGTCGGTTCCGTACCTGGCACTTTACCAGCCCATGATCCCGCAGACATGATCGACCAATATTCGACCGCATCCCCTTCACCTGAATAGATTGTGTCATACTCATCCGGTAATCCTAAGTCATGACCATATTCGTGAGCGAATACACCTGTTGCACCATCTTCTGGCATCATCGTGTAATCATAGAATCCAGGCTTACCATTACCAAGTCCATCCGTGTCAACGAATACGGCAGATCTGTGAGACCAGATGGCATTATCAAATAAAGAACCGCCTCCAGCTTCCTGTCCCATACCTGCGTGAATGATTTGAAGGTGATCGACCAATCCATCCGGCTCCCAGTAGTTACCGTCTTCATCTAAATCATGTGGGTCTTCCAAGTCATAATCCTCAAGGGGTATTCCTGCTGCAAGTGCCGCAGCATAAGTATCTTTTACTAATTGTTTCGATCCACCCGGAGTCACATTATCATGACCTCCTGATGCTTTGTCAGCTCCGTAATACTTCGCTGTACCAGGAACTTTGAGCCAACCATAAGCGTTCCCTTCGACTGTGTACGTCCCGCCTGATTGCTCTTCATAGTACTGCTTTTGGGACACGAAATTTTCTCCATTTGGACCCGTTACGCCATCTTCGCCAAAGATCATTTCTTCGAAGTGCTCCGTATTGTAATCAGCGTAGTAGTTATCCGTTTCGCTTGGTTTGATATTGTTATGGGCGAAATCCGAGTACTCTACCATTATGGTAAGAAGCTTTCCTTTTTTAGCTATTCCCGGTGACGCTGATTCCTTTACGGTATCAGGATGTTTTGTACTTCCTTGTAGTTTGCCGCTGCTCTTTTTACCGGCATCTTTGAAATTCTGATGCTTTTCGGATTCAGCAGCCTTCGCCTTAGGTGCGATGGGATCCTTACCACTGGCATCTTCCACTTTCTTTCCTTTGAGTTCGATATACTTCTCCAACGCTTTTTGCTTGGAGGCATCAGAAGCCTTGGATGAAATCTTCCCTTGCTTGATTAATGATGCCAGCAATCTCTCATCATTGATCAACGCAGCATCCAATGTCCCAATGTAATGTGAATCCGTTTTATTTACTTTGCTTTCTGTCACTACACTTGCCGACACAGACGAACTGACTGGAATCCCAGCGAATAACGTTCCTGCCATCACAACTGAAGTGATCCCTGTTTTGAATAGCTTGTTCATACGTAACCCCCTAAATGTTTTTTGGTACATTCCCATATTATTCTATTAAAATTCACAATTCTAGAAGAGTCGCTCATCAAATTACGACATATTGAAAGGGTGTATTTCGTAGGGACCGAACCTCACTAATCGTCATTTATGCACTTCAACCCTTATCCTATCTCGGTTTCGATTGTTCGATATAAAGAATTTCCCGCTAAAATATTTTGTCGTATTTTAACGAACGTTTTTGTTCGTTATAACGTTGACACTTTTATCCAAGTCTAGTAAATTTGTGATTACAGGCGATAACTTCAATGGGAGGATGTGATGAATTGAAAAGAAAAATGTTGAAAATGTTCACTTATCTCCTGTCGATATCCGTTCTTTGCTGTATTGTATTTCTCTTATTCGTCTCTTATCAAGCACAACAGAATCCGAGTAAGATTCCATCTTTTTTTGGGTATAAGCCGTTAACGGTCCTGACAAACAGTATGGAGCCCAAGATCAGTGCGGGGGACATGGTCTTTGTAAAGGAAAAGGATGCTATGAGTGTGAAGGAAAAGGAAATCATCACCTTCCGGACCGCCGATCAAAAGGTCGTCACTCACCGGGTGGTAGATGTCACTCCTGAAGGTTTCCTGACAAAAGGGGACAATAACAATGTAGAAGACAGCTGGAAAGTGAAACCTGATAGTTTGATAGGGGAAGTGGCCGTCATTCTGCCGAATGCAGGGTATGTGGCGAAATTCATTTCGAGCAAAATAGGATTTTCCCTGTTTGTTCTGCTGCCATTCCTATTATTTATCCTGATTGAAGTATTTGAACGCACCAACAGATATTTCAACAGGAAGGAAGATACTGCATCATCAAAGGTTTAATCGTATCCGGGTTCAATGAAAGAAAAATAGAGTATACCAAAATCGAGGAGGAAATCATTTTATGAAATCAGTTAAAAAAGCATTATTGGCAACATCATTGGCAGGGGCTTTAGTGGTAAGTGCAGGATATGGTACATATTCTTGGTTCACGTCCAGTACATCGGCAACGGGAACCATCGATACGGGAAATCTATCGGTGAATAACGGAGAAGCCATCACGACACCTCTATTTAACGGTGAAAAGTTCGCTCCGTCACAAGTGATTTATGGAGATTTTATTACTCTTGAAAATACAGGAGACCTAAAGCAAAACTTAAAACTGACGTATACCGGCTCCGTCGATAAAGCTTCTGCAGATCCGTATAAAATCTATTATATGGCTTTTAAATATAAAGCAAAGCCTGATATGGATGAAATGAATGATTGGAGAATGGCGTGGGAAAAAGGCTTCTTCAACGGAAATCACAATCCACAGATGAGCATGTCGAAGTCAGCAGTGGCTGCATTGCCTAAAGGGGTAGAGGTCGTTACTGGAGAAGCAACGGTGGAAGAAGTGCAGGCAATGTCGACTCTTGCGAAATCTTCTTCCGAGGGAGATAAGACCTTTAAGTTCGGTAAAGACGAGTTCTTCACGCTGGAAGAAGATCAATACATCACAATGGCATTCGATGTGAAACTTGATCAGAGTGCAGGGAACGAGTATCAAGGGGCGAAATATAACGGAAATCTAATGGTTCAGGCGAAGCAGACAGACCAGGGCGCTAAATTCGAAAACAAGAAATAATGACTGAAGGATGGGGCAGTCGCACTCAGGCTGCCTTTCTTTATTGAAAGGAGAATCTAATGAAATCGCTGCATAATGGATTAAAAGGGAATCGAGCCCTTATCATGATCTGCACCTTCCTTATCCTTTCCTCTATCTATTTCATTTCAACTGCTTTAAACAGTTTACCAGGAACATATGCGTGGTTCACATCGGAAACGAGTGCATCGGGCACCATTCAAAATGCCACAACGGAAGACATGTTGCAGATCGGGTCCTCGGAAATCACATATGGTGACGACTGCTCCATTGAACATTCACTATCTGTCAAAAATATATCGGATATGAGTACGAAGGTGACCATCTCCTTTCAATCCGGTAGCAGAGAGGAACTGATCGCCAGCCAAAAGCTGAAACCGGGTGAATCTTTTAAAACGGCACCGGATGCCATTTCAGACCGTAGCGGTGGGTGTGAGGCAACGTCTGTGGACTATCACATCAAGGGATTTATCAATTATGTGGATGAAACCTTCAGCGTAGCGGTGGATCCTGCGAAAATGATCCAACCAGTCGTTACCCAACCAGAAGAAACGAAAGTGGAAGATAAGGCGAAGGATCAAGATGAAACGAAAGTAGAGAAGCCAGAAAAGGCAGAACCTGAGGGAGAAGCAGCTGAAACCGCGGAGGAATCTCCTGTAATAGAAGAAGAGGAAGAAACGGTGCCGCCTGCTGTTGAGGAGCCCGAACAGGAGGAAAAGCCGGCAAATACACCTCAAGTAGAAGAAGATGAAAGTAGTAAGGAGCAACCAGAAGAAAAGGTAATAGAAGAAGCCAAGGAAGAAAAGCAAGTTGAAGAAGTGAAAGAAGAACAGTCGGAGCAAGCCAAAGGTATAGCTGGTGAATGAAACCTTATGATTAGTCCGGGCAATTTACTGACGGACTGATTTTTTTTGATTATTAGAAAGTGAGCAATTGTATCTTCTTCATAAAAAGTCCACTCCCCAACCAGGAAGTGGACCCACCCTAATGCTTTCTCCGTGCAAAATCAACAAACCGGAACATATCCAGCCTGTGGCGCGATTCTGTATACTCAAACAGTGTGGCATCTTTTAAATGGACATAGTTCTTTACGACGACCACATGATCATACTCATTCAGGTCCAGGTATTCCCGGTCCTCATCCGTACACTCTTCCACCACGATTTCTTTTTTTGCAAAATCGATGGGTAGTCCGAGATCCCCTTCGAGATATTCATAAATGGAGTTCTCACATATTTCCTTTGTCAGCAGAGGGACTTGTTCTTTTAGGAAATAGGACTTGTCCAAAATGATCCTCTCGCCTCCGATTTTGCGGGAGCGGACGACTTTCCAGATTTCAGCGTCACGGGACGTCTCGAGTTGAGTAGCGATCCCGTCATCTGCTGAGATCAATCCGAAGTCGTGGACGAACGTTTCGATCTGATCGCGTCCCATGGAAGTCTGAAGCTCTTTGAAGCTTACAAGTCCTGAAATCGGAAAGCTCATACGTGACACGTCGAGTACGAGGGAGCCTTTTCCGCGCAGTTTTTGTATCAGTCCTTTTTGAGCGAGTAATGTAAGCGCTTTACGAATGGTCTCACGGGAAGTGGCGTATATCACTGAGAGCTCGTTTTCCGATGGCAGGATCGAATTCGCTGCATACGTGCCGTTCTGTATTTTTTCAGAGAGATCCTCAAAGATTTGTTGGTATTTATTGCTTTTCGTCATAATATCACCTGCTATTATTTTACCATAATTATTAGGATGAAATGAGATTCAACTTGAGTGTTGCGAATATTTTCAATAGAATGGAGATAGTGCAAATTTTAGAAAAGGGTGAAGAGCATTGTCGAAACAGCATTGGAAGAAAATCATGTTGGGAATTGGCGTGAGCACGTTATTATTGGGTGCTTGTGGGGCAGACGAAGAGAAGAAGGAAGACAAAGAGACGGCAAAGAAGACAGAAGAGGTCAGCCCGAAAGATGATCCTGCGACTGATGAGGCGGCATCCCTGACCCAAATGACGCAGATCGTGGAGGACGCAAGTGAGCTGAAGGAAGCGGAAGGGATCCCGGAAGAAGAAAAAACGGCGATCGACGCAGCTTTTGATCAATATATCAATGCCTTTAACGAAGAAGATTTCGATTCATACATGAGTGTCATTTCGAAGACACCGGTGAACTTCAAGTACGAAGATGAAGAGCGCTATGTAAAGCAGATCTTTGATAGTGTCGATTCGAAGCGTACCGTGGAGAATGAGAAGATCATCAACTATGCCGGCAAGAAAGCGGATGTGTATGCTGAGATTACAGCAACAACGAAGGATCCGAACAGTGATAAGGAAGTGACCCGTTCAGGGAAGCAGGTAACCGTCTTCCATAAGAAAGAGGATGGATGGAAGGTTGCGGCGATTTTCTTCTTGGCCAGTGAGGGAGAAGATGAAGCGACGGAATGATGAAGAAAGGCTGTGCCCGGGCACAGCCTTTTATTTTTGATTCAATTGGTGGTAGAGGTTAAATAGTTCATCGAGTTCCTGACTGAGCTTCACCGTCGCGGGATGTGAGAAACCATGGTATTGGGCAAAGTATTTTAGTTCCAGACGTTTTGATTCCATTTCATGAAGAAGATGTTGATCTTTTTCCGTGGCATTCATTACAGGAACTCCTTTTTCTCTTTATTATCCCATTAAAGTATTTAAATGTTAACCTTAAATTAAAACAGGTTTACTTTTTAAAAAATTTAGAACGGACCACCAGTAAAAGAATTGCAAAGCCATAGTTAACCACGGCTATGACCATGAAAGCAGGAAGCTGTTCTGGCATGGAAGTGCCGGTGAAAATGGCAGGGCTGATGATGGCCAGTGGCATCGTTCCGCTAATGAATCCCATGATGGCAAATACAAGGAGTCCGGTCCGGATGATTTTTCTAAGGCATGGATTGTCTGAGAACATAGGTACACCTCCTAGTAGGTATTTTCCTCACGGTCGGCTTCTTCACGGATTTTCTTATCTTCATCCGTCACGTAGCCATTATGTAAAACCTCTTCAATCAAGTTCCTGTTAAAGAAAACATTGTAGTCTGGCGAAATATTGCCTTCCGGGTAAGGAACCGCAATATAGTCAAATTGTTTATTCGTGCTCACCTGGATTTGATTGTAACCGTAAATCATGACCGATTTATCCATTTTAGACAGTTTGACTACCGTTCCAATAGGGAGAAGTTTAGTCGGATCCAAGTTTTCTTCCTTAACTTTTTCTTCCTTTTTAGGTTCATCTGCAGTGGTCTGGCTACAGCCCAGTAAAGTGAATGTGATAAATATAAGCATTAATAGATATTTAATATTCATCTTGATTCCTTTCTTTGTTCCCGTTTTCCTTTATGTCCGATTGTTGGGTGGAGTCTTAAACCCCTTCTTTCTTAAAAAATTTTGAGCGGACCAAAAGTGCCGCTACACACGTCCCGTAAAAGAATAAGGCCATCATGGTCAAAGGAAGGCTAACAAATGACAGCTGATTTTTTGGAATCACCCATATGAGTAAAACGGAGAACATGGCAGTTCCGCCTAAACCCATTAATATAGTGTACAGTAATAATGCAAAGCGCACTGCTTTCTTAATGTTATGGTTGGTTGTTTCCATGAAGTGACTATCACCTTTTTACTGTTTTTTACTTGCTCGTCTCCGTGGCAGCCTGAATGTTCTTCAAGGATTCATTGATTTCACCCATGCGCAGGATGGCTCATGGTCATCCTTCCTTTCTTTGTTCCTGTTCGATACGGGCACGTTCACTGGCGATACTCGTTTCGAGGGACTGGATCTCTGTCCGGAGTGAGGCGATTTTGTCTTCGATGGTACTGATGGCCGTATCCATTTGGTTATGAGAAAGGTCTATGTAGGAAAGTAAACATATCTTCCCTGATTTCCGTGAAAGCTTTGGCTAATGTACCCTGCCAGGTAGTGGGGCTAAGGTCCGGTGCCGTAACGGATGATTGATGCTGAAGAAATTCACCTTGAAGGGCCTTGAGGCTGGAGTGGGAATTTCTCAATCGTACAAGCTGCTCTTTTTTCTCATGGAGCTGGGAAATCAAATATGATAAATAGGACAAGACTTTCATCCCCCTTATTAATAGTAAACACGCTAATTAATGGTATCAAATGGAAATAGTGGTTGGGTATGGGTGAATTGTACTGAAGTTGACTTCGTGACATAACTACCATATACCCATATTATGGATTTTTAATCGTCTTTACGTGAAAAAAGGCATTGCTCAAAAGAACAATGCCTCATCTTCTTTATTTTGTTAATCGGAACACCACAGACTCATAAGGACGAAGCGAGATTTGAGAATAAACATTCCTTGCATCCTCATAATTCGAAATCAGAACCTCACTCGACCAGCCTTCCACATCCACCTCATCAGGTAGCGTGAACTCCGTCTCGCGAGCATAGAAGTTATTCACCACAAGCAGCTTTTCGCCGTCGCCATTCCGTACATAGCCAAAAATGTCAGGGTGATCTTCCAGGATCAGCTGGTAGTCACCGTCGACAATGATGTCGTATTCCTTACGGAGGCGGTTCAGCTTTTGGTAGTGATAGAAGACTGAGCTTTCATCTTCTAACGCCTGCTCTGCATTGATTTCCTGATAGTTCTTCGCAACAGGGATCCAAGGGGTGCCGCTTGTGAACCCGGCATTCTCGTCACTGTTCCACTGCACAGGTGTCCGTGAGTTGTCACGGGACTTGTGTCGGAGGATCTCGAGGATCTCTTCTACCGATTTTCCTTGTTCCTTCAATATATTGAACGTATTGAGGGACTCCACATCACGATACTCGTCGATGCTTGTGAACTTCGGATTCGTCATCCCGAACTCTTCCCCTTGATAAATATAAGGGGTACCCTGCATCATATGGATCGTCGTCGAGAGCATCTTCGCTGATTCGTTACGATACTCTCCGTCATCACCGTAGCGGGACACGATCCGCGGCTGATCATGGTTGCACCAGAAGAGGGCGTTCCAACCGCCGCCTTTGTACATTTCACGCTGCCAGGTAGACAGGATGTCCTTCAACTTCAGGAAATCGAAGTCAGCGACCGACCATTTCTCACCGTTCGGGTAGTCCACTTTCAAGTGATGGAAGTTGAACGTCATGCTGAGCTCATTGCGCTCCGGGTTGGAATACTTGATACAGTTGTCGATCGTGGTGGAAGACATTTCCCCGACGGTCATGATGTCGTATTGAGAGAATACTTCCTTGTTCATTTCCTGCATATAATCATGGACCTTTGGCCCGTCAGTGTAAAACTTGCGTCCATCACCGGGAGCGACCGAGCCGTCATCATCAGGGAAATCCTGATCTTTGGAGATGAGGTTGATCACGTCCAGACGGAAGCCGTCGACACCTTTCTTCAGCCAGAAATGCATCATGTCATACAGCTTCTCGCGGACCTTATCGTTCTCCCAGTTCAAATCGGCCTGGGTGACGTCAAAGAGGTGAAGGTAATATTGACCCGTTTCCTCATCATACTGCCACGCATTGCCGCCGAACTTCGACTGCCAGTTGGTCGGTTCGGAGCCGTCCTCTTTGCCATCCTTCCAAATATAGAAGTCACGGTACTCATTGTCCTTCGACTTACGAGACTCGATGAACCACTGATTCTCCGTCGATGTATGATTGATTACGATGTCCATGATGATCTTGATGCCGCGGGAGTGTGCTTCCTCCAGAAGCTCATCGAAATCCTCCATCGTCCCGTACTCTTCATGAATGTTGAAATAGTCGCTGATATCATAACCGTTATCATTCTGAGGAGACTTATAAATAGGCGTAATCCACACCACATCGATCCCAAGCTCCTTCAAATAATCAAGCTTCGCCGTAATCCCCTTTATATCCCCGACGCCATTCCCCGACGTATCATAAAAACTCTTCGGATAAATCTGATACACAACCGACTTCTTCCACCAAGGCTGCTTCATACCACCTGCACCATCCTTCACATATATTTGAGGGACGGACCTCACATTTTCTGCTCATCCGTCTCATTTATTTCATATCATCATTGTTCTAATGCATTTTTAGAGGGACGTACCTTCCATTCTCCGTCACAAACCCTTAACTAATAGGAAAAGACGCTTCAAAACAAGCAGATTTGAAGGCCCGTCCCTCTAATGAAAAAGGGGACAAACATCCCCATCACTATCCTTTTCAGGCAAGTGCTAAGAATTCATTTGTCCCCCTTAGTTTAACTTGTATATACAAGTTGGTGCAACTGTTTTCTCTCTATTGCTTAGGCTACTTCGTTTTTGCTGAATTTGGACCAGATCATTGTCAGTGTGAATGGTACGACGATGGCGATGAGCATTCCGATGGCAAATGGTACCCAGTACTCTGACTTGATGGACAGAATACCCGGCAGTCCACCGACGCCGATGGAGAATGCTTTCGTACCTGTCATGGCAAGTAACACACCGCCGATGGCAGAACCGATCAACGCCGAGATGAACGGATATTTGTAACGTAAGTTAACCCCGAACATCGCAGGCTCTGTAATGCCAAGATAAGCGGAAAGGGCAGAGGTTCCTGCCAGACCGCGCAGTTTTTCGTTTTCTTTCTTCGCCACAAACATCATGGCGAGTGCCGCAGAACCCTGTGCAATATTGGATAGTGCCAGGATTGGCCACAGGAAGGTTCCGCCTGCATTTGAGACGAGCTGTAAGTCTACCGCCAGGAACGTATGGTGCATACCGGTAATAACCATGACGGCGTATAAACCACCGTACAGGAGACCACCTAACCATGATACGTGATCGAACACCCACACGACGCTATCCGTCAGCACGTTACCAATGAAGAAGGTCACAGGTCCGATTAGGATGAAGGCGGCAAATCCGGTAATCAAAAGGGCCACCGGTGCCACGACTAAGAGCTTGATGGAATCATGAACTCTCTTATCCAGGAACATTTCAATCTTCGCTAATAGATAGGAAGCGAATAGGATCGGTAAAACTTGTCCCTGATACCCGATCTTGTCGACTTCAAATCCGAATAAGTTCCACGTAGGAATCTTTTCTGCACTTGCATAAGACCAAGCGTTCAATAAGTCCGGATGAACAAGCATAAGACCTAATACGATACCGAGTAATGGACTTCCGCCGAAACGCTTGACTGCTGACCAACCGATCAACCCTGGCAGGAACACAAAGGCCGTGTTGGCTATCAAGTTAATGATCGAGGCAAAATCAGCCCACTGCTTATGAACATCGATGACCGATTTCTCATCATAGAAAATCCCCGGTCCGGTCAGAATATTATTCAGACCCATCAACAAACCGGCCGTTACGATCGCCGGAAGGATCGGAATGAAGATATCCGCCAGGACCTTGATCGCGCGCTGCAGGGGATTCAGGTTCTGAGTCGCGGCATCTTTAACATCCTGTTTCGATGCCTGCTCGATTCCTGTTTCCTCAGCCAAGATTTGATACGCTTTATTCACAAGACCTTGTCCGATGACAACCTGGAACTGACCGTTTGAGGAGAAGGAACCCTTCACCAAATCAATGGCCTCTAATCTTTCTTTATCCACTTTCTTCTCATCGTTCAGCACCAGCCGTAGACGAGTCACACAGTGAGTGGCCGTGCGGATATTATCCTTGCCGCCAATCGCTTCAATGATTTCGAGAACGTCTTCACGTTTCACGCTCATGAATTTCCCTCCCTTGGAATGGTGAAAGGTGACAGGCACCCTTCATAAAAGCATTGTACCCGCTTTCATTTCTATTTAATGGATTCCCCTAATTCGTATGTGGAAAACGCTTCGAACCATGCTTTTAGCATAAAAAAACGAAACGCTTTCATTTTGTCCGGGGTGTTGTATATACAAGATATACTTTTATTGTATTCATGTATATACAAGTTGTCAATGAAAAAGTGTAGCCGTTTTCATTTTGCAACAGATAAACAACCTACAAAAAAGGATCAAGGGTATTATGATGTAGAAATGTATGGAGGAAAGTACGAAAGTACTCACTCTATAAACGGCAACCCAAGGGAGTTGGAAACAAAACCATAAAGTACCAAACCTTATAATACTGGGGTTTCTTCCTGATTTTTCTTCATATAAGAATATTAGCCTATTAAAATATTTGTTGCTTTCATAGATAATGGACACGCACTAAAATTCGACACTATTTATGAAGGAGACATTTTTTTGAAGAAATCCATTATTGCCTTTACTGCTGCTGCACTAGTCTCGACAATGGCTGCCAACTCTACGGAAGCGGCCACTTACCGCGTACAATCAGGTGATTCCCTTTCCGTGATTGCATATAAATATGATACATCGGTTTCAAACCTTAAGAGCTGGAATAACTTAAGCTCCAACACGATCTATGTAAACCAAGTCCTGGAAGTGTCTAAATCAACAAGTACTTCTGCTAAAACATATACCGTCCAATCTGGTGACTATCTATCAAAAATCGGAGCTAAGTTCGATGTGTATGTTTCTGAATTGAAATCATGGAACAACCTGAAGAGTGATGTCATCTATCCTGGTCAAACGTTGATTGTTTCATCCGGCGGAACAACTACGCCACCACCTTCAACGGGATCAAGCACATACACTGTACAATCGGGTGACACACTGTCTCACATCGCCGTACGCTATGACGTCAGTGTGTCCGACATCATGTCCTGGAACAACCTAAGCTCAAGCACCATCTATGTTGGTCAAAAGTTATCCATTAATGGTTCTTCCGGTGGATCTGAAACACCAACTTCAAACGTTGTCGACATCGCCAAGAAATATGTAGGAACACCATACGCATGGGGAGGCACATCACCATCCGGCTTCGACTGCAGCGGATTCATCTACTATGTCTTCAACCAGGCGGGACAATCGATTGCACGAACGAATACAGAAGGTTACTATAGCAAATCCCATTTCGTATCAAGCCCGAAAGCTGGCGACCTTGTGTTTTTCGAGAATACGTATAAAGCCGGCATCAGCCACATGGGGATCTACGTTGGGAACGGGGAATTCATTCACGCGTCCGACAGTGGGGTAGTCGTTTCGAAGTTGAGCAATACGTATTGGAATCCGAAGTTTGTCGGGTATAAGAGATTTTAAGTTGGATTAGAGCGTCCTGCCTTTTAACCGGTGGGGCGTTTTTTTATTTGGTTTTAAAGAAAAAATTCTACACTAAATCACCATGTTAAATAATCCTCCGGCATGAGGCACCTATCTTCTGCTCCCTCTCCAGCCATGGGAATACCCTGCCTATATGGTAAAATGAGACACTATTTCAACACAATAGAAGGACATTCCATCCAATATCTAGAAAACTACTACATACAGAAAATGCAGTAAAAGGGGAGAGTGGAACATGAGCAGGAAGGTAGTCGGCATCATCATAGGAAGTGTCCTATTTCTAACCGCATTAGGAGTTTATATAGCAGTGGGAACCCTGGATATAAACCGCTCGAATAAAAGCGGAACAGGGAAGGAATCAACGGCGGATAGTATAGATCAGCCCGCATCCGCCGGTGTAGAGGATCAGGGGAATCAACAGGCAGAAGGAAAAGATGGCAATCCCTTC